>CBINGC010000011.1:0-98429 GCA_966250105.1 uncultured Sphingopyxis sp. | reverse complement strand
AGCGCCCCGGCGGCTGGCCCGAAACGCGCTATGAAGCGAAGGCGCGCGCGCAGGGCCATGAAGTCTGGTATTTTCGCTGGAGGCGTATATAGGAGTGCTATAGGGTTGAAAAGGCTAGTTTTTTATAGCCACTCCCTATGCTATCTTTTCCCCAATTACGCGGCAATTTCCGCCACGGTGATTGCCGGGTGATTGCTGGAAACGCCGTATTGGGAGACCAATTTATGGCAAGCGGAAAGATCACAAAACGGTCGGTCGATGCTCTCATTTCGAGCGGGCAACATGACATTCTTTGGGATGATAGCATAAAGGGTTTTGGCGCAAAGCGAACCAAAGCTGGCGCCGTGTCTTACGTGTTGCAATTCCGAATGGGCGGTCGCGAATCTAAGACGCGTCGCTACACGATAGGCAGCCATGGCTCGCCATGGACGCCAGCCACCGCCAGAGCCGAAGCGGAGCGACTGGCTATTCTGATCGCCCAGGGAATCGATCCAGGCGAAGCAGAGCGGCAACGACGGCGAGAGTCGGTCGATCTAGCCTTCGATAATTACTCTGATCGCTTCGCTGAGGCCTGCGTTGGAGAAGGCTGGAGGCGCCTCGTCAAGCGCAGCCTCGAGCTGCATGTAAAGCCGGTCTTGGGATCAAAGCCCCTTCCCAATCTTACGCGAATCGACATCGTTGCCGTCTTCGACCGCATGCCGCGCGCGCAGATCGCAAATATCCGTAACGTCTTCGCTGTTTTGCGCCGCCTTTTGCGCTGGGCCGTCAGCCGGGGAGATATCGATCGGAGTCCGATGGAAGGCATGGAAACCCCGCCCCCGGTCAAACCTCGCGATCGCTGGCTTTCAGACGAGGAGCTTGGCCGCATCTGGATGGCGGCGCCAAACACGCATTCCTGTTTCGGACCCATCATCCGCCTTCTGATCGTCACCGGTCAGCGACGAGAGGAGGTTTCGTCGCTGCGTTGGGAGGAACTCAACCGTAAAGATCTCCTATGGACCCTGCCCGGCGAACGGGCAAAGAATGGCGAGCCCAACCGAATTCCGCTCAACGAACTTGCAGTTGCGATCCTCGACGAGGTTGCCGGGTCGGCTATCTGGCCGCGTAGCGGCAGGATGTTCACGACCTCCAGGGGCGGAAGGTTCACCGGATATAGCAAAGGCAAGATCAAGCTCGACCTGCTTATGTCGCAAGACGGCCGCGAACCGTTACCGGACTGGCGACTGCATGACTTGAGACGAACTCTTGCAACCGGGTTTCAACGGCTAGGCGTTCGATTTGAAGTGACCGAAGCTGTGCTCAATCACGTCGGAGGTTCCCGCGCGGGCGTCGCCGGTATCTACCAGCGCCACGACTGGAAGGACGAGAAGCGCGAAGCAATGAAGAGTTGGAACGATCATCTGGCGGCGATCATTCGTTTGGCGAATATGGCGCGTGATCGCGCATGGTAAGCGCTTATAAAAAGACTTGCTGTCCACGATCGATTGCGCCGAACAAAATATGCAGAGTGAATCTGTCGATTTCCGTTGCGAACAGCTCTTGCAGCCGGATCCGTTCGCCAACGACTGACTCTTGCGTTCTTGCTGAATCAAGGGGGATATTCGCGGCGTGCGTAGCAGCGCCAAAGTTGGAGACAATTCGAGTGAACAAGAAGGATGAAATTTACGATCTTCTCGTTAGCCGAATGGTTGGCGCGCAATATAATTTTGGCCAGCGGCTGTCGGTCAAGGATCTTGTGAGCGATACCGGAGCGAGCCGCCAGCCGATCATGGCCGCGCTCAACCGTTTGAGTTCGGAAGGATTTGTTCGCATAATTCCGCAGGTCGGTTGCGAGGTGATAAATCCAAGCTATGACCAGATCGCAGATTTCTATATCATGTTTGAAAGGCTCGAGGGACTGCTGACGGAACTGGCGGCAGCGCGTCGGACCGATTCGCAAACGCGCGATTTGCGCGCGCTGCAAGCACGTATTCTCACGATCGACTTTGACGAGCCGCGCAGCGCGGTAATTTATTGCGAACTCAACCGTGCCTTCCATCAGCTCATCCACGATATGGCTCAGTCGCCCTTTCTCGACGCGCGGCAGAACAGCAATTTTGACATGTCTGATTTCTTCATCAACCAAGCCGGTGGTTTCAATCATTTCATGGCCGATACCGCACGTGAACATGATGAAATCATTGAGGCGATCGCTTCCAAATCTCCTGCCCGCGCGCGCGGGCTGGCAGAATCACACATCGGTGTCCGCCGTCAGGGCCAATGGCACAGATTTGAGGTTGTGGTTTAAGGAGGATTTGGGCTTCGTCGTAGTGACGAAGGAACGAAGATGAAGCCCAAATCCTCCTTAAAAAAATCGCCGCCCAAGGCTCCCGCGGAGCGGGTGGTGAAGGACATCCGGCGTGCGACACGTCGGCACTTCTCGGCCGAAGACAAGATCCGGATCGTGCTGGAAGGCTTGCGCGGCGAGGACAGCATTGCCGAGCTGTGCCGCAAGGAAGGGATCGCCCAGAGCCTGTATTACACCTGGTCGAAGGAGTTCATGGAGGCCGGCAACTTCCATCCCGCATTGCATAATGAAGTGATCGCCATAGGGCGTGTAGCCGGCGCCATGCTCGCGCGCGTTCCCCATGACGCCGCCCCAGGCGGGCGCTGCCGGATCGATCCACAATTTGCTGCCGATCCGCTGCAGGTGGCGATAAAGCTGCATGTAGGAAACGCCCGGCTCGACCAGCGCATATCCATATTTTTCGTTGACTTCGATGATCCGGTTCATCCGTTTCAGATCGAGGACAAGATATCCGGATTTGCGGGGTGCCGGCCCGCCATATGCGAAGTTCCGTCCAGTCCCGATGGTCCAGATCGGCAATCGGAAGCTGTTGGCGATGGCAAGGATCCGCTGCACCTGTTCGACGCTTTCCGGAGCGACGGCGGCAGAAGGAAGCAGAGTGCCATCGGCAAGCGGCGAATACGCGTCGCGGTAAGTCGACAGCGGAAGCTCGTCGACGAAAACCCAGGTTTTGCCGACGACGCCTGCGAGTTCATCGAGGGCCCGTGAAAAGTCGGCCGCCGCAATTCCCTCGGGCAGCGGCGGCCTCACCGCGTTTCTCCGGCAAGCCGAAAGGCCCAGGTCACAAGTAGGCCGGGGCTATTCGAGGCGAGTGCACATTCCCCCGAAATGCACGCGGCCCGGCGCGGTGATGATTTGTGGCCGTCCAGCTCATCGCGAACTTTCTGCGCAACGACGGCGGGCCAAGTATATTGCGGGAGCGCGCCCAAGCCGGGGGCGGCGCCGATGCGGTGTGTCCAGCGGCCCGCCTCATAGGAATGTTCCCATCGAAGCAAAGGCTCCGCTCCACTCTCGATGAGCAACTGGGCCGCAATCATTGCAGCGGGGTCGGAGGTCAGGCCTGCAATCACCTGCGCGCCGCGGGGCCAGTCGCCAAGCAACTCATCCAGCCCGCTTCCGACATCCAGCGCGAGAGACTTTTTCGAAGACGATATGAGGGACGCGGCAAAACGCTCGCTTTCCTCAACCCTTGGCTGGCTGACGACGAGAACGGCCTCTTCGTCCGCCGCACTTCCTGACCGGAAGCGGGAGGCTCCAACCAGACCCGCGCAAAAAACCCCGGCGCCCAATAGCTCCCGGCGCATCAGCACTGCCGCCATCAAATTGTCCTTTCCGATTTATCCGCCTGCGCCAGAGGCATCACTTCTGCGCCCTTCAGTCCGGTCCATCGGCGATCGGCGGCCCGATGGATGCCGAACTGGTCGAGGACCCGATTTCGTCGATCGACGATGGCCGAGCGTAGAACGCCGGGACGGGTGGGAAAATTATCGCCCCCATTTCGGTACAGGCTGCCATGTTTCGAAGATGGGCAAGGTTCAGGGGCGTCTCTCGCACCATGAGCGTTAATGGACGACGCTCCTTGAGCATGACGTCGGCAGCTCGGGTGATCAGATTGTCGGAGAGCCCATTGGCGATCGCCGCAAGGGTGCGCATGGAGCAGGGCGCGACAATCATGCCGTCACAGAGAAACGATCCGCTCGCGATACTGGCGCCGACATTCCGTATGTTATGAACCACGTCCCTGCCGCCATATTCGCAATTCGTTAGTCGTCAGTGCTGGCGATTTGGTGCAGAGGGGGCAGAACGGCGGCGGTGCGCCGCCGCAAACGCGAGCGGCGCCAATTGGGGAAATCGGCTTGCTGACGATGAATGGCGTCGGCTATTTCAAATCTTTCAATGCTTCTATCGAGGAGGCATGTCTTCCGATCCGCTTTCGAGATTGCCTGACATTTTCGTCAGCAATGCGCGGACCGCGCGTATTTCACTCGGTGAAATCATATGGAGCAGCCGCGCGTAGATCATGTCGGCTTCGGCGCGCAGCTGGGGCAGGATTTCGATCGCTCGGGGTAAGAGATGAAGCTCCCAGACGCGCCGGTCGCCCTTGGCAGCGCGCCGTTCCGCGAGCGTCATTCTTTCCAGCTGGTCGACAACATGGCCAACGCTGGCACGCTCCAGTTCGAGCATTTGGCGAGATCGGTCTGGGTAATGCCCGGGGTCCGATAAATATAGACGAGCGCGCGCCACTGGGTTCGGGTCAATCCGAAGCGCGCCATTGAGGCGTCGAACAAGCGGCGAAGTTTGCGTGGCACTTCTTCGATGACAAAGACAAACTCGTCTGAGTCCGTCAGAAGACTTTTCCCGAGAGAAGCATCGCTGGTGCTGCGAAAGTCGACCATCGGCTGAAACTGTAAAGCCACTATCGGCATATGAACATGCTTTACTGTAAGATATGATACAGTATGATGCCTGAATGTATGATCGGACGATCACGCTTGCGGGAAAAGCGGGCCATGCAATCGCGGCGTCGATCGATGGACCGGAACTGGGCTTTCCGGTGATTTTGGCGCACGGCGGCGGCCAGACCCGCCGGGCGTGGAAGTCGGTGACCCGTCAACTCGCGAGCCACGGTTTTCGGACGATCGCCGTCGATATGCGCGGGCACGGCGAGAGCGCTTGGGCCAGTGATGGGGCTTATGACATTTCCGATTTCGCGGCCGATCTCGTTGAGATCGCTGCGGCGATGCGAAGAAAGCCGGCGATGATCGGCGCATCGCTTGGGGGGCTGGCTGGGATCATTGCGGAGGGAAACCGCGCACCGGGGAGTTTTGGATCGCTTACCTTGGTCGACGTCACGCCGCAGATGGAACCGAGCGGCGTTGCCCGCGTGGTCGGTTTCATGGCGGCCCATGCGCGCGAAGGGTTTGCGTCGGTGGAGGAGGCCGCTGAGGTCATTTCCGACTATCTGCCCCATCGGCCTAGCCGGAAGGCCTCGCCTGGGCTCGCCCACTATCTGCGCCGCAAGGACGATGGGCGCTTCTATTGGCATTGGGACCCGACCTTCATCGAAGGAGTTACGCGGCAAGGCGGTGTCTCAAGCGACAATGGCCGCAGCGAACTGAGCGCCGCCGCTGCCAGTTTAGCCTTGCCTGTGCATCTGATCCGCGGTGGGTCGAGCGACCTAGTTTCGCTGGAAGCCGTCAAGCATTTCCGAAGATTGGTCCCGCATATGGCATATAGCGACATCGCGAATGCGACCCATATGGTGGTGGGCGACGAGAATGACGCGTTTGGCAAGTCAATTGTGGAGTTTTTGCTCAGCACCCATGAAATGGAGATGAAGTCATGAACGCCCCACGGGTCGCCCCTGGGCTTGAGGAACTGGGGGAGCTGCTGTTGCTTGCGCCTTTCCACCGCTGGCTCGGGCTCAGGATCGCCGAGGTCGGCACCGACGAGTTGGTGATCTCAATGCCCTGGCGAGACGAAATAATCTCAAATCCGACGGTCGGCGCAGCGCATGGTGGCATTTTATCGGCGCTGATCGATCTTACCGGCCTTTACACGGTCATTGCCATGGGAGGGTCTGCGCGGGCTACGGCAAACTTGCACGTCGATTTTCACCGACCGGCCTTGCCAGGGCTGATGCGGGCGATCGGCAGGCCGGTCAAACTGGGTCGGCAGATAAGCATAGCCGGGACGCGGATTGTGTCTGCAGACGGAACCTTGATAGCGAGTGGTAGAGGTGCTTACGTCGCCTGACCATCGCGCAAGAGTCGTGGCACTTCTCGCAGCCATCGTGCTGGTGCGGTCCTGCCTCGGCGACCTTTTGATCATCGCTGATCGGCTGCGGCGAGTTATCGAGCGGAACTAAGTCTTAGGGCATAGTTGCGGCACCGCGTTTGGCGCTGTCATGCGTCGCGCCGAACGCTCGAGCAAGATGCGCAGGGCGAGATGGTCCGCCTTCGGTTCTACTTGCTCTACTCGCGTTCGTATTGAACCGCTCCATGATCGAGAAAGCGGTCCTTCATGCCCTTCGAAAGCCGGCTGTCAGCACAACCACGCGGTGTCCAGCCCCCTCCGTTGAGCCAGACCGCTACCTCACGGCGCGGCCTGGCCCAGGCACCATAGGCGAAGTTTTGCCGATCAGGTCAGGGCGCCGGAGTGCGGTTCGCAATCGCATCCTCGATCAGATCCTGCATGACCTGCTCGAGCTCGACGCCCTTGCGGTCGCCTCCGCTCGATATTTCGGTCGCGATCAGGGCATAATAGCCGGTCTCGCGATCGATCCAGCCGGTCCAGCCATAGGCGCCGGGCGAAGAGTTGATCTTCGACGTCGCGCACGCCGAGGGCGTGTCGCATTCGACGAAGGAGCCGAGCGCATATTCCCAGTTCACTGTGCTCGCCGGAACGAAAACACGCGGCAGTCCGATCGTGCGCGGCTGCGTGAAGGCCGTCATGTTGGTGATGAAGCTGCCGCCGAGGAACGCGCGCAGCAGTTTCGCATAGTCGCGCGGCGTGGAGAAGGCGCCGCCGGCCACCCACGGATTGGTTGGGACGGTCGCGGGGGGGTGGGGATCGTACCACGTGGTGCTTGACATCCCGAGCGGGATGGTGACGTGCTGCGCAAACAGTTCGTGGAAGTTCCGCTCGCGTGCTGGCGACGTTCCTGGTTCTATGCTTGTATCCTTGGCCTCCAAATACGCCCCTGCGACCTGAATGCCGTGAGGACCGTAGCTATATTGAGCACCAGGCGCATTGCCCGGGCGCAGGATGTCGTAGCGCAGGTCGTGGATGCTCTTGGCGCAGTTATAGAGACCAAAAGTCGGGAGAAGCTGGCAGCCGCCGACGAGCGGGCTCGCATTAAAGCCCGATGTCATCGACAGCGTATGCTTGAGTTTGACATCCTTCTTCGTTCCGCTCGTCGTCCAGAAGGCGAGTGGTGGCCGCATCGGATCGTCGAGCGTGGCAATGCCCGCCTGCACCATGCGCATGCCGAGCGCGCCAGCAAACCATTTGGAAGCCGAGGCGAGCGGTGTCACCCGGTCGATGCCAAAACTGCCCTTGTCGAATTCGAAAAGATAAGTGGGATCGGACGCGTTCCCGACAATGAAATAGCCACTAGCGACTTCGGTGTCAGCGACGATCGCGGCCTTCAGCGCTGTCCAGTCATAGGTGTAACCGCCGACGGTCGTTGTGAGGCTTGCGGTCGCGAGCGCCGACGCAGCGGATGCCGTCGCCTTGGCGGCGGACGGCGCGGGTGGCAGTTGGACCATCGGACGCGTTTCGCCGCCGTCGCTGCTCCCGAAGCCACTTTGCGCCGCAAAAACCGCTACGCCGACCAATGCGGCGCCGGCGGCAAGCCATATCGATTTCCGTCGTCCAGACATTTTATCTCTCCCAGCTTCGTTGCACGTTTCGAAACGGTGGGCCTGTTTGGCCAAGCGGGCTAAGGCCTGGGTTGGCCTGCCGCGAAATGGATTTTCAGCAGGTGGTCGAGTTGCGCCTTGCGAAAACCGGCGACGACGGCTGACCGGGGCGCGAGATGTGCGAGACGGTCGTCAGTCGGCTGGTACCGGGGCCAGTCAGGCACCAGCGCGCAGTCGGGTACGCCATTCTTCGCGAAAGCGACCCAGCAGGCGGACACGCCTTCGCCGAAGCGGCGATCCTCGTCGTCGACGGGGCCGGCGAGCGAAGCGAAATAGCCCAGCGTCCCGAAAATATAGGGAATTTCGGAGCCATGCCCGGCGCCCTTCGCCCGATCGCGGCGCGCTGCTGCAACATAGTCGAAATGATAGAGGTAGGACGGCGCGCCGGCGGACGTCCGCGCCGCGAGCCATCGCGACGGTGCGACGAACCAGGCGTCGCCCAGTATTTGGCGGGCCAGTTCGTCATCGGCGAGCCCGGTGCCATAGGCGGCGCGGCCCGCCGCCTGGTCGGGCCCGAGATAGGTGAGCGCGGCCGCCGGCGGCACGCCCATGGCGAGGATTACGCTGGCTTCGTTGCTGTTAGCGCCGACGAGGAGCGGCACGTCGATCGGCTCACTGCGCGCAAAAACGCGCCATGGCGCTTCGCGCACCAGCTCGCCGTCGAGAATGGGGCCGACCATCGCGCCCGGCGTCCGGACATCGCCGGCCGCGACGAGCGCGTCGGCCGAAAGCGCCCGGAGCGCGTCGATCGTCGCCGAAGGCGGCGCGCCGGCGCGAGCCGCCAATGCCGTGCCTAGCGCTTCCTGCTCGATAAGCGGGCGCGGGTCGAGTAGGCCGACGCCCGACTGTACGATGGCGCGCGCGAACAGGCCCTTGGCTTCGGAGTGGGCGAGGATCGTCGTCACGCCGATTGCCCCCGCGGACTCGCCGAACAAAGTGACCTTCCCCGGATCGCCACCAAAGGCTGCGATATTTTTCTGGACCCAGCGAAGGGCGGCCATCTGGTCCATGAGGCCATAATTGGCGAGCGCCTCGCGACGCGGCTTGGCTGCGCTCAGAGCCGGGTGGGCAAAATAGCCGAGTGCGCCGAGCCGGTAGTTGATCGTGACAAGAATGACCCCTTGCCTTGCGAAGGCTGTACCGTCGAAAGCCGGGAACGTACCCGACCCGATGACATGCGCACCGCCATGGATCCAGACCATGACGGGAAGTTTCCGCGCGCCGGCCGGGCGCCAGATATTGAGCTGTAGGCAGTCTTCGGATTGATCATCCGCTACTCCACCGGCGACGAGCGCAGGCCGCACCATCTGCGGGCAAGCGGGTCCGAACTTCGCGGCATTGCGAATACCCGCCCAGCGCGGCGGAGCCTGCGGCGCGCGCCAGCGGAGCGCGCCTACGGGAGGCGCAGCGAAGGGAATATCGAAAAAACGCTCGACTCCTGCCTCTGCAGCGCCCGTTAGTCGCCCCTGCGCCAGCGTCGCTTGCGGAGGGGCAACCGCCGCCGCGGCGGATGCTGAAGCGAGCAGCGTCGCGGCTCCAGCACATGCTGCCATGACCCATTGCCGCATTTCGCCGTCCCTTTCGTCTCGGCTGGCGGCCGCAGGCCGCGGGCAAGCATATCCCCTAGAAAGAAATGCGGCCCTCGACGCCTAGCACCCGGGGTTGGCTGTAACGGTTGATCGTCGGCGCCTGGGCAACATAGTAGAGCTTGTCGAAGAGGTTGTTCGCGAAGGCGCTCACATTGACCTTTCCGAAGTCGACGCCGATGCGAAGATTGACGAGGACATAATTGTCGAGGTCGACCGACGTTGCGGTCAGCTCCTGCTTGCCACCCCATTGTCCGCTGACAAGCACATTGCTCGTCAAGGCAACGTCGCCGGTGACCGGATAGCGAAGATTGAGGTTCGCCGAGGCGAGCCAGTCGGGAACCTGCGCGAGATCGAGACCGTCGTATCGGCCCGTCTTGACCTTGCCGCCCTGCCGCGAGCCGCTGAGCGCGAGGCGGCCGTCGCCTTCTCCAAGGTCGAATCCGTGGCTATATTCTGCCTCGATACCCCAGCTCTTCGCATTACCGGCATTAGTGAGATAGGCGACCGCGGCGACCGGGCAGGCCGCGTTTGTCAGCGCGCATCCATCGTCGACCTGCGCGATCAGATCCTTGAGCTCGGTATAATATCCCGCGATTGCGAAATAGCCGCGCCGCACCGGGCTGCCCTTGATGCCGACCTCATAGGAGGTGCTGCTTTCGTTGCCGAACAGTACCTGTACCGGGCTCGGAGCGCGGGGATCGGACAGGCGCGTGTTGAAACCGCCGGCGCGGTAGCTGCTGCCGACCTTGCCATAGGCGAGAATATTTGGAGTAAGTTTGTACGAAAGCGTCGCATTGTAGGAGAGATTGTCGGCGCTGATGTTGTCGTCGATAATCCGCGATGACCCGCCTGTTGGCAGGCCTGTCGCGAGATCATAGAGCCGCGCGCTGATGCTCCGGCTGTCGCGTGTATAGCGGAGCTCGCCGGTCAAGTTGAGGCTGTCGGTGATATCGAAACCGAGCGAACCATAAGCCGCATAGCTTTCGAAATGGAGCCGGGCGGGGGCGATGTTGCCCGGAGAAGGATTGGCAAGCGTCGGCGTGCGCGTCGTCGTCACGGAGAAATCGCTGTCGAGCAGCAGCATCTCGGCGCCCACGAGCCAGGTCAGACGGTCGCTCGCGCCCGTCACATGGATGTCCTGCGAGAAATTGTCGGTGGTGTCGACGACATAGGAGGCGCCGCTCGGGTCGAGCGGGGTTAGCGCCCCGATCTGACCTGCAGCGCGCGCGCGCGCAAGTTCGGCCGGGCTCACCGCGTCATTGTCAAGGTCATATTCCGAGTGGCGCGTGCGAAAGGATGTTGTCGAGGTGAGGTCGGCGCCGCCCAAGTCCACGCGGATAATCGCCTGCAGTCCATCGACATCCTGGCTGGCACGGGGCGCCGTGTTCCAGGGATAGC
This sequence comes from uncultured Sphingopyxis sp., assembly GCA_966250105.1. Classification (GTDB taxonomy): domain Bacteria; phylum Pseudomonadota; class Alphaproteobacteria; order Sphingomonadales; family Sphingomonadaceae; genus Sphingopyxis. The sequence continues at coordinate 87,672 of CBINGC010000011.1, read as the reverse complement.
GGAAGCGATCCTGGGTATATCCCCCCGGGAAGCCTGGCGTGCCGGCGGGGATGGAAATCTGATAATGAACCGCCGGGGTCATCAGCCGCTGGGTCTCGGCCATGATGATCGCGTCGACGGGTCCGCGTTTGAGACGGATCTGGCCGCGCAGACCATGACCCTTCTGTTGGTCGAAATAGACGTCGTTGTCCGGATTGTAGAAGAAGCCCTTGTCCTGCTCGACGAGATCGCCGCTGAGACGGATCGCAAGACCTTCGGCAAGCGGAACATTGATCGCGCCTTGCGTCTGGAAGCTGTTATTCTCGAAGCCGTAGCGCGCACTCGCCCAGCCTGAGAGATCGAATTCGGGCTCGGCCGAAATGATATTGATCGCGCCGCCGACCGCGTTGCGGCCATAGAGTGCGCCCTGTGTCCCCCGCAGCACCTCGACCCGGCCGATATCGAGGAGATCGAGGCGGGTGAAGTTTCGCCCGCCCACGGGACCACCGGCGATATAGGCACCGTTGCGATACAGGCCGACGCTGGGATCGCCATTGGTCGCGCGCGCGGTCGACGAGGCGCGGATCGAAATCTCGGAAGTGATCGATGAGCTGAGATTGTTGAACCTGACGCTCGGCTGGTCTGCTAGCAATTCGCCGCTGCCGCTTGCGCCGCCGCGATCGGTGAGTGAGGTGATATCGATGACAGAAGCGGCTGTAGGAACGTCGGCGAGCCGCTCCTCGCGGCGCCGCGCCGTCACGACGATCGCGCCGTCATCGTTCGCTTCCGCCGCGTCCGGAAGAGCTTCGGGCGGTCTGTCTTGCGCGAAAGCAGGCGGAGCGACGGCTACCCAAATTGCGGCCGTGCAGAAAAGAAGGTTCGCCCTGCGTCCCATGGTCACTCTCCCCATTTTGTTATCGCAATTATTATCGATAATTTTGTGCAGAAAACGCGAGCGAGTCAAGCCGGAAAGCGCAATGTCATTGCAGGTGGGTCACGGGTTTAGGAGACGACGGCGCTCAGCAGGTCGCGGACGCCCCGCGCCGTAGCGGCAAGCGGGTCAGGTGTGACGGTAGATAAATCGTCGGTCACAGCGTGGTGATGACGGTGTGCGCCAAAGATGCCAGCATGACGTGTGTAGCCGGCCTTTATCACTTCCGAGAGTTCGCCCGCTGTGCCTTCCGCCGAAGGATAGGCCATTTCCAACCCTGGCTGGCCTTTGAATATCTCGCGCGCACGCGCAACGAATTCGGGCGATGTCATGAGAAAACGATAGGGATCGGCACTCGGCAGCGGCAGCAAGCGCCCCGGCATTTCCTGATAGTCACGTGCTGCGGCATTGGCGCCGAGATGCAACCAGAAAGCCGTCTCGCTGGGGGCTGGACCAAACTTGTCGGCGATATGGCTCGCACCGAGATTCTCATATTCATGCCCGCTGTTGCACAGAAAGAGCAGGCTGTGCTGGGGAAACGCTCGGGGCATCCAGTCGGCGAGCGCGAGCCACATCGCGATGCCCGGCCCCCGCTCGCCGGCGCAATCGGTCCAGCCTGAACGCGGCGTCGAGACGACGAGCCAAGGGCGGCCGGAGCGAACGAGTCGCCCGATTATATTCTGAGCTGCCCGAGCCCCACCGCGCCCGCGCAGCGCTAATTTCGCCGCGGCACCGTGGCGCGCGGCTTCAATCACCGGGGCGGCGAGTCGCGGCGCGAGCAAGGCAAGTGGCTTTTCCGATACGGGATGACCGGCCGGGACATTGAGGAGCAAGGCCTCGCCCGTCGGCCCGGTCGTAATGAGAATGACCCCGCTCGCACCGCGCGCAAGCGCATCGGCGAGCGGCTCGCGCGCTGCACGATCTACGAGGCTCGACCAGCGGCGGAAAGGCAGGCGCACTACGGCGATCGCGCCGTCGAGGCGTTCAGGAATTTCTGCGAGGCGCAGCGGCGCAGCGAGTCCAGCCTCGCCGGTTTCGATGGCGAGCGGTTGTGCGACGAGCGGTATCGTGATGTCGCCGAGCCTGAGGTCGCAGCGCGAGGCCTCGAACCAAGGCACGTCAAACGTCTGGCGTTCGACTTCGAATCCGGCACTGGACAGCCGCTTCGCTGTCCAGTCGGCGGTCCAACGATCGCCCTCGCCGCCCGACTGCTTGTTGCCGGCCTCGGTATAGCTTTGGACGTCGGTGAAGAGGCGTTCGGAGCCGAACATGGTCAAATCCCGAGATACAGCGGCAGCGGAGTTAACCTGCAATGCGATCGGCGCCGCGAGGCCCGCCTTAAGCAACGTGCGGCGGTCGGTCGGGAGGCGGCTCATGTCACTTTTGCGCGGCGGCGGCTGGGCTTAGTCTTTGCGTGCCGGGCCTTATATTCCTCGAGTGCGCGCCCGAAACTATTCTGAGTAACGCCGATCAGATCGCGCGCCACCGCATCGGCGGCATCGCCATCGCGCGTGACGATATGGCGGCAAAGCGCGTCGTAGAGGATGGCCGATCGCTTCGCGGCGTCATTGCCATGCGTCTCGATATAGCTGTCGGTATAGACATTGTGCTGCCAGCGCGCGAGCAGCGCGACCCGGTCGAGGAGCTCCAGCGCGAGCGGCGCATTGCTCCGCTTGGCGATGAAGCGGCCGATGCGGTTCGAGACTTTGATATGCTCGAACGTATTTTCGGTGCGCTGGGTGACATCCTTATATTCGACCAGACGGTGCATCAGTTCGCGCCCGTCGCGATCCGTCATCTCGACCGCAGCCAGGCGGCAAACTACACCGAACAGGGATTTCCACAGCTCATAGACCTCGTTCGCGGCATGCTCGTCGATATCGATCACATAGGTTCCGCGCCACGGGACCACCTTCACGAGACCGATCCGCGCAAGATGACGGAATGCTTCGCGCACGGGCGCATGGCTCACCCCGAAGCGCGCGGCGATTTCGCGCTCGCGCAGCCACGATCCCGGCTGGATGCGCCATTCGACGATGTCGTCAGTCAAGAGACGCGCAATGACGCGGTCTTGAGTCGGTGCACTGTCGTCTTCGGTCTTCGTCGCGCCCATTTCTCTCCGTTCGGCTTTCCCTGCTACCGGCACCATCCTAATCGGACAGTGCACGCGAGCAATCGATGATTGCGAATGAAATTATTATCGATAATATCGAGAATGACAAGCACCAGAAAATGGGAGTCGGAACTTGAAGCGCACCATCCTCTTTTTCGCAGCAGCCGTTGCGGCACAGCCGGCCACGGCAGGCGAACCCGCTCCTCTTCCCGGCTGTGCCGCGGCGATCGCCTATTCCGAGGCAAACTCTGGCGTGGCGCTGCTGATCCTTGAGGATGGCGAGGTTCGATGCCGTTCTGCAGATATTGCGACACCGCAGGAACTCTGGTCGGGCACCAAGAGTCTTGTCGGGCTGATGGCGGCGGCGGCCGTACAGGACGGGCTTTTGACGCTCGACGAGCGGGCATCAGAGACGCTCGCTGAGTGGAAGGGCGACGCCGAAAAGGAACAGATCACGCTTCGCCAACTGCTGTCGATGACAGGTGGTCAGGCCTCAACCGTCGGGAGACCCCAAGGGTATTTGGACTCGGTCAAGGCACCGCTCGCGGCGGCACCGGGCGGGAAATTCCAGTATGGCCCTGCTCCGATGCAAGTCGTCGGCGAAATCATGCGCCGAAAGCTCGTCGCCAAAGGCGAGGACGGCAACCCTCGCCATTATATCGAGCGTCGCATTCTAATGCCGCTAGGCGTAACGGTCGGCGATTGGCGCAGCGGCCCCGATGGCGCACCGCTCATGCCGCAGGGCCTAGTGCTGGCCGCATCCGAGTGGGCGAAGATCGGCGAGTTCGTCCGCGGGGGCGGAAAGCTCGAAGGCAGGCCACTTGTCGACGAAGCGACATTCGGCGAGATGTTCCAGGGTAGCCAGGTCAATCCTGCCTACGGTCTCACTTGGTGGCTACCCCGTAGCACGCCGGCTGTCGATATTGTTACTCGGTCCACCGATATCACCAGTCATGCCGCCGAACTACCGGCGGATATGGTCGTCGCCGCCGGCGCGGGCGATCAACGCCTCTATATCATTCCGTCGCTTCGGCTTACGATCGTGAGGCAGGCGAAACTCGACATTGCCGCCTTAGCGGCGGGGAAAAAAGGTGATTGGTCCGATTGGCGGTTCCTGTCGCTGTTGCTGAAACCAGCGAGTGAATAATTTGAAACGCGGCCGAAAACATGTCGGGGCCGATCGAACCTAGGCCGTGCCGCCGCAATATGATCATTGAGAATTGCTGGCCGAATGGAAACGCGGCACGTGGAGTTTGCCGCTGGACCAAAATGATGACGGTCATTGACAGCCCGCGCGGCAATCATACCCGAGGGGCGGAATCTTGCACGCGACGCCGCAGTGGGGCGAAGAAGGATGCAGCATGTTACGGGGATTGATGCAGGACGCGCCGCTGCTGATCAGCGGAATATTGGAATATGCCGCGCGCGCGCACGGCGAGAGGGAGATCGTCTCGAAGGCTGTCGATGAGCCGGTTTGGCGGTATGACTGGCACCGCTGCGACCAGCGTGCGCGTCAGGCTGCGCAGGCTCTTGGTGTCCTCGGGATTGCAACGGGTGACCGCGTCTCGTCGCTCGCCTGGAACACGCACCGCCACCTCGAACTCTTCTATGCGGCGCCGGGCATGGGCGCTGTATTGCACACTGCCAACCCGCGTCTCAGCGACGAGCAAATCGCCTTTACTATCGCTCATGCAGGCAGCCGCATTCTCTTCTTCGAGCCCAATCTAGCCGAGCTCGTCGCACGGCTGCGCCCTCTCCTTCCAGGTATCGAGCGTTATGTCCTTCTCGCGGATCGCGGAGCGACCGCGCCAGATGTTGCTGAAGCGTTGAACTATGAAGCGTTGCTGGCACGCGAGGACGGGGCCCTCACCTGGCCGAGCTTCGATGAAAAGGCAGCCGCATTTCTTTGCTACACTTCGGGGACGACGGGCGACCCCAAGGGCGTCCTATACAGCCACCGATCAATCGTTCTCCACGGGATGGCGGCCGGTCTGAGCAGTGCCTTCGGGTTCAGCGCTTTTGATGTCATCATGCCCTGCTCGTCCATGTATCATGCGACGGCATGGGGACTTCCGTTCACGGCAGCGATTAACGGCTGCAAGCTAGTGCTTCCTTGCGACAGGATGGACGGTGCCAGTCTCGCCGATCTGATCAACGAAGAGGGCGTCACCTTTTCGGGCGGTGTGCCCACGATCTGGACCATGTACCTCGCTCATCTCGACACCACGGGGACGGGGGTCGGCAATCTCAAGCGCCTCGTTATTGGTGGCTCAGCCGTCCCCCGGGCGATGGCCGAGACATTCCGAGCCAAATATGGTGTCACTGTGCTGCAGCTCTGGGGCATGACCGAAACCAATCCGCTCGGCGTGATTTCGACGCCCTCCCCGCTCCTGATGGCCGAAGGCGAGGATTTCGCGAACGACCTCCTGCTGACGAAGCAGGGTCGCATGCAATTTGGCATCGAACTGCGCATTATCGACGGCGATGGCACGCCGCTCCCCTGGGACGGTGAGCAGGCGGGTGCGCTCCAGGTCCGCGGACCGTGGGTCGTCGATCGCTATTTCCCCGATATTGAGGGTGCCGGGAGCGATGGCTGGTTCGACACCGGGGACATCGGTACGATCGATCGCTTCGGCTTTCTCCGGCTGACCGACCGCGCGAAAGATGTGATCAAGTCCGGGGGCGAATGGATCAGCTCGATTGATATCGAGAATGCGGCGGTTGGGTACCCCGGCGTCCGGGTCGCGGCGGTCGTTGGCGTATATCATCCAAAATGGGAAGAGCGCCCCCTTCTCGTGATCGAAACGCATGAAGGTCAAGCCGTCACAGCCGACGCAATTCGCGCGCATCTGGAGACGAAGGTTGTTCGTTGGTGGCTGCCGGACGACATCCTGTTCGCGACAGTACCGCTCACTGCAACGGGAAAGATCGACAAAAAGGCCTTACGCGAAGCGTATCGTAACCAACTCGCCTAGATGAGATCACACTGCGTCCATTCCGTGCGAATGGCAGCGATCCTTTCGGGCGGGATAATTTCAGCGGGCTTCGTGGGTCTTGCATAAGCCCGGGCAATCTCGGGGTCGCGCTGTCCAAGGCAAAGCGCTCTACGCTTGCAGCGCGGTCAAGGTATGGCCAAGATGAGGCATGACGTCGACCCAGAAAACCAAAAAACCAGGCTCCGGACGGACAGGGAGGCCCACTCGACAAGCCTCGCAAGCACTTTCGAGGAAAATTCTCCGTGTCGCCCGCGATGTCTTCTTTGCCGACGGATTCGGTCGTTCAACGGCTGAACGGATTGCTGCAAAAGCAGGCATCTCCAAGCGCACGTTGTACGCCCGTTACGGGAACAAACAGCTGCTTTTCGAAGCGGCAATACTCATGGAAATCGAGGATCGGCTCTCCTTCCTCGAACAGCACGTTCCCGAACATGGCGACGTTCGGCTCGAGCTTGAAGAGCTGTCCGATGAACTGCTGTCCTGGATGCTTACCGACATTCATGTCGCGTTGGAACGCGTTGTAATGGCTGAGGCTGCACGTTTTCCCGCTTTAGCGCGAAACCTTTACGAATTCGGGGTAGGACGCACGACGAGATTGGTGGCAGAGGTCTTGCGCAAAGCCGAGGAGAGGGGAGAAATCAGGGTGTCAGACGCGAATTTTGCTGCGGAGCAGTTTATCTCCAGCGTCATTTTGTCACCTTTTCGTCGGGCCGCTCTTGGAGTGGGAGTGACCAGTCACAATGAAACCTCTTCAGCCCGAATGAGGCAAGCTGTCGATCTATTTGTGTACGGCTGCCGCCCCTCCCTGAAGGGGAGCCACCCATAACATTCCCGCTTCATCTTGGGCTGGGCCGTTGTCCCGACTAAGTTTCCATTGGCTTCACGCTAGTTGATCGCCGCAGCCGTCCAACTCGCGATTTCGTCGGCCATTTCAAGGCTCGCGCGATCAAAGGCTTCGACGATACTCGAAACGCTATTTGCACTTGCTGACCTATCAAGGACGATGCGCGTGACTGCCAGTGGTTCCGATTCTTTGGATCGGCTTAGTTCCACTTGCGCGGCGATGCGAATGATCGGGGCCGCGTCGGGCCCCTGGTCGTAATAGGCTGCAAAAGAAGAAAGCCGTGCGGATAGGACGTAATGATCGGAAGCAACGCTCTGGACAGGGATATATGCGTGATCGATTTTGCGCGCTACGCTTCCGGCAATAGCCTCGCGGATCATCTCGGGCGCAGGCCTCATCCACCGTGCTTTGGCCAGATACGTGACTTCGCGATTCTCGATCGTGAGGATCCTGTCTCCATCGGCCCCAGGCGGAAGCGTCGGTCGCGTAATATACACCGGAATCCACTGTCGTGCAATTTCACGCTCCGGTACGGGCGTGCTACTGATCCGGTACAACGTCGATTTGCCGCCAGTTCCCAGAATATTCCCGCAACCAGAAAGGCAAATTAGCGCGCCCATCAGCAAAAACATTCTTGCAGAGATCGTTTTCATTGGGGGAGCTTCCTTTCACGAGGGGTCCGTCGTAGCTGGCCGGCGAGCTGCTCGATTTCCTGCGCCGCGCTATCGAGCGATTTCAAAGTTGCAGCAATCCCGGAGCCGTCGGGCGCCGCCAATCCACTCGCGGCGTCATCAAGCCTGTGAATGACCACCCTCGCCTCGGCGATCCCCTCTCGAAGATCTCGAGCGGCTGCCGAGACATCGGCAAACGTCTTGCGACCGTCGCCATCGATCGTCGTGCGCGCCGATGCGGCCGCGGCCTCGATATCGGCCGCCGCCCGGTCCAGGCGTGCAAACGCTTGTTCAGCCTTGCTGAACATTCCGCGACTAGATCGCAATTCCGCCGTGGTAGCTGTTACATTCGCAATAGCAGCCGAAACATTTTCGATATTCTCGTCGGACAAGGTCCGGTTGACCCTTTCCAGGGCCTGCGAAGCATCCGCCAACAATGCGCCACCTCCATCCATCAGGGATTGTAGCGAACTTTTTTCCGCCTTAATCACTGGGAGCGCTTCCTTGGAAACCTCCTTCAACAACGGCTTAGAGGGCGTCCCCGCACTGATCTGGATGTAGCTTCCGCCGGTTATGCCTTGCGACTCCGTCGCGGCGGTAGAATCGACGCGCACAGGCGTATCCTCGCGCAGGCGCACTCCTGCAAGCACCCTGTTTGGATTTCTGGGATCAAGACTAATACGCGTGATTTCTCCCACCGGAATTCCGTTGAACTGCACCTCGCCTCCCTCGCTCAGCCCGCGGACAGGACCATCGAAAATGATCCGATACTCGTCGAAATCACGCGCGAATTGGGATTGACCGAGCCAGAGGATGAAGCCGAAAGCCGCCGCTAGCAGAGCCAGCGTCAGGCCCCCAATCAGACCGTAGTTCGCGTCGCGTTCCATTAGCGGTTCCTTTCCTTGGCGCGCTCCGCCCGCCCTCCCAAAAACGCCCTGATCCAAGGATGGTCAGACCTCTCAAGTTCCGCGATTGGCGAAACCTCGACAATTTTCTGATCCGCAACCACGGCCACGCGGTCGCTGATGGAATACAGGCTGTCGAGATCATGGGTCACCATCACGACAGTAAGCCCCAGCGTGTCGCTCAGCGTCCGTATCAGCTGGTCAAATTCCGCGGCTGCGATCGGGTCGAGGCCCGAAGTGGGTTCGTCAAGGAACAGCAATTCTGGATCGAGCGCCAAGGCCCTCGCTACGCTTACACGTTTTCGCATTCCGCCTGAAAGTTCAGCGGGCATTTGCCGGCCCACCTCGGCATCGAGTCCGACAAGGCCGATTTTCATCAGAGCCACGGCCTCGAGCCACGGCTCTCTAAGACGGGTATGTTCGATGAGAGGAGCCTCGACATTTTCTTGCACACTAAGAGAAGAAAAAAGCGCGCCATTTTGAAACATGACGCCAATTCGGTGATTAATTTCCGTACGATCAAAGCGACTCCCAATTTTTTTCTGAAAGATTTCGATTGTCCCATGGCTAGGCGCAATCAGGCCCAAAATGGTGTTCATCAGGACGGATTTTCCACTACCGGACCCTCCGACGACACCAAGAATCTCGCCACGATGGACTTCTAGGTTCAAATCCTGGTGGATAATGTGATCGCCAAATCGGGTTTTAAGATTCTCCACCCGAATAACGACGTCCGGATCGCAAATCATATTTCGAGCACGTTGAAGAGAATTGCAAAGGCGGCATCCAGAAGGATGATTGCGAATAGCGCTTGGACAACGGCGACGGTCACCCGCCCGCCCAGATCCTCAACATCTCCGCGTACCGAAAGGCCGTGGCGACATCCGGCAAGCGCAATCACAATGGCCAGCACCGGTACTTTTGCCATTCCAACCCAGAAGTGTCGGATATCGACCGCAGCCGAGAGTCGTTCGGCGAAATATGTCGGGCTCACGTCGAGTATGCCCCAGCTGACGACAAGCCCGCCGGCCAACCCAGCCAGCATGGCAACAATCGCCAGGAGGGGCATAATTACAAGCAATGCCAATACGCGTGGCACAACCAGCGCGTCGAACAGGTCGATGCCCATCACCTTCATTGCCTGCGTCTCTTGATTCATTCGCATTGCGCCGATCTGGGCCGCGAAAGTGGAAGCGGACCGACCGGCAAGTAGTATCGCGGGAATGAGGACGCCGAACTCGCGGAGGACGGATATGCCAACCAGTTCGACGACCAGTTCCGATGCACCCAATGTCTTGAGCAGATCGCTTCCTATGAGAGCCACTACTGCGCCGATAAAGAATGTCATGATCGCTATGAGTGGCAGCGCATCGAAGCCGGCCTTCTGAATTGACGACGCCAGTGCGATCAGTCGCATCCTTTTGGGATGTGCAAGAGATTTCATGAGCGCCACCTCAAGTTGCCCGAGAAATCGAGCGCTTGCGCCGATTTCCTGGACAGCTCGATAAACTTTTTGGCCAAGACGCACGTGAAATGGGGGAGTTTTGATAGACGGGACATCGCGGTCGGCCATGGCCGAGCCCACCAGCGCGAACAGATCAGCAAGATTGGCGGGCAGGTCTGCGGTAAATGCCGCATTGGGTGCGAGAGTCAGGATGGCGAGCGCGCCTGCGCTGTCTATCCTTCCCAGGTTTCCGAAGTCGCTTGAGAAGGAGAGGTTCGAGGGACTCAGAACATGCCCGGAAAGGCCTGCGATCGAAATCGCTGTCCAGTCACCTTCAACGACCAACGTTGAAATGCCATCTCCTTCGCGAACGAAGATGTTCGGTGCTGTGCGCGCATTCATCGCAGCAAGTCTCCAACCGGTGTCGGGAGAGCGGATCGCCCGTGGCAACTTCCTCTCCCATAGCCCGTCGTCGAGCGGATCATGCCAGCAAGCGGGACCACTGACCCCACACATTTAACCATGCCGATCCACACATCGCGCCTTGCCTCAATGACATTATGTAAACGTCAGCGTAGCGTTATATCAGGTCGCTTGCAAGGAGTATGCTGCGCACAAATCGGCCGACAGATCGTTTGAATAAGCACAGGATACTCTTGCTAAGGTTAGATAAAATTGTCAGGTGAAATCCCTATGAGATTCTTTCTGAACCGATATCGCACCTTGGGGTTCATATTAACGACACTCGTAGGTGACATTAAATCTTTGCTTGCACTTGCCATCCCAGGCCGAGTGATTTTTGCAGGGCGATCCATGACAGCGTGAGCGCCGCCTTTCCCCGGACGAGGTCGGTTGCCGCCTGCTGCTGTTTGCGAAGCGTGCGATTTAGGTCGGCGCGCGAGATCACTCCGCCGGCAAATCGTTGTCGATCAAGATCGGCTGCGCCATCTGCCTGGGACTTGATCTGCGCGAACGCCACCAGGGCAGAGCGCTGCTGGCTAAAGCGCGACAACGCGCGCTCGGCGTCCTGAAGTGCAGAAAGCACTGTCTTTCGATAGTTGGCAACTGCCTCGGCACGGACGGCGCTCGCCTGATCGACCGAGGCATCGACCCTACCGAAATCGAGGAAGTTCCACTGCAGCTGCGGAATAGCGAGAATTGACGGGTTGCTCACATCAAAGAGATCGTCTGGCGACGTTCCGCCAAGTCCCAAGATTCCCATGAATGACAGCTTCGGAAATCGTGCAGCCTCCGCAACACCGATCCGAGCCGTTGCTGCCGCCAGGCTGCGTTCGGCCGCGCGGATGTCGGGCCGACGTGCGACAAGGTTGGAGGGGTCGCCCACGGCGACCTGTTCCGGCGGGAGGGGAACATCGAAGATCTGTTTCAGCGCTTCGTCCGTTGTCCCTGGGATCTGTCCAGCTAGAATGGCAAGCGCATCGAGCAATACCGCCGTGTCAGCTTCGGCCTCGGCGAGCTGAGACTTGAGCAACTCGAGCTCGGCATTTGCATTGCCGAGAGGGAACAGGGGCAAAACGCCTTGCTGATACCGTTGATAGGTTAGCGAGAGGATTTGATGCTGCAACTCGCACTCGGTTCGGTACGCTTTGGCTCGAAACTGGGCCTCGCGCAGGTTGACATAGGCATTGGCGACTTCGGCGGTCAGCTGGACCTTGGCATCCTCCACATTGGCAACCGCTGCCGCTGCCTGAGCGTTGCCGGCCTCGATCCGTCGCTGCGTTCCTCCTGCGAAATCCAGCTCCCAGTTAGCGTTGAGCCCGAGATTGTAGACACTGAGGCTATCATCCGCCTGTCCCTGCGGACTAACAGGCGCGCTCGCCGAAGGCGGGGCACTGTTCTGAATATCAAGGCCCGGCAAGCGGCCCTGAATAGCCGTCGCCTGGGTTCCAAGCGTCGGAAATCTTCCGGCCTTCTCCTGTCTCACGGATGCCCGCGCCTGCGCGATCCGCGCTTGCGCAGCCTGAAGCGAAGGATTGTCCGATAACGCGGCCTCGATAAGCCTGTTCAATTCCGGATCGTTCAAAAGGAGCCACCAATCTGCCAGCTCGGGCTCGGCATCGCTGACGTTACCGCCGGCACGGACAAAGCCGTCATTTCGGTTCGCCGAGAATACTTCTGGAGGCCCGGCGTAGTCTGGGCCCGCGACACAACCGGCCAGCAGAAACGAGGCGAGAAGCGATATTACAGATTTTTTTATCATATCAGGCTCAGTGCATCGAAAGGGAAACATTCCTGGGAAGCGGCTTCAAAAAGATGACCAAAGGAACGGTCATCAAGGTTAGGACGCCCATCGCCAAGAACACATCATTGTAGGTCATTACGAACGCGTCCCGCTGGATGGTCCGGCCTAGCATCGACATGGCACCCTCCATCCCGCCGAAGCTTTTCGCGAGTTCATCAAGATAAATCTGGAGCGAAACACTGTTGGCATTCAGCGTTTCTTCCATGCGCCGGCTATGGTGCCAGATCCGCTGGTCCTGAAACGAAGCCAGTCCGGCCAAAGCGAAAGATCCTCCGAGATTTCGAGCGGCGTTAAAAATACCGGAGGCATCGCCAGCATCTGTATTTGCCACTGAGGCTACGGTAGCCTGGTTCAGGAACATCATGGACAGAATCATGCCAACGCCCCGAATAAGCTGGCTTTCGATGAATACGGCGCCCCCGGATTCCGCGGTGAGGCTTATGCTGACGAAACAGCTGGCCGCCATCAGAAGCATTCCGACTCCGACGGCAATGCGGATGTGGAGCCTACGGATCATTAAGGGCAGGATCGGCATAAGCACAAAGGCCGGAATACCCATCCAAAATATAACGAGCCCGGTTTGAAAAGCGTTATAATCCGATATGATCGCAAGAAATTGGGGAATGACGTAGGTCGAACCATACATCACCATTCCCAAGGCGAGAGCCATCACCGCAACGCTTCCGAATTGGCGATTGAGAAGGAGGCGGAGTTTCAGGACGGGCTTGGACGCATTCAGCTGCCCGTAGATCAGTGAAGCGAAACCGATGACGGCAATGAGGGCCAGCCAGCGAATAAGAGCGGATTCAAACCATTCCTCGCGATGCCCCTCCTCAAGCAACACAGTCAGAGCGCCCAACCCCAAAATCAGGCCGGCAATGCCCGCCCAATCAGCATCGGTCAGATACTCCCACTTCGGCTCTTCGTGAGGAAGCCCGACGAATAGCAGCAGCAGCAGCACAGCGCAGATTGGAACATTGACAAAGAAGGCATAGTGCCAGCTCAAATTTTCGGTCAGCCAGCCACCGATCAGCGGCCCCATGACCGGACCCAGAATCACTGTCATGCCGAACAGCGCCATGCCGATCGGCTGTTGATGGGGCGGCAATCTTTTCGCCACGATGGTCATCGCAGTCGGTATCAGCGCACCACCCATGAAACCCTGACCCGTGCGACCGATGATCATGGTCGTGAGGTCGGTCGCCATACCGCAAAGAATTGAAAAGCCGGTGAACGCGGAAACCGCAATGATGAGCAGATTTCGCAGTCCAAAAAGGCGTTCAAGCCAGGCGCTAAGCGGAATTACCACGATTTCGGCTACGAGAAATGCGGTGGCAATCCAGGTTCCCTCGGTGCCGCTGGCTCCGATTTCGCCCTGGATCACCGGAAGCGCGGAATTGACGATAGAGATATCGAGTGTTGCGAGCATGGCGCCAAGTGCGCCCGCTGCGACCGCTATCCACGCGGTGATATCGGCATTCCGCCTGTCTGCAGTCGGAGTACCAGAGGCGCTGTTCGATGCCAACTCGGCGGTCATTTGTCGGTACTCGAGATCTCTTTCAGCTCTCCGGCAGCATTTCGCGTGTCGACAACTGCCACAACCGACATGCCCGGGACGAGCAGACGACGCACTTTGGGCGAGGCTATTATCGCGATACGAACCGTTATCCGCTGAACAATCTTGGTGAAATTCCCTGTGGCGTTTTCGGGCGGCAGGATTGAAAATTCTGCTCCGGTTCCGGGGGAGATGCTCTCAACGCGTCCGGCAATCTCAAAGTCGGGAAGTGCGTCGACCTCGAGCTTGACCGGTTGCCCCGCCCGCAAAAGGCCGACCTGCGTCTCCTTGAAATTAGCGATGACGTAGATTTCGTTTACCGGAACCACCGTCATCAATCGCTGGCCGGGCTGAACGAATTGGCCGACCCTTACTGTTAGATCGCCAACGCGACCTCCCTTGCTGGCTCGCAGCAGGGTCGATGTGACATCTAGGTCGGCCGCTTCCAGCTGCGCGCGGGCCGCGTCAGCTTGGGCTTCGGTCTGGTCGATCTGTTTGAACAAGGTGGCCCTCCGACCGTTGGCGGCAGAGACTGCTGCCTGGGCAGCAACAAAGTCGGCGTGCGCTTGCTGCGCCTGTGTCTCATATTGTTGAAGCTTTTCTCGCGGCTCCGCACCGGTCGCGGCGAGGGGGCGATACCTCGCTACCTGCTCATTGGCGAGGTCGAGCGCCGCGCGCTTGGCGGCGAGTTGGGCCCGCGCCTGTCGAATCGCTGAGTCCTGTTCGGTTACTTGCGAGCGGATTGTGTCGGCGCCGGCCAGCGTCGCCGCAATCTGCGCACGCGCCTGTTGCGCCTGGGCTCTATAATCTCGCACATCTAGTTGCACGAGCGCCTCGCCGGGACTGACCCGCCCGTTCTCAGAGACGAGCACCGCGTCCACGTATCCGGCCACTTTTGATGAAACCACAACGCTGTCGGCCGCGACATAGGCGTTGTCGGTCGACTGCATGTACTGCCCGTAGGTGACATGCCTGTAATACCACCAACCACCTGCAATCAGCGCAGCAGTGATGGCTATGATGAGGATGAGGCGAAATTTGGGTTGCGATTTCAGGCTGGATGCGGGCGCGCGATCCTGTTCCCGCTCATTTGGTTCGTCGGTCATCTGCCTCTTTCGAAGGATTTTGGACATGTGCTAAGTCGCTTCATGGCGTGGCGTAGACCGTTCCATCCAGTTAGTAAAATCGTTTAGTAATTTGCGTTTTGGCATTCCCACGAAACGGACTAGGCAGCGGTATGAACGCAAATCTCGACACAATGCCGCCACGGCTTCGCGAAGGCGCCCTCACCGACGACGACCGTATGCTATATTTGATGGACGAGATTAGTCGGGGGGCGAGGCGCGCTTATGACGCACGGATTGCCAAGAGCGGCCTCAATCAGACGCAGTGGCGCATCATCGGACAACTTCTCCGCGAACCATCGTTGACGCAGGCCGGAATTGCCAAGCGACTAGAGTTGGAATCCGCCACGATCGGTCAAGCCGTCGCTGGCCTTTGTGAGAAAGGATTGATGGAAAGGCGACGAGCCAAAACGGACGGCCGGGCATGGCAGCTCATCCTGACCCAGGAGCTCGACAGGTTGTTGCCCCAACTGAGAGAATCCGCGGACGGGCTGCATAGGGTCTTATGGCGGAACGCCACGCGCGACGAAAAACGGACGTTGCTGGACATTCTTGTGCGGATTGCGTCGAATCTCGATCAGAGCCGGACCGATGCGGAATAGGACATATGCCTGGGTTCCGAGATAAACCGATAGGAGACATCGCACGCGCCGCCGAGATAGGACAGATTCTTGTCCGGCACGGCGCCAAAAGCCTGGCGGGCGCGCTCGGCGTCATTCCGCATCCTGCCAATTCAATCGATCCAGGTGAATTGCGGCCGGCGGCGGTCGTCGCACTCCTGCGCGACATTGGTCCGGTCGGAATAAAGCTTGGACAGCTGCTGGCGACGCGCAGCGATCTGTTTTCCAGGTCCTGGATTGCTGCCTTCGCGACGCTCCACGATCAGGTTTCTCCGGTGCCATTCGAAGAAATCGAGCCCATCCTTGCCGCAAGCTGGGGAGCTGACTGGCGAGGGGAATTCACCCAATTCGATGAACAACCACTGGCTTCGGCTTCGGTAGCGCAGACCTACTCTGCTTCGCTGCTCGACGGCGCCGGCGTTATCATAAAGGTGCGGCGTCCGGGCACTGCTGCGCGAATGGAGGCCGATGTGCGGCTGCTGTCGCGCCTCGCCGCCGTTGCCGAGGATCGATCCCCTGAAATCGCCCGCTATCGCCCCGTAGAGTTCCTGCGAACCTTTGGCAGAAATCTTGCCTGGGAAATGGATCTGGCAGCCGAAGCTCGTGCATGCGAGCGTATCGGTGGCTATCTTGACACGCTTGGGATCAAGACTCCAACAATTCATTGGGAACTGACGGGGATACGGGTCAACGTCCAGGAGCGGCTGTATGGAACGCCCGCGTCTGCGCTCGAGGCCGGCTCGACCGACCCACGCGTGGCGGCGTTCGCGAGACAATATGCGAATGCAGTCCTGCGCATGATCATTCTGAATGGCGAATTCCATGGCGATCCGCATCCGGGCAATGTTTTCCTTATCGGGGAACAGGATGTGGGCTTTATCGACTTTGGATCGGTCGGCACTCTCACGAAGGCGAGACGCGAGGAGCTGGTGCGACTTGTCATGGCTATAGCCGACGAGGACACAGCCGACGTCGCGAACGTGTTGCTCGAATGGGCCGGAAATCCAAAAGTTGACCGTGATGGGCTCACCCAGAATTTGGACCAGCTGATAGGTGAATTCAGAGGAACCGTCCTTTCGGGGATTGAGTTCTCGCATATTTTCAGCCGCGTGTTCGATCTCCTGCGAGACTATCAGCTCGCACTTCCGCCTGATCTGGCGATCCTTCTTCGAACATTGCTCACGGCGGAAGGGTTTGCGCGTTCCTTTGCGCCTGACTATAATATCGGGGAGGAAACACGCCCCATCATGTTGGAGCTGTTCGCAGAAAGATTCTCCCTTGGCAGGAATCGCGCCAATTTAAAAAAAGTTGGCCGACAACTCCTCGCCCTAGCGGCGATCATGCCTGACCTTCTCGATAACGCCGCCGCTATAGCCAAGTCCGGGCATGTGCCTGTCCAGATTGATCCGGCAAGTTTTGAGAAGCTCGCAGCCATTCGCCGCGCGAGCCAGCCTGTCAAAGGTCCTGTGGCGGCCGCACTTATCGTCTCCGCGGCGCTGCTTGCGAATCAATCCTGGGTGCTTGCAAGTGTTGCAGTGGCTCTTGCCGGGTTGGTTCTTCTGCGCAAATGGCGATAAGATCGTTGCTCAGCTTGAACGGGCCAGCGTCCAATATCAGGCCAACTGAGAACTGGAGTTTATGATGACACTGCAGAAGCCAGTCGATCCGGTCCCCGCAGCCACCATGCTGTTGCTTCGCGACGAGCCGGAGTTCCAGGTGCTGATGGTCAAGCGGCATCACCAGATCGATTTTGCATCCGGCGCGCTGGTCTTTCCCGGTGGAAAGCCTTCTGCTGCCGATGAAGCGCCTGAATGGGCCGATTATTGCAGGGGCTGGAAAACGCTAGATCCTACGCAGCGCACCCTTCGGATTGCCGCGATTCGTGAAGCCTTTGAGGAAGCAGGCATCCTGCTGGCCGATCATCGCGACGGTAGCGAGTTCGAGGATATTTGCGATCTTGAAAGCCGCAAAGCCGTCGAGCGAGGCGAGCGCGAATTTTTCGACATTGTGCGCGAGGCCGATGTGCAACTGCGCCTTGATCGCCTGAGCGAGTTCGCGCGGTGGATCACGCCCAGCTTTATGCAAAAGCGCTTCGACACTCATTTCTTCGTCGTTCGCGCCCCAGAGCGCCAGATCGCAGCATGTGATGGATATGAAACCGTTGATGCGGAATGGCTTTCGCCAAGCAAAGCCCTGAAACTGGGTGTCAGCGGTGAACGAACGATCATCTTTCCCACGCGATTGAACCTGCAACTGCTAGCCGAAGCTGCGAGCGCAGACGATTGCGTCGCGCGGGCCAAGGCTCGCGAAATCGTGCCGGTCCTTCCAGAAGTCATCCAGCGAGACGGCAAGAACATCCTCACTATTCCCGCCAACGCAGGATACGGCGCAGCGTATGAAATTTTAAGTTGAAAGGCACTGTTGGCACGCCCCCCTCGACTCGCGGGCGCACGAGAGCTAGGTCAGCACAGATCCGCCATTTGATGTGGAACCTCTGAAAGGTAGCAAGTACCTCCTGGTTGAGCTCTACTCGCGATTTCAGACAGTCGAGCGTCGTGTGAAACACGCGTCACGCAGGCATGTCAGTATTGCTGCTCGGGAACATGCAGAATCAGACCTTCCATCAAGGGCTCGATGGGGATCTGGCAAGCGAGGCGACTATATTCGTTCGCCCCTTCCGCAAACTGCAGGAGGTCTGCCTCCGCAGCGCCTTCGGCCAAGCGGCCGACCTTGTCGATCCAGGCCGGATCCACAAACACATGGCAGGTTGCACAAGCGCACACCCCGCCGCAATCACCGTCGATGCCCGGCACATCGTTGAACAGCGCCGCTTCGCGCGCTGTCTCACCTTCGGCTATGTCGACTGCCCTCCGCGTTCCATCGCTGGAAACGAACGTCACTTTGACCATATCAAGCTCCGCTTTTTTTGAATCAGCCAATCAGCGGGCGTGGAGCCTCACCGGCAGTTTCGTAATCCCTCGCACTAGGTTCGAGAACAGGCGCTCGGGTTCACCGGTCACTTCGATCTTCGCGAACCGCTTGTGGATCTCTTCCCAGATGATCCGTAGTTGCAGTTCTGCGAGCCGGTTGCCCATACAGCGATGAATGCCATAGCCGAAAGACAGATGATGCCGTGGGTTCTTACGGTCTATGATGAACTCGTCCGCCCTGTCGATGACCGTCTCGTCGCGGTTACCCGACAGGTACCACATCACAACCTTGTCGCCTTTTCTGATCTTCTTGCCGCCGATCTCCCAATCTTGCAGCGCCGTGCGGCGCATATGGGTCAGCGGTGTCTGCCAGCGGATGATCTCTGGCACCATGCTAGTGATGAGCCCAGGATCGTTATTCAATTTCAAATACGCGTCCGGGTTCTGGTTCAGTGCCAGGACACCACCGCTGATCGAGTTGCGCGTGGTGTCATTGCCGCCCACGATAAGCAGCAAGAGGTTGCCCAGAAACTCCAGGAAGGGCATGTCCCGTGTCGCCGGAGAATGCGCCATCATGGAGATCAGGTCATTCTTCGGCTCCGCATTGATGCGCTGCTCCCACAGACCCTTGAAATACATTGCGCATTCGATCAGCTCTGCGCGCCGCGCCTCATAGGATGCGACGATCCCAGTTTCAGGGGCGGCCGTTGTGACGTCGGACCAGCGCGTGAGCTTGCGGCGTTCCTCCCACGGGAAGTCGAACAGAGTCGCAAGGGTCATTGTGGTCAATTCGACCGACACCTTATCAACCCAATCAATATCTTCGCCGACCGGCAAGTCGTCGAGGATTTGGCATGCTCGTTCGCGGATAGTTGGCTCAAGCAGCAGCAAGTTGGACGGCGCGACCGCACCAGTAACGGCCTTTCGTTGCTGGTTGTGCTTTGGTGGGTCCATCGCGATGAACATTTCAAGTTCAAGCGCGCTTTTCGCCGAGTGCATGTCCTCGATGGCGATACCGCCGAGCTTCGCCTCTGACGAAAATACCTTATGGTTGGTGTCCACGGCCATGATGTCGTCGAACTTTGTAATCGACCAATATGGTCCGACATAGCTTTCGCGGCAGTAGTGGACCGGCTCCTCTCGGCGAAGCCGCTCGAAGAACAGGCCGACCGTGTCTTTCTGGAAAAGGCTCGGACGCGCAACATCAATCTCGTCGATCGGGATGAAAGCGACCTTTTCGCGGATATTCGGCTCCACCATGTCGGTATCCATGTCGCGCCCTTCGTCGATAACAGCACAATTGCCCTACTTGAAATCGTAAATCCCTTCTCAGGCTCAGTCAATAATGCTTATAAGGTTTTATCATTTTTTTGCATCTGAAACATTTTTATCTCACGCCCATGGACATAAACGGAACTTAAATCTTATAAGGCTTCGTGACAGGGGTGAGACAGAGTGATGTTGCTGAAAGTCGAAAACGCGAAGAAAGCTAAGCGCGCACTCTCGCTTGCCCAGCACATCGTTCGCGATATCGAGGCAGGTGCACACGCCCCGGGCGACAGGTTGCCGCGTGAGGAAGAAATGCTTGCGCGATATGATGTCGCGCGAGCGACCTTGCGCGAAGCGCTCCGCTTCCTTGAGCTCCAGGGCGTTATCCATCTTCAGCTGGGCCGTAGCGGCGGTCCGGTGGTTGCGCGTCCGCAGACCGGCGACTTTGCAAACAGTCTCTCGCTAATTCTGCATTTCATGGACGCCGACCTCAGAGGCCTGCTCGAACTACGCGAAGCGATCGCCGCGGATGTTGCCGCCTACGCCGCGCAGCGCGCGACTACCGGCGACCTGAGCGCACTCGCCGATTGCCTCAAAGAGCTGGAACGAAATGAAGCCGGAGGCCAGTTCGAGGAACTGAACCGTCGTTTTCATGACCTTCTCGGCTGGGCCAGCGGCAATCCATTGTTCGGGCTATTAACGTCGACGCTGCATTTAATTACGCGCGAATTCTCTCACTCACTTGGCTATTCGGCGCAGGAGCGAGCGGTCCAATTGCGATTCCTCCGCCGTGTCCTCGAAGCAGTACGCACCGGGGATTCCGAAGCGGCGCGTCAGGCCATGGCCCGGCTCGTCTCGGGATCCGCGTCCTATCTGGCAGAGCGAAGCCCCGAGCTTGTATCCCAGCGTGTCAGGTGGGGGCAGATTTAGAAAATTGCGTCTGATCGGGCGCGGAACGGAGAGGGTAGGATAATGGCGCTGAAGAGCCCTGTTTGCACAATTCTCGGGATCGAATATCCGATTCTTCTGGCTGGAATGGGCGGGGCGAGCGTGCCTGCACTCGCTGCCGCGGTGTCGAACGCAGGCGGACTTGGTGTTCTCGGCGCTGCCGCATGCTCGCCCGACCAGTTACGTAGCTGGATCAGGCAAACCCGCGAGATGACCGACATGCCTTTTGGGGTCGATACCTTGCTGCCGGCGTCTGTCAGGCGCGGTTCGGCGCCGGAGAGCGGAGGTGTAGCAGAAAACCCCCTGGCTTTGCTCGGCGAATATCAGGAGTTCACCCGCGAATTCATGGAGCGCGAGCATTTGCCCGCAGTGGACGCCGCCACGGCGATGCGCGCGGCGGGCGCCCCGGACATGGGCAAGGGCGGACTGCAGCTGTTCTCGCGGGAGTTCTTCGAAGCGCAGATGGAAGTAATCATCGAAGAAAAAGTGCCGGTCTATGCCGCAGGCCTTGGCAATCCCGAACCGTGGATGGAACGCCTTCATGCCAATGGCACCAAGGTCATGGCGGTGATCGGAAAGGTCAAGCACGCCCTGCAGGTAGTGGAATCGGGTATCGACCTGATCGTCGCGCAGGGTCACGACGGCGGCGGCCACAACTCTCCTGTCGGAACCTTCTCGCTGATTCCGCAAGTGGTTGATGCAGTCGGCGATCGTGTTCCCGTAATCGGTGCGGGAGGAATAGCCGATGGTCGCGGAGTCGCCGCAGCGATGATGCTCGGCGCCCAGGGGGCGTGGATCGGATCGGCGTTCCTCGCAACCGACGAAGCAGGTATCGAACAATTTCAGAAAGAAGCCATCACCGAAAGCGGCGATGCCGATACGGTGGTCAGCCGATCGCTAACGGGCAAGCCTGCCCGGATGATTCGGAACAAATGGGCCGATGCTTGGGTGGCGGCCGGCAAAGAGCCGCTTCCGATGCCTTATCAGTCGATGGTTTCGGGGCCTGTCATGGCGTCTGGCATCAAGGCCGCACGCAAGGACATCATGCCCGGCTTCGCAGGCCAGGGGATTGGTCTGATCGATGCGATCCGCCCAGCGGCAGTCGTGATGCGCGACCTTATAGAGGGCGCGGAGAGAGCATTGGCCGGCGCCGGAACTCATTTCTGACCGGCGAGCGAGACAGGGACGCGGCATGAATCTTTCATCCACCCTTTCCTTTGCCGACAAGGCAGCAATCACCGGGGTCGGCCAGACCGATTTCGTCAAGGGCACCGAGCGGACTGCAGTGGAAATGATGCTCACCGCCTCGCGCCGGGCCATCGCGGATGCTGGACTGAAACCCTCCGATATCGACGGCATGGTGCCGCCGCCAATCTATACGACGTCGGAGGAGATGGCCGCCAATCTGGGCATTGATGTGCTGCGCTATGCGGCAACCGTGCACATGGGCGGCGCCAGCCCGACAACGGCACTACAGAATGCCGCCATGGCGATCGCCTGTGGTCTATGCGATCATGTGCTCGTGACACTGGGCTGGAACGGCTATTCCGCTCTCAGACCTAAGCCGGGCGCCCCGCCCACCCGGCCGATGAACATGAACACCCTGACCAATACGATCCAAGGCTACTACAGCCCCTACGGCGTATTCTTGCCGGTGCAGATGTACGCCTGGCTGGCGACCCGTCACTCGAAGCTCTACGGCGTTGGCGAAGATGCCATGGCGGCCGTGGCGCTCGCCTGCCGCCGTCATGCGCAATTGAATCCACGCGCCTTTACCTATGGCCGCGAACTCGACGCGGAAACCTATTATTCGGCGCGCTGGATATCTGAGCCGTTTCGCCTCTACGATTGCTGCCTCGAGACCGATGGCGCCTGTGCTGTCGTCCTCTCGCGCATGGACCGTGCCAAAGACATGCCGCATGTGCCCGTCAGCATCGCCGGCGCGGCCGAAGGCCATCCCTATCCCGCCGACGACATCCCTTCCCGCCCCGACCCCTTCAAGATCGGCCTCAGAGATGCCGCCCCGCGCGCATTCGATATGGCGGGCGTCACGCGCGACGACATGGACTTCCTCCAGATCTACGATTGTTTCACCTATATCGTTCTGCTGCAGCTCGAAGCGCTCGGATATTGCGAGCCTGGCGCGCAGGCCGAATTTGTCGCCAATGGCCAGATCGAGCTGGGCGGGCGCTTACCGATCAACACCCATGGCGGCTTGCTTAGCGAGGCGCATGTCTGGGGTCTCAACCATGTTGTGGAAGCAGTACGACAGCTGCGCCATGACTGCGGCGAGCGTCAAGTGATCGGAGCCCAGACCGGCCTTGTGACAGGCTGGGGAGACCTTGGCGATGGCAGCATCGCGATCCTCAGGAGGTTTGCATGAGCGACGAGCATGATGTGCCTCCCAAGGCGCGGCCCTCCGCGCAGGCAACGCCGGCCAAGCCGCGGCCGCGGCCGCAGGACCCGATCGAACAGGAGTTCTGGAGGCTGTGCCAGGACGGTCAACTCTATTTCCAGCGTTGCGGAAGTTGCGGCATCTTTCGCCACCTGCCTCGCTACATGTGTGCACGATGCGGCTCGCCAGACTATTCCTGGGAACCCAGCAGCGGCAAGGGCACGCTTTTTTCCTGGACCGTGACCCATCAGGCGCTGCACCCCGCTTTTGCCGCCGACGTGCCATTCGTGGCTGCCGTGGTGGAACTTGAGGAAGGCGTGCGCATGGCCACGCGCCTCGTGGATTGCGAGCGTGACAGACTCGCGCTCGATCTGCCGGTCGATCTCGCTTTCGAGCTGATCGGAGGGGACTTTCGCCTGCCCGTCTTTCGTCCGCGTGAAGGGTAGAGCCGATATGGATCTCGAATATGGCCCAGAGTATGATGCGTTCCGCGCGGAGATGCGCACCTTCATCAATGCGCACAGACATCTTGCTCCACCCTCAGCTATAAGATTCTCCCGGCCCTCGGCCGAGGCTATCCGATGGCAGAAGCTGTTGATCGAGCGCGGCTATACCGCGCGCACGATACCGACCGAATATGGCGGCTACGGAGCGGACCCGGATATCCTCACATCGCGCATTATCGCGGAAGAGTTTTCGCGAGCCGGCGTTGCGAGTGGCCTGGGGAATCAGGGCATCTCGATGCTCGTGCCCACCTTGCTCGAGTTGGGCACCGAAGAGCAGAAGCGGCGGTGGATCGCGCCAACGCTGACGGGTGAAATCGTGTGGTGCCAAGGTTATTCTGAACCGGGTGCGGGATCGGACCTCGCCAACCTCAAAACCAGCGCGCGCATCGAGAATGGAGAATTCGTTATAAATGGCCAGAAAATCTGGACCAGCACCGCGAAGCAAGCCGACATGATCTTTTGCCTTGTGAGGACCGAACTCGAGGCCTCGAAGCATAGCGGTATCTCTTATCTGATTTTCTCGATGGACATACCGGGGATCGAGGTACGCCCCTTGAAGACGATGACCGGTCACGCCGAGTTCAACGAGACATTCTTTACTAATGTGCGGGTTCCGGTGGACCAGATCGTCGGCCAGCGAGGACAGGGCTGGTTCGTCGCGAACGCAACGCTTGGCCACGAGCGCGGAATGCTGGGCGATCCCGACGCACTCGAGAACCGACTGCAGGCATTGATTGGCCTGATGCAGCAGGAATCCATCGGCGAAGGTCGGGCGATCGACAATGCGGTCCTGCGCGACCGGCTGGTGGCGCTCCAGGCCGAAGTGACGGCGATGAAATGTAATGGAATGCGCATTCTATCGAACAGCCTCAAGGGCGAGCCTGGCGGCATGGCGAAGCTGATCGTCAAACTGCAGAGTTGCGAGGTCGCGCATCAGATCTCTGCGCTGGCGATCGACGCGATGGGCGAGATGGGCATTTTGTATCACCGCAGCCCGCGGGAACGAGACGGAGGGGCTTGGCAATGGAACTATATGTTCCAACTCGGCCTCATAATAGGTGGCGGCACCGCGCAGATCCAGAAGAACATCATCGCCGAACGTGGCCTCGAGATGCCGCGCGAGCCGAAGCTGGCGCGGATTTACGACGAAGCGAAGGGAGCTGCAGGCATGCAGACCGACAGGCAGGGAGCGGCGTGATGGACTTCGGCCTTTCGCAGGATCAGCAGATACTGCGCGACGCGGTTGCGCGGTGTCTTGCCGATACCTCCCCGCTTGAGCATGTCCGCGAATGTGCCGGGCGCGACAACCCGTTAAGTGACACTATTTTCGGAGCCCTCCACGATCTGGCGGTCCCAGCCATGCTTGTCCCCGAAGAGCATGGTGGCCTAGGCATGACCCTTCTTGACGCTGCGGTCGTGGCGGAACAACTCGCCTATGCGGTCACACCAGCGCCATTTCTAGCCAGCGTAGTTCTCGCCCCGATCGCGCTGAGCGAGGCAGGAACTAACAAGCAAAAGTGCCAATGGCTTCCGAAGATCGCGCGCGGCGAGGCCCGTATCGGAGTCGCGATTTCCGCGACGGTCCAGGCGCGCGACGGCGCGGGAGTTCAATTCGCCGAAGGGAAGCTTAGCGGCACCGCCCTGTTCTGCCTCGATTTCGAAGGCGCGGACGCGTATCTCGTAGCGGACGCCGGTGGCAGGCTGCACCTCGTCCCAGCCCTAGCATCGGGACTCAAGGCGACCCGCCTCACCACCATCGATCGCACGCGCAGCGTGGGAGAATTGTCCTTTGCGGCTGTCGAGACCGATCCGCTTGCCGACGACGGCGGCACAGCATCGGCTCGGCTGCGCGATGCTGGCCGCGTGATCCTTGCCGCCGACAGCTTGGGCGCAGGGCAGGCCATGATTGAAAAGGCGGTCGATTATGCTGGTCAGCGAGAGCAGTTCGGCCGCCCTATCGGCAGCTTCCAGGCGGTAAAGCACATGTGCGCCGAAATGGCCGCACGCCATGAACCGTGCCGCGCGCTGGTCTGGTACGCCGCCCATGTCTTCGATGCGCTGCCGGAGGATGCATCTCTCGCGGCTTGCCATGCGAAATCCCTCACGGGCGACGTCCACCGATTTGTCGCCCGCACCGCCACTGAAGTGCATGGCGGGATGGGGTTCACCGATCTGCTCGGCCTGCACTACTGGTTCAAACGGATCGGCTTCGATCGGCAGGTCTTGGGTGGCCCCGAAGCGGTGCGAGCCGAGGCAGCGGCTCTGCAGGGTTGGACGAGAGCAGCCTGATAGTACTGGGAGTCGTGCGCGCCGATGCTGCGGCCCCGTCCAGAGAGGAGAATCAATGTGATCGACTGGAATCTCGGGGATATTCTCGACGCGATCGAGCCCGTCATGCCCGAAGATGCGCCGGCTCTGATACATGGAGACCGGATCGTCACCTGGCCCGAGATGTCGGCGCGCTCGAACAATATCGCCCGCGGGTTGCGCCAACGCGGCATCCGCGATGGCGCGAAGGTCGCCTTCTATATGCGCAACCGACCCGAATATGGCGAGTTGATGGCGGCCTGCTTCAAGGGGCGTTTGACGCATGTGAACATCAATTACCGTTATCGGGCCGAAGAGGTGTTTTATATCTTCGACGATTCCGACAGCGAGGTCATCGTTTATAGTTCGGAATTCCGCGACACTATCGTCGAACTCAACGACCGGCTTAGGAAGGTTCGCACCTTCGTCGAAATTGGCGAGCTGTCTTCAATCGCGCCCTTTGCGATCCACTATGAGACTCTCGCGCAAGAGGGGGACGGATCGGCGCTCGGCATTACACGCTCGCCCGCCGATCTGCTTTTCATCTATACGGGTGGTACGACCGGAATGCCCAAGGGCGTGATGTGGCGTCATGATGACATGCGCAAGGCCCAACTCGACGCACAGAAGTTGCTCGGCCCCGTTCCAGAGACACTCGAAGAGAATGTCGCGCTGATCGCCCGCGAAGGCCCGGGCAGGCGTACGCTTTCCTCTTGCCCGCTGATGCACGGAACGGGCTTTATCACTGCGATCGGCACGCTGATGTCTGGCGGCGCGATAGTTACATTGGAGGCATGGTCTTTCGATGCCGAGGAAATGTGGGATACGGTGGAAAGGCACAAGGTGGAAGGCATAGCGATCGTGGGCGACGCCTTTGCCAAGCCAATGCTTTCCGCGCTCGACGACCACCCTGGCCGCTGGGATACCAGCAGCCTCGTTACAATCCTCTCTTCCGGTGTGATGTGGAGCAAGGAGGTCAAGTCCGGCCTGTGCCGGCATATTCCGCAAATCGTACTGATGGACAGTTTTGGCGCATCCGAAGGCCTGGGCTTCGGCCTTGCCGTCACCACTGCGGAGGGCGGCACGAATACCGCGAAATTTGGGATCGGCGAGTTCTGCGATGTTTTCGACGAAACCGACCAGAAAGTCGAACCGGGGAGCGGCGTGCCGGGATTTATCGCCCGGAAGGGTGCGATCCCCAAAGGCTATTACAAGGACCCCGAGAAATCCGCGAAGACGTTTCGCACGATCGATGGGGTGCGCTATTCCATTCCGGGCGACTGGTGTCGGGTAGAAGCCGATGGCAGCCTTACCTTGCTCGGCCGCGGAAGCGTCTGCATCAACACGGCGGGAGAGAAAGTTTATCCCGAGGAGGTCGAGGAAGTGCTCAAGACCCATCCCGCCATCGGGGACGCGCTGGTCGTAGGCGTGCCGGATGATAAATGGGGCCAAGCCGTAACCGCGATTGTCCACCTCAACGACCACGCCCAGTTCGACGAACAAGCGGTCAAAACCCATGTGCGCGCACATTTGGCGGGATACAAAACCCCCAAGACCATAATTCCGACAGACATCCCCATGCGAGCCTCGAACGGCAAGGCCGATTATGCAACGGCAAAAGCGATTGCCGAACGATCGAATGTCGCGACGTGAGATCGACTGGCTCTCCCGATTACGATGCCGTGATCGTCGGTGCAGGCTTCAGCGGCATCTATCTGCTGCACAAATTGCGTGACGCCGGGTTCAAGGTGCTGCTGGTAGATGCGGCCGCCCAGCCCGGCGGCATTTGGTACTGGAATTGCTATCCCGGTGCCCGCGTGGACTCGCAGGTACCGCTCTATGAGTTTTCGATACCCGAGGTTTGGAAATCATGGGCCTGGAGCGAGCGCTTTCCCGGATGGAAGGAGCTCAGAGCCTATTTCCGGCATGTTTGCGATACGCTGGGCCTTTGGCCGCTTATGCGGATGGGATCGAGGGTCGAAAGCGCAAGGTTCGATGAAGAGGGACGACGGTGGCGCCTGCAGCTTGAGGGCGGGGAAGGAATATCGACACACTTCCTTCTGCCCGCTTTGGGATTCGCATCGAAGCCGTATATTCCCGATATGCCAGGAATCGCGGCGTTCGAAGGCGATTGGTGTCACACGGCGCGATGGCCGCAACAGGGTATCGATCTTTCGGGCCGCCGGATCGCCGTCATCGGCACTGGTGCGAGCGGAGTGCAGATCGCGCAGGAGGCCGCCAAATGTGCAGAAAAGCTGACCTTGTTTCAGAGGACTCCTATTCTGGGCCTGCCCATGCGCCAGGAACGGCTTACCGAAGACATTCAGCAGCGTGATAAGCAGGGCTATCCCGCCATTTTTGTTCGGCGCAAGCGAACGAACGGGGGATTCGAATGCCAGTCGCTTGACATCTCCGCGCTCGATGTAGACGCCACGACGCGCAACAACCATTTCGAGACCCTGTGGCGGCAGGGCGGCCTCAAATTCTGGTACAACAACTTTGCCGACATACTGACCAATCGCGAAGCGAACCGCTACGCCTATGAGTTCTGGCGCAAAAAGGTTCTCGCGCGGATCATCGACCCCGTTCTGGCTGAGAAACTTGCGCCTGCGGAGCCGCCGCATCCTTTCGGCACGAAAAGACCCTCGCTCGAACAGGGATATTATGAAATTTTCGAGCAGGATAATGTCGCGCTGGTCGATCTGAAGGCAAACGCGATCATCCGTATCGAGCCCCAGGCCATCAAGATGGAAGACGGTGAGGTCGAATGCGATCTGATCATTTTTGCGACCGGCTTCGATGCCGGGCGTGGCGGGTTGATCGACATGAACATCACCGGGAGGGAGGGGCTTCCCCTTTGGCAGGCGTGGGAAGACGGTGTGCGCGCCTATCTCGGCATGGCGGTGTCGGGTTTTCCCAACATGTTGTTCGCTTATGGTCCTCTCAGCCCGTCGGGTTTCGCCAATGGCCCGACAAGCGCGGAAATACAGGGCGACTGGATTTGCGATTTCATGGTCTGGTTGCGTAGGAGGGACATCGATCTTTTCGAGGGCAAACCGGCTGCCGAAACTGGCTGGACTGAAATGGTTGCCGCGGCTGGCGCGATGACGCTCTTTCCCGAGGCGGCCTCATGGTACATGGGCGCGAATATTCCGGGAAAGAAGCGCCAGCTCATCAATTTTCCGAGCGTGTCTGGCTATGCCGCGCTCTGCGACGAAGAGGCGGCCGGCAGCTATGCTGGCTTCGCTTTCGAAAAACTCACACGCAAGGACGGCCCAACAATATGAACGAGGCGGTAAAGATTGAAGATTGCCCCGAGGACATCGACGCTCTCTGGGCGGGCGATGGTTCGCATCTGCCCGAATGGTTCGTTTCCGCTCTCAGGGTGCCGCGCGAGGAAGGCTATGTAGAGATCGAGGGTGCCAAAGCGCATTACTTTCGCTGGGGCGACCGGGCGAAACCCAAGGTACTGATGACGCACGGTTTTCTCTCGCATGCCCGCTGCTTTTCCTTCATCGCGCCGTTTCTGGCCGAAGATTATGATGTGGTGGCCTTCGATCTTGCCGGCATGGGCGACAGCGAAATGCGAGGGCACGCCGACCCCTTGGCCAGGGGGCGCGAGTTCGGCGAAATTGCCGAAGCGCTTGGACTGTTTGCGGATGGCCACAAGCCCACGATCATTGCCCACAGTTTCGGTTCTGGCGCAGCGTTGACGGCCGTCACCCAATCGCCCGATACCTTCTCCGGCATTGTGGTTTGCGACCTGATGGTCATGCGACCTGCGCTCTTGCAAGCGTATTGGAATCTCCGCCGCGCCAGCCCCGGATCCGGCGACCCGGACAAAGCCAAAAGTCGCTATCCCAGCTACGACGCGGCGCGCAGTCGATACGTCCTTTCCCCACCCCAGCCTGTCGGTGAGCCATTTCTTTTGGACTATATGGCCTTTCATTCTCTGCGGCGTGACGGGGAGGGTTGGACGTGGAAATTCTCTCCCGAAGTGTTCCGGAGGAGCAACCGGCCCGACGAGTGGCTCACCATCGGCGAGCGCCTAGTGAACGCGCCGGGCCGCAAGGCTATCGTTCACGGCGAGGAGAGCCAGCTCTTCAACCGGGATTCCGTGGCATATGTTCGTGAACTGGGGGGAGGAGCCATTCCGATCATTGCCGTGCCTCAAGCCCGCCACCATCTGATGCTCGACCAGCCGCTGGCCTTTGTCACCGCGTTGAGGAGCCTTCTCCGGCTTTGGGAAGCGCCGACTTGAGCAACGTCTAGCGCGATTTTATGGTTGCATGCGACCGTAATGGCGATGCGAAAATTGCCGATCCAACATTTATTTAAACGATGAGGCCTCTTTTGCACAGCAAGACATAAATACTAAGGCCGAGGCAGAAATAACCAAGCAGAGTTCATATGTTCTGTTTAGATCTTCTTCTCTTGCCTGTGTTGCTTGGCGCCACAAAGAAATCTATCGTGGCACAGTTGGTCGATATGCCTTCCGAGGCAAACAGCAAGGCAAGGTCATGGAGCCACAAAAGGCTGTCCAGCTTCGGCGGGACATGCGCTCGGGATCGGGCGTGCCGTACCGCAGCCGCATCCAAAAGTCGTCGGCGCGCGCTCGACCGTGCCAAGGCTGAAGCGCTGACAGCAAGCATCGGATGTATAAACTGATTTCTTCGGATCTGAGATGGAACACCTCCCAGCGCCCCGAGCAATATAATAAAGTGCCATAATAAAGTTCTTTACCAAATACCGAAAAACTGCTCAGCTTCAAGCCGGGCGGCGAGAATCTTTTCCTCTCCGGAAATCTCCTTCTGGCCACCTCTCAAACTCGGGGCAGCTCGGCGAGCTGCCCCATTTTTGAACATCGACTATCGGGGAAAAGGACGGGTTCGCGTAAGAAACTAAAAAATCGAGACAGGGAGAGAAGGGTGATGAATAACAAAGCTTATTTGTTGGCAAGCGCCGTCCTGATGGCGTTGCCACAGGTCTCAAATGCTCAGGAAGCCATAGCTGAAGAGCCAGATGGCGGTAACGATGTCATCGTCGTGACGGCGCAACGTCAGGCGCAAAGCTTGCAAGACGTGCCGATAGCTGTCAGCGCATTCAGCGCTGAGGCGCTTGAAAGCCAGCAGATCGAAAATGCCTCGGATCTACAGCTGACGCTGCCCAATGTATCTTTCTCGAAAGGCAATTTCACCTCAGCTTCATTCACTATTCGCGGCGTTGGCGACCTGTGCGTCGGCGTCACCTGCGATGCTGCGACCGCAATTCATGTCAATGGATCACCCTTGTTCGGAACACGCCTGTTCGAGACCGAATATTTCGATCTGGAACGGATTGAAGTCCTTCGCGGACCTCAAGGCACCCTGTTCGGTCGGAATGCGACCTCCGGGGTCGTGAATGTCGTGACCGCGAAACCCAAACTCTCCCGTTTCGAGGCTGAAGCGCAATTCGAGTATGGCAATTTCAACAGCATCGAAGCGCGTGGCATGGTCAATGTCCCGATCGGGGATATGATCGGCGTGAGACTGGCGGGCATATATGTGAACCGCGACGGTTATACGACGAATCTTTATGATGGATCGGACATCGACACTCGGGACCTTTACGCGTTGCGAGGCTCACTTCGTTTCGAGCCCGGTCCTGATACGACGATCGATCTCATGGGCTATTATTTCCGGGAAAAGGACACGCGCCTCAGAAACCAGAAACAAACGTGCCAACGCGATCCATTGGGCGTGCTCGGATGCCTGAACAATCGACGTGATTTCGATACCACGAACGCAAATTCCACGGTCGGTGCGACGCTCAGTTCTTCCGAGTTCTTCGCCATTCAGGGCATTCCCGCCGTACTCGGCCTTGGCAGCCTTTATGGCCCTGACGGGTTTTCCGGGTTTCAGGAGCCTGGCGATGTGCGTGTCGTCAACACGGCCTATACGCCCTTCTATTTTGCGGAAGAGCTACAGGTGCAGGCGCGCCTTGAGCAAAAATTCGGCGCGATGACCCTGACGGCCACCGGCATTTATCAGGATACTGAAGTCGATTCCAGGCAGGACTATTTTCTTGGAATTCAAAGCCGTGCCGGTTTCGCCCCGGCGCTCAATACGCTGGCCTTTTTTGCGGCTAACGGATTGCCGACGGGTCTTGCTCCGCCGGCGCCGGCCTTCATTCCCGGCTCCTCGGCCTATTTTTCGCCGATTGCCGGCGCTCTCATCCCGGACGGTCCGCAGGGCGTGCTGTGCACCTCGGATAATGATGATGGAAGCAGAGGCGCTTTCGAAGGGAACTCGCTGTGTTCCGAAACGCCGCTTTCTTTCGATCGATCTTCGGAACAACGCGAATCGTGGAGCGGAGAGCTCATCCTTACGAGTGACTTCGACGGGCCGTTCAATTTCCTGTTGGGGGGAATTTACGCGAAATCGAAAACCACCGACAATAGCTATTATGTGAACTCGTTTGCGCTCGATTACGCCAGTGCCATATTGGGTTCATTCGGCTCCTTGTCGGGCGGCCTTCCGCCATCCTATTTCGCGACGTCGATGTATCGGAACAACTCGCTGGAATCGAATCTGGAGAGCTATGGGATTTTCGGCGAGGTCTATTTCGATCTAAGCGACCGGCTGACGTTGACCGGGGGGCTGCGTTACAACAATGACAAGAAGGATGTAACGGCGCGTACGACACTGATCAGTTTCCTGAACCCTTATGCCAACGATGGAGATCCGTTCGATACCCCGATAACGCCTCTCACCGGGCCGTCTGGACTTTTCGATGCCGACCCGGGGACACCGGGCCAACAGCTCGCCCAGTTTCGCGAAGTAAGCTTCGACGAAATTACCGGACGAGCAGTTCTGGCCTTCGAGGTTACGCCGGACAATTCACTCTATGCATCTTACTCGAGGGGTTACAAATCCGGCGGTATCAATCCTCCGCTTTCTCCGATTTTCGCCGTCAGCGAGAGTTTCGGCTCTGAATCGATCGATGCCTTCGAGATTGGCTCCAAGAACGTCTTCGCAAACGGCGCGTTGCAACTGAATGCCACCGCATTTTACTACAAATATAGTGGACTGCAGCTCAGCCGCATCGTGGCAAGAACGTCTGTGAATGACACGGTTGACGCCAATATCTGGGGTGTCGAACTGGAGTCTGTCATCAGGCCGGACCCGAACTGGCTTATCAATCTGTCCTTCAGCTATCTCAATGCCAAGGTCGCCGGCGATCAATTCTTCTCCAATCCGCGTGATCCGGGCGGCGGAGATCCTGATGCCGTGATTATCAAGGACATCAGCAATGGTGCGCACTGCGCTGTCACGGGACCTGCGCCTGGCGTTGCTGATGCGTTCGTTGCGGGAGTAAATGCGGCTCTCGGCCTTCGCGCACCGCAGGAATTTCCTTCGGACGGCAATATCGCCTCCAGCGGCGCGTTCGGCATTTGCGGTGTCCTCGCGAGCGCTATCCCTGCGAACAGCGGGATCCAGGTATTGAGTCCTGGCGTCGAGGTTAACATCAAGGGCAACACATTGCCCCAAGCGCCGAATGTCAAGGTCTCGATGGGCGTGCAGTACACGGCAGAGGTTGGGAATGGTATGACACTCGTCCCCCGCGTCGACATTTCCCTTACCGGAAAGCAATATGGCAATATCTTCAACGGCAGGATTAATCGTATCGAACCTTTCGTCCAGGCAAATGCGGTTTTACAGTTGAATGGCGCCGACGAGCGCTGGTTTGTCCGGGGGTTCGTTCAGAATATTTTCGATAGCAACTCGGTTACCGGACTTTATGTCACCGATGCATCTTCCGGTAATTTTACAAACATCTATACTCTTGATCCGCGGCGTTATGGTGTCGCCATCGGAGCAAAATTCTGACGATTTAGCGGTTCCAATCTAACTCGCATAGAAATCGCGGCGTCGGAGAGACGGGGGAACCTTCTCCGACGCCGGTTTCCATGCGCCAGGCCCAAGGCACCAAACGGGGGCATCTGCGACGGAAAGAGGCAAGTCATCTGGAGCCATCTCAAGGATCTCCGAATTTCGCGGCCTGTGCTTGCGATGTCGCATGCGACCGACGCGAACGGCGCGCTGACCGTTGCCCACGGGCACTTGTAGGAAGCACGCTGGTCTCCGGCACCGCGAGCTCGCGATCAATCCGGCAGCGTTCGGAGGCGGCACGATCATCGCGGCGGTTTGTGGCCCCTGATTGCCGAGTGCAGCATGACACTCTTGGCCGCCGCATCGATCACGATATTCCCAAGCTTGCTTGCGAACCTATAATTTTTGAACAGAAAAGAGATATCCAGATCCCAATCTGGCAGCCTGGTTTGCGCGGTAATTGAGCCATTCGGCGAGCAAAACACCCATCTGACGCGCGGCGCATCTTGCCACGCGAAGGCCCAGCGGTTCCCACGCAAAGCGACGAGCATTTGACATGGGACCATCGGCGAGTTCGGGAACGCCAGTCGGAGACAGCGCGAGGCACGCGTTCATGATCGACAAACTCATCCGCGATGGCCGAACCGATAGCGGTTGTGGGCATTTGTCTCGACACGTCCGAAACCGGAAGACCAAACTTCAGCGAGGAAGCTTATTGAGATTCACCGCGGCGATTGCAGTTGACGGCTTGAGTTCCGTGCGAGCAAAATTTCGAAGCGCTTTGGCTTCTCTGCGCGCCCGCCAAATGTGCATCATTGGCGTTAAGGTCGCGGTGGCAAACCGTCCGAGGTCGGCGTCTCGAGTTCAAGGGGGCCGACGGAGATGAGACCTTCTGGATCGGACAAGGGCCCGGTCTGGCTGACCGTGATTTCTGTTTGAGGTCCAGCCTCGCCATTGCGGTCGCTGCGCCTAACTTTCAATGCGTCGATTTCGCGTTTGCGCAGTTCCAGATAGAGGGTCCGTGTCTCGACATAGGGATCAAGGCTTTCCTGTTGCAAGCGCTGGATTTGAGCGTCGCCCTCGATGCGGTCATTGAGTTGCCTGACCACAGTTGTCGGAACGGCATATGCCGTGCGGTCGAAAGGCGCGCCGACCGCGGTCGGCACGACGAGCAAGTCAATGCTGTTGCCCGCCAGATCGCGCAATGTCGTCGACCCGATAAGCGGAAGATAGAAATAGGGACCGGGCTCGACGCCGTAGAAACCCAATGTATTGGCAAAGCCGTTGCGTCGGTAAGGCAGATTGAAAGGCATTGTCTTCGCGACATCGAAAAGGCCGCCGACACCAAATGTCGTGTTTACGGCGAAACGGCCGAGCGTCTCGGCAGCCTTGCCGATCTTGAACTGTAACAGGAAGTTCAGAAAATTGACGGGTTCGCTGAGGTTACGCAGTGCATTGCCCAGCCCGTCGCGAACAGGTTCGGGTACGATACCTTGATAGCCCATCGCGACTGGGGCCACGAGCGCCGCATCGATCGACTGGACCGCCCGATAAGAGGCAATATTGACCGCTTGAAGCGGATCTCCCGGCGGCGCATCGCCACGGGCCGTCACCACAATATCATGGGGCGCCGAGGGCATTTCGGCCATAGTCTCGTCGTCGGAGGTTGCTGGCGCGGCTAAAGAGGGATGCGGGGTGTTGCCGAGTGCTGGCACAACGATCGGCGGCTCGGGTGGGGCCGAGGGATCATCTACCCGCTGCAACTCGGTCTCAGTCTGGCTTTCGGATGCGAGGTCGGTCGGAGGCGGCGCTACCCCGGACAGAAACAGAAGCGCGGCGACGGTTGCAGGGCTCATCGCGCGCGCGATCCCGCCACCATGAGAGGGGCGAACATTAATTCCATTTGCCAAACTCCTGCTTCGGCCAAGGGCCCGAAACGACGACCGACGACGCTCCCTCCATCGACCCATGTCAGCTGACCCACGATGCGGCCAATCCAGCTTTAATACTCCCCCATGAATAGGGAAACATAAAGAAGCTCGGCCTGCCGTTTAGCCCAGCAACGTCCGTACGGACGGGCAATGGGACCAACCGGTTCTATCAGGTACGATTTTCGCTGGAGGACCCGGCATAGGCACTTTGCCGACGGTCGCTTAGTTCCGGGCTGGGCGGAAGCGGCTCGAAAACTAACTCTGCGGACGCGCCCGGTCTCAGCGCGAGCAACAGTACCGCCGTCAAGAGCGAGCCGAACATGCTCCGGATCAATGCTTTGCCCCCAACCACATTGCGCAACCCGATGACGAAAGTATCGCACCCTGCCTGAGACGCGAGCAGTGCTTGCCCGATCGAACTATTCAGGTTGTTCAGACAACCGCGCTGCGGCTTCAAAGGCGCGGCGCGTGTTTAGCGAGATTGATCGCCGACCCACGGCATGTCCCTAAAAAAATTGGACGCTAGCCCGAGAAATCATCCTTTGGTCACCCGGTCAATTAAGGGTTGGATGTCGTCAGGAGAAATTTTTCCGGTGGCGATCCGAGGTGAGGAAGCAGGAAAATGCGGAATGTGGGGCGGTTCGGAATTTCATTGCAGCGAAGCGTGATTCCAGCAGGCCTTTTGTGCTTTCAAGGCTTCGTTGTTGGCTGCAGCGAGGCCGAGACGCGTGATCCTGACGCTAAGGGCCCGACAAAGATGACCGAGACGGCAAGCGTTGAGGGCAGGGAGGAGGGCGTGTGGCAACCCCAGCGGGCCATCAGCAGACGCCACCGTGGCCTGGAGCGGCGCCGAACATGGAGGATGTCAAACTTCCTCCAGAGTATAGCGAAACGGCAACGAATCCGAAACGCTTCGCCGGACGTCCGGTTGCCGGCGCCT
Organism: uncultured Sphingopyxis sp.; assembly: GCA_966250105.1. Taxonomy (GTDB): domain Bacteria; phylum Pseudomonadota; class Alphaproteobacteria; order Sphingomonadales; family Sphingomonadaceae; genus Sphingopyxis. Next base: position 51,130 of record CBINGC010000011.1, on the reverse strand, counting down.
TCAACGTCACTGTGCCCACTCTCACGGTGTTTCCCCCCCAACAACCAGGCAATGGCACAGCGATGCTGGTTTTTCCCGGCGGAGGATTCTCCAAGCTCGCGATCGATCTGGAAGGTAGTGAAGTTCGCGACTGGCTGACTTCAACAGGCACCACTTGCGTGCTCGTCAAATACCATGTTCCCAAAAGCCGCCACCATTATGATGAAGACTGCCATTGTGCAGTGACGCCCAAGCACCTCCTTGCGTTGCAGGTCGCCCAGCGTGCGATACGCCTGGTGCGCTCGCGCGCCAGCGAGCTCAAGATCAACCCCCGCAAGATCGGTGTCATAGGCTTCTCAGCCGGAGGGTATCTGGTCGCGCAGACCAGCAATATATTCGAACCTGCTTATGAGCCGGTCGACGAAATAGACAAAGTGAGCAGCCGGCCCGATTTTGCCATCGCAATGTTCCCAGGCCACCTGTGCAGATCGGGGGGCTCGCTTGATCCTGGTATCAAAGTTACCAAGATGACCCCGCCAACATTTCTTCTTCAGGCTTGGGACGATCCTGTCGATCCGATTTGCAATAGCATAGTATATGCGCGAGCGCTGGACGAGGCGGGTGTTCCAGCAGAAGTCCATCTCTTTGCCAAGGGAAGTCACGCCTTCGCCATGCGCCCGCTGGGTCACCCCGTTGAGAGATGGCCGACGCTCGTGGAAGATTGGCTAAAGGACACAGGAATTCTTTGAGCAAATAGGGCAAGAAATGACCCCCTCTCCCCGGAATGTTCGATACTCAGGGGAATCGCTGGTCTTGGCCGATCGGAGATCGCCGGGTTTCTGACTGAAACTAACCGAAAGCCGACAACGGTTTGAGCTCCAGGGTATCTTTTGGCGCTGCCGTACAATTATCGGTCGGCTCGCGACGCTATCCGCGCGGTGCGACCCAGAAGAGCTCTTCCTTTCAGGAAACAGAGATCTTCACCTGACGCCCGCACGGTTTCGATCGCGCGGGCGTCTTTTTTTTGGCGCACCGCCGCCAGCGGTTTGAACGAACACATATGGGTGATCACGCCTGACCGACGTGAGGATGACGCCGCAGACACTCAGCGCCGCCGCCGTTCCGTCGCAAATCCACGATCGGTCGCGATAAAGCGCTCGATCATCGGCACCGCGATCTTTTCCGGCGCCATAGGCGCCGCGAGGCCATTAGCCTTCGCATGCACCTCGGCATAGACGAGCAATTCGCGATGGAGGGATCCCGGCAATTCGATCGACAGCTTCACGGGCTTGTCGTCGGCGATGGGGCCTAGGCGCAGCTTGCTCATGGGGCCGCACCCGCCGGCGGTTCGAGTATCAGATCGCGTGTGACAAGGACCCGCAAAGCGAAGCCGGGGCGGATCGTGAGGGTTGGCGGGATGTTCATCTGACGCTCGACGAGCCGCCGTCCCGACTGGTTGACCGTATCCTGCGGCCCGTCGCGAAGCGCCCGCACGAGCGCATCATCCCCGTCCGAGCCAAGTTCGGCTCCGACGCCGAGCAACGTAGAGACGAGCGCCGCGCGCAGCATCGACCCCCAATGATGGTCGGTGCGATCGGCAATCCCCGCCATGCCCCGCGCATCGGCGCCGGGCTGACGATCGAGCCGGATCGATCGGCCACCGGGCAGGATCAACCGGTTCCAGGCCAGCAAGACGCGCTCCTGCCCCACGGATATTTCGCTGTCATAGTCGCCGATCAGCCGGGCACCCTGCGGAATGAGGAGAATGCGACCCGTCGGGCTATCGAAGACATGCTGGGTCACCTGCGCCGTGACCTGTCCGGGAAGGTCGGACCTGATACCAGTGATCAGCGCGGCCGGAATGAGACTTCCCGCCTGGAGGATGTATGGCGAAGCAGGCGCATGAAGGAGCTCGGCACTCTCGAACGGTTCGGCGGAGCCGCCCGCGAGAAAGGCGCGCCGCGCCGCCGCCGGAGTCCGCGCGCCGCCTTCGGGTGCCGACATGGTCGCGGCGGACGGTTCGATCGATCCACGCTGCGCGTCTGCAACCGGCGCGCCCGAGGTCCCTCCTCCAAGGAATATCCGGCTCGCCGTGGCGGCCTCGCGCTCCAGCCGCGCCCGATCGCGCGCCTCGTCGGCGGGTGAGCGCCCGCCGGCGGGCGGATTTCCCATCGGCGGCACCGGGATCGTCTCGCCGTTCTGCTGCGCCGAGACGATCGGTCGCCCGAGATCGCCGGGTAGCGGCGGTCCGAGCTTCGGCACCTTGCCATAGTCGGCGGGCGCACCGGTGACGACTTCGGCGCGATTCGCTCCATCGGCCGTGTAGAGATTCTCGGCGGTCTTCGGGGCTACGGGTTGCAGCGCCCAGAGCAGAGCGCCGCCGATCGCGGTGCCGCCGGCAGCGCCGATCATCGCGAGCGCCTTGCGCGAAAGCCGCATGACCCGCGGCGTGTCGCCGCGTAGCCGAAAAGGATCGACCTCCGGGCCGGGCGCCGTGCGCTCGCCCGCTTCCGGCACGTCGGCGGGCGCCACCGCCTCGCTTGCCGGCCCGGTCACGACCGCCCCCGGCGGCGCGGCATTTCACGCTTGATCCGAACGACGCGGGCCTGCTTTCCGGCGCCCAAGCGGAGTTCGCCGCGCTCGAAAAGGCGGTCGACGATCATGTAGCGGCCCTGCACCCGGTAGTTGACAAGCTCTGCCTCGCCGCTGCCGCCGATGACGAAGAGTGGCGGCATATCGCCGGTGGCGATATCCTCACCGAATTCGATGATTAGCTGGCGCGAGTCGTCGAAGGCGCGCACCGGCCGCCACGCGGCCTTGTCGCCTGCGATGCGGTAGCGGAAGTTGAGCGCGGCGAGATCGATCGCCCCGGCAACGGGCGCCACCCTCGCCGCCTCGGCCTCGGCAAGCTGCAAGGCGATCAGCTCATCGGCGGGATAGGTCCAGGATACCGATGCCATATAGGCCGCGGCGGTCGCGCGCAGCTCGACATGATAGGTGCGCCGGTCGGTGTTGATGATGAGATTCGTGGCGATATCGGATCGGGTGGGTTTCGCCAGAATATGCACGCGCCGCCGGGCCCCGGTCCCGCTGACCGTATCGCCGATGATCCAGCGCACCGTGTCGCCCGCGGCGACCGGCCCCGGGCCGACGAGCTGTTCGCCTTCCTGAAGGACGATATCGGTGACCTGCCCTGGCGCAGCATAGACCTGAAAGAGCGCGCCTTCGGACCAGGCATATTGCTGGATGGCGTTCCGATAGCCTTGCCGGTCGGGCTGCACGCGCGCCTCGGCGTTGGCGCGGCCGACGCGCTGGCGGGGATCGGCGGCCTCGCTCGCCGCGGCGGGCGCCGCAAGGAGGGACAGCATGGCTCCGAGTGCGATCGGAAGCAGAGGATATCGCGTCATTGGCTGAGTTCCTTCGACCAGTTGAGCGGCATCACCGAATATCCGGCGCTGGTCTCGATGAGGATGATCACGGTCATCATGGTCCGGGCGAGGCTCCATCCGAGCGACTGGGCGGTGGAAAGCGGCATGGGATCAACTCCTGTCCTTGGGAGCGGGCCATTCCCGCTCGACAGGCGCCCCGCCGGACGGGGACATGCCGCAATCACCGCGCGCGAAGCCGCGGCCCGAGCGAAGCGTCGGGACCCTTCACGGGTTGATTGAAGGAGGCCTGGCCTCGGCCAAGGGAATAGCGGCAATCGAGAGCGGGAATGGCCCGATCCCATGCGGCAGAGCCCCCACGACCCACCCGCCCCCGGTTCGCCGCCGCGTCCCGGCCCCCTCGCTGACCTTTCATTTCGCAGACTGTCGACGTTCTGCCGTTCGCAACACGCGCGGCCCTCGTCGTCTGCGGCACCCCAGTCGCCGAAAAGGAAGATAACCGAGTGCGGGGCCTCGGAAACCGACACTCATCAGCGCAGGAAATGCAAAAGGCGGCCCAGAGGACCGCCTTCACGTCGATAAGATCAATCGGCTCCGCCCGAAGGCGGAGCCGGGGAACCGTCAGGCCGGCGGATTCCAGATGATGACCTTCTTCATGGGGTCGTCGCCGGGGGCGTTGGCGACATTGCCGTAGATCGTTCCGAATTCGGGGGCCGACATCGTCACCGACACATATTCGGCGCCGTTGTTCTGCGAGGTGCGGGTCCAACCGGCACCGAGTTCGAAGCCATTTTTGCGGCTGATGATGCGATAGTCGGGTTCGTTTTCCTTGGTCTTGCGACCATTCGGTACGATGGCGATCGGCGCGGTGACGTTGAGGGTGGCGAGCGTGCCTTCGAAGCTGCCGTCGGGCTTCACGTTGAGGTTGGCGATGGTGGGCATGGATTTTCTCCTTCAGTTGCTCGGGGGACATCCCCGATGGCGCCAGAAGAAGGGCCCGCGAGCTGCCGTCACCGAGCGGTACGCGAGGGCGAACCCCGCATGGGGTTGACGGCCAGAGGCGAGCCGGGCCCGCAGAAAGGCGACAGGAAGGGGGTGACCTTGAGCAACGAAGACAAAGCCGCCGCCACGTCCATTCAATGATCAGCGCTGCACGCTAAGGCCGCTCCACCCAAACCACGCGCCCGATCCGGTCCGATCAATCGCAGCGATGCGCACCCCAATATTTGTCCCAGCGCGCGGTAAGGCCGCTCCGGACCATGGCGCAGGAGATATCGCCGGAACGAGGCGATTTGCAGAAGGCGGCGGATCGGGTGCCGCCGGCTCCGCCTCGGGACAAGCAGCGCATGACCGGTCCGCGGACGAGGATATGTCCCGTCCGGTTCCGCCCTTGCGGCTCACCAAGCAAGCCGACGAGATGATCGCGCGCCGCGACCGGATCGGCGTCCGGACAGGGATGCCCCGGACTACAGCTGCCGTCCATTTCGCGTGCAGCGACACCCGAGAGGCGAATGTGCGGGCCTTCCGCACACCAGATCGGCCCATCGCCATCCCAGACCGCGACGGGTGTGCAGGTGAAGGATTGGCCGGCCGGAACAACCGAGGCGAGCAGGTACAGGCTGAACATCATAGCCCGTTCCGTAATGCGGACGACTGATCGATTCAAACGTCACAGCTATCAAAAGTCAGCAAAGCGCAGCGCGAAGCGCCCAAAGAAGAACGCGCTCTTGGCGAGGCCGCAGCCGGACGGCGTGCGCGCGGGCTTGGGGGCCAGCCGCCGTCCGGCAAGGAAACCGAGCCAAGTGCGCTGCGCGGCCCAAAACAACGCGCGGCCCCTGGCGCCGCCTGTCGGCGCCAGAGCACGCCCATTCAGCCGCGCTCAATTTGGCCGCGGCAAAAGTGCAAGTTCAGCCCTTATGTCGAATGACGTGCCGCGGCTCGCCGCACAGACCGCACGGTCCCTTTGAGCGTTCGAATCCTCCAACACCGCCGGCCGCACTCGTCGCAACGCTGGCCTGCGCCATCGAAGAAAGATCGAGCCGGTCCGTGATACATTCGTCGCAGAGAGGCGTCCCCTCCATTCGCCGGACGAGCGCCTCCACACGTTCTGCAATAGTTGAGCGTCTAGCCACCGGGCCGCTGTAGAGAGGGATCGAGATTCTGGAAAGTCACCGATATTCGAGCGCGGAATCGGACCGATTTGGAATCGCCAGAAACATAGCAATCCCACCAGATCAGTTCGGCGTTCTATGTTATTCTCCCGGCATGACGCCCGGCCTAGAACGAGTCGCCCGCGCACTTTGCGAGTTGGATGCAAATCCGCCCGATGCGACGATGGGCGGCAAGCCGCTTTGGCAAGACTATCTGCCGGAGGCCCGGGCCGCAATCATGGCTCTTCGCGAACCCGACATTACGATGATCGGCGCCGCCGCGCTAAAGGTCGGTCACATTGGCAAAGATGAAGTCAGAAGAATTTATCGAGCCATGATCGATGCCGCCTTGGTCGACTGACCGCCGGCCACAGGCAAACGAAGCGGTGGGAATAAGCAGAACTGGCCGTTTGCAGCCTGTTGGCTCTCAGGCCGAGCTCGGAGAAAGCGGACTTCGACTGCTGAGAGCAGGGCGACGCTGTTTATTGATCTGCTGCGTTTGCAGCGGCCGATTCGGACGCCCATCAATTTCATCCGATCTGGACTATTTTCTTGAGAAGCGCATCCCATAGCGGAAGCAGCTTTGAAGACGGGCTTTCAGCGTGACCCGGCGAAAGGGTTGCTGCGTCGTCTCAAGCTAATATGTCGATAATCGCTTGTTTATCCGCCGTACGTTCGACAAGCTGCCTGCGGGGTCGAGGGGGAATTTGCGGCGCGATGGCGAAATTGTTGCGGCCTCTATGGCGCTACGCTGATTTTCAGGGTCGGTCGGATCGAAGTGAATTCTGGCTGTTCTTCAGCCTGTCAGCGCTTGTCTTCGTGCTCACTGTCTTCGGCTCGCTTTTCGACGCCCAGATAGGCAACGCCGTCGACCCAGCCGCCGACGCGCCACGTGCAGTTCTCGCTTATTTGCTGTGGTGGCTCGCAACCGCGGTGCCCTGGTTCGCGCTTCAGGTTCGCCGCTTCCGCGACATCGGACTGACTGGTTGGCTGGCGCTGATCAACGGCGTCGCCTACCTTGCGTTGCTCATAGCGCCGCCCATCGGTCTAGCGCTTTTTGCAGTGTCCCTGCTGCTGATGGTGCTCCCGAGCAAGCCTGTCGCCCGACACAGCGATACGGTCAACGAGGACTCGCTCGATCGAGGACGCCGTCGGCTGCCATTCCCTCAAAAAGAGGCCGCGCAGGGTGCACCGGACGCGCCGTGCGCCACGGCACCGCTCACAGGCACCGAGGTCGAGGCGCGCAGCGACGGCCGGTTCGTGGCAGGCGGATTCAGCTTTATGACCGAACGACAGGCGCGCGATTTCGCCGAACAGCAACGCAGCCCTCTTCGCCCGCTTCCGTCGCATGCGCGTCTCGCCGATCGCGTCTCGGCCGAGCGTCCGGTCTCCGAACCGGCGGGTGATACGAGCGATCCCGACGTTAAGCGCACCGCAGACGGGCGCTATGCGAGCGGTGGGCTGAGCTATTCGAGCTTTGAGCAGGCGCGCTCGGAGGCTGAGCGGCGGCGCAAGCCCGCTTTTCCCGCAGGGGCGCCGCGCCCCTCTACACTGCCTCCCGTAAGCTTGCCTTCCATGACCGAGGTCGTGCCAATTGAACCGACGGTCGTCGCCGAACCCGACAGCCCGGCGAGCACGCCCGCCCCGCCTTTCCCGGGCTGGCCCGAAGTGCATGAAACCGATGACGGTCGCTTTGCGTGCGCCGGCTATATATTTACGACATTTGACCAGGCCCGGCACTATGCCGAAAGGCGGCACGGCGCCGCCACCCCTTCGATCCGTCCTCCCGAGCCAATTCCAACACAACAGCCAGAGCGAGCGATACATGCGGCGGCGGTGGCGCGTGAAAGCGAGCAGCCAGCGATGGGATTTCACAGCGCCCTCTCATCGCTCTTTTCTTCCAAGACGGCAGCGGAGACGGGTCGCCCTCGAACATCGGCCGGACGCAACGCCGCCCCCGAACGCTGGATTGCAAAGGCGACGACGGTGACAGTCGGCGACATCGATTTCGATGCCGAACTTCTCTACTTCGGTGCGCCGACCAAGCAGGAGGGTCGGCACCGCGCTCTCGTCGATCCCGCGCTTCCATTAGGGGCGTGGTCCGACCGCAATGGCAGCAGCCTCGGCTATTGGCCCCATTATAGCGAGATTCAGCCGGGCGCCCGGCGGGCCTATATCGAATGGCTGGCCGGCGGCAGGCGCGATCCGGCGACGCCGCTCGGCTATGTTTTCCTCTATTTCTACGGTCTGGAAAGGCGCCTCATCAAAGCGAAGGCGGCCGACGAATCTGACACCATTCTCTGCGAGTTGGATGCGCTCATGTCGGTTTATGGCGGCCATCATAGTTTTGCCGGATACGCCCGTTCGCTGATGGATGCCGCGCAGGTGCTGCACGGATCGGCCCCTGACAGTCTCACCGCATCGATCGATCCTCGTTATGGATGGGAAATACCGATGCCGGTCCGGCTCTACCTCGGCGAGAAAGTCGCTAACGGCGAGCCGATAGGTCCCGAGGATGCGCTTTGCTGGACGCTTGCGCATCCGCAGATCTGGCCCCGCACCGCAGCGAAACGCTGCTTCGACGACTTCAAAGCGCTCTGGCACCATGAATATGAGGCGCGCTTTCCGGGCGGTATCAAGGTCGCCAAACCCAAGACCCGGTTAAATTATCAATATCGCTCGGCAAGCAGCGAATTCAACGCCATCGAGTCGCTGGATCATCTTCCCGACATTGCAGCGATCAGTGCCCCCGTAGCCAAGTTCGAGCAGTTGCTCAACGACTGTACCGATGCGCTCGATCCGCTGAGCCGCTTCCTCGGCCGTCACCCAGCCGAGAAAGGCTCGGTGCTCGCTGCCGCGCTCGCCCCGATCCCGGTCCGATCACGCGATCCTTCGGGCCCTTATGCGCAGGTGCGAAGTCAGCTTGGCGAACGGATCGCAGGGACCGGCTTCGCACCTGTCAAGCTCGCGGAGATCCTTGACCTGTTGCTGGGCCCCGGCGCCCATGAGGCCAAGGAGAAAAGGCAAAATTATCAGAAGCGTCTCGGCGACATTCTGGATGCGATGGACGTCGGATTCGAACCCGACAAGCGTTTTGGACCGGCTCCGACGCTCGACGAGGATATGACGTTGTGCCTGTTCGCCGCCGCCCCGGGCGCGCCTGCGGCCGGCAGCGGCCGGTACGATGTTGCGCGAACGATGGTGGAAATTGCGGTTCTCGCAGCTCAGGCGGACAATCTGGTCGTCGAGGCCGAACTGGAATCGATCGTGCGCGATCTTGCAGCACTCAATGAACTCACGCCGGCGGAGCGCACGCGGCTCGAGGCGCACATGCATGCGCTTGTCCACAACCCGCCTAAGCTCCGCGCCGCGACCAAGCGCGTTGCTGATCTCACTCCTGCCGACAAGGAAATGGTTCTGCAGTCGGTCATCAATGCCGTTCTTGCCGACCAGCGCGTGACCCCGACCGAGGTCCGCTTTCTCGAGGGGCTCTACAAATTGCTCGGGAAGCCGCAGGACGAAGTTTATTCGCGGCTCCATTCCGGGCCCGGCACGCCGTCACCGGCACCGGACAAGGCCGCGGCCCGCGTTTCGCGCGATATCGATGGCGACAAGCTCGCTCGCATTCGCGAAGAAACGGCCGCCGTCTCGACCATGCTCGCCTCGATCTTCCGCGAAGAGGAGCCAGAAACCGAACCGGAACCGGCAGCACCGCCGCAGGCCGAAGTACAAGCGCTGTTCGCCGGGCTCGATGCTCCGCATAGCCATCTTCTTATGGCGCTCATCGAGACGCCCCTTGAAGCCGATGCCTTTGCCTCGCTCTGTAAGCGCGAGAAGCTCCTTCCCGGCGGTGCGATTGAGACGATCAACGATTGGGCGTTCGATATCCTCGACGAGGTCGCGATCGAAGATGAGGACATCTACTGCCTGCAGCCACATATTCTAGCCATCCTCAAAGGAATGATCCAAAAGCCATGACTCAGCCCGCACAGGTGAAGCCCCGCGAACGCGACACCATCGTCCAGGCGCTGGCCGCCGGCGTCGTTCCGCGCGTCGGCCTCCAGCATATCCAGGTCGGCCGCGCGATCGAGGTCGGCGCGCTCGTCAAGGACATCGACCGGATCGCCGACGGCGGCTCGTCGGTGCGGTTCATCATCGGCGAATATGGCGCGGGCAAGACCTTCTTCCTGAGCCTCGTCCGGCTGATCGCGCTCGAGCGGCGATGCGTTACTATTCACGCCGACCTCGCCCCCGACCGCCGCATCCATGCGACGGGCGGGCAGGCCCGCGGTCTTTATGCCGAGGCGGTGCGGCACATGGCAACCCGGACCAAAGCCGATGGCGGCGCGCTGTCAAGTGTCGTCGAACGCTTCATCAGCGAATGCGTCAAGGAGGCCGAGACCGGAGGCGGGACGGTCGAGCAAGCCATCCACACGCGCCTCGGCGAGATCCAGGACCTTGTTGGAGGCCATGATTTCGCGCAGGTCCTCAAATGCTATTGGCGCGGGAGCGAAGCCGGTGACGACGCCCTCAAGGCGGCAGCGCTGCGTTGGCTGCGCGCCGAATATCCGACAAAGACCGAGGCGCGGCAGGCGCTCGGGGTGCGCTCGATCATCGACGACGCCGATGTCTATGACAGCCTGAAACTTCTCGCGAAATTCGTGCGGCTGGCGGGCTATTCGGGTCTTGTCGTCGTGTTCGACGAGATGGTGAACATCTACAAGCTGCAAAGCGCTCAGGCCCGCAACCAGAATTTCGAGCAGATCCTGCGGATCGTCAACGACATGCTGCAGGGCAGCTCGGAAGGTCTCGGCTTCATCTTCGGCGGCACTCCCGAATTTCTGATGGACAGCCGGCGCGGGCTTTACAGCTATGAAGCGCTCCAGTCGCGGCTCGCCGAAAATCAGTTTGCGGCGCAGGGCCTCGTCGACATGACGGGGCCCGTTATCCGGCTCCAGAATCTGTCCCCCGAGGATTTCCTCGTGCTGCTCGGCAATATCCGGTCGGTCTTCGCGCTTGGCGATGTTTCACAATATCTCGTTCCCGATGCGGCGCTCGCTGCCTTCATGGAGCATTGCAACAAGCGGATCGGCGAGGCGTATTTCCGGACCCCGCGCAACACGATCAAGGCGTTCGTGCAGTTTCTGGCCGTTCTCGAACAGAATCCGGGCGCTGAATGGACGCAGCTTCTTGGTGCGATCGCGCTCGAGCAGGACGATGGAGCAGCCGAAGAGGCTATCGCGGCTGAAGACGACGGCCTTGCCGACTTCACTCTCTGACCATGCCGCAGCGTTCGACCGACTGCATCCGCAGGTCCAGCGCTGGGTGCGTGCGCAGGGCTGGTCGCAGCTGCGCGAAGTCCAGACGCGCGCTATCACGGCCATTGGGGGTCACCGCCGCGACGTCCTCATCGCGGCGACGACTGCCGCTGGAAAGACGGAGGCGGCCTTCCTGCCGCTTCTCGGCGCGGCCGCTGCACGGCAGGATCGCGGGGTCGCAATCCTCTATGTCGCGCCGCTGAAAGCCCTCATCAACGACCAGCATAAAAGGCTGGAAGGCCTCTGCGCGGATCTCGAAATCGGGCTGACGCGCTGGCATGGCGACGCCCCCCAAGGCCCGAAGACGCGGCTACTGAAGTCACCTGAGGGTGTTGTGCTCATCACGCCTGAATCTATCGAGGCGATGTTCGTGCGACGACCCGCGAGCGTCGAGGCCCTGTTTGGGCGGCTCGACGCGATTGTGATCGACGAACTCCATGCGTTTCTTCAGGGCCCGCGCGGGCTGCATCTGTGGAGCCTGTTGCATCGGATCGACGCCATTTCGCATAGCCGCGCGCGCCGCATCGGCCTGTCGGCAACGCTTGGAGACAAACAGCATGCGGCCGAGTGGCTCGCCGGCGAGGGCCCGCAACCCGAGATTATCGCGGTCGACGGCGGCGGCGCACCGCTAAAGCTCCAGGTGCGTGCCGTCGTCGAGCCGCCCGAGACCAGCCCGCCAACAGCAGACCTTGAGGCTCGCAGTGCGCTAGCCGAGATCGCGCGTCACGCGCACGAGATCCTGCGCGGCAAGAACAACCTGTTCTTTGCCGGCTCGCGCGCCAATGTCGAAGCACTCGCCGACCGCCTCAGGACCTTGTCCGAAGACGGCGGCGTGCCAAACGAGTTTTTCCCGCACCATGGAAGCCTTGCCAAGGAATTGCGCGAAGAGGTTGAGGCGCGCCTCAAGGAGGATCGCCTCCCCACCACTGCCGTTGCCACGACGACGCTTGAACTCGGCATCGATATCGGGTCGGTCCACAGCGTTGCCCAGCTCGGGGCACCGCGCTCGCTCGCTTCGCTGCGTCAACGGCTTGGCCGGTCCGGGCGGCGGGAAGGCAGCGCCGCCATTTTCCGGGGTTATATCCGCGAGCCCTATCTGGCAGCCGACGCCGATCCGCTCGATCGGCTCCATCTTCCGGTCGCGCAATCGGTCGCGGCGTTGCATTTGCTTGCCGAGCGCTTCGTGGAGCCGCCGTCGGGCGACCCTGCCCTGCTCTCCGTCACCGTCCACCAGCTCCTGTCGCGCATTGCAGAGCGCGGCGCGCAGCGCGCCGATCAACTCTACAGGGCGATCGGCCGCGACGGGCCGTTCGCGGCGATCGAACCCGGCGATTTCGCGGATTTGCTGCGCGGGCTTGGCGGCGGCGAAGAGCCGATGCTCGAACAGGCGCCCGACGGGTCGTTGATGCTCGGGCCACTTGGCGAACGGCTCACCGCCTCGCGCGACTTTTACGCCAACTTCAAAACGGACGAAGAGTGGCGCCTCGTCAATCAGGGCCGGGCGCTTGGCACGCTGCCGATCGTCAATGCGCTCGCCGTCGGAAGCATCCTGTCCTTCGCCGGGCGCCGGTGGCGCGCGGTCGCGATCGACGACCCAGCGAAAGTCGTCGAGGTCGTCGCGCATCGCGCGGGGCGGATCCCCAAATTCGATCGCGTGTCGGGGGAACCGATCCACGATCGGCTCGCGGGTGCGATCCGCGACGCCCTCGTCGCATCCGACATGCCAGCCTATCTCGACCCCGTCGCTGCCCAGTTGCTCGCGGAAGGGCGCGACATGTTCGCAGCCCTCGACCTCGCGAGAACGCCGCTGATCGCGGCCGGCAAGGATACGCATCTCATGACCTGGCGTGGCAGCGTCGCCAACGGCCTGTTCGCCGTGCTGCTCGGATCGGTCGGATTCGAATGCGAAACGTTCGACGTCGGGGTGACGCTCCTCGGCACGCCTTCAGACGAGGCGGCCCATGTGCTCGGGGCGCTCGACGGTTGCCCGCCGATCGAGACCCTTGGCCGGTTCGTCTCCAATCTCGCCCATGAAAAATATGACGATTATATCCCGGAGGATCTGCTCCGCCGCTTCTGGGTCAAGCGCCATGCGCATCTCGAAACCGACGTAGCCGACATGATCCGCCGCATCGCGCTGGCGCTGTCATGAGCATCGCCCCATCATTTGCCCTTATGTAACAAAGGACAGAGGTTCATATGCTTCAGATACTCGAACTGGTTCGCGAGAGATTCGGCGCAAGCGTTCCGCACGCGCCGTCGCCGCAAGGCTTTGCGCCCCGCCTGCCGCATGAAGATTCCGATGAAGCACCCGCCGATTTTGCGGCAATGCGCGAACTCGCAGGCGACAGCGTCAATGGCCTGACGATCATCATCGCCTATCGCGACGCGAAGGGAGCCGCGTCGCTGCGACAGGTCAGCTGCATCCGCATCGAAACCGGCCAGGGCAAGCGCTATCTGCGGGCCTTTTGCCATCATCGCCGCGCGCAGCGTGTCTTTTTGATGACGCGCATCGATGCCGTCCACGACGCAGAGACGGGCGAGGAACTGGCCGGCGGCACCGACTATTTTGCGCCGTTCGCCGACGACCGGATTTCGGCGAGCCCGCTCGGCTGGGGCCTGTCGCCGGTGCAGCGTGCCGACCTCGGCGCCGGCCTGACCGCCCTCATTTTCCTGTCGCGATGCGACGGGCATGTCGACGCCGCCGAGAATGACGAGATCGATACCTTCACCGCGTCCTGGTGGATCCGTGCCGAAATCCACGCGCCATTTCCCGAGGCCGACATTTCGGCTCATATCCGGCGCATGGCGCCGGACGTCGAGGCCTTCGTCCTCGCGGCGCAGCGCATCCGCGCCTCGGCTGCGCTGCGGCCGATCGTGGCGGGCTATGCGAAGCGGGTGATCGAGGCCGACGGCCGGATTGCGCCCGAAGAACATCATTGGATCGCGCGCTATATCGACTGGATGACGAACTAGAAATTCATCGGTCCGCCTTCACAAGGAGCGACCGCGCGTCGCAAAGCGCCTTCGCCCCTCTAACACCGGAAACGAAACTAAGTCGCCGAGATGTCTTTCAAGAACCGTCCCTATGCTCAGTCCGGCATCGCCGAACTCGAAACGCTCGCCGGCAAGGATGCGACCACCGACGCGCTTATTCTCGCCGAACTGCGTCACCGCAATACAGCGCGCGCCGTTCGGTTGCGCGACCAACTGACCGCGGCCCAAAAAACGCCAAAGGCCCGCGCGACGAAGATTACCCAGCCGTTGCCGAAGCCTGCGCCAGCCCCGGGGACGCTCCGCCCGCAGACAAGGCAGGCGGCGCGCGCCAGCGTCCGCCCTGATGCCCCGATGCCGGCTGCGGCGGCACCGCCCATCGTGCCCCTGCCCGAGCGAGCCGACCAGTCGAACCGGCCGGTCGACATATTGGAGGCCTGGACCGCGCTCGAAGTTCTTTCTCCGACCACCTACCGGCGCCCCGCCGATCTTGCAGGCGACATCAAGAGAATCGCGCGCCTTGATCGCGGCCTTCCATGGGAGGGCGGGGCAAAAGGTCCGCCTGGAAAGCGGCTCTATTACCAGATCGTTCTCGGATCGATCGACATGGCGGGCGCGATAGACCACCTGCTCCAGCGCTTCGGCGATGGGCGTGCCGAGCGCCCGCAGGCTCGAGGCGAAACGCCGCTCGCGGTCGTCATCGTCGATCGTGACGGCCGACCGATCGACGAGGCTTGCGCCACATTGTCGAGTTTCGGCTGGGGATTGCCTGTCATCTTGCGCGAAGGTCCGGCCGCGCTTGCACGATGGCCGGTCGAGGAGGAGCGCATTCGCGAAACCCTGCACAAGCGCCTGTGCCGGGAAGGCGCCGACGGAAAACCCCTTCCGCTCGACGAAAGAGCCATCCGCGCCGCCTATGAATGGCTGACGGCCGAATATGCCATCGACCCGGCACTTCTTCGTCCGCCAAGCTTCGCGGTCCGCAGCCTCGTCCCGTTCAAGTCAAATGACCCGCCCGATGCGCTGCTCCTCAACAGCTTTTTTCTGAAAGACCTCGGGGCAGCGAGCAAGCTGTGCGCCGGCCGTGATGCACCCGAATTGCTGCTGCGCTACCTCGGCGCAAAAGTTCCCGCAGAGCGGCGCGATCTCAAGCACGACACCGCTGCAATCGAACAGGCTGTTGCTCCTGCCTCCTTTCCAGCCGGGCGGTGGCCGGGGCCCGGCCGCCACCCGCTGGTCCTGATACAGCAGGCTGCGGTAAACCTCGCCGCCGCGACAGCGGCAGGTGAGATATTGGCCGTCAACGGCCCGCCGGGCACGGGAAAAACGACGCTGCTTCGCGATGTCGTCGCGGGTCTCGTGACGGAAAGAGCGAGCGTGATGGCTGGATTTGCGGATCCTGAGCAGGCCTTCACGGCGTCAGGCGAAACGCTGAAGGCTGGTGCGGCGTGGATTCATCTCTACCGCCTCGATCCGCGCCTCAAGGGCTTCGAGATGCTCGTCGCCTCGTCGAACAACAAAGCGGTCGAAAATGTCAGCGGCGAGCTGCCCGCGAAAGGCGCCATCGCCACGGATTCAGAGATGCGATATTTAGAACCCATTGCCCAAAAGATGGTCGGCGCGCCGAGTTGGGGGTTGATCGCCGCGGTTCTCGGCAATTCATCCAATCGTTATGCGTTCAAGGATGATTTCTGGTGGAACGCGGACAATGGTCTGTTCGCTTACCTGAAGGCGGTTGATGGCCGGGAAGTCGAGATCGACGAGCCCGGCAAGCCGTCACGACCACCCCATATCGTCACCGCGCTCGATCCGCCGCGCAGCCGGCGCGAGGCACTTGGCAATTGGCGGCAGAAGCGCGAGCACTTCCGTCAGCTTGAAAAACGCGTCAACGACACGCTCGCGCAAATCGAGCTTCTGCGCGTGCGCGGCATCCATCTCCCGCTTGTCGAGCAACGCTTCGAGGCAGCAGAAAAGCATGGCACCGATCGGCCAGGCTGGTTCCACCGCCTCTTCGGCACTCGCCGGTATCGGGACTGGAAAACCGATCACGCTCCGCTTTCCTACGCGCTCGTCGAGGCGTGCCAGATCGCGTCGCAGGAAAAATTATGGCCGGAAGGCAAGTCTCTGAAACTCGGCCGCTCGCCCTGGCTCGGATTTGGCGCCACAAAACAGGCGGCCGCTTTTCGCCAGCGGCTCGCGCCGATGGCGACCGAATGGCGGCGCGACAAGCGAGCGCGTGCGGCCGATATCATCGACGAGGAGTTTTTCGAAAATGGCCACACAATCGTTCAGAAAGCGGCGCCCTGGCTGACCGAGGCTGAGCATCGCGAACGCGATGCGTTGTTCGAAGCGGCAATGGATCTCCACCGGGCCTTCCTCGATGCTGCGGCCAAACCGCTTCGCCACAATCTCGGCCTCGCGATGCAAGTCCTGGATGGAAAGGGTCTCGGTTCACCCGCGCGCGACGCGGTAATTCCGGATATCTGGTCGAGCCTGTTTCTCGTTGTGCCGGCGGTCTCGACGACTTTCGCCTCGGTCACCGCGATGCTCGGAAAGCTCCCGCCCCAATCGCTCGGCTGGCTTCTCATCGACGAGGCTGGTCAGGCGGCGCCTCAGCAAGCGGTCGGCGCGCTCCTGCGTGCGAACCATGCGATTGTGGTTGGCGATCCGATCCAGGTACCGCCAGTCGTGATGCTTCCCGATTGCCTTGTCGGCGCCATTTGTCGCAGTTTCGGGGTCGATGCCGAACGCTTCAGCGCGCCGGCCGCATCGGTCCAGACCCTCGCCGACGATGCCACCGCCTGGTTCGCCGAATTCCCGGCCGGCGCCGGCAGCCGGACGGTCGGGGTACCACTGCTCGTGCACCGCCGCTGCTCGGAACCGATGTTCAAGATCGCCAACAGCGTCGCCTATGAAAATCTCATGGTGCAGGCGAAGGCCCCCCGCAATTCGGCGATTCGCGCTTGCCTTGGCCCGTCGCGCTGGATCGATGTCCAAGGTTCAGGACGCGACAAATGGTGTCCGGCGGAAGGCGACGAAGCGGTCCACCTGCTTGAGCAGATCATCGCGAAAGGCATTGCGCCCGACCTCTATGTTGTGACGCCCTTCGTGCAGGTCGCCGACGGGCTGCGCGCCGCGATTCGCGAGAGCGCCGCGCTCAATGCAGCCATCCCCGACATCGGCAGCTGGGTCTTTGAACGCGTCGGGACGATTCACACGGTGCAGGGCCGCGAGGCCGAAGCCGTGATCTTCGTGCTAGGCGCCCCCAATCCCGATCAAACCGGCGCGCGCGGCTGGGCCGGGAAGCAGCCCAACCTCTTAAACGTCGCTGTAACTAGGGCGAAGGAGGCACTTTATGTCATCGGCAACCGCAACCTCTGGAGCACAGCCGGCGTGTTTGCGGTGCTTGACGCTCGTTTGGAATAATGCCCTCTCTGCTCCGCCGCGGGATTTCGTATGTCCGGCGCGCAATTTGATCAGTTGCAAATTCCTACGGTCTGCTTAGCAAAAGGTCGAGTAGCTGCTGTTCAATAATGGTTCGAAATGGACTAACCGGCCAATCCCCACATTGATTTCTACTCTCGAATTTGCCGCACGGAACGTTATGTACGATTTGGGCGAGGGGAAATAATGCGGTTCATACACACATCGGATTGGCAACTTGGAAAGCCCTTCGGGCGCGCGCCCGAAGAAGCGCGCGCCGCGCTGCTCGAGGCGCGGCTTGATGTCATTGACACCCTCGCGGCTTGCGCACGCCAGAATGGCGCCGCTACCATTCTCGTGGCTGGCGATGTTTTCGACAGCCCCGAGCCCGGCGACCGAATCTATCGCCAGGCGCTCACCCGCATGACGCAGGCCTCCGATATTCGGTGGATCTTGCTCCCAGGCAATCACGATCCGGCGCGCACGGGCGGCCTGTGGAGCCGGCTCGTCGGCGAAGCGCCGCCGTCGGTCGATGTCTGCCTCGAACCCGAGCCGCTCGACCTCGGCGATGGCCTCTGGATCCTCCCCGCCCCGCTCCAGTTCAAGCGCAGCCTAGACGATCCGACCGCCTGGTTCGATCAGGCCGAAACGCCAGTAGGCGTCAAGCGCGTCGGGCTCGCACATGGGTCGATCCGCGATTTCGGGTCGGCGGGCGCAACGCCCAACCCGATCGCTCCCGACCGCGCGGCACGCGCAGGTCTTTCCTATCTTGCGCTCGGCGACTGGCATGGGCGGATCGCCGTCGACTCCCTTACTCACTATAGCGGCACCCCCGAGCCCGACGATTTTGGGCGCGAGCTGAGCGGCGTCGCGCTCAGCGTTGACCTTTCGGGCGAACGGGCAGCAGTTTCCGACATCGAGACAGGACGCTATCATTGGGCCGCAGAGACTTGGTCGCTCGCCGCCATCGACGATCTCGACCCGCTGATCGCCGCGCTCGCGCCCGGCGTTGAGCGCCGCCACCTTGTCGCGCGATTGAAGCTGTCGGGGATGCTGACGCTCGCCGAGCGTGTTGCGCTTCGCGACCGCCTCGAAGGCGAACTCGCACACGAGGTGCGCTGGCTCGACCTCAATCTTGCCGATCTGTTTGCGCGCCCGACCGATGCCGATCTCGCCGAAATCGATGCCAACGGCGTACTCCGTGCCGCGGCCGAGACGCTGAAGGCGGCTGCGGCCGACGGCGGCGCCGAAGGCAGGGTGGCCGCCGCTGCCCTCGAGCGGCTCTATGTCGAGCAGAAGCGCGCCGAGCGCCAGGACGCACGCTGATGCGGATTCACGAACTCACGATCGAAAATTTTCGCAAATTTCGCCAGCCGCTGCGGCTCGCCGGTTTCGAACCCGGCCTCAACCTGCTCTGCGACCAGAATGAAGCAGGCAAGTCGACGATTCTCGAAGCGTTGCGCGCCGTCCTCTTTGAACGTCATGGCTCACGGAGCGACCGCATCCGCTCCTTTCGCCCGCACGGTGATGAGGTCGCGCCCACCGTCGAGCTCGATTTCGAGATCGACGGCACGAGATGGCGCCTCCGCAAACGCTTCCTCCAGTCCGCTTCGGTCGAGCTTGAGAGCGCAGCGGGACGGGCAACCGGCGACGAGGCCGAGGAGCGCCTCCAAGAGCTTCTGGGATTTTCGCGAGCGGGCAATCGCGGTGCCGACGACGACAGCCGCGGTGCGCTCGGGCTTCTGTGGGTCGAGCAGGGTCAGTCGTTCATCATCGGATCGCCGGGGGTTAGTGCCCGCCGCACCCTCGAGGATGTGCTGGCCGGCGAAGTTGGTCTCGTGACCGGCGGACAGCGGACGCAAGCGATCCTGCAAAATGTCGAGCGGTCGCTCGCCGAGCTTCGCACCGCTACGGGTCGTCCAGCGCGGCGTCTCTCCGCCGCACAGGACGCTGCTGCTGCAGCGGCCGAAGACGTGCGGCTCGCGCAAGCCGAGCTCGACCAGTTCGATACGACTCTCGATCGTCTCGACGCCAAGCGGAACGAACAACGGCGCCTGCTCGATGAACTCGACGATCCCGCCGAGCTCGAGAAGATTCGCAAGCTCGATACCGACATCGACAGCGCCAAGACTGCAGCACAGAGCCTGAAGACTGCGGAGGCGCTTCTGCGCGAGGCCGCAGGCGAGCGCGAGCGCCTCGAAACGCACCAGACTAAGCGCCGCGACCTTGCCGAAGCGCTGGTTCGCGCCGAAACCGCCGCCGAAGGCGCTCGCGTCGCCGCCAAAGAACATGACGATGTGCTAGCGGCGGCCCGCACCGCCGAAAGCGACGCCGTCACCGCGCTCGACGATGCCCGTGCGGCGCTTCGCACCGCCGAGGACGCGCGACAGACGGCGCAGCGAGCGCGCGGTGCCCGCGTACGCAACCGCGCGCTTGCCGCTGCCTTTGAACGGCTCGATGCGGCCGAGGCGATTGCATCCGACCAAAGCGCGTCGGCCGAAGAGCTCGCTGGCACCGCGATGACACCCGAAGCGAGCCGCGAGCTCCAGGACCTTGAGCAGACGGTTGCCGAAACGAGAGCCGCGGCTGCCGCAGGCGCCGCAACGCTCGAAATCGCCCTGCTGGCCGCCGCGCCGCCCGCAAGACTCAACGGCGAGGCGGTAGCTTGGGATATCCGCACGCTTGTCACCGAAGCGCAGACGCTCGAAATCGATGGCTTCGGAACGGTGGCGATCACGCCTCCTGCGTCAGGCGAGCCGGCACAGGCACGGCACCGCGCGGCCGAGCAGGATCTCACGGCATTCTTGGCGAAGGTCGGCTTCGAAGACGCCGCCTCGGCGCGCGAAGCTGCACGCACGCGCGTAGACTTGGCGCAGCGTGTCGCGCGCCTCACCGCGGAACTCCAGGCCGCCTGTCCAGCGGACGACGCGCTTGACATCGCTGCGGGCCTCGACGCGCTTCGCGGCGCCTTGGCCGAAGAGGAGCGTCCCTCAGCGGCGAACGCGGCAGAAAGCGAAGACGAGGGCGCGCTCGACGAAGAATGGAATAAGGCTCGAACCGAAGAGCGCACCACCGAAGGACGCCGCACTGCCGCGCTCGAAGCGCTTCACGTCGCGAATATCGCCGGCGTCAAATGCGCGGCGGCAATCGAACAGACCGCCGCCGAGGTCGCGCGCTTCGAAACGGAGCTCCAGGCTGCGATCGGCGATCAGGACGATGCCGCGCTTGAGGACGCACTCGTCGAGGCGCGCGCCGGCGAAGCGCGCACGACCGTCGCTCGCGACGAAGCCCGCCGCGCGGTGGAAGGGCTCGATGAAACTCAGCTTACACAGCGCCGCGAAAACCTTCGGCGCCGACGCGTTCGGCTCGCCGACGACCGGGTCGACCTTGCCAGCGATATTTCGCAGCTTGCCGAGCGCGCCAAGACCTTGGGCGGCGTCGGCCCGGCGAGCCGCCTTGCGGCCGCCACCGAGCTGTCCGATGCCGCAGCCGCGGCGCAAGCCAAACTCGAAGAGGAAGCCGCGATGCTGTCACTCCTCGCGCGGACTATCGCCGAGGCACAGACTGAAGCCTCGCGGCAATTCCTGGCCCCCGTCACGCAGCGCGTTGCGCCCTATATCGGCCGCTTGCTGCCCGGCGCGAGCATTTCCTTTTCCGAAGATCTTCGTCCAACGCTCCTGACCCGCGGCGGGCGCGAGGAGGACACAAGCGATCTCAGCAAGGGGACGCAGGAGCAGCTCGCGGTCCTCACCCGCATCGCGTTTGCGGACCTTCTGATCGAGAAGGGCAAACCCGCTTCGCTTCTCCTCGACGATGCGCTCGTCTTTGCCGACGACGACCGGTTCGACGCGATGCTCGACATATTGACCGAGGCGTCGCGGCGGATGCAAGTGATCGTACTGAGCTGCCGCACGAGCGCCTATCGCGGGATAGATGCGACGCGGATCGCGATCGCATGACGTCCCTGTCCCGCCGCGCCTAACCCCACCGAGAGGATCTGTAATGTCGACCAAGAGCGCGGCCGAGAACGCGCAGGAATTTGCCCAGTCGGCGATCAGCGCAGCACCGGTGATCATTCTGGGCAGCGGCGCGTCGGCGGCGCATGGCATTCCTGGCATGGGGCCGCTTGCCGATCATCTCTCGACTGCGGCGATCAATCCCGACTGGAACGTCGACGAGCAGGCCGAATGGCAAAAGTTCCTCGTGCACCTTAAAGCCGGGATCGATCTGGAAAGCGCGATGCAGGACATTCGTCCGACGGTGCGCCAGACGCATCTCATCGTCACCATGACGCGCGACTTTCTGCTGCCCTACGATCTTACTGTGCTGGAAGAGCTGCTGCTCGATCGGCGCGCTTTGCCGCTCTCGCGGCTCTTCCGGCATCTGTTCGACAGTACGCATATGACGATCGACGTCGTGACGCCCAATTACGACCGGGTCGCCGAATATGCCGCAGATGCCGCAGATATCGCCTGTTTTACGGGCTTTAATTACGGCTATTTGCAAACGCGCGCGCGCAACGCGAAAACGCGTGTGTCGGTCGACGGGCGCGCGGTGCGTACCGTCGCGATCTGGAAAGTCCATGGCTCTCTCGACTGGTTCCAGGATTCAGCGCAGCAAATTTTCGGGGTGCGGAGCGCGCTCAAGATACCCGCTGCGCTCACGCCGCTGATGATCACACCCGGCATCGAGAAATATCGCCTCACGCATGGCGAGCCCTTCACCACGGTCCTCGCCTGCGCCAATGCCGCGGTAGAGAAAGCCCGCGCCTACTTCTGCGTTGGTTACGGGTTCAACGACGAACATCTGCAAGCAAAGCTTCAGGCCCGCTGCGACTGGGATTCGGTTCCGCTGGTCCTGATCACGAAGGAGCTGACGCCGACGGCGCGGACGATCCTCAAAAGCGGTCAATGCCGACGCTATTTGGCGATCGAAGACGGGCCGGCGGGCGCCCGCGCCTATATGCATGACGTTCCCGACGGTTTCGATCTCGACAAGCCGCTGTGGCAGCTCGATCCATTTCTCGACCATATGACAGGGGCACGTGCATGAGCATTTTGGACTTCGCCGACGAAGACGCTTTGGGCTGCGTCCAGTCGGTCGACACCACAACCGTGATCGTGCGCGTCGACGATGTCGAACGGCTCCGCGCGCTTCAGGTCAATCGGCTCGTCGCGCTTCGAAGCAGCCTCGCGGGGCACAAGCTGATCGGCGTTATTCACAAGATTACGCGGACGGCGATCGAGGAATCGAAGCGCGCGGATGTCGAACAGGGCGAAGAAGCGCATCCCGAGCTCAATCTGGTTCGCATCACGCTGATCGGAACCCTCCTCGACAAGGATGGCGCACGCAGCAATGTGTTCCGCCGCACGCTTGAGACGGTCCCCGAGATCGACGCGCATTGCTTCGCGATGGAAGGCGAGCATCTCACGCGCTTCATGGGGGTGATTTCCGAAGTGACCGGCGGGGCGCAGCGCCTGTCGCTTGGAACTTATACGCTCGATCCCAATGCCGAGGCTTATATCAACGGCAACCGCCTGTTTCAGCGCCACGCGCTCGTCGTTGGCAGCACCGGCTCAGGGAAGTCCTGGACCACCGCGCGCCTTCTCGAACAGGTAGCCGAGCTCGACAGCGCGAACGCCATCGTTTTCGACATGCACGGCGAATATGCCTCCATGCAGGGCGACGGATTCGTCCATCTCCGCGTTGCCGGGCCGGGCGACATCGACGCCAGGAAGACGCTGGCCGACGGTGTGCTCCACCTTCCTTATTGGCTGATGAGCTACGAGGCGCTCGTTTCGATGTTTGTCGATCGCAGCGACCAGAATGCGCCCAACCAGGCAATGGTGATGTCACGCGCGATCATCGATGCTAAAACGCGCTTCCTGACAGCCGGAAATCACAACGAAATCCTTGCTAATTTTACGATCGACAGCCCTGTCCCCTTCGCGATTTCAGATGTATTGACCGAGCTCGACCGGCTAAACAGCGAGATGGTCGAAGGCGCGCGCGCGGGGACTGAGAAGCAGGGCGAGTTTCACAGTAAGCTCAGCCGTCTGATCCAAAGGCTATCTGGAAAGCAGACCGATCGCCGTCTTGGCTTCTTGTATCCGGCGGCGGGCGTCGCCGACGACTATGCCTGGCTCGACCAAGCGGTGACGCTCCTTCTCGGCGGACGTTCGGCGAAGGGCGGCCGCGGCGGCGTGAAGATCATCGACTTTTCGGAAGTGCCCTCGGACATTCTGCCGTTGATCGTCGGCATGGTCGCCCGGCTAGCCTTCCTTGTGCAGCAATGGAGCGCACAGGGTACCCGACATCCGGTCGCTCTTTTCTGCGACGAGGCCCATCTCTATATCCCGCAGGACGCGAACTCGGGCGCCGCCGAAAATGCGATAGCGACTTTTGAGCGCATCGCTAAGGAAGGCCGCAAATATGGCGTGGGACTCGTGGTGATCAGCCAGCGCCCTGCCGAGGTAAATCGCACCGTGGTCAGCCAGTGCAACAATCTCATCGCGATGCGCCTTACCAACGGCGACGACCAGAATGTCGTCCGGCGTCTGCTGCCCGACAGTCTCGGAGGCTTCGGCGACCTGCTCCCGATCCTCGATACTGGCGAGGCGCTTGTTGTCGGCGACGCCATCCTGCTGCCGACGCGCATCCGGATCGCAAAACCCGTCAACGAGCCGCTCAGCGGAACGATCGACTTCTGGGATCGCTGGGCCGACGGTTCGGCTGCGGCTGCGCTCGAAAAAGCTGTCGAGAGCTGGCGGCGCCAGACCTTGATAAAATAGCTTCTAGCCCGGAGATATGTCGGTTCCCGTATGAGACTACGGTTGCCGCCGCGGTCAGATATCCAAGTTGGCCCTAATGGTCCAGTTTAGGATTGGAGCCACTTGTCATAGACGGATTTTGAACTGGTTGGGATACTGCTTGGCTGGAGTGAATGGACGATTTCCCTGAACTTTGTCTTGCAGCGGTGATGCGAGGCAACACGCCCTGCCAACACCGTATGAGCCGAGACCACTTCGAACATCATTTGTATCTCGCGCGGCGAGAACCCCTTTATCATCTGCATATAGTAGAAGTCGGCTGAATTGGCCGTTCCATAGGGGTTGCCCACCGAACAGGTGACGACGGTCTCAACGAACTCGCGACGGACCGTCTCCGGGACTTGATGACCCTCAGAGAGTTTGGCGACGCGCTCCGCAAAAGGCGCCTCATTGTAGAAATTATTGATGCCCTGGTGGATCGTCATCAGGTTCTTGCAAGCTGTCGAGATCAGGGCGTGCCGCTCCGTTTCCGACAAAAGCCCGATGATCTTGAGGTTCTCGAAGAAGGCCTGTGAAGCCTTGAAGCGTTCTTGCTCACCCTTTGCCTGATATTTTTGGTGCTGATTGATGAGCAGCGAGATCGAACTGGGCGAAAAGGTTGTAGAAAAATGGCTACAGACGGTGATTGCCGTTACCCTAGAATGTTCCTCCTTGGTCGGATCGCAATAGATGCCGTGGAGCATCCCGAAAATTGCGTCGCGCTGTGCGTTGAAGGTCTGCGTGATGCGCTGACACCAAATCTGCATCTGCTCCTGAGAGAAGCCGGCGGCGTTGAGCGCGGTCATGAATTCCTTGATGTCCACGCCTGCAGTGTTTTGTTCGTCGCTAAGAGCGTGTCGACTGCACCGGTTCAGGAAGCTGATGAACTCATATTCATCGATATTCCCGATAACTGGATGAGCAGCAGAAAAATTATTTCTGATGTCCCGGCATTGATCGAGCATGAAGTAACCGGTTTCGGAGATAAGGTTCAGTTTCAGGCACAGATTCAGCAGTTCCGAATCTTGCATATCGAGCAACTTCTTCTCGTCGAAGTCCTTATCTATGATCTGCGGTATTATATGGATACCGAAGCGTCTAACTTTATCACGAAGCTCAACGACCGCTGCGTTCCACGCGTAGTTTATGGCGGAATCAAAAAGGCCGGTGGCGACTGCCACGCACATCCGCATCACACCCTCAGTCCTCAGATGTGGAGGAATGTTGCTCAGCAACTGGGGAAGGTTCTGCCAAGCGTTCTGGATCTGACTGTCCGATGCCAGCACCGAGCGATCTATGCCCAAGGCTGACGTTAGAGCCATCAACATGGGAGCCGAAAAAGTGGAGACTGTGGGAAGCTGCACGGGACTTAAGACAAGTTGGTTTGCCACAAGGTATCTCCAGCGACTAATTAGGCATTGAGGCCGTCTCCTATCACCGCTTTTCTGGAAGCGACAGGTAGTAGCCAGTGGCCTGCGCGAACGGCCGGTTTCGGGAAGCAGTCTCGCGGCTAGCTACGACCTAGATGGTGAAGGGTTTCGGGCGCTTCAGCGTACAAAAGCCTCTCATGCAGGAACCCGCGTGGGCTCTGGGACTGAGCTATGGGGATTTGTGCTTTGGCCTGGTCGGGATGCCGCCGCGCACAGTTGAAAGACGGCCGAGGCGGCATCCCGAGACGCGACCTCGACCATAATAATCGAGGTCCGGAACGTCGATCTGTCGTCGTTCAGCGGACGTGTGGCACCGCGCTGAGGCGATCGGCGCAAGGCGACCCGTTGGCCAGCGCCGGCATCGCGCGGTCATTCTTGCGGATAAGCCATGCCGGTTCATGACGCGATCGTCCGGATCGGAACGGCGGCACTCGGCGGGGCGCGAGGTTGGCGCCATCGGACAAACACCTCGATGACGGTCATCTTGCCGCCGCAGCATGGGCATAGCGGCGTTGGATCGACCGGTTCGTCGATAGGCGCATCCCCGGCATCCGGCATGACATCGAGCAGTTCGCGGGCGAGCGCGAGACTGGCCCTCCGGGTGGAACCGGCAAGCAGGCCATAGTGCCGGATGCGGTGAAAGCCGCGCGGCAGAACGTGGAGCAGGAAGCGGCGGATGAACTCGTCAGCGCTGAGTGTCATGACGCGTTGGCGGTCGGCGCCGTCGCGGCGGTAGTCCTTATAGCGCATTGTCACGCCGGCATCGCCGAACGCGAGCAGGCGCCGGTTCGAGATCGCGACCCGGTGGGTGTAGCGCGACAGATAGGCGAGCACGGCCTCGGGCCCGGCGAACGGGGGCTTGGCATAGACGACCCAGTTCTTCTTCCGGGCCGGCGACAGGTGGCGAAGGAATGTCCGTCGTTCGGCGAGCGGAACCATCGTCCCAAAAAAGCTGAGACGCCGGGCATCGTACAGCGCCAGCAGCTGGGTCAGGAACAGGCGACGGAACAGCCGTCCGAGTACGCGCACCGGCAGTAGGAACGCAGGCCGAGACGATATCCAGCGCTTCCCACCGGGGGCGACGCCGCCGCCGGGCACGATCATGTGCACATGCGGATGGTGCGTCATCGCGGATCCCCATGTGTGGAGCACAGCGGTGATGCCGATCCGGGCGCCGAGGTGCTTGGGATCGGCAGCGATGGTCAGCATCGCCGCCGATGCCGCCCGGAACAGGAGATCATAGACCACTGCCTTATTGTAGAACGCGATGTCGGCGACCTCGGCGGGCAGCGTGAAGACGACGTGGAAATAGCCGACCGGGAGAAGGTCGGCCTCGCGGGCTTCAAGCCATGCGCGCGCCGCAGCGCCCTGGCACTTGGGGCAGTGACGGTTACGGCAACTGTTATAGGCGATGCGCCAGTGGCCGCAGTCCTCGCAGGCCTCGATATGGCCGCCGAGCGCCGCGGTCCGGCATTGCTCGATCGCCGACATGACCTTGAGCTGCTGGAGGCTGAGGTGCCCGGCATGGGCGGCCCGATAGGCGGGACCAGCGCTGCGGAAAATATCGGCGACCTCGAGCGAGGTCTGCACGGCTCAGCCGGGCGGCGCCTTGTCTGCCATCAAGGCGGTCAACCGCTCGAGCGGGCCGGCGACGGCATGGATCGTTCGCGTCGATACCTTGGTGTAGAGCGCGGTCGTCTCGAGCTTGCTGTGGCCAAGCAGCACCTGGATCACGCGGATATCAACATCCTGCTCGAGCAGGTGGGTCGCAAAGCTGTGGCGCAATGTGTGCGGACTGACGCGCTTGCGGATGCCGGCGACCTCGGCGGCTTCCTGGACCGCGCGGTGTAGCTGCCGCGTCGAGACCGGATCGGTATAGCTGCGCCCCGGAAACAGCCAGCCATGGGGAAGCATGACGTTGCGACGCTTGCCCTCGCGCCACCACATCCTGAGCAGCTCCAGCAGCTGCGGCGAGAGCATCGCATTGCGGTCCTTGCGTCCCTTGCCCTGCTCGACGCGGATCAGCATCCTGGTGCTGTCGATATCATCGACCTTGAGGTGCGCTACCTCTGACACGCGCAGACCGGCGCCGTAAGCGACGCCGAGCGCCGCCTTGTACTTGATCCCCGGCGCTGCCTCGAGCAGCTGCGCCGCTTCCTCGACGCTGAGCACCTCGGGCAGCTTGCGCCGATAGCGGATAATCACCAGCGAGCGCGCCAGATCCCGCCGCCCGAGGGTCGCAGCGAACAGGAAGCGCAACGCCGAAACGGCCCCGTTGATAGTCGAAGGGCTGACGCCCTGCTCGTGCTGGTGCACCTGAAAGCGCCGAATATCCTCCGCCGTTGCCGTATCGGGCGGGCGTTCAAGGAATGCGGCGAAGCGTCGGACGTGGCGGATATAATCCTGCTGGGTGTGCCGACCCAGCCCGCGCATCATCATATCGTGCTGCATGCGCTGGCGAAGCGGGGTGATCGGGGCGTCGGTCGTAACAATAGTCATGGCAGGCTCCTCTTCGTTGAAGGAGCTCCATGATCTGCCCACTGTCGGCCTAGCTCAACGTCCCTGCGTCCCCTGCCACCTCAGTCCAAGGCGCCCATCCCGCGAAGCGGGTTAGTGCATGAGGCGCAAAGCCGACGGCGCAATCGACTCTCAATTCGGGTGCAATTGCGCTTTCGACCAAGGAAGATCTCGATATCTTTGCCTCCTCATCAAACATGGAGGATCCTTTGAAACCGCCCGTCATTCTGCTCCTCGCCGTTTGCCTTTCGGCCTGCGGTCAAAGCGAACCACGAAGCGTTCAATATTTCGAGGCGAACCCCGACGCTGCTCGTGAGGTCGCCGCCAATTGCAGGGACGGATCAATCCGCGGCGACGAATGCAGAAATGCAGATATCGCCTTGGAGGTCATCGAAGGTCGGGAGCGTTTCGCGCGTTTCCGAGGCAAAAAATGATTTAGGCGCCGACGCGAGCTTCCAACTCGACGATGCGCTCGGAGCAGATGGCATGGACGGCCCGGCCGAGTTTCTCGACACATCCGGCCAGCCAGAGGAGCTCCTCCTCACTGATGCGATAATGCTTCGAATAGCGGGCCTTCACATAGGCCTCCTTGAGTTTCTCGAAGCGCGATCGATCCGCTTTTACTTCGCGCGGCCAAGCATCGACCAAACGCATATCGAGGCGCTCGGCTTGCGTCCGCAGAAAGCCCAGGTTGTGAACGTGCGGCGTGTAGAACGTGCAGACCAGAAGCGCGCAGTGGTATAGCGTTTCAGTGGTCTGATGCAGGAGAAATGCGGCTTCCTTTGTAAATGATTGCTCGATCGCATCACTCGACAGCTTGGACTTTCGCAGGGCCGCCGGAAACCATTCGTCAAAATATTCCCGCGCCATCGCCAGCGCCTGCTCAGGCGTCTTCGGCTTCGGCTTGTGCAACTCCTTGTCGTCAAACTCGTAGAGCGCGATCCCGTCGCGCGCGACGTCCATGAAGAAATAGCGCCCGTGCGCGAGCCCGTCATTCACCTCCTGCAGCGTGTGAACGATGAAGTTGACCGGCGTGTGCAACGTCTTGTCGATCGCAAGCTCACGGGTCAGCCGATCGTCGAGCTTCGACCAGAAATCGATCTTGTCGGTCAGCCGCTTGTCGTTGACGATGATCAGCAGATCGAAGTCCGAGCGATAGCCTTTGGCGGTGTGCGGCTCATCGACCCAGCCGCCGCGCGCATAGCTGCCGTACAAGATGATCTTGTCGATCCGGCCCTTCTTTTTCCAGCCCATGGTGCCGAGCGCGATCGCATCCTCGAATTCTTCGAAGATGATCGCTTTCACGCGCTCGAGCTCGCGCTGCTTGTTGGCCGGGAGATGATCGAGATCGGTTCGCATGACTGTTCTCACCTGTGTAATTTCGCTCGCCGGATGGCAAGCGCCGTCGGATCCAAATCGGCACCTCACGCCCCTTCCTTGATCCGAAAATCCCAGACCGGGATGCCAAACGCCCGCGCCTTGTCGACGAGATTGTCCTGGATGCCGGTCCCCGAGAAGACGATCAGCCCGGTGGGCATCGCGTCGATCAGCCGCTCGTTGCGCTTGAACGGGGCAGCCTTCTTGTCGCGGTTCCAGTCGGGCCGGAACGCGACCTGCGGCACGCTGCGGGCGTCGGCCCAGCAAGCGGCGGCACGCTCGGCCCCGGTCGGGGTCGCACCGTGCAGCAGGATCATGTCGGCATGGCGGGCATGAACCTTGTCGAGCGCCGACCAGATATGCTGGTGATCGTTGCAGGAAGGTCCACCGCTGAAGGCGATGCGCGTCCCCTCGGGGATCAGGGCTTTGGCCTTTTCGCGGAGACGCTTGTCCATGAAGTCGCGGCTGTCGATCATCGCAGCGGTCATCGTCTTGTGGCGGATGCGTGAGCCGGTGTGAGGCTGCCAGGCCTTGCGGGCATGGATGCGATATTGCTCGGCGGCACATTCACGGAAAAATTCCATCGTATCGCGCCGCTCGATCATCGTGATGCCCTCGGCGATCGTGCGCTCGAGTTCGACCGAGCGGATTTCGCTGCCATCCTGTTCGCGCTGCAGGTCGCGCTGCGCCGCCTCGTTGCGATCGAGATCGCGTTCGATCCGCGTGCCCGCGCCGTGGAAGAGATTGACGACGCCCCAGAGCAAATCCTCAAGATCGGGTTCGATCCTGGTGTCGATCAGACAGCCCGTAAGCGCATCGAAGATGTCGGCGACCGCGCCGCTGGCGAGCCGGTCGTCGGGCAGCGGGCGCCCGTCGGGTTCGTCCTCGAAGGGACGATGGCCGTAGAGCTGCATTTCCTGGAGAAGATGCGCGCTCGCGCCGGGTTCGAAGGGTTCGTCGGGATCGGGCTGTTCGGCATCATAGGTCATGGCGCTGTTCTCCGGCTGAAGGCGCGCGCCTTTCGCGGCCTTCGCGGCGACGCCTTGCGGCGCGCGGGCCGGGTCCGCACCGAAGGGGGCTTGCCCCCGCCCGGCCGGAGCGCCAGCGGAGGATGGCGGCCGAAGGCTATTTTGGATCGCGATGCAAAGGGGCGTCAGCCCCGGCGGAAAATAGCCGCCCGGCAAGCCATTGCGGTACCGGCCCCGCGTGCCGCAGTCGCCCTCCAGCGAAGGCCGAAGGCGCAGCCCTCCCGGAGACGCACGCGCCCAAACGCCGACACGCCCGCCCCCACGCCTTCCCTCCCGGCCGCCTCAACGAACGAGAAAGCGTGCTGTGTCTTCGCCCCGAAGCAGGCACCCGAGCCGGTCCGCAAATCGCGCTCGTCCCAGCGCGCCGAGATCGTCGTTGAAATCGCCTCGCTCCGGGACCAGCGGCACGACCTCGATCCCAGCATGGACGCCGCGTTCGACAAGGGTCTTCAGCGCACCCGCCCCGGCGGGATCCTTATCGCAGGCGACATAAAGGCGGCGCAGCGGCTGCGGAAAGCGGATGGCGGCAAGATGCGCCGCCGACAGCCCCGCGATCATCGGGAGGCTCGGCAGGGCCTCGCGAAGCGAAAGCATCGTCTCGATGCCTTCGCCGGCCGCCATAGTCGCGTCAGAGCGCCCGAACCGAACACCATGTCCGAGAAGGTGTCCCATGGCGCGGCGCGGACAGGCGACCGGAGCCTTGCCGCCTGCCGGATCGAGCCAGGTGCGATGGACACCGACGATATCGTCCTGATCGTCGGTGACCGCCGCGATCATGGCCGGCCATGCAGAACGGACGCCAGGCGCGTCGTCCCGTGACGCCTGGTAATAGCAGCGAGGATGATAGCGCAGCCAAGCGCCGCTCCCGGCGACGCCGATACCGCGCGCCGCGAGATAGGCTGCAACCACCGTCTCACCGACAGGCTTTGCCGCCGCCCAGAGGCGCCGCGCCGTGACAGGCGTCCCGGCCGGTGTCTTGCGGGCACGCGGCGATCGCGTGCCGAACGACGTCGGCAATGGCAGGCTCAAAAACCTTCGGGCTTCGGCGAGCGTTTCGCGCATCGCGCTATGCACGCAACTGGCGGCGATGATGTCGAGCAGGTCGCCATGCTCGCCGCTCGCCGCATCGGTCCATTTGCCGACCTGCGCGCGCGTGTCGCCTGCCGCCGACAGCAGGACATAGAGACTGCGACCCGGCGCATTGTGGATATCGCCGACGAGCCAGTAGCGGCCTTCGCGGCGACCGTTCGAAAGATAGCGGCGGCAGACGGCCTCGGCGTTTTCGGCCAAGCGGCGCACGATGTCGGAAATACTGTCCATGGGGGCTCCACGGCGACGGACGCGGCGCAAGGCCAATCGTCAAGGATCGGCCCGCCCGCGCATACGGCGCCGACAGCCCCTGCCGGCAGAGCAGCGGAGGATGCCATAAACGACGCGCCGATTTCAAGAAAATGCGGCAGCGAACGGCATGATGCCGTCCGCTGCCGCGCGAGCAAACGGGGCGACCGAAGCCGCCCCGTTCGTAGTCACTCGGCCGCAACCGGGAGTTCGTCCCAGCCGTCGTCACTATCGACACCGTCCCGTTCGCCGGTCCCGTCCGCCTCGGTGCCGTCCGTGTCGGCATCGGATGCGGCGACCTCGTTTTCGACGCCGTGGGATTCCCCGACCGACACCTCATTGGACGACACCTCTTCGACAGGCACCTCTTCGCCAGACGCCTGTTCGACCGGGGTGCGCAGCGGCTCGGGCAGCCAGTCCGATTCCTCGAGCAGCGCCTCCGCCTCACGGACCATGTCGGGTTTCTTGAGATGATCGATCATTCCGGCGAATTCCGCCCCGCGCGCTTCGGTGACGTCGGCCAAAATGCGCGCCTTGGTGACATGGCGGAAATAGCCGTCACCGGTCGCTCGCCACCCCGCCGCGATCGGGTCGAGTGCCACGATGCGCGCGAGGGCATGGCTGTGGGCCACACGACCGGCGATGTCGCTGCGCGCGGATTGACCCGCGTCGATCTGGGCGTTGAGCGACAGCGACGCACAATGGGCGAACAGGCTCGCCTGCTCGTTCGCGTCGAGCGCGATGAGCGCGTCCCACAGTTCGGCTTCGGTCTGCGGCAACCGCTCGCGCCATGCCGCATGCCGCGCATCGATTGCCCGCGCCGGCCCACTGTCGCGAAGGCCTTCCGGTGGATTGGAGAAATAGACCTCCGTGACCCGCAGTCCGAGACAGGATGCGTGGCTGAAGCGATAGAAGAGCGACAGCACGAACGCGTGAAGGACGGCGCCGAACGCCAGCTGCGGATTTTGCGCGAAGGCATCCTGCAACGCGAGCGTCCGCCAGGCGGTGAGGTCGGCGACGAGACGATCGGGCAAAGGCTTGAGCCCTTCCTCTTCGACCGGCGCGACGTCACCGCCGCGGGGTTCGGCCTCCGGAACGCCCGCATCGCCCTCGCCGTCGCCGACGGGCACCTCGCCTGCGGGATTTGCGTCGCCGCCGTCTTGTTCTTCGACCGGCTCGTCCTCAGGCCGCACGAAACCGCGATCGACACGGATCGTCCCGTCATACTCGATCGACACGAACACACCCGCGAGGCCGACTTCAGCCTCGTCGAAGATTTTCGGTCGATCAATCAGCGCACCGATCTTGGCCTCGATCGCCTCGAGTTGTGCGTGAACCTCCTCCGGCACCTCGGGCTCTTCAGACCATTTGTCCGACAGCGTCTCGGCCTCGGCTTCGAGCGCAGCGAGGCTGGCCTCTTCGTCCTCGGTCATCGCGACCTCGCTGCTTTCGAGCCAGCGCAATCCCCGCGCCGCACCGTGGGGCAAGTCGATCGTGGTCTGCACCCATTTCCAGCCTTCTTCTCCGATGCGCTGGCCGATCGCGGTGAGCTTCTCGTCGACCAAGCGGTCGAGCAGCGGCGGATTGGTAAGCCAGCCGCCGTCATCGGCCTCGAACAGGTCGCGCACGATGCTACCGCCCGCCGCGACATAGGCATCGACGCTGACGAAGCGCACGCGCTTGTCCGCCGCGCGGACGCTATTCTCGGTGAGTTTTTGACGAATGAACGCCGGCGACTTGTTCCAGCTGTGCGCAAGCAGTTCCCAGACCTGGACCTGCCGCTCATGGTCGTCCGACACCGTGAAGGCCATGAGTTGATCGAGTGACATGTCATCCGCGGCATAGAGGTCGTGCAGCGTCGGCGACACCGCGGCGAGCTTGAGGCGCTGGCGCACCACGGCGGGCGTGGTCATGAAATGCGCCGCGATCGCTTCGACTTCGTTGCCCTTGTCGACCATCGCCTGCATCGCGCGGAACTGGTCGAGCGGGTGCAGATTTTCGCGCATGGCGTTTTCCGCATAGCTGTCTTCTTCGGCAAGGATGCCCGTGGCCGACTGAATGATGCAAGGTACCGGCGCATCCTTCGCCAGCCGCTTCTGCTTCACGAGCAGTTCGAGCGCGCGGTAGCGCCGGCCGCCGGCGGGGACTTCGAACAGGCCGGTATCCGCGCCATCGTCACCGATGTGTGGCCGCACATTGAGGCTTTGCAGCAGGGTGCGGCGGGCGATGTCATCGGCAAGCTCGCCGATCGACACCCCGGCCTTCACGCGCCGGACATTGGACTGGGACAGGATCAGCCGGTCGAACGGAATGTCGCGCGACGGGCTGAGGACGATCTTCTGCTTTGCTCTGGCCATGGCCATTCTCCATGACGGGCCGCCGCGAGACACTCTCCCGGCTCTTGAAGCCCGTCACGAAGCCCCGGCTTCTCTCTTCCTCGAAGGGGGCCGCCACCGGCGGCCCCGGACAAGGCCCGCGTCGTCAGCCGCGGCCGGAAAGCCGGCGGGCCGCCGCGCGGAGGCGCTGCTCGCCAATGATGATCGAGCCCGCTGCGCGGGCGGCTTCGGCATAGACCGAGAGTGGATGCGCCGCCTCGAAATGGAGATCGCGCTCGATGCCGAGACCATAGGGGAGCCGCACCGCCTCGAGTTCGGCGGCCGAGAAGCTGCCCAGTTCCGGACAGCCGAACCCCAGATCGGCGAGGCCGAACAGGATGCCATCCGCGTCGATCTCGGTGGCAAGCCAGGTCGCGGCGCCGACGGGATTGAAGAAGCGCACCACGGGTTTCGGGTCGGGTTCGCACGCGCCGCGTTCGATCGCCGCAACCCGCGCGCGAGCGTTGGCCGCGAGGCGGGCGGTGATTTCGGGGGTGAGCAGTTTCATGCCGCGATCCCCTCGATCTGCAGTTTGTCGTTGGCGCGGCAGCGCACGGGCGACGCAAGGGCATCCGCCGCCAACTCGGACCGAAAGGCGAGGAGATAGTCGGCCGCTTTCGACGCGGCGCTGGCGGCGCGGAGGATCGCGCGATGATCCTCGCGGATGATATCGAGCCAAGAGCCGATATAATCCGCATGACGCACGCTCGGCGCGATGCCGAGCGCCGCGCAGACGAAGGCGCCCGCCATTTCGGCGATCAGTTCTTCATGGCCATAGGGCTTCGAGCCGAAGCTGCCGGTCTGATCTCGACCCAGACGGCTGTCATGGCCCGTCCAGTGGCCGAGTTCGTGGAAAGCGGTCCGGTGCCAGTTGATCGGTTCGTAAAAATCGTCCGGACGCGGCACCGCGACGAAATCATGGCGGGGGCTGTAATAGGCCGACGCCCCGCCGATCCGAAAGTCCGCCCCAGTGGCTGCGATCAGCACCTCGGCGTGCGGCAGGATCAGGCCCTCAGGGATCGGCGGCGCCGGGACATGATATTTGTCGGGAAGCCCGTCGCATTGATCGACCGAAAAGACAGTGAACTGCTTCAGGAAGGCAAAGCCACCCTTCCGCTCGCGCTTGCCATCATGGCGCGGCTCGGAGGCATCGGTTCCTGCCCGCCGTGTGTAGACGACGCCGATGCCGCGCTCGCCGCGCCGAACCGTGCCGCCGAGCGCGGCGGCCTGGCGAAACGTCAGGAAGCCGTGTCCCTGAAAACCGCGAGTCAGTACCGCGTGCCAGAGCGTCAGGATATTGATGCCGCTGTATCGCCGGTCGCTTACGACATTATAGGGAAGGCCGACCGCAGCTTGGCCCGCGTCCCACGGCTGCACCCAGGGAAGGCGCCCCGCTTCGAGTTCCGAGATGATTCGGCTGGTGATATCTTCATAGAGCGACGCGCGCGCGTCGCCGCGATGGTGGGATGTTGCCAGTTGGGGCATTTCAGGTCTCCGCGGCGGACCGGCGGCGAGCCTCTCTCGCCGCGCCCAATCCGTCCCGGTTTCCCGGCCCTCCTCTGCCTCTCGTGCGGCGGCATCACCGCCGCACGGCCGACGTGCGCTGTCGCTGCCCGACCCGACTACGCCGCGGGACTTGTCAACATGTTCTTCCTATGTTCTCATAGGGGGATGGACAATATCGATACCGCCCGAGTCGCAGAGACCATCCTTTCCGCCCCCGGCTGGGCGCGCGTTGGCATCACCGCGCCGACCAGCCATATCCGGGTCGAGGCCGCGTTCGAACTCGCGCGCGTGATCGTCGAGAGCGTGCGCGCCGGCGCGGAGCCACAAAACCCCGACCAGCTCGGGCTCTCCCTGTGACGTGGGCGGCTGGACAAAGGACGGACAGCATCGCGCCACGCATGTCTTCGAGGCCGCGGCCTGGTTTCGGGCGATCAAGCCCGTTTGCCGCTGCGGGCATAGCGCGACGTTCAATCCATATGGGATCTGGTGGCGCTTCGAGTGCAGGATGTGGGACGGCAATCTCGTCAAGGCGTGCCAAAAATTCTGGTGCGTCCGCTGCGGCGCGCGGACAGGCAAGCGCGTTCGCCCGGTGCGGATCGAACTTGTCGACCCGAGCCCCGATGACATCGCCCTGCCGATGCCCGAAGAACGCGAATGGAAGCGCGCGCTCAGCCGTTTCCGCGCCTGAGGACTGATCTTATGGATATCGAGACGGACGACGCACTGGTCGGCATCGGCAAGCTCCACCGCGTGATGGTATGGGACGGCCAGCGCGAACGCGAGAAGGAGATGCTGTGGGGGCTGCCCTCGCGCGATGCCGATATATTCCAGATCCCGCTCCTGAAGTCCGAGACCGCGATCATCGATCGGCCCTGTCTGCTGCTCGCCAATGAGTTCGGCCTCGTGAAGCGCGGTAAGACGGTCTATGCCGCAATCCTCATCAGCGACGAGCCCTTCTTCTGCATCGCGGCGGTCTGGCGGCCGGCGCACCGCCTGTGGCCCGAGAGCTTCGCGGCGCTCACCGTCCCGGCCTATGACGATTTGGCGCCGCACAAGGATCGCCACGTCGGCGTGGTCCGCCCCGAGGACTGGTTCGACTGGTTGATGGGGGCGCGGCCGCCGCTGGACATGTTGCGGCCTTTCCCCAAGAATAGCTTCAGCATCATGCCGCCGATTCAGCAGAATTTCGACGAAATGCTCGGCGCGGCCTGACCGAAACCGTCCAAGGGGAACCGCCGCCATGTGCAATCTCGTGACCCTCAAGGCTTCGGTTGCCGAAGTGGCCTCGGCCTTCGGAGCGCGGCGCCCCCTCACTAATGCTCAGCCCGGCGAGGTCTATCCGGGCGGACAGGGGTTCGTGGTGCGCGAGGACGGGGGCGCCCGCGCGCTCCAGTCGATGACCTGGGGCTTCCCGGTTCGGCTCAAGCATATGAAACCGACGAGCAAGCCGAAGCCCGTCAACAATGCCCGCGACGACAAGCTGATGACCTATTGGCGGACCTGGTTCACTAATCCCGCCCAGCGCTGTCTCATCCCGATCAGCGCCTTCGCCGAGGCCGAGGGCGCGAAGGGCAAGATGACGCGCACCTGGCTTCGCGTCGCCGATCAGCCGCTCGCGGCCTGTGCAGGATTGTGGCGCCCGACCGATGAGTGGGGCGACTGCTATACGATGGTGATGGTCGATGCGACCGAGGAGCTCTTTGATATTCACGACCGGATGCCGGTCATTCTTCACGCCGCCGATCATGATGCCTGGCTGCAAGCGCCCCCTGAGGAAGCTATGAAGCTTGTGACCCAATATCCGGCAAGCCAGCTGGAGGTCGAGCGGACCGACGTCCCGTGGTTTAGCCGCAAGCCCCCGAGCGCCGAGACCCCGACGCTCCTTTGAGAGTTTGGATCGTGGGGCAACGCTTCATCCGCCGAACAGCGATCGGATCGCGCCGACGAGTCCGGCAATGAAGGAGCCGCCGACGAGTACGGCGGCGAACCAGAATTCGATCGCCAGCGCGCGCGATTTCCATTTCGGTTCCTGATCCATTGGCCGTACATGCCATGGCCGGACAATGTAGGACAGACCCCGTTGCTCCGTTCGCGATGTGACAAAAGCTCTGACTCATCGCAATTCAGTTGGAGCTTTTGTCACATGAAACTGCCCGCGATCCACGGGCAAGGCGTCCGATTTGATCACCGTAAAAGCAAAGCACCATCCTTGTGGTCGGTGAAATGCCGTGGGACGATTATCACCCATGTGCGTCGGCTCCGCTTGGAGGATTATCGCGGTCCAGTCTCTACATGGACCGATTGGTGTCAATCTGGGTCCGATTAGCACACCAAGCCGCTTTATCAGGCGATTTCCTGTCGTTACACCGAAGAGGCGATCGGCATTGCGTATAGAGGCTAAGGTATTACCTGCCCGCCGCAGTGCGAGGACCATCGCGAAGCTTGTCCAACTTCATTGTCTCCCGGAGAGGAAACGGGAGCGATGAGCCATGGAGCGGATCGCGGGCGGACGGGTCGGGAACGTGCCGGCGGCCGATGAATCGACGTGAAGCATTTTAATCTGACGGAGGAACTCGCACACGACATATCAGGCGCCGACAAGGAAGAGCGGCTCTTTGCTGCCCTCTCGAACGCCGCTGACCGCATGGGATTCGATCTTTTCGCGCTCGCCTTCGACCGCCGCGGCGGCGGCGAAGCCGCATCGATGCTCGTGCATAATTATCCCGACGCCTGGGCCAATGTCTATGTCGGCTTCGACCTGAGCGGCACCGACCCGATCCGCCGCGCCGGCGAAAAATCCATGACGGGCTTTCAATGGCGCAATGTCGACCACTACATCCCGCTTTCCCGCGGTGACCGGCAATTGCTGAAGGTCGCCCGCGAGAGCGGAATCGGCGACGGCTTCACGGTGCCGCGGCACTTGCCTGGCGAAGCTACCGGAAGCTGCTCCTTTGCCGTCGCTCCCAATGCCAGGCTCCCGCTCGAGATGCTCCACGCCGCCGAGATTGTCGGCGCCGTGGCGCTCGCCGCGGCGCGGCAGCTCATCGGGACAGGCTCCTATACTCCGCGGGCGGCGCTGACCGAGCGGCAGCGCGAGTGCGTGCTCTGGTCGGCGCGCGGCAAGACCGCCGGCGAGACCGCCGGCATCCTCGGCATCAGCGAAGAGACCGTGGTCCGTCATCTCAAGATCGCGCGCGAGCGCTATTCGGTGCCGTGCCGGCAAATGCTGATCCTCTGCGCCCTGTTCGACGGCGTCATCGGCTTTTCGGATGTCTATGATTGGTGGCGCCCGCTCTGACGAGGAGCAGACAAACGCACAAAGCTTGCCCAGAAATGGGCATAGGCGTGCCGCGGGATTGATGGTCTGATTCCGGCTTCAACAGCCAAGGAAGTTTCATGATCACTCAATCCACGCGGGCGCATGACGCGCCCGGGAATGCGGCGCTACGCGCCATGTTCGCCGCCCGCAAGCAGGTCTTCATCGACAAGCTGCAATGGGATTTGCCCGCCCTCGATGGCCGCTTCGAGCTCGACCAGTTCGATACCCCGGACGCACGATATCTCATCCTGCTCGATCCCGATGATCTGCGCCACCGGGCGTCGGCGCGGCTCCTGCCGACAACGGCGCCGCACCTGCTCGGCAACATCTATTCGCATCTTTGCGCCGGCGAGGCGCCGTCCGGCGAAGGCATATGGGAGATCAGCCGCTTTTGCCTCGACCCCGCGCAAACGCCGACCGAGTGCCGCGATGCGCGCAACCAGTTGGTCACCGCGCTCGCGGACTATGCTCTCCACCACGGCATAGGCGAATATGTCGGTGTCGCCGAAGCCGGTTGGTATCACACGATCTGCAAATTTGGCTGGACATGCCGCACGCTGGGTCCCGTTCAGCGGGACGGCGCGTGCCGGATACTCGCCCTCAGCATAGCGATCGACGAGGACACGCTCCCCGGGTTGCAGCGCACCGGCACCTACGCGCCGCTTGTCCTCAAGTTCGAAGAAGGCGGGGAGCCGGGGCGATGAAAAAGGATCTGACCGAAGCCGATCTTCCTGGCCTGCTCGTCGATGAGCTGCGCCGCAAAGGCTATTGCATCATTCGCAACGAGGCGGTCGCGCGTGTCCATGCGCTCGCAAGGGATCTCGACCCGATCTTCGCCGCGACGCCCTTTTGTGAAGGCAATTTCTATGGTCGCCGCACGAAAAGGTTCGGCAGCCTGCTCAAAAGGTCGCCGCATATGGCCGAACTGGTGCTCAACCCCATCATCCTGTCTGCGGTCGAGACGATCCTCGGCACGGGATGCGACCGGATCCAGCTGAACCTCACCCAGGCGATCGAGATTCATCCGGGCGAAGTGCGGCAGTTTCCACACCGCGACCAGGATATGTGGCGCGGCGCCGACGGCAGCCAGGAATATCTGGTCAACGTCCTCTGGCCGCTGACGCCTTTCACGAAGGAAAATGGCGCCACGCGGATCTTTCCGAAGAGCCACGGCGTGAAAGGCATCGCGAAAACCGATCTTGGTCCGCCCATTTTCGCCGAAGGCAAACCGGGCGCAGCAATCTGCTTTCTGGGATCGACGGCGCACGGGGCGGGCTCGAACCTCAGCAACGAGGTCCGGCGCGGCGTACTCGTCAGCTACAGCCTGGGATGGCTGAAGCCCTATGAGAATTTGTGGCTCGCTTATCCGCCCGAGGTCGCCCGGACGTTTCCGCCTGAATTGGCTGCGCTCGCCGGTTATGCGCAGCACCGCCCCAATCTCGGCAATTACGAGGGCCAATGTCCTTCGGTTTTGCTCAAGGACGACATTCCCGCCCATATCGGCGCGATCGACGCGCTCAGGCCCGACCAGTCGGATGCGGTCGCCGATTTTGCCGCTGCCGAAAGGAACGGCCAATGAGCCCGGCGCATGTGTTCGAGCCGACCTATGAGGCAATCAAGCGTCGGCTGATGAGCGGGGAATGGGCCGGCGGTACCCGGATCGAGGCGGCCCGTCTCGCCGACGATCTCGGAGTCAGCGTCACCCCGGTACGCGATAGCCTTTACCGGCTCAATGGCGAGCGGATGGTCGATTTCATGCCCGGCGAGGGTTTTCATGTCCATCGCCTGACAGAGACCGAGTTTCGCGACCTGCTCGAGCTGCACCTGATCCTGCTGCTCGCGGCGCTAGCGACGGCGCAAAAAGGGTCGGCAACGTCGGTCCCCGCTGACCAGCCTTATCCCGATCGCGTCGCCGACCTGTTTCTCGCGATTGCCGAGCGCTCGTCGAACAGCGAAATAGTCGCGAGCATCGCTGCGATCGGCGACCGGCTTCAGCTTTCGCGTCATTTCGACGTGACGATCCTCGCCGATGCCGACGAGGAGTATGAAGCAATCGCGATCGCCTTCGCCGATGCCGAGCCGCAGGCGAAAGTGCGCAACTTCCTGCTCCGCTATCACGAGCGGCGCGCGCATGAAGCGGCTACCTACGCCCGAACGCTCGCCGGTCATCCAGGTCGACAGCCATGATCGCTGGCCGAAAAGAGAGTGACGTTTTGCTTGTCAGGACCGCCCACAATTGACATGATTCGACCGTGCAAGAGCATCGCTGGCAGCTCCTGCGCGGAATATTTCGCCAGGCATCATATGCGCCAGTCCCTGACCGGACCGGCGGCCCAACCGGTCCATGGTTCGCGCGAGCGACCAAACGGCGGCACAGCACTGGGAGACGGGTCTCTGGCGAATGCCGGCTGGTCCCGCTCGTGCCTCCGGGAATATTTGTCGTGTCTTCCTGTACCTGCGGCGACCGCGCCCCGCCGCGTCACCCCTTTTCGGTGTCATCGGCCTGCCATTCGCATCCGGCCGATCGTCCGCCGCCGGTCGAGGAGCGGCCTGAAGCCGGGCACGATCTGGACGCGATATATCGGACGCATCGCACGTCGCTCTTCCATTTCCTGAGCCGCAAAGCGGGATCGGAGGAAGCACCGGATCTGGTGCAGGAAGTCTTCGCGCGCGCGGCGGGCAGCACGCAGCGTCACCAGCTCGTCAATCCGGGCGGGTTCCTTCGCCGCATCGCCCAAAATCTCCTCATTGATCGAGCGCGGCGCCAGAAGTCCGCGCGGGCGACCTTCTTTCCGCTTCGCGAGGAGCGCGACGGCGCGACGCCTGCGGCGCAGGAGTGGAATCTCGAAGCCGCGGACCTGCTGCGATTGTATGAAACGGCGGTTGACGCCATGCCGCCAAAAACGCGCCGCGTTTTCCTGATGCATCGGGTGGACGAACTCAGTTATCGCGAGATACACGAACTGCTTGGCATCAGCATCGCAACGGTGGAATATCATATGATGAAAGCGCTCGGTCAGATTTCAAAGGTGGTGGACGGCGGCCGATGACGAGCACAAGCGGCGGCAACTATCCCGTCGATGAGGTAGCGCAGGCGTGGCTGATCAAGATGCGCGGCGAGGACGCCGGCGCGCTGCGCGGAGAGTTTGAAGCGTGGCTCCTCGCATCGGCCGATCATGGCGAAGCCTACCGCCGCGCCGAACGCCGCATGGCGGCCTTGGCGGTTCTCAAGACCTCGCAGCGCCACGGAACAAGCCATGCCGAAGCGCGGCGGTGCCGGGTTCGCGGCTGGCTGCCATGGGGCGCCGCCGCGACCGCAATCGCGCTGCTGATTGTAGCAATCGGGGCTGGAGGCGCCTCCCTTCCCGGCCAGCCCGGCAGCGCCTCGATCGCGCGAGCCACCGAACCGCTGATTACGCAGCGCGGCGAAATCCGCTCGTTCCGGCTTGCCGACGGCTCGCGCGCGACGCTTGATACCGACAGCCGGCTGGACGTCGCGTTCGGAGACGGCGACCGCAGCGTCCGCTTGGTAAAGGGCAGGGTCCGTCTTTCCATCGCCAAGCAAGCTAAACCGCTC
Organism: uncultured Sphingopyxis sp.; assembly: GCA_966250105.1. GTDB lineage: Bacteria > Pseudomonadota > Alphaproteobacteria > Sphingomonadales > Sphingomonadaceae > Sphingopyxis. The sequence continues at coordinate 8,604 of CBINGC010000011.1, read as the reverse complement.
CATATCGACGCCGGGACAGGCGCAGCAATCGCGAACGATGCCGAGATCGACCTTAGCCTCGACGAGGCCGGAACGGTCAGTGCGGCCCTCCGGCGCGGCGAGGCCGGCCTGCGCGCAGACGCCAGAACCGGTCCTGCGACCGCGTTGTCACAGGGAAAGACGCTGACCTATCGGCGTGATGGCAAGTTGCAGCTCGGCATGGCCCAAGCGTCTGACATTCCCGCAAACTGGCCCGAAGGCTGGGCCGAATATCGTTCGATTAGGCTCGACCAACTCATCGCCAAGGCCAATCGCTATGCCGTCACCCCGATCGTGATCGACGATGCGGCGAGCGCAGCGCTTGAGGTTTCCGGCCGCTTCCATCTTAGCGAGACCGATGCCTTCGCAGAACGGATCGCAAGCCTCTTCGGTCTCAGGGTCGAACGCTCTGCGGACGCCATCTATCTGCGCCGCCGATAAATTTTTCACCCAAGACTAAGGGGCTCCCCTTCGCCCCGTCAACGCACCCCCACTGGCCGCCTGCCTGAAGCACGGCCGAGAAAATGGGGGAGTGATAATGTTGAAGAAGTCCCGTTCGCTGGTTGCGCTGATGGTCGGCAGTGCCGCCTGTTTTTCACCTGCGGTTGCGCTGGCCATGCAGCAACAGCGCCAGTCTTATGATCAACCGGCGCAGGATCTCGGCGACGCGCTGCGCAGCGCTGCCACGATTGCCGACATCGAACTCTACGCGTCGTCGCGCGATCTTGAAGGAAAGACAGCACCGCCGTTGAAAGGCGAGCTAACGAGCCGCGAAGCAATCGAGGTGCTCCTCAAGGGAAGCAGGCTGATCGCAAGGTTCGAGGTCGGCTCGGTGATCATTTCTAGACTCACGTCCACCGCCGATAGCACAGCAACCGACGCCGAGCCGATCGTCGTGACGGGGTCGAGGATCACGGGTGCACCCACGGCAATCCCTGTGATCCGGGTGACATTGGAAGACATCCGCAACTCCGGCCATGCCGATCTTGGCGAAGTGGCGCGCAGCTTGCCGCAGAACTTTGGCGGAGGCCAGAATCCCGGGATTGGAAATTCGCAAGGCGCCGCGAATGAAAACGTCAACGCCAATGGCGCATCGACTTTCAACCTGCGCGGTATCGGTCCCAATGCGACACTGACGCTGATCAACGGCAATCGCTTTGCCTACAGCAGCGTCAATTCGGTGATCGACGTCAGCGCCATTCCCATCGCGGCGGTCGACCGTGTCGAGATCGTGGCCGACGGAGCATCGGCCATCTACGGCGCCGATGCAGTCGCCGGGGTGGTCAATATTCTTCTCAAGCGCGACTATGAGGGGGTGTCGACCAGCGCGCGGCTCGGCCTGTCGACCGACGGCGGCAATTTCCAGCAGCAATATAATCTTCTCGGCGGCTCGCGCTGGTCGGACGGCGGCATCATCGCGGCGTATGATTATTCGCACGGCACCGCGATCCGGGCGAAGGATCGCAGCTATGCGTCCGCCAACAACCCTGATTCTACGTTGTTCCCCAACCTTCGCCGACACGCGGTTCTGCTGAGCGGTCACCAGTCGCTTGGCGGCGGCGTCACCCTGGCTGCCGATCTTATTTACAAGCGCGGACGGATGGAGTCGGCGACCGGTTTCACGGTCGCCCAGCCGCTCCGAAACTCAGGGCTCGAGGCGCGCACCAAATTCGAAACATTCGGTGTCGCGCCGACGCTGTCGGCCGAACTGTCGGCCAATTGGAAGCTGAAAGCGGGCGCGTTTTTCGGCACCGACACGACCGATGGCCTCAGCCAGAATTTCAGCGGCGGCGCGCCGAGCACCGCCACCGCCCGGCACTTCTTCAACCGGAATATCGCGGTGGAGGCGGGACTGGAGGGGTCGCTGTTCGAGCTCCCCGCGGGCGCCGCGCGACTGGCCTTTGGCGGCGGCTATCGCACCAACCGTTTCAAATCCGAAATCGGGACGCGCAGCTTTTCACGCTCGCGCCGCAATCATTTCGCCTATGGCGAGCTTTTGCTGCCGATCGCGAACCCCGATCAGGATCTGGCCTTTGCGCACCGCGCTTCGCTGACCGGGGCGCTGCGCTATGAGGATTATTCGGACTCCGGCGACATCGTCACCCCGAAGCTGAGCTTCATCTATGATCCGGTCGAACAGGTCCGGCTGGGGGTGTCATGGGGCAAGTCCTTCAAGCTCCCAACGCTCTATCAGCAATATTCCGGCTATGTTGCGCTGCTCGTGCCGGTCGGCGGCTTCGGCCAAGGATTTCCCGCTGGATCGACCGTCGCTTATGCCCTCGGGCCGAACGACCGGCTCGAGCCTGAACGCTCCGAAAACTGGACCTTCAGCGCGACCGTGAAACCGCTCGATGGCCTGGAGGTATCGGCAAGCTATTTCAGAATCGACTATACGGATCGCGTTGCACCGCCGCTCGCCTCGGGCGCCGGGGTTCTGAACAATCCGATCTTTGCTGATCTAGTTACCTTGAACCCTGGGCCTGGCCTGCTCGACGTTATCTTCGCCGGTGCCGATGGCGGGCTCCAGAACATTACTGGGTCTCCCTACGACCCGGCGCGCGTCGTCGCCTTCCTCGATGCTCGCGACCGCAATATCGCGCGGCAGAAATATCGCGGCTTCGACATCGCGGTGCGATATGATGTCGAACTTGGCAGCGACCGGCGGCTGAGCCTGAACGCTGGAGCCACCTGGCTCGACAGCAGCCAGCAATTGCTTGCCGGTCTGCCGGTGACCGACCTCGCCGGAACGATCTTCCGCCCGCCGCATCTTCGGGCGCGCGGCGGGCTCACGCTGAGCGACAAGGCGTTCTCGCTCGCGGCCTTCCTCAATCACAGCGCTAGCGTTACGGACAATCGTCGTCCGGCAGCAGTCAAACTTGGCGGATCGACAACGCTTGACCTGACCGGCCGATTGCGGCTCGGCGCAGGCACGGAAGTCGCGCTGAGCGCACAGAATGTGTTCAACAGCAAGCCCGAGCCGATCTTCACCACCTCGCCTTTCGATGCGCCATTTGACACGACGAACGGGTCAGCAATTGGCCGCTTCCTGAGCGTCACGGTTCGGCATGACTGGTAGCATCCGCCTATTGCCGCTCCTTCTGTTCGTCAGTCTCGGGAATGGCGGGCCGGCCGTCGCGAAGGAAGGTCGGCGCTGGACGGTCGAAGATGTGGTGACCGTCCCGGCGGATTTCGATTTGAGCTTGGCGAACGACGGCAAGTCGCTCGCCTATCTCGAACGGCGAGCGGATCTCGAAAAGAATGAGACCGTCTCGATACTCCATCTGCTTGACCTGCGCTCGCGCGTCTCGCGCGAGATTCTGCGAGCGCCAAGCGCAGAACAGCTCCGGCCGCTGCCGAAAGGCAAAGGCTGGAGCCTTCTGCTAGATCGGGGCGTTGGCCTTCAGCTCTATGCGCTCGACGCCGAAGGGACGATCAAACCGCTACTGGGGCGTGATGCGAAGGTGACCGTCGGCCAGACCGAAGGCGGGCTGTTCGCGGTCCGAAGCGGTGCGCCTCGCCGTATCGGTATCTTGTATCACGACTGGTCTCCCGACGGACTGTGGCTCTGGTACGCCACGCTCAAGCCGCGTTCGGAGCCGGTCGATGTGTCCGTTGACGACGCGGTGGTCGGCCAGCGCAACCGGCGGCGCGCGCCGGTCAAGGCAATCGTCGAACTGCGCCTAAGGTCGGCCATTGGCGAGGAGTGGCTGGTGGCATCGCGGCCATCGAGCGACCGGCTTGCTTTCTATTTTGGCGGCAATGTCGAATGGACCGAGGAAGGACCGCGCTATCAATTGGAGCAATCCGATGCGGAACGGACCGAAGGCATCGGGACTTTTGCCTGGAGCTTTGCCACCAAGGCGAGCCGCCCCATCGAGGAAAGTTTCGGTTTCCCGGCAATCGGACTGCTGCGCGGCCCGAACGGCGGAACGCTCGCCAGCGAAGGTTTCGGAAGCGCGTTAGCGCTTACCGAGACGCGGACCGATGGCCGAAAAATCCGATATGGCGGCCAGCCCTATTATATCGGCGATCCGCGATCCGCGGGAAACTGGCTCTCGGCGGATGGGCGAACGGCCCTGCTGGGGGTGCGAACGCTCTCGCATCCGCGGTACGGCTTGGTTATGCTTACAAGTCGGCGCGCAAAGCCGCTGATCCACTCAAGCAGCTTGACTGCCTGCGATTTTCGCAAGGATCTAGCTTGGGGTATTTGCGTCGAGGAGGGGCTGAACCAAGCCCCGCACCTCGTGCAGGTCGCACCGCATGATGGGCGCGTACAGACATTGGCCCCGCTTTCCTCTGCCCATGAGTCGATCGCACCGCTGCACGTCACGCCCCATCAATGGACAAACCGGCTCGGCTACCGGTCGACCGGATTCATCATCTGGCCTCGCGATTACCAGGCAAGCAGCCGCTACCCGGCGATCATCATCACCCATGGCAGCGACGCGGACGAACGCTTCGCAAGCGCCGATATGCAATGGAACTATCCCGCCCAGCTGTTCGCCGAGCGCGGATATCTCGTCATTCTGATGAACGACCCTTCGGCGCGGCAGCAGGCGGACCTGTGGAACGCTTATATGGAGTGGTCGGGAGGCCCCGGCACACTCGGACCCGCTAAGCTGCGCGAGCTGATCTGGCTCAACGGCGTCTATAGTTTCGAAGACGCGATCGCTGAATTGACAAGCGAAGGCATTGTCGATCCCGACCGCATTGGCATTGCCGGATACAGTCGCGGATCGCAGATGGTGAATGTCGCCATGACCCAATCGGATATATTACGCGCTGCTTCCAGCGGAGATGGCAATTATCTTGAACCCGCTTCCTATTCGGATCCGAAAGACGGGTATCACGCCGTCTTCGGTGGCCCCCCTTCCGGCAACTACCTCGACGCCTATCGCCAGCTGTCGCCGTCGCTCCGTGCCGATAAGGCGTGCGGCCCAATCCTCCAGCAGATGGCTTCTCCCTTTGCGGGAGCGATCGATTTCTATGCCGCGCTTCGCGAAGCCAAAGTTCCCGCGCAGATCAGCCTCTATCCTGGTGAGACGACCGCCACCGATGAGACCCATCTGTTTCATATCCCGTCTAATCGGCTTCGCGCGATGCGAGAGAATCTGGCCTGGTTCGACTTCTGGCTCCGCGACCGGCGCGACCCGGAACTGGAGGACAGAGGCGCATTTGATCGCTGGTCAAAAATGGCGGCGCAATGGAAGCCAGGGTGCAGGCGAGCGCTGGGCGCCGAGCGAAGATAGCGTCACGACGCGCCAACGTCCGTCCACCAACGAACCCAGCTTTCGGCGGCACACAGCGCGAGGATCCGCTGCGCCTTCTCAAACCCCTCGACGGTCGGTTGCGACGCCCCTTCCAAGATCCTGAGATCGAGCAGACCGGCCCGCGCGAGCAGGCCGTTGCGAAGCAGATCGCCGGCCTCTTCGGCATTCGACTGAAAAATTCGCTGCATGAAGCCGCCCGGCCCGCCCTTGGACGTGCGGCGCAGCAACGGCGCAGGAACGACGGATTTGAATGCCGCCCGCGCGACGGCCCGATCCCTGCCGCCCTCGATCCACTGCCATGTCGGGATCGACAGGCATGTTTCGACGATCGGTTGCGACAACAGCGGCGCGACATGCTGCGGATGGGTGCGGCGGGGATAAAGCTCAATGCTGCGCTGGGCGCGCGCAAGCAACCTGACATGCGCAGTCTTGCCGGGCGGCGTCCCGTCGGGCGCTTCTATCCACGGGTGCGAGGGTCCGGATTGATCCAGTTCGGCGATCGCGGCGGAAGATAGCCCGGAAGTGTCGCGATGAATTTTCGCAGGCCGGCTGCAGTCACGATAGCGATCCCAAGCGTGCCGCAAGATGGTCGCACCGCTGGCTCCCGTCAGATCGCTCAAATCGCGCAAGGTGTCGAATAGCCCATGGCGCGGTCCCTGTGCCATGAAGCGATCGACGAAGGGCGAGGCGCTTCGAATTGCGCAGAAGATATTGTCCCCGCCATTGCCCGAAAAGAAGGCATCAATCTGATGCTCGCGGCGGAGTTCTTGATGAACCGACGCGATGGCCTGCATATAGAATGGTGCGTGCGGCCATGGATGGTGCGGCGCCACGGCGCGACCGATATCAACCTCGCTGAGGTCGTAGCGGGCTTCGCGCAATGGTACGCCAATCGCCTCCGTGAGAAGGGAAGCATAGCGGCGCTCATCCCCAATGGCATCGTCTTCTACCATCGTCAGGCAAAGAAGCGCGGCGGCGCGGCGGGCAGCGGCGCCGGCAACGATCGAGGAATCGAGCCCACCAGACACGCCGATCAATATGGAGTCAAAGCAAGTCGCCCAGCTTTCGATACAGTCGAGCGCCACGACGCGAAGCTTACGGGTGGCCACGTTGAACCGCTTGTGGGGGACCTGCGTCCAATCCCACGGCGACCACCAGCTTTCCAGACAATGCGATCCAGGAGAAACTATCAGGCATTCGCCGGGAAGCAGGACTCGAACGCCCTCGAGACAGGTCTCTCGGCTAGGCGCGCCTCCATTAGCCAGAAACCGCGCAACTGCCGGATAATCGACGCCGCCACGTCTGCCGAGATCGGCGGCGTCGCTCGACGCTGTGACGCCCGCCCCATCGGCGCGGTAATAGACAGGCAACAACCCGGACGGGTCGCGAAATATCGCGAGACCTCCACCGGGCCGCGCCAAGATGGACACATAGCCGCCCCAATAGTCGGACACGAGTGACCGACCGCTAGACGCCTCGATTCTGGCGACTGCCGTCTCGTGGAGATCCAAGACGCGGCGGCTCTTTTCACCTCGCTCGAACAGGTGGCCGATCAGATATCCATGCCCACCCATGGCAAGCGGCTGCTGATCGCACCAGAGTCGAGCGCCTGGAAGCGATAAGGTGGATGAGTCCGCTTCGATGTCGTCACGATCAGCCTGTCCTGACGCCTCGGAAATCTCGATGCGAAAGTACCCCGGCATCAGGCGACCAATATCGGTGTGTAGGGGGTCACCACATCAAGCGGATCGGTCAATACCGCCGAGTCCAGCTGCACCCAGCAATGCGCGGCGAATGGCAAAGTTACGCCGATCACCAGCCGGGCCTCGCACCCCTTTCCGGCCAGCACACGGCGCATTGCAACGCCGCGGCTGAGGCATTCATCCATGCCGGAAAAATAATGCCGCGCCCGCTTAAACGCGGCGGCTACCTGGCGCGCATCCGACCGTTGAACTTGCAGCGGTACCGGCACGACTTGCGAACTACTGGGCAGAATTTCCTGAAGAGGGAGTTTCCGCACATGTCGCTGAGCTATGGCCAGGGCCAATACCGCACGGGCTGTCTCAACCGCCGAAGCCCTTTCGAGATTTGGCTCCTCGAGAACACTGCTGGTCGGAGCGATCCTTGCGGAACTAGATTGATCGACCGGCGGCGCCAGATGGTGCAAGCCGCGTGCGGCAAGCCAATCATTGTCACCCTCCTCTTGCGCTCCCGCGACAATCCGGGAAAAGCGATCAGCCACACTTTGCTCAAGCATGAAATAGCGATCGCGGGACAAGTCCAGAAAGACGAAGGTGCCGCCGACTCTGCACCAATGCGTGGCAGCTGAAGTGATGACATTCATCATGGAAGCGCGCGACGGAGCGGTGGCGTGCAGTGCGAGGACTGCACGCCACGCGTCAGTCAATCGTCGGCGCTGATGCCGCCGAGGATAAACTTGTCCCCGGGCTGTACGTCCTGCTGGCCCGACGGCAGCGCGCCGAGGGTTTCGTCCTGGGCGGCGCCGAGATCGATGATGTCGTCATGCGTTTTCATGTCACGTTCCTTTTCAAGGTTGCGACCAAGATGAGTCGCAGTTGAAAAGTATGCCTCTCGCCAGAGCGATACTATTTAATAATCCAATTATTATTCTAGGCGTTGCATCGCGAAAAAGTGACCGAGCAAAGGAAACGCGCGTCTGGAGCACGTACCGCCACCTTTAGCAATTGCCTGGACATACGTGGCGGAACCCGGTCACTCGCCCAGTTGACTATACGGGCGGGCGCCTACTTCCAACAGATTGATCATAATCAGCAACCAAAACTGGAACCGAAAATGGATCTAATTAGAGTATGCCGTCCAAAGCTGCGCCAGCGGGGTTGCGCGTCTTCGATGTCGGCGATCGCTAGATCGAGCGACCGCTCTTGCGCCTCACGCGATCTGAACCTGTCAGGCGGTGGTAGCCTAAACTGGTCCAATGTTGGGTTGAGAGGTACTAGATTCTTACCCACGGCCCGGCACTTCTCGCCATCTTTGGCGAGGCTAACTGAGGGAGGATATGGGAGGCAACCTACAGGATTTGAACCGGTGACCTTCGCCATCGGACAGTCGTCAAGATTGGTCTTGGAAAGGTCCGATCGACGAGCAGATTTGCGCGTGGACACGAGGTTTTTTCGCCCCTGGAAACGGTGATTGCTGGGTGATTGCTGGCCAATTTTTTGAGGTCAATATTTTGTGAAAAATCATTCTATTTCAATAGTATGATTGACTTGGCACATGAAGTCTGGTACTTCCGCTACCGCCGGATCTAGTCGCGCGGTTCTGACTTTTCGGCCTT
>CBINGC010000010.1:0-112374 GCA_966250105.1 uncultured Sphingopyxis sp. | reverse complement strand
TCGACGGGCTGATGACCAACTTCCACCTGCCGCGCTCGACCTTGTTCATGCTGGTCAGCGCGCTGATGGGGCTGGAGACGATGCAGGCGGCCTACGCCCATGCGATCGAGGGCGGCTATCGCTTCTACAGCTATGGCGACGCGAGCCTGTTGTTGCCTAAGGGATCTTGGGGCTCCAGACCCTAATATTCGATCGTGATCCGGACCTTGTCGGGGTCTACGCCCGCCAACAGGGCGATTTCGTCGCGGCTTGTTTCGATCAGCGCGTGCAGCCGCTTTGCCGTCAACGACGGATCGGCGGACGCGGCGGCGAGCTCGCCGACGAGCAGTTCGCGTTCGGATATGCCAAAGGCGTCGGCCAGCGCGATCAGGTTGCTGCGCCGCGGCATCGTCTTGCCGCTTTCCCATGCCCAGATGCTCGGCTTGCTGAAGCCCGTCCGGTTCGACAGCTCGACGCGGCTGAGGCCGCGTTCCTGCCGCAATCGGAGGAGCCGTTCGGCCAGCATCTCGCTGTCCGCCGCGACGCCGGCGGGATCGACGTCCTGGGGGAGCGGATTGCGCAGCTGCGCGGCGCTGAGCGCGGCGCGCGAGAGCGGAAGGTCGAAACGGCAGCCGGCGAGCGCCTCGCTGCGCCACACGATGGTGGCCGTGCAGTCGGGCGCTTCGGGCAAGCTCACCGCGATCCGCTGACCGATGTCGAGATCGGAGGCGGTTTCGATCAGCATGCCGGTGGCCGACAGATTGTGGATCACGACGGTGGAGCCCCGATCGCCGCCCAGCGATCCCGAGGTTTCCAATCGCATGTGCATGCGCGCGGCGCCGCGGGCTCCGTCGGCGTCCTTTTCCTGTTCGATCATCGCGTGAATGGGCATGGGTCAGCCCTATGCGGGGCAATCGGTTGTGGAGAGGTTAAAGGCGCGGGCCACACCGCCGGGCCATGCGCCCTGGGATATGGCTCGGCAAGGTAGGTACCCCGCAGGCGAGCCGAACCGTGCGCCGATTGCGGCGGGTCAATCGCCGCAATGCCGCAGATTTCCGACGATTTTTGCTTTACCGGCGCGCCAAAACTTAACTTCCTCCAAACGAATAGGTTAATCTTTTTAAGTCGGCTGTCCCGATTTTGGACGCTATCGCATTGGCCCCGCCGCCCCATGAGCGGGATTAACCGTCGCCAACCGCCAGAATCCAGCATTTCCGTGGAAGTTGAAAGGCATCGGCGCCGCGCGATTTTCAATCGACGCCATTTTATGGGTGTGAACCTAATTTAACCTCTGTAGTAAGTTTTTCTTAACGGAGGGGGGTGAGTCGGGTCGCGACTCCCCGGCATCGGGGGATGCCCAAAGGTCATCCGCGAAGCGGAGCCGGAAACCGTTTGGTTTTTTGGGGGGTTGAGTCATGAGGTTCATGCTCTTTGCGCTCGCCGCGGCGGCTGTCGCCGTGCCCGCGAACGCGAAAGAAATTCAGAACGTTCGATCGCTCGACATCGCGGTCAGCGGCGCCATCCGCCAGCATTGCGCGATGGGCAGCATCGGCGACATGGATTTCGGCAATCTCGAACGCCGTGGGCTGGGAGTCGAAACGCGCGTCGCGTTCGATTGCAACGTCCCGTTCACGATGACGATCAAGGGCGCCCGCGGCGGCCTGACCCACACGACGATGCCGAACGGGCAGGGCCCCTACAGCGGTGTCCTCCCCTATAATCTGGCCGTCGAAATGCCGGTGCGATATCCGTCGCGGCAGGTGGTGAGCCGGTCCTTCAACAGCCGTCAGCTTTTGGCCGGCGGCGTCATTTCCAGCAACGGCGGCATCGCCACCGACGGCATGCGTCTGGCGGTCGAACTGGGCGAGCCTTCGGGCGAGGCCGGGCTGCTCGCCGGCGACTATTCGGAGACGATCACGATCACCGTCTCTCCGATCTAAGCAATTCGCCTGCGGTTTCGCGGGCGGAGTTATGCCGGAAGGGCAGGCACCGATGCTCTCCCGGCACTCCGACCAACCGGTGCAATATGACATCGTCACCCGGCATTTGGGGGGAGGCGGTACAATAGAGGGAAGAAGATTATGAAGAAGATCCTTAGCGGCGCCGTTGCCGCCATCGCGCTTATCGCGACGCCGGCCATGGCGCAGACCAATCAGCGTCATTATGCCGGTACCGGCTCGGTTTCGATTCCGTTTGTCGGCAGCGTTCCGGTGGATTACCAGATCACCAACCCGCAACCGGGCCTTTTCGGCGTCAATGTTGGCGCTCTCCTTGGTGAAGCTGGCGTTCTCGCTGGCGTTGGCACGCGTTACCGCGCTCAGGCCGACGCTCCTGCTGACAGCGAAACGGCGACCCCGACGGTCAACGTCGAATTTTCGCTGAGCGGCACCGTCAACCGCGACTGCTCCTTCTACGCCGGCAACAACTCGAACGCCCGCAACATCGACTTCGGCGTGATCGGCGTTCGCACCGGCGACAATGAAAACGTCAACTCGGCGTTCGAAATGGTCGGCCCGGCCGAAGCCAACATCGACACGCTGACCGCCGGCTGCAACACCAACAATGTCGTCGAAATCAACAAGGACGACATCCGCGGCCTCGTGAACCTGGCTCCGGGCGGTTACGACACCGACGAGTTCCAGGCGAACATCCCGTACGAAGTGACCGCGTCGTGGACGGGTGTTGCGCTGAACGCGCAGACCACCGGTACGCCGCAGTCGCTCAACGTTCCGACCACCGGCAACGCCGGCCAGAAGCAGCAGGGCGCATGGCGTTCGCGCATGGACATCGACATTGTCGCTCCGGCCGTGACGAACAAGGGCCTGGTCGCTGGTGATTACACCGGCACGACCACGCTGACGCTGCGCGCTCTCTAAGATCGGGCAGTGAATGAAGGCCGGGACGGCAAACATGCCGTTCCGGCCCCATTATCTTCGGAAGCATCGCCGCGAGGTTGTGTTTCCGGTTTGAATAAGGGAAATATCATGAAGAATTTTCTTCGCATCGCCCTCGTGTCGACGGCGCTTGTGTCGATGGCTGGCGCCGTTCAGGCTCAGACCAATCAGCGCCACTATGCGAGTTCCGCTTCGATCAACGGCAACGTAACATCTTACGAAGCCAGCTCACCCAGCGACAACTCGGCTGAGCCCGTGCTCGCCGCTGGCAACGCCTTGGCCATTCCGCTTGGCACGCGCTACACGGCAATCGCCGACGCTCCTGCTGACAGCGAAACGGCGACCCCGACGGTCAACGTCGAATTTTCGCTGAGCGGCACCGTCAACCGCGACTGCTCCTTCTACGCCGGCAACAACTCGAACGCCCGCAACATCGACTTCGGCGTGATCGGCGTTCGCACCGGCGACAATGAAAACGTCAACTCGGCGTTCGAAATGGTCGGCCCGGCCGAAGCCAACATCGACACGCTGACCGCCGGCTGCAACACCAACAATGTCGTCGAAATCAACAAGGACGACATCCGCGGCCTCGTGAACCTGGCTCCGGGCGGTTACGACACCGACGAGTTCCAGGCGAACATCCCGTACGAAGTGACCGCGTCGTGGACGGGTGTTGCGCTGAACGCGCAGACCACCGGTACGCCGCAGTCGCTCAACGTTCCGACCACCGGCAACGCCGGCCAGAAGCAGCAGGGCGCATGGCGTTCGCGCATGGACATCGACATTGTCGCTCCGGCCGTGACGAACAAGGGCCTGGTCGCTGGTGATTACACCGGCACGACCACGCTGACGCTGCGCGCGCTCTAAGCGTAGCCGAATAGGGAAAGGGGAAAGAGCGATCTTTCCCCTTTCTTTATGGTTTAATGCGATTATGTCCGCAGATCGGGACAGGGGGATGGGGATCATGACCGCTTTGGCGACGATGAAGCGTCATGCACGCGCGCTGTTGGCTGCGTTTGCGGCACTGGCATTGATTGTCACTCCGGCGCTGGCGATGCGCGTTTCGCCTATGGTCGTCGAAATGGAATCGCGCGGCAGCAACGCGGTGGCGCGGATCGAGGTCCAGAACATCAATCCCGGCAATCTGGCATTCCAGACGCGCGTTTTCCGAATGGAAATCGACAAGGACGGGAATATCGTCGAAACGCCCGCCGACCAGGATTTCCTTGTTTTTCCGCCGCAGGGCGTGCTGCCGGCCGGCGGTCGCCAAGTCGTCCGCCTGCAGTGGGTGGGCGGCGCCGAACTGGCGGCATCGCAAGCCTATTATGTTTCGGTCGAGCAATTGCCGGTCGCTTTCGAACCCGGCTCCGCCGACGCGATCGGGGCACAGGTGCAGGTACTCTATAACATGCGCGCGCTGGTCGTCGTCGCGCCGCCCGGGGCGAAACCCGACGTGAAGGCGACCACGGTCAAACAGGTGATGTATCAGCCGCCCGCGCCACCGGGATCGAAGGAACTGCCGCCGATGCAGGACGGGGTAGAAATCACCCTGCGCAACGACGGCCGCCGCCACGCGATGATGTCGAATTTCGGCTGGCAGCTGGAAGGCACGGGCACCGACGGCAAATGGCTGCGCGTCGACATCTCGCCCGAGGAACTCAACCAGGCGGTTGGTACCGGCTATGTGCCCGCCCAGGGTGAACGCGTCTTCCGCGTGCCGGTTCCCGGCTTCGGCCCCGGCCCGATCAAGCTCTCGTTCAAACAGTGAAAGCCGGCTTCGCCCTGTGCTCGGTTGCGCTGTCGGCGCTGTGCGCGGGCACCGCCGCTGCACAGGTGTCGATTCCGTTGCCGCAGGGGCCGCGGTCTTCTCCGCCGACGCAGGATCCGGGCGCACCAACGACCATTCCGTTGCCGGGCACGCAGATCCCGCCGATCCCGACCCCGACGCCGGTGATGCCGCAGCTTCCGATCGGGCCTCATGGCCGTCCGGACATCAATCCTTACGACCGCGACATCGAAATGACGGTGCCGTTGACATTTCAGAGCAGCAGCCTGGGTGATGTCCCGATGCTACTCACCGCGGACGACCGCTTTCTGATCGAATCGGCGACCTTTCTACGCTTGATGCAGCCGGTGCTGAACGAAGAGGCGCATGCCGAGCTGTCGTCACGCCTCGGGTCGCTGCCCAATTTCGGTCCCGACGATCTCGGCAAGACCGGGGTTCAGCTGACATATGACCCCAGCACGCTGGCGGTGGTCGTGGTCGAGGTGTCGGCCGAACAGCGCGCCATCAAGGATATTTTCGCGCCGCCGCGCGAAGATGCGAACGATGTGACGTTGCAGCCCGCGGGGTTTTCGGCCTTTCTGAACCTCAGCGCGATCCAGAGCTATTTGTGGGAGGGCGACCAGGCCGATCCGCCGACGATCAACTTCGACGGGGCGGTGCGGCTCGGCCGGTTCGTTTTCGAGGGCGACGCGCAGCTGGGGCAACAGTTCGGCCTGACCGGGGACAGCTACAAATTCACGCGCAACTATGCACGCCTCGTTTACGACGAGCCGGAGGATTTCCGGCGCTGGTATCTCGGTGATCTCGACCCCGAAATTCGCGGCCAGCAATCCTTCGTCGAAATGGGCGGCATCGGCGTGCTGCGTCAGCGCCGTCGCTTCAACAGTTTTCGCTCGGCGATCCTTCAGGCCAATCGCCAGCTCGTCCTGCAACGCGAATCGACCGTCCGCTTCCTGCGCAACGGGTCGCTCTATCGCGAGGTCCGGCTGCAGCCCGGCCGTTACGATTTCAGTTCGCTGCCGCTGATCGCGGGCAGCAACGACGTCGACATCCAGGTTACCGACAACAGCGGCGCGGTTCAGAACCTGTCGTATCAGCAATATCTCGATCCGATCGACCTCGATCCGGGCGATTATGAATATGGCGCCTTTCTCGGTCCGACGAGCCGGACCTTCGGTGGCGCGCCCGACTATCGCGGCCCCGTCGCCTTCTCCGGATTCTTCCGCAAAGCCTTTTTCAATCGCCCCGCCATCGGCGTCGGCCTTCAGGCGAGCAAGGACGTCCAGACGCTGACCGGACAGACCCAGTTCGTTCTTCCCAACGGCGGTCGCCTGTTGCTCGATGCCGGTGGCAGCAATTCGAAGACGGCCGGAGCGGGTTTCGCCGGCGGGGTCAGCTATGAACATTTCATCGATCGCGAAGGGCTGTCCGACAGCTTCACGCTGCGCGCCGATTATCTGTCGCCCCGCTTCGCCAATCTCGGCAACATCGACGGGATCAACACCACGTCGGCGACGGTGACGGGGCAATATTCGCGGCAATTCACCATGCGTCTGACCGCGACGGCTTCGGCCTCCTATCTCAAGGGGCGCGGGGACGTCGGCGATAGCTATCGCGTCGGGGCGACGGGTTTTTATCGGCTCGACCGGCGCTGGACCCTTCGCGCCGGAGTCGATTACGCCAAATTCCCTTCGGCCTTCTCGCGCGGAAACGGGGTCAGCTTCAATATCGGCATCGTGTTCCAGCCCGACTATCGCCGCCGCGCCGAAGCACGATATGAGAGTCGCGACAATCTGAGCGAGATTTCCTACAACCAGAGCGGCCTGAATCAGCTCGACAGCGTCGGCTTTGGCGGGGTCGTCACGCGCGACGACAATAGCGCGCGCGCGCTTGGCTATGCGACCTATTCCGCCAACCGTTTCGATGCGTCGGTCAGCCACGCGACGTTCGGGCCCAATTTGTCGGACGTCGCCGATCTCAACGTCACAACGGTCCGCGTCGGCACCTCGCTGGCCTTTGCCGACGGCAGCTTCGGCGTCGGGCGGCGGATCAACGACAGCTTCATGTTGTTGTCCCCGCACAAAAACCTCGGCAAGCGCAGCGTGGTCGCCGGCCAGTCGCTGGCCGAAAATAATTATATCAGCAAGAGCGGCGCGCTGGGGGCGGCGGTCAATAATTTCCTCGGATCCTATTCCACCCAGTCGGTGCAATATGATGTCGAGGATCCGCCGACGGGTTACGACACCGGTCCTGGCGTATTTCGCGTCCATCCGCCGTACAAGAGCGGGTATGCGGCGCGCATCGGCACCGATGCGTTCGCCAGTGCGATGGGCACCCTGATTATGGCGCCGGACAAGCCCGTGTCGCTGATCGGCGGTCGCGTCACCTTGCTCGACGTGCAGTCGACCGAAGCGCCGAAGCCGATTCCCTTCTTCACCAATTCGATCGGACGCTTCGCGATCACCAACCTGCTGCCGGGGCGGCGCTATCTGGTGGAAACCTACGGTCCCAATGGTACAATCGACCGAAGCTTCGAATTCACGGTGCCGGCGGACACCGATGGTTTGTTGAATCTCGGTACGGTTCGCCCCGGTACGAAAAATTAGGAGGCATTATGCTGCGCCCAACCCTGTTCCTTGCCGCGGCGGTGCTGGCGATGCCGCTTTATGCGCAGGCACCGACGCCGGGCGCTGCCATCCCCGGCGCCGAATGTCTTGTCCGGATCAATGCGACGCCGCAAAGCTGGTTGATTCAGGGATATGACCCGTTCGACGGCGCCATTCCCGAGGGGACGTTCGGTATCACCTTCGTAAACGAGGGTACGGGCGAGTGTCGTTTCACGCCGACGTTCGAACTCGTTCAGCCGCCCTTCGGCCTGTCGAAGGGCAGCGGAAAGCGGATCGGCTACGCGCTGCTTAACCTGACCGACACGCAGGATGTGACGCCGCGCGCCGGGCGGACGCAGCGCAACCCGTCGCAGCGGATGCTGACGTTGGGGGCAAACGGGTCGCGCACCTTGCTGTACAAACTGGTCGCAGACGCCGACGACGTGAAAGATTCGGGCATTTTTACCCAGGATGTGACGGTCGAGGCGCAGGACAGCAGTTTCCGTTCGCTCGGTGGCACGCAGCTTGCCCTCGGCATTAATGTCCTGCCCTCGGCACGGATCGGCCTCGCCGGCGCTTACACGATGAACAACGGGCACGCGGTCGTCGATCTGGGCGAACTGCGGCCCGGCTTCGCGCCGGTGCCGCTCCAGCTTCGGGTCGCCAGCACCGGTTCCTATGATCTCGATGTCACTTCGGCCAATTCGGGGCGGCTGCGCCTGGGTTCGAGCGACTGGTACGTGCCGTACAGCATGGCGATCGGCGGCAATTCGGTGAATCTGACCGGCGCGCGCACGATCTCTGGCAATTCGGACGAGGGGCTGCGCCGCGAAGCGCTGCCGATCCAGTTCCTGATCGGCGAGACGTCCGATCGCCGCGCGGGGGTTTACAGCGACGTGGTCTCGATCTCCGTGACCGCGCGCTGACACATTTCCTTTCGCCCGGCCTCCATTGTCAATTTTCTGACGCCCCTTAACTGAATGTTAGATTCGCGAGCCTAGATAATCATCCAAAGCTTCGGCCAACTGGCGGAAAGGTTACGGATGATCAGGAAATTCTCGCTCGGCATTGCGAGTGTTGTGCTCGTTGCGGCGCCGACGACCGCCATGGCGGCATCGTTCGGTTTCAACCTGCGCCTGACGGTCGCGGTGCAGTGCACCGTGCGGCATCAGGCGACCGGCTTCGGTATCGTCAGCGGCGATGCCGTGTCGCTCGGAACCTTCCGCGAATATTGCAACGCGCCAGCGGGTTATAATCTGGTGATCAACTATACGCCGGGTTCGCTGGAAGGCGCGCGGATCATCGCAGGGAGCGACGAGATCATTCTCAACGGTTCGGGCCAGGCCGTGCTCAGCCGCGCGACGGGACCGCGGGTCAGGGAGCGGCCGATCGCGGCGGTTCCGGGCGAACAGGGTTTCGACACCGACCGTTTCGAATTGCGGATCATTCCGACCTGACGTCGGTCATCTCCTGACGCATAGACCCTTCGGGGAGAGAGCTTTGCCGCCGCGGGGCGGGAGCGACTATATCTCGATGGTCAGCTTGATATTGGCGGGAGCCACGCCAGCCGCTTTTGCTATCTGCTCCTTCGCGCGGGTGACGAGATCGCTCAGACTTTCGATTTCTTCCAGCCCGAGAAGCTCTTGAACTTCGACACCGAGCATATTCGCCAGCATTTCCACCCGACCCGCCTTGGGCCGGGCCTTGTCGAGTTCCCACGCCGAGATCGACGGTTCGCTGACGCCCAGTTCCGCAGCGAGCTGCCCCTGCGTCAGACCTTTCGCGGTACGAAGCCGTTGCAGGCGCGTCCCGAAACTTTCGGCCGAGGATGATGGCCGGTTTTCGGCCGTCTCGGGTTCGGATTCAACCACCACGCCGCGGAGCTGCGCAGCACTGAGGGTCGCGGACGAAACCGGCATGGCGAACTCGCATCCCGCGAGACGCCCGCTAACCCAGATCAGCTTGGCCGCGGTCTTGCCGCTGTGCGGCAGGTTCACCTCGATCACTTCGCCGATTTCGAGCGGAGCATGACTTTCGATCAGCATTCCCGTCGCCGATATATTGTGGACGAGGGCTTCCACCTCGCCGCCGCCGGCTTTCGATCCTTGTAGCGGCAGGCGCAATTGTCGACGCGGAGCGCGGTCCTTCCCAACGGTGCGAGGAACGGTGTTGAAAAATGCGGTTATCGCCATGCGCTCACCCATCGCGAGTGCGGCGTTAATATTTTGTTTCGCGCCACGGTTAACTGGCAGTCGCTTGGCCGGAACATGGAGCTGAAACCGCTGATAGACCGGCGGCGGCACCGATATTTACCCTATCGCAATCTGTTGCCGCGCATAGCGGCCGGGGAGTGGGATCAGGTAAAGAGTTTGTTGGATGGACGTGCCATCGCGGATCGATTCCGGCGACCGGGGACATGACGATGCCGATGAAGTCCAACGCGGCTTTTTCGGTCTGATCGGATCCCGCATCGGCAAACAGCGCGGCGATGCCGCGGCGAATCTGCACACCCACGATGCGCTGTTGCTGCTCCGTAATTACGAGGAAAGCGGTCAGGGCTGGTTCTGGTCCGCGGACGCCAAGGGGCGGCTGACCTATATAACCGATTCGGTAGCCCGGTTGATGGGACGAACCGGCCGCGCGCTGCTCGGCACCGCCTTTACCGACCTGTTCCTGCCCGCCGACAGCCAGGGCGAACGCCAGCGCACCTTGCCCTTTCTGCTGACCAAACAGTCGAAATTCCACGAGCTGCCGCTGCGCAGCGCGTTCGAAGGCGACGATCGCTGGTGGGCGATCTCCGGCCGCCCGCAGTTCGACGGTTCGGGCAAATTCACCGGATACCGGGGCAGCGGCACCGACATCACCGAGCAGCGCCGATCGGCCGAGGACGCGTCGCGGCTCGCACTCTATGACTCGCTGACCGGGCTCGCCAACCGCTTCAATATCTCGAAAAAGCTCGACGCGACGCTCGCGGCGTTCGCGCAGCAGCAACGTTCGTGCGCCATCATGCTGATCGACCTCGACCGGTTCAAGCAGGTCAATGACACGCTCGGCCATCCTGCGGGCGACGCGCTGCTGAAACAGGTCGCGCAGCGTCTGCTCAAGCTCGTCGGCGACCGCGAAATGGTGAGCCGTCTTGGCGGCGACGAATTCCAGATCATCCTGCCCGACATCGAGGATCGCGGCAAATTGGGCGATATGGCGACCGACATCATCGCGAGCCTGTCGCAACCCTATTCGGTCGAGGGCAGCCGCTGCATCATCGGCGCCTCGGTCGGCGTCGCGATCGCGCCGTTCGACGGACAGGGCAGCGACGACCTTGTCCGCAACGCCGATCTGGCGCTTTACGCAGCCAAGGGCAACGGGCGCGGTCGCTTCAGTTTCTATTCGAGCGACTTGCATCAGGCGGCCGAACAGCGCCGTGCGCTCGAAGAGGATCTGCGAGACGCGCTGACGCGCGGCGAAATGGAGCTGTGCTACCAGCCCGTCGTCCAGTCGAAGTCGAACATGGTGACGGGGGTCGAGGCGCTCATTCGCTGGACGCACCCCGAACGCGGGCCGATCTCGCCCGCGCTGTTCATCCCGATCGCCGAGGAAGCCAATATGATCTGGCAACTCGGCGGATGGGTGCTGCGCAAGGCCTGCGAGGATGCATCGCGCTGGCCTGGCGAGATGCGCGTCGCGGTCAATGTGTCGCCGATCCAGTTCGCGAACCCCGACCTGCCAAAGGTCGTGGCGGGCGCGCTCGCCGCAACGGGGCTTTCGCCCGACCGGCTCGAGCTTGAGATCACCGAAAGCGTCTTCCTGGGCGATTCGGCCGAAACGAACCGGATGTTCAAGGCGCTGAAGGAGCTCGGTGTCCGCCTCGCGCTCGACGATTTCGGCACCGGTTATTCGTCGCTCGGCTATCTGCAATCGGCGCCGTTCGACAAGATTAAGATCGACCAGAGCTTCGTTCGCGACGCGACCGTGCCCGGATCGCGCAACGGCGCGATCATCGCCGCGATCGTCGCGCTGGCCGAGGCGCTCGAGATGGAAACGACCGCCGAGGGCATCGAATCGCTCGACCAGCTCGACCTGATCCGGGGGCTCAACGTCAGCCATGTTCAAGGCTATGTCTACAGCAAGCCCGTGCCGCAGGCCGAACTGCTGGACCATGCCGAGGCGGGATCGTGGACGATCAAGCCGTCGGGCCCCGCGCGCCAGCGCAACGACCGTTTCTCGCTGTTCCGCAAGGTCGGGGCGATCCACGACAATCACCGCTATGCCGTCGTCATCCGTAACCTGTCGACCACCGGCGCCTTGATCGAAGGTATTTTGGACGTGCCCGTCGGCACCCGCTTCGTCATCGATTTCGGCGAGGGGCAACTCGTCACCGCGACCGTCCGCCGCTCGGCGAAGCATCAGCAAGGCATCGAATTCGAACAGACGATGGTCAGCGACGGCAATGGCGGGCTGTGCACGCGCCACCGCGTCTCGCCCTATCTGATCGCGGCGGCAGCGCAGCAGACGAGCGCGCTGGCGCTGCCGACCTTTACGACGACGGGCGACTGGAAAGCGGCTTGATCCCGGAACCGCTTTTGCGGTGATCCGTTTGGTCTTCGACCGCCAACGGACGGAGACATATATGACCGAGACCAGAATTTTCGCGCGGCTGAAGGCCGATCATGACCGCCATCGTGACCTGCTCGAGCGGATCGACGCGACCCACGGCGACAGCGCCGAGCGCCGCGACCTGTTCGAGGCGTTTCGCATCGACGTGACCGCGCATGCCGCATCCGAGGAAATGTCCCTCTATGCGACGATGCTCGCGAACCCCGACCTGCGCGATGAGGCGCAGCACAGCGTCGCCGAGCACAAGGAAATCGAGGATTATCTGACCGAGCTCTTCGAGATGGATTTTGCGTCGAGCGGCTGGCTGACGCGATTCCGCACGATGAAGCACCGTTATCTCCACCATATCGACGAGGAAGAGGAGGAGATGTTCCCAGCGGCCGAAAAGGAACTTTCCGACGAGCGCAAGAAAGAGCTGATCAGGATTTTCGAGAAGGAAAAGCCGAGGGAAAAGGCCAAGGCGGCCGCCGAAGAGCCGTCGAGCGAAGAGGCGCGGGATTAGGAAGACAAGCCCCCCCCTGAAGGGGCGGGGCTCTCGTTCCCTCGACTTTCGCGCTCATCCCCGCCATAGGCGCGCGCCATGGCCGACAGATTCGCCTTTCAGATCGCCTCGACCGACGGCGCCGCGCGCACGGGCGTGATCGCCATGCAGCGCGGCGAGATTCGTACCCCCGCCTTCATGCCCGTCGGCACCGCCGCGACGGTGAAGGCGATGCGCCCCGCCGAGGTTCGCGCCACCGGCGCCGACATCATCCTCGGCAACACCTATCATCTGATGCTGCGCCCGACCGCCGAGCGCATGGCGCGGCTGGGGGGGCTCCACAAATTCATGGGCTGGGACCGGCCGATCCTGACCGACAGCGGCGGCTATCAGGTGATGAGCCTGTCGGCGCTCACCAAGCAGAGCGAAGAGGGCGTCGCGTTCAGAAGTCACCTCGACGGCTCGCGTCACATGCTGACCCCCGAACGATCGATGGAAATCCAGCGCCTGCTCGGCAGCGACATCGTGATGGCGTTCGACGAATGCCCGCCCAGCGGCGTCGATGCGAAGCGCGCCGAGGCGAGCATGGAGCGATCGATGCGCTGGGCGGCGCGCAGTCGCGCGGGTTTCGACGCGGGCGAGGAGCATGCTGCACGGTCGGCCTTGTTCGGCATTCAGCAGGGTTCGCTCGACGAAAAGCTGCGCGCCCGTTCGGCCGCGGCGCTCACCGACATCGGCTTCGACGGCTATGCGATCGGGGGCCTTGCGGTGGGTGAAGGGCAGGAGGCGATGTTCGGCGTACTCGACTATGCGCCCGCGCAGCTTCCCGCCGACAAGCCGCGCTATCTGATGGGAGTCGGCAAGCCCGACGATCTGGTCGGCGCGGTCGCGCGCGGGGTCGACATGTTCGATTGCGTGCTGCCGACGCGCTCGGGTCGCAACGGGCAGGCGTTCACGCGCGATGGGCCGATCAATATTCGCAACGCCAAATTCGCCGAGGACCAAGCGCCGCTCGATGCCGACTGTCCTTGCCCCGTCTGCACGACCTGGTCGCGCGCCTATCTGCATCACCTCGTCCGCTCGGGCGAGATGCTCGGCGCGATGCTGATGACGCAGCATAATCTGCATTTCTATCAGGATTTGATGCAGGACATGCGCGCGGCGATCGGCGCGGGGACATTCGCGGCGTTCCAGCAAGGCTTCGATGCGCGCTACCGGCGCTAGAAAATCAGTCGAGTTTGCTCAGCAAATCCAGCAGATTTTGGGGAATCGACTCATCGACGGTCGATTCATAGGCGCGGCGCAGGGCGCCATTAACGTCCTGACCCTTGGCGGAAGGTTTTTTATCCGCGGTCTTCCCGGAGGCCTCGCTGCGTGGCGAACCCGTTTTAGACGACATTATCGAAGCATTCGCTGAACATGGGGCCTTTTGCTAACCGCGCATACACCAAAGCGCAATGGCGCGTTTGTTCCTTCGCCATGAAACTATTTTAAGGCTAAATCGTTCCCAAAGGTTGAAATATATCGGATGGTGACGGGGAGGCACGGGGCGTTGTCCCTTTTCCGGACGCGTCCGCCCCGGTTTTTTGGGCTATCAGGAGGTAAAATATGTCATTGGGTCAGTCGGTTGCGCCGCATCTTCCCTATCTGCGGCGTTATGGCCGGTCCATTTCCGGAAGCCAGCAGAACGGCGATGCGCTCGTCGCGCGGCTGCTCGAAACGCTGGTGGCCGATCCGGGCGCGATCGATACCGGCGCCGACCTGCGCATCCAGCTCTATCGGATGGTGCATGACAATTTCGGACTGATGGCCGAACAGGCGGCGGCGAACGACGCCGGCACGCTGACCGACATCGCGATCGCCGACGCGCGGCTCCGCCGCATTCCCTCGCTCGCGCGGCAGGCGCTGCTCCTCACCGCGGTCGAGGGGTTCAGCGCCGAGGACACGGGGCGCATCATCGGCCGCGACGCCGAGGCGGTGCGATCGCTGATCGTCGACGCGACCGACGAGATCGATCGTCAGACGCGCGCCCGCATCCTGATCATCGAGGACGAGCCGATCATCGCGATGGACATCGAAATGATCGTCCGCGACCTGGGCCATGATGTCGTCGCTGTGGCGACGACGCACCGCGAGGCGGTCGAAGAGGCGCAGAAGCACCAGCCCGGCCTCGTGCTCGCTGACATCCAGCTCGCCGACAACAGTTCGGGGATCGAGGCGGTGCAGGAGATCCTGACCGAAGTGAAGGTGCCGGTCATCTTCATCACCGCATTTCCCGAACGGCTGCTGACGGGCGATCGGCCCGAACCGGCGTTTCTCCTCACCAAGCCGTATCAGCCCGCGACGCTGCGCGCCGCGATTTCGCAGGTGCTGTTCTTCGACGAAAGCACGATCCCGGCTTAAAAAACGTCGCCCCCGCGAAGGCGGGGGCGACGGATTTCCGCAACCGTCTTGCCTCGCATCACATCGCGGGCGATAGCAGCGCGCGATGACCGCATCCGACGCCTCCAGCCGCCAGTCCGCGCTCGACCGGCTCACAGCCAACGCGCCTTTCCTCGCGCGGCTCGCCGAACTCAATCCCGACGATGTGACGCGTTTCCTCGCGGACGGCACCGACGCCGCACTGACGAACGTCGCGCCGCCAGCGGGCGACGATATCATGCGCACGCTGCGCCAATGGCGCGGTCGTATGGCGCTGCTGCTCGCGCTCGGCGACCTGTCGGGCGAACATGATGTGGCGACGACGACGCGGCTGCTGTCCGGTTTCGCCGATGCGGCGTGCGACGCGGCGCTCGCCGCCGCCTTCGCCGAACGCGTCCCCGACGAGGAGCCGTGCGGGCTGGCGGTGATCGCGCTGGGTAAGCTCGGCAGCCACGAGCTCAACTATTCGTCGGATATCGACCCGATCCTGATCTTCGATCCCGAAACGCTGCCCCGGCGGTCGCGCGACGATCCGGGCGAAGCGGCGGTGCGGATCGCGCGGCGGATGACCGAGATTTTGTCGGCGCGTACTGGGGACGGGCATGTGCTGCGCGTCGACTTGCGCCTTCGCCCGCATCCCGAGGTGACGCCGATCGTGCTGCCCGAAAGCGCCGCGATCTCCTATTATGAATCCGAGGCGCTGGCGTGGGAGCAGGCGGCGTTCATCCGCTCGCGCGCCTCGGCGGGCGACCGCGCGCTCGGCGAAAATTTCCTCGCCGCGATCCAGCCCTTCATCTGGCGCCGCAGCCTCGATTTCCGGCAACTCAAGGAAATCGGCGCGATGACCGACCGGATTCGCGACCATTTTGCGCAAGGGCAGGCATTCGGCCCGGGCTTCGACCTGAAGCGCGGGCGCGGCGGCATTCGCGAGATCGAATTTTTCGCGCAGGTCCACCAGCTCATCTATGGCGGGCGCGACCCGTCGCTGCGGGTCCCCGCAACGGTTGACGCGCTCGCCGCGCTTGCGGCGGCGGGACGGATCGAGCCCGATGTCGCGACGCGCTTGTCGGGTCATTATGCGACGCTTCGCCGCATCGAGCATCGGCTGCAGATGATCGAGGATCAGCAGACGCACAGCCTGCCCACCCAAGAAGCGGCGCTCGACTGCGTCGCACGGCTCGACGGAAAGGCCGACGGCGCGGCGCTGCTCGCGTCGCTCGCGCCGGTCGTCGCCGACGTCGGCGGCTGCTACGACCGGCTCGTCGCCGAACGCGCGGTGACCGCGGGCCTGCCGCGCGACGAGGACGGGCTGGCGGCGCAATTGATCGCGGCGGGGTTCGATCCGCCCGATGCGGCGCTGCGCACGATCGCCGAATGGCGCGGCGGCAAGCTGCGCGCGCTGCGCAGCCCGGCGGCGCAGGGTGCGCTGGAGACGGTGCTGCCCGAGCTGGTCAAGGCGATCGGCGCGGCGCCCGATCCGCACGCGACGCTGCTGCGCTTCGACAAGCTCGTCGGGGGGCTGCCGAGCGCGATCAATTTCTTCCACCTGCTCGCGGCGCAGCCCGAACTCGCGAAAATCGCGACGCGCACCCTCTCGCTCGCCCCGACGCTGGCCGACGCGCTCGGCGCGCGGGTCGAGCTGATCGAGGGATTGATCGACAAGCGCGCGTTCGAGGCGCCGGCAACGAAGGCCGAGTTGATCGCCGAATGGGCGCCGGGGCTGGCCGGGCTCGACTATGAGCGGCTGCTCGATCGCGTACGCGACCGCGTCGGCGAGCGGCGCTTCGCCTATGGCGTGCAGTTGATCGCGGGCGCGAATGACCCGCTCATCATCGCGAGCGGCTATTCCGAACTCGCCGAGGCAGCGTTGCAGGTGCTCGCCGATGCGGCGGTGTCGGAATTCGTGGCGGCGCATGGCCGCGTTCCGGACAGCGAACTGGTCGTCCTCGCGCTCGGAAGGCTCGGCGGCAGGGCGCTGACGCACGCGTCGGACCTCGACCTCATCTATCTGTTCACCGGCGACCATCTCGCCGAATCGGACGGGCCGCGCCCGCTCGGCGCGACTACCTATTACAACCGCCTTGCGCAGCGCGTGACCGGCGCGATGTCGGTGCCGACGGCGGCGGGAAAGCTTTACGACGTCGATACGCGCCTCAGGCCCCAAGGCGCGCAGGGCCCGCTGGTCGTGACGCTCGACAGCTTCGAACGCTATCAGCGCGAGGAGGCGTGGACGTGGGAGCATATGGCGCTGCTCCGCGCGCGGCCGGTCTATGGTTCGGATGCGGCGAAGGCGGAGGTCGAGCGGATCGTCGCCGACCTGCTCGCGATTCGGCGCGATCCCGTGAAGCTGGCCGCCGACGCCGCCGAAATGCGGGGCAAGATCGCGGCGCACAAGCCGCCGAAGGGCGCGCTCGACATCAAGGGCGGGCCCGGCGGGCTCGTCGATCTCGAATTCGCGATGCAGGTGACGCAGCTTGTCAGCGGCCGATGCCACGACCCGAATATTTCGGCGGCGCTCGCGTGCATGAAGGCGGCGGGGCTGGCGCCGCCCGAGGTGTGCGACGCGCACGGCCTGCTCGCGCGTATGCTGGTCATGCTGCGCCTCACCGCGCCCGACGGGGAACCGGCGACGGCGGCGGCGCGGGGGCTCGTCGCGGCCGCGTGCGGCGAGCCCGGCTGGCCGCAACTGCTTGTCGCGCACAATATGGCGCGGCAGGAGATCGCGAACTGGTGGGCGTCGATTCGGCCCGCCGTCCCCATACAGCAGGAGATACAGACATGAGCGCACTCGCGATCGGCGACCCGATTCCCAATGTGAAGCTTCTCGATGCCGACGGCGCGGCGATCGATCTTGCCGCGATGAAAGGGGCGCCACTGGTCGTCTATTTCTATCCCAAGGCCGACACCCCGGGCTGCACGACCGAGGCGCAGGATTTCACCCGCCTCGCGCCCGAATTCGCGCATCTGGATGCGCAGGTACTGGCGGTATCGCGCGATGCGCCCGCAAAGCTCTGCAAGTTCCGCGACAAATATGGCCTGACGGTCCGCCTCGCCTCCGACGAGGAGGGCGCGGTGTGCGAGGCGTTCGGGACTTGGGTCGAAAAGCAGAATTACGGCCGCACCTATATGGGAATCGAACGGTCGACCTTTCTGTTCGGCCGCGACGGCAAGCTGGCGAAGGAATGGCGCAAGGTGCGCGTCAAGGGCCATGCCGACTCCGTGCTGGACGCCGCCAAGGCCCTCTGATGCAGACACTGGGCGAAGCCGCGCGCGCGGTTCTGCTGACGGCCGACCCGCACGACAAGCGTCGCGCGGCGCGCGGCCTTGCACGCGCATGGCGGCGCGGCCAACTCGAACATAGCTGCGATACGCCGATGCCCGACCAGCCGGCGTGGCCCGCCCAGCCCGAACTGCTCGCGCCGAACCGGATGCCGAAGCGCGGCAAGGGCGGTTCGGAGCGCGGCCGTATCGCGCTGCTCCATGCGCTCGCGCATATCGAATTCGTCGCGATCGACCTTGCGATCGATCTTGTGGGCCGCTTCGGCGGGGAGTTTCCGCGCGCGTTCGTGGACGACTGGATCGGCGTCGCCGCCGACGAGGCGATGCACTTCGCGCTGCTCGACCGACGGCTCCGCCAGCTCGGCAGCCATTATGGCGCGCTGCCCGCGCACGCGGGATTGTGGGAAGCGGCGGAGGTCACCGCCGACGATCCGCTTGCGCGGCTCGCGATCGTGCCGATGGTGCTCGAAGCGCGCGGGCTCGATGTCACTCCGGCGACGGTCGAACGCTTCGAGGCGGCGGGGGATGCGGCCTCGGCGAGAATTTTATCGCGTATTTACAAGGACGAAATCCGGCATGTGAGCGTCGGCACACTCTGGTTTAGGCAAAAGTGCGATGAAATGGGATTCAACGCCGTCGAAACGTGGCATTCCCTAGTAAAATCGCGCTTTCGCGGCAGTTTGAAACCGCCGTTCAACGACTCGGCGCGCGAGCGTGCCGGTTTAACGCAAGAATTCTACGCCGTTATTGCTTCGTAAGGATTGGGGCAGCACACAGGCTTCCGCGGGGGATGAGCAATCATCCGAACCAAGAAAAACCGGCGCCAAGGCCCATTTTCGGACTTTGGACACGTCAAACGCGGGGTCGTTGTTTTGATTAACACTCTTCTGGCGCAAAAGTTGCACCAAGTCGCAATTTCCTGCGCGGCAGTCTGTTTTGGATTGGCCTCCCCGGCCGTCCATGCCGCCGAAACCAGCGCCGATGCCGGCATTGTCGCTCCCGACGAACCCGATGACGACAGCTTCGATGCCGGCGTTTCCACGGCCGGCGAGGACAGCGAAGCGCGCGCGATCTTTCAGGCGTGGAAGCGCCTCGACACCGGTCTGACCGCCTCGATCGGCGTTGCCATTCCGTCGCGCCGCCCGATCGACCAGATGTCGCTCTCGTCCTCCTACGGCATGCGCGTCCACCCCGTGACGGGCAAGGTCGCGCGCCACAACGGCATCGACATTCCGGCGCCGCGCGGCACGCCGATTTACGCCACCGCCGACGGCATCGTCGGCCGCGCCCAGCGCCTCGGCGGCTATGGCAATTATGTCGAGGTCGAACATGGCAATGCGATCCAGACGCGCTACGGCCATATGTCGTCCTACGTCGTGCGCTCCGGGCAGCAGGTGAAGAAGGGCGATATCCTCGGCTATGTCGGCTCGACCGGCCGTTCGACCGGCAATCACCTCCATTATGAAGTCCGCATCGAAGGCGCGCCGGTCAATCCGATGCCGTTCGTCCGTTCGGACCAGATGGCGATCGCCGCGATCACCGGCAAGAATGTCGCCATGGGCGGTCCAGAATAACAGCTTTCCCGGGTCGGAGAGGAAGGGGCGCCAGGCGGGTCAACCGTCGAGGCGCCCTTTTTATTTCCGAGCGAGGCTCCTATCTAGCGGTCATGGCCACGCAGCTTTCCGAAATCACCCTCTCGCCCGCCGCCGCGGCGCGCGTCCGCTGGATCGCCGATCGCAAGGGCGAGGCCGACGCCGCGCTGCGCCTTGCGGTCGATGGCGGCGGCTGTTCGGGCTTCACCTATCGTTTCGGGCTCGCCGAAAGCATCGACGCCGACGACATCGTCACCGAGACCGACGGGGTGAAGCTGGTCGTCGACCCCGTGAGTATCGATCTGGTGCGCGGCTGTGTCGTCGATTTCGTCGATTCGCTCGGCGGATCGTCGTTCAAGGTCGAAAATCCCAACGCCGCCGCAGGCTGCGGCTGCGGGTCGAGCTTCTCGATCTAAAGTCAATTCCCGTTTCCGTTCGTGCTGAGCTTGTCGAAGCACCGTCCTTCTCTTAGGCAGAAGGAAAGAGCGGCCCTTCGACAAGCTCAGGGCGAACGGAAAGAGATGTGAGCCCGTGCCCCTGAAAATCGCAACCTTCAATATCAACGGGATCAAGGCCCGCCTCCCGCGCCTCGTCGAATGGCTCGAGGAAACGCAGCCCGATGTCGCCTGCCTGCAGGAACTGAAATCGAGCGACGAGACGATGCCGACAAAGGAAATCGAGGCGGCGGGTTACGGCTTTCTCTATCACGGGCAAAAGGGCTTCAACGGCGTCGCGATCCTCGCCAAGGGCACGCAGCCGGTCGAGGTTCAGCGCGGCCTTGCCGGCGAAGCCGAAGACGAGCAATCGCGTTATCTGGAAGCCGATGTTCACGGCGTCCGCGTCGCGTCGATCTATTTGCCCAACGGCAATCCGCAGCCGGGGCCCAAGTTCGATTACAAGCTGCGCTGGATGGCGCGACTGCGCGAGCGGGCGAAATTCCTCCTCGCCTCCGAAATCCCGGCGATCCTGACTGGCGATTACAACGTCATCCCGCACGACGACGATGTGTGGGACCCGCGCGCGATGGCGACCGACGCGCTGATGCAGCCCGATTCGCGCGACGCCTGGTTCCGCCTGCTCGGCGACGGCTGGACCGACGCGATCCGCAGCCGCCATCCGGCCGGCGGGGTCTGGACATTCTGGGACTATCAGGCGGGCGGCTGGCAGCGCGATCACGGCTTCCGCATCGACCACCTGCTCCTGAGCCCCGCGCTCGCCGACCGGCTGGTCGATGCAGGCGTCGACAAGGATCATCGCGGGCGCGAGAAGGCGAGCGACCACGCGCCGACCTGGGCGGTGCTTTCCTGACGATTCAGGTGGAAAGTTTTGCGTCGGGATAGAGCGTCGACATCACCCGCTTCGGATCGAGCGCATAATGATGCGCGACCGCGCCCGCGATCACACTCTCCAGGCTGCGCGTCGGCTTGAGGTCGCGGCCTTCGTAACGGGCGCTGGCGCCAAGCCCCGGCCAGTCGGCCGACACCTTGCCCCCGGCTTCCAGCCTGCCGCCGAGCAGCATCGCGGTCGAGGCGGTGCCATGGTCGGTGCCGCCGGTGCCGTTGACCTCCACGGTACGCCCGAATTCGGTCGCGACGATGACGAGCGTGTCTTTCCACGCGGGACCAAGCCCCATCTGCAGCGCGCCGACCAGTTGGTCGAGCCCGCGAAGCTGCGCCGCAAGGCGCCCGCGCTGGCCGCTGTGCGTGTCCCAGCCACCGGTTTCGACCATCATCACGCGCGCGCCGTCAACGGGCAGCATCAGCGAAGCCGCGAGCTTGCCGAGGTCGGCACCGTTGCGGCCGTTGTTGCCGCCGATATCGCTCGCCAGCTCCTGCGTCTTGACCGCGCTGTCCCACAAAGAATGGAGCAGCGGGTCGTCGGCATACATCGCGGTCAGCCGCGCGATCAGATCGGCGTCGGCCTGCGGCAGGCGGCTCGGCGCATAGGTGCCGACCTGCACCGATCCGCGCAGCGCGAGCGGAACGGCGGGCGCAATGGCGATGGCATCGCGCTCGGCGGCGGGGAGCAGCGTCAGCAGTCGTCCGACCCAGCCGTCGTCGCGGCCATAGGGGCGCGAACCGCCGCCCTCGAGCATATTCTGTCCGTCGAAATGCGACCGGTCGCGATAGGCGGTGGCGACCGCGTGCGCGAAATGCGCCTGCTTGCCTGTATAAAGGCTGGCAGTCTGCGCGAGCGCCGGGTGCAGCGTGAACATGGCGTCGAGCTTCGCACCGCCCGCGCTTTCGTCGGCGATCGTACGGCGCACGGCGGCGAAGGCGGGGTCGCCCGTTGGCGCGACGGTGGCGAGCCCATCGGCGGCGCCGCGCTGGATGACGAAGACGAGGCGCTTGGGCGTGCCCGCGGCGGCATAGGCGAAGCCGGGCAGCGCCCCCGCGGCGGCGACGGTGATTCCCGACAGGATGACGGAACGGCGTGAGAGGATCATTGACTATCTCCGCAAAAAGGCCGGGCTTGCGAACAGCATCGCGAGGCCTTGGCCCGGGCTGTCGGCGCGCGCGATCGCCTGCGCGGTTTCGGGGTTGAGTGCATCCGCAAGGACGAGCGGCGCGAGAACGCGCGCGTCGGCGCGGTCGCCGATCCGCCCCGCGATGCGGCTCGCCAGTTCGACGCGCTGCATCAGCGCCGCCGACCCCGCCCAGGTCGCGACCAGATCGTCATAGCCCTTGGGCGATCCGGGGCGCCAGACGGGCTGGCCGAGCTGGGTGAACATCGCGGCGATATTCTGCCGCTCGCCAAGCCCGGGCGTCTTCAATGCGCGCAGCATCGACACCGTCCAGTCCCACGGCGATTTGAACATCGTCGGCGCGGCGGCCCAAGGTTCGGGCGAGGCGATCAGCGTGCGATAAAGCGAGGGCAGGTCGCCGCCCGTTTGTTCGAAATCCCCCGCCAGCCGGTCGACGAGCGTTGCGGGCGGCTCGTCGCCGGAGAAATGGCGCGCGAGCTTGGTCGCGACATGGCGCGCGGTCGCGGGATGGACGGCAAGGTCGCGGAGCACCGCTTCGGCCTGTTTCGCTCCGGGTTGGTCGTAGCGTTTGCCGAGGATCGTCAGCGGGCCGGGCTGGTGCAGCCGGTCGACGAATATCGTCTCGCCCGGCCGCGCGTCGACGGGCACTAGCCGCTGCCCCGCGCCGCGACCGAGGCCGGCAACGGTCAGCCCGGTCAGCGCCTTGGCGAAATTCGTCACATCGGCCTGCGTATACCCCGCGCGCACGCCGAGCGTGTGCAGCTCCATGATCTCGCGCGCCAGATTTTCGTTAAGCCCCGGCGCCTGCCGCCGCCCCCGGTTCCGCACGCGCGTCGCGAACTGGCTGTCGGGGCCGAAGCTCTGCGCCTGATCGAGGAAGAGCAGCATCGCGGGATGATGGACCGCCGCGGTCAAGAGGTCGGCGAATTTGCCCATGACATGCGGGCGGATCGCTTCATTCTCGTAATTGCCGGCGAAACCGACGACGCTCTGCTTGTCGGCCGAAATCGCGAAATGATTGGCCCAGAAATGGACGAGCCGTTCGGGAAAGGGGGTGCGCGTTGCGACCGCGGCGTCGAGACGCGCACGCGCGGCCTCGCCATAATGGCGGCGGAAACCGGCGCGCGCCATGCGGCGCATCGCCTGAACCTCCGTGCCGTCGTCGTCGCGCATTTCCGCATTCTTCGCTTCGCGGCGCATCGCCTGCCGCTCGCCCCGATATTCGGCATAGGCGGTCGCGATCGCCTCGCGCCCCGCAAGCGCCGCGATCGCCGCGGGGGCGGGGTCATAGTCGCCGATCTGGCGCATCAGCCAGTCTTTCGGATCGCCGATCGCTGGATCGTCGAAGCGGCGGCCGAGCCCGAAGCGATGGGCGGCAAGATACTGGACTGCCATGACAAACCTTTCGTGCCTTGAAATGCACGATGGCCGCCATTTGTCGCAAAGCTATCCCAGCGATCAGAGCGCCTTGTCGTAGATTTGATACACGCGGTTGACCCCGGCCCCGATCGCCTCGGCGACCGCATTCATCCCCTGATTATCATCGAGAACCCAACCGATGTCGCCGCGTTCGGTCCCATAATCGCGCACCGCGTCGCGGCGGATATATTCGATCATCATGAAGGCGAGCGTGCTCGCCATGCGGCTGTTCTGCAATTTCTTGGCGACGCCCATCAGCGGCACGCGCAGGATGCGGCTTTTGGGTTTGCGCAGCCACCAGAGCAGCCGCGCCCAGTTGAAGGGCAGCAGCGATCCGTCCATGTCGATCAAGAGCTGGTTGATGTTGGGAAGCACGATCATGAAGGCGACGGGTTCGCCATCGACTTCGGCGACGCGGATCAGATCTTCGAAGACAATGTCCTTCAGCTTCTTGCCGACATAGGCGATCTCGCTGTCGGTCAGCGGCACGAAGCCCCAATTGTCCGACCATGCGTCGTTGAGCAGGCCCATGATCAGCTTCGCTTCGGCATCGAAACGGCGCTTGTCGACCTTGCGAATGCGGATGCGCGCATTCTTGTCGCCCGCCGCGACGATGCGGTTGACGATCGACGGAAAACCGTCGCGAATCGCGACGTCATAGTTCAGAAGCTGTTTCACCGGCTGATAGCCGGTGCCCTCGATCCACCCTTGATAGAGCGGGCTGTTGTGCCCCATCATCACCGTCGGCGCGTTGTCGAATCCCTCGACCAACAGGCCTGGTTCGTCCCAGATCGAAATCGACAGCGGGCCGAGCGCGCGCGTCATGCCTTGCCCCCGCAACCAGTCCTCGGCCGCGGCCAGCAGTGCGCGGGCGCTTTCCTCATCCTCGGCTTCGAGCAGCCCCCAATTGCCGGTGCCGGGGCCCATGCCCTGCTCCGCGGGCTGTGCGAGCGCAAGTTCGTCGATATGCGCCGAGATGCGACCGATCGTGCGGCCGTCCCGCCGCGCGAGGAAAAATTGCGCCTTGCCATGTTCGAACCACGGATTCTTGCCGGGGGTGAGCAGGCCGTAAACCTCACCCTTCAGCGGCGGCACCCACGCCGGATCGCCGCGGTTGAGGCGATAGGCAAGCTCGACGAACTCGCGCAGATCGTTCTTGTCCTTGACCGGATGAATGGTGATCGGGCCATGGTGATGGGCGCTCATATTGGTTTCCTGAAATGCCAACCCTATATTTGTCGCGATCCATTAGGGCATAGAAATGGCGCTGGCGACCCGCTTTCGGCCATTTTGCTGCCACGAAAATATGATGAAGAACCGGATATGTTAGCGATGAACACCCTTGTCGACCGCTTGTCGGTGCCTGTGACCGCTCCGGTCCCGAAATCCGCGATCGCGGACGATATGGCGATGATCCGCGCGGCGTCGGAGCTGACGCGCGATCTCGTGCAGCCGTCGGCGCGCATCTATTGGACCGACTTCCTCGCCTCGACCTTCATCGGCTATGCCGGCATCGCGGCGGCGATCCTGGCGCCTTCGACGGCGTGGATGCTGGTCGCTGCGGTCATCGCTGTGGTGGCGCTCTATCGCGCGGGCAGCTTCATCCACGAACTCACGCATATCCGCAAGAATGCGCTGCCGGGCTTCCGCCTCGCGTGGAACATCCTCGTCGGCGTACCGCTGCTCATCCCGTCCTTCATGTATGAAGGCATTCACAGCCTGCACCACAACCGTACTAAATATGGCACGGTCGAGGACCCCGAATATCTGCCGCTCGCGCTGATGAAGCCGTGGACGGTGCCGCTATTCGTCGTCGCTGCGGCGTTCGCGCCGCTTGCGCTCGTCTTCCGCTATGCGGTGCTCACCCCGCTGTCGTTCCTGATCCCGCCGCTGCGCCGGGTCGTGATCGAACGCTATTCGGGGATGATCATCAACCCGCTGTTCCGCCGCAAGCCGCCCGAGGGCGAGTTCCGCCGCCAATGGGCGTGGCAGGAAGGCGGCGCCTGGGCGTGGTCGAGCCTGCTGATCGCCGCGGGCGTCTTCGGCTGGGTTCCCTTGCGTGCGCTCGTCATCTTTGGCGCGATTGCGGCTGCGACCTTGGTGCTCAACCAGATCCGCACGCTCGTCGCGCATCTCTGGGAAAATGACGGCGAAGTGCTGACGGTGACCGGCCAGTTCCTCGACAGCGTCAACGTCCCGCCGCCGGGCCTGCTGCCCGAACTGTGGGCACCGGTCGGGCTGCGCTATCACGCGCTGCACCATTTGCTGCCGGGCGTGCCCTATCATTCGCTCGCCGAGGCGCATCGCCGCCTGAAGGATGTGCTGCCCGCCGATTCGCAATATCATGGCGCGAATTACGACAGCCTGCCGAAGCTGGTGATGAATTTGGTTGCCGGGTCGGCAAAGGGCGCTGCGGCTTGAGTTAGCCGGAAGGCAGGCGATGTATGCTTTGGGTGGTGAGCGGACGTTCACTCACCTCTTTCGTCATCCCGGGCTTGACCCGGGATCCCGCTTTTTTTTCGACGCAAGAGCAGGTTTCAGCATCAAGCGGGACCCCGGATCAAGTCCGAGTGACGAATAAAGAGACCGCAGCTTCTTCGACCGAAAGTCGACGTAAGCTAACTACTCTTCGGTGCGGATCAAAATCATCTCGCCGATCAGCGCGAACAATATGAACGGCCCCCACGCCGCGAGGAAGGGCGAGTAGGCGCCGAGATCGCCCATCGCTAGCGCGAAATTATCGGCGACGAAATAGGCGAAGCCGAGCCCCATGCCGATGATCGCGCGCACGAAGAGCTTGCCCGAGCGCGCGAGGCCGAACGCCGCGACCGCGCCGAGCAGCGGCATCAATATCGCCGACAGCGGCCCCGAAATCTTGTGCCACAGTACGCCCTTCAGCGCGTCGACGGGGCGACCCGCGGCTTCGAGGTCGGCGATCGCCGAGCGGAGCTGGAGGAAGGGCAGAGCATCGCCATCGACCTGCGCGAGCGTGAACTGGTCGGGGCGCACATTCTTCGCCGCGACGATCGTGCCCAAGGGCTCGACGGTGCCCGAGCGGCGGATGAAGCGCCGCGCGTTGGTCAGTTCCCAGCCGCCACCCGCGACCGCGCGCGCGCTGTCGGCCGACAGCATCGACGACAGCACGCCGCCGGTACGTTCGTAGATGGTGACATAGCCGAGGACGATTGCGGGTCCGCTGGTATCGACCGTCGTCGCATTGATCAGGTCGTCGCCGTCGCGAACCCAGATGTTGGTGCGTATGCCGCTGTCCTTCGGCACCTTTTTATACTCGACCTTCTGCCACGCGCTGAGCGCGGCGGTCGAGCGCGTCACGATGCGCTCGTTGAAGGCGAAGCTGATCCCCGCGACGAGCAGCGCAGCGAGGAACAAGGGGGCGAGCACCTGATGCGCCGACATGCCCGACGCCTTCATCGCGATGACCTCGCTGTTCTGATTGAGCGTCACCATCGTCAATATCGTGCCGAGCAGCACCGAAAAGGGCAGGAAGGTCTCGATGATCTGCGGCAGCCGCATCCCGACATAGCGCCACACGTCCGAATCGCTGTTGCCGGCAACCGCCAGAATCTTGCCGCTTTCGCCGAGCAGGTCGAGCGTCTGGAGGATCAGCACGAGCGCGAAGAGGATCGAGAAGGAGCGGACGAGGAACAGGCGGCCGACATAGAGCGCCATCGTGCGCGACGGGAAAAAATGGAGCTGGTGCATCAGGCTGGCCGTATCTTGTCGCGCTGGAACATGCTGAGCAGGCCGCGAATCTTCTGCGCCGCCTTGGCCGCGACACGTTCGAGCGCGCCGATCGGCTGCCCGCCGGGAACATGCGCGATCGTGTAGTACATCCAGATCGCGAGCGCCGCGAAGAGCAGATAGGGGACCCAGAGCGCGATCAGCGGGTCGATCGTCCCGCGCGCGCCCAGATCCTCGGCATATTGGTTGATCTTGTGCTGGGTGACGAGCAGCACGATCGACAGGAAGACGCCGAGCGACGAGGTCGACCGTTTCGGCGGTATGGCGAGGGCGACCGCGATCAGCGGGATCAGGAACATCGACATCACCTCGACGATGCGGAAGTGGAAATTCGCCCGCGATTCGAGGCGCGTCTGCTCGGGTTGGCTGCTGTCCTTGCCCGCGACGAACAATTCGGGGATCGTCATTTCGCGGTCGGCGCCGCCGCGCAGGCGGAACGCCTCGATCTTGGGCAGCGGGATCGGCAGGTCGTGATTGTCGAAGGTCAGGACGCGCGGCACCGAGAATTTGGGCGATTCATGGATCAGCACGCCTTGCGACAGGCGCAGGATGATCGTGTTCGGATCGTCGGTCGCCAGGAACTGCCCGCGCGCCGCGGTCGCCGACACGCGCTGCCCGTCGCGCTGGTCGCCGCGCACGAAGATGCCGCGCAGGGCGCGGCCATCGTCATAGCTTTCCTCGATGCGCAGCGTCATGCGGTCGCCCAATTTGGTGAATTCGCCGACCTTGATCGATGCCCCGAGAGCGCCCGAACGCAGTTCGAACTGCAGCCCTTCATAGGCGTAGCGCGCGACGGGCTGAATGAAGCCGACGATCGCCAGATTGAGCGCCGCGAGCGCGATCGCATAGGCAAAGGGGACGCGCATCAACCGCCCGAAACTCATGCCCACACCCTTGAGCACGTCGAGCTCGCTCGATGTCGCAAGCCTTCGAAAAGCCAGGAGAATTCCGAGCATTAGGCCGATCGGGATGCCGAGCGAGAGATATTCGGGGATCAGGTTGGCGAGCATGCGCCACACGACGCTGACCGGGCCGCCCTCGGTCGCGACGAAGTCGAAGAGGCGGAGCATCTTCTCGAGCACGAGCAGCATCGCCGACAGGACGAGCGTGCCGAGCATCGGGAAGAAGATGAGCCGCGCGATGTAGCGGTCGATGGCAGGAAGCTTATTCAATCTTTCGTCGCCCCATCACCATGATTTGGCCGCAGTTGTTTCCGATATGCCGATTCAAGGGCGACAGGGACCCACGTCGGCGCGCGCTTTGCGTGTGCGGATGTGGCTATAGCCTCTGGAGGTTTTGAGGTCATGTCGAAATTTCTATCCGCGCTGCTTGGCGTTTCCGTGCTGGCTGTCGCCGCGACGGCGCAGGCGGAAGGCCGGGTCATCTCGAACGACCTGTCGCAGTGCAAAAGCGGTCCGTCGACGCTGGTCCAGATCAGCGGCGTCAAGGCGTCGACCGGCAAGATTCGCGTGCAAAGCTATCGCGGCACGGCCGCCGATTGGCTGGAGAAGGGCCGCTGGCTCGCCCGTATCGAAGTGCCGGCGCGCGCCGGGTCGATGACCGTTTGCGTTCCGCTGCCCCAGGCCGGCGTCTATGGCATCGCGGTGCGCCACGACGTGAACGGCAATGGCAAGACCGACATCACGCGCGATGGCGGCGGGATGTCGAACAATCCCAGCATCAACATCTTCAACCTCGGCAAGCCGAGCTACAAGAAGACCGCCTTTTCGGTTGGAGACTCGCCCAAGACGATCTCCATCTCGATGAAATATATGTAAGGATATGGCCAGCGTCGCGCTCCTTTCGAATCCGCGCTCGACGGGCAACCGTGCCCTGTTGCCGCGGGTTCGCGAATATTGCGCGGCGCATCCCGATATCTTTCATTACGAGGTCGAGGACGTCGACCAGATCGGCGAAGCGATCCGCACGATGGCGATGGTCAGCCCGCGCATCGTCGTCATCAACGGCGGCGACGGCACGGTGCAGGCGGCGCTGACCGAACTTTATTCGGGCGGCCATTTCGGCGGTTCGCCGCCGCCGGTCGCGGTGCTCCCTAACGGCAAAACCAATTTGATCGCGCTCGACCTCGGCGCCGAGGGCGATCCGATCAAGGCGTTGCAGCGCGTCGTCGAACTGGTCGAGAGCGGCCGGCTCGAGGATCATGTGATCGAACGCCAGCTGATCTCGCTCGACAGCGGCGACGAATCGCGCCCGGTGCTCGGCATGTTCCTCGGCGGCGCCTATCTTGCCGACGTGATGCTCTATTGCCGCAACCGCATCTATCCGCTGGGCCTGCCCAACGGCCTATCGCATTTCCTTGCGGCGATCCTCGGGCTGTTCGCGATCATTTTCGGGGTCGGCGGCGGACGGCTGCCGCCCAAGCCCGAGCCGATGACGGTGTCGTTGATCCGCCAGGGCGAATTCAAGGGCAAATTCTCGCTCCTCATTGTGACGACGCTCGAGAAACTGCTGCTCAGCATCCGCACCAGCGAAGCCTATGGCACGAACGGCAATATGAAGCTGCTCGCGACCGACAGCAGCGTCGGCGCGCTGTTCCGCATGCTCGGCGCGACCTGGCGCGGGACGCTGGGGCAAAAGCAGCTCGAGGGCGTGCATTTCCAGCAGGGCGACGAGATCCGGATCGAGGGCGAACGGTCGAACGTCATCCTCGACGGCGAAATCTTTCAGGCGAAGAACGGCATGCCGATCATCCTGACCTCGACGCAGCCGGTCCCCTTCCTGCGCCTCGCCGCCTGAGCCTTTCATGCCCGCGCTGTCCGAACTCGTCCGCGAAGAACTCGGGCGCCCGGTCGACCCGCGCGTCGCCGCGATGGCGGCGGCGATCGCGGCCCAATATCCGGGCAGCGCGCGCGCGGTGCTCTTTTACGGCAGTTGTCTGCGGATGAGCGAACTCGATGGGCTGATGCTCGATTTCTACCTGATCGTCTCCGACTATGGCGATGCCTACCCGAAACGCTGGATGGCGGCCGCGAACCGGCTGATCCCGCCCAATGTCTTCCCGTTCCAGCGCGACGGATTGATCGCCAAATATGCGGTGCTGAGCGAAGGGGATTTCGCTCGGCTGAACGGGCCCGAGACGCGCAACGTGTCGGTGTGGGCGCGCTTCGCCCAGCCGTCGCGGCTTGTCTGGGCGGTCGACGATACCGCGGCGGACCGCGCGGCCGCGGCGGTGTCGCGCGCCGCGCCGACCTTGCTTGCGGCGGCGGGACGGGTCGACGGCGAGGCGCCGCTCGACTGGTGGCGGCGCGCCTTTTCGCTCACCTACTCGGTCGAGCTGCGCGCCGAACGCACCGGCCGCGGGCAGTCGGTCGTCGATGCCGACGCCGAACGTTACGAGCGGTTCAGCGCGCCCGCGATCGCGGCGATTCCGGACGATGCGCGTGCCGGGGGATGGGCTAGACGGCGGCTGGAGGGCAAGCTGCTCAGTATCGCGCGGCTCGCCAAGGCGAGCCTGACCTATGCCGGCGGGATCGATTATCTGGCGTGGAAGATCAATCGCCACGCGGGAACGAAGATCGAGATCAAGCCGTGGCAGCGCCGCTGGCCGCTCGTCGCGGCGCTGACGCTCGTGCCGCGCCTGATCAAAGGCGGCGCGATTCGCTAACTGGCGAGCCGCTGGCCGTTGGGCCGTGTTTCGCCGCTGCGCCGGATCGCCCGGTCGAGCGCGCTGAGCGTGAAGGGTTTGCGCAGCACATCATGGTCGCCAAAGGCGGCGTCCTCGCTCGCATCGCCGGCGTAGCCGGTCACGAACAGC
This sequence comes from uncultured Sphingopyxis sp., assembly GCA_966250105.1. Taxonomy (GTDB): domain Bacteria; phylum Pseudomonadota; class Alphaproteobacteria; order Sphingomonadales; family Sphingomonadaceae; genus Sphingopyxis. The sequence continues at coordinate 81,281 of CBINGC010000010.1, read as the reverse complement.
ACCGACAATTCGGGCCAGCGCTGTTTCAATTGCGCGACCATTTCGGGTCCGGTGAGCTCGGGCATCAGCACGTCGGAGAGGATCAGGTCGAACCCGCCGCGCCCTTCGGCCAGCCTTCCTTCTACCAAGGCTTCGGCCTCCAGCGGATTGCCGCACGCGACCGCGCTATGGCCGAGCTCGCTGACCGCATCGACCGTCGCCGCCAAGACGCGCGCGTCGTCCTCGACCACCAGGATGCTGAGCGCGTCGGCGAGCGGTGCGGGCACGTCGCTCTCGCCCGGTGCCGCGTCGTCGGCGGCAGCCGTCAGCGGCTTCGCGACGGGCAGCAGCATCGCGACGCTCGTGCCTTCGCCGACGGTCGACGAAATCTGCACTTCGCCGCCCGACTGGCGGCAGAAGGCGAAGACCTGGCTCATGCCGAGCCCGGTTCCCTGACCCGCGGGCTTGGTGGTGTAGAAGGGATCGAAGACGCGTTCGAGCACCTCGGGCGACATGCCGCAGCCGGTGTCGATCACCTGCACCGCGAGCCCCGCGGCCTTGTGCTCGCCGTCATCGAGCGTGCGGATCGTCAGCGAGCCATGGCCGTCCATCGCGTCGCGCGCATTGACCGCGAGGTTGAGCAGGGCGTTCTCGAATTGCTGCCGGTCGACCCAGCAGGCGAGGTCGCCGGCCTGAAGGTCGAGCGTGAGCGCGATCCGGTCGCCGATCGTACGCTCGATCAGTTGCGCAAAGCTCGCGATACACTCGTCGACCGGGGTCATTTCGGGGCGCGCGGGTTCCGAACGGGCAAAGGTCAGCAGCCGCCGCGTCAGGTCGGCGGCGCGATTGGCGCCGTCGAGCGCGTTGGCGAGGTGGCGCTGCGCCTTTTCCGGCGTATCGGGAAGCCAACGCTGCGCCAGTTCGAGCCCGCCCACGACGACCGCGAGCATATTGTTGAAATCATGCGCGATGCCGCCGGTCAGCTGGCCGACGGCTTCCATCTTCTGCGCCTGGCGCAGCTGCGCCTCCGCCGTCTCGCGATCGGTCATCTCACTGCGCAGTGCCGCGTTCGCATGGGCGAGTTCGGCGGTCCGCTCCTCGACCGCCGCCTCGAGCTGCGCCGCGCGGTCGCTTTCGACCAACTGCTCGCGCCGCGCGAGGCGGCGCTCGCCCTCGGCGCGGATCAGCGAGAAGGTCGCGCCGATCGCGATCACCGCCGCCGCCGCGCCGAGAAGGGAGAAGAGGAGGATGGCCTGGTTGAGGCTGGCGCGGTCGGCGGCCGCCAATCGGTTGCGCTCGCGCAGCAGGGCGCGCTCGTTGGCGATGATTTCGCTCAGCAGATTGTCGATCCGGGCCAGCCCGTCGCCCTGGCCGGCCGCGTAGAATTTGGAAATGGCGGCGACGGTCTGGTTATAGTTGGCGCTGAGCGCCGCATCGCCGAGCTGTTCGCCGCGGCTGTCCATCTCGCGCGCCAGCTGCTCGACCAGCGCGATCTGTTTGGGATTGTCGCGCACATTGCGCTTCAGCCGCGTCATGAACTGGCGCGCGCGACCCCACTGATATTCATAGATGCGCCCGTCCTCTTTCTGCAGCCCGACCGCGAAGCGGCCGAGCGCGGCTTCGGCGCGCGCGATCGCCGCGTCGACCGAACGCGTCTGCGAGATGACCTCCATGCTCTGCGCCTGCCAGCCGAGCGAGCGGTCGTAATCGTCGTTGGCGCGCGCGAGCAGCAGGACGAGCGCCCCGACCACACCGGTCAGAACCGCGCCGAGGACGATCGTCGACCAGAAGCGAATACGCTCCCGCCGGCCGTCATTTTCGCTGTCGATATCCCGCTCGAACACGCGCATCTCTTACCGGACAAGCGGGGCGCCGCAAAGCACGGAAGATCGCGCGACTTCAACTCGCCGCGAAAAGGAATCCGCTCGTCGGCGCCGCGGCTCGGTTCAGCCGATAATATCCACGCGCTTGCCCGCGCGTTCGAAGCGGCCGAGGATCTCGGCTACCTGCTCGCTACTATGCTCGGCGCAAAGCGAACAGCGCAGCAGCGTAATGCCCGCGGGGGTCGCCGGCGGGCGCGCGAGGTTGACGTACAGCCCTTCCTCGAGCAGCGCCTCCCACATCATCGCGCCCTTTTCGAGGTCGGGCATGATGACGGCGATGATCGCCGATTGCGGCTCCTCGGTGCCGAGCGTGAAGCCGAGGTCCTTGAGCCCCTTGTGGAGCATCTTCGAATTTTCCCAGAGGTGCGCGCGCTTGTTCGACCCGTGCATCAGCTTGCGGATGCTCGTCGCCGCGGTCGCGACGACGCTCGGGGGCAGCGAGGCGGTGAACACATAAGGACGGCAGACGAGCCGCATGATCTCGAACTTCGGATGGTTCGAGACGCAGAAGCCGCCGACGGTGCCGACGCTCTTGCTGAACGTGCCGATGATGAAGTCGACGTCGTCGATCACGCCCTGCGCCTCGGCGACGCCGCGGCCATGCTCGCCGATGAAGCCCATCGAATGCGCCTCGTCGACCAGCACCATCGCGCCGGCTTCCTTCGAGACGCGGATCATGTCCTTCAGCGGCGCGACGTCGCCGAGCATCGAATAGACGCCTTCGAGCACGACGAGTTTGCCCGCTTCGGGGGGCAGGCGCTTCAGTCGCTTTTCGAGGGCTTCGACATCATTGTGGCGAAAGGCGACGATTTCGGCGTCGCCCATCTTGCACCCGTCATAGATTGACGCGTGGCTGTCGATGTCGAGAACGACATAGTCGCCCTTGCCCGCGATCGTCGAAATGATACCGAGATTCGCCTGATATCCGGTCGAAAACACCATGGCATGATCCATGGCGTAAAATTCCTTGAGCGCGTCCTCGCACTCCTTGTGCCCTTGATAGGTGCCGTTGAGGACGCGGCTGCCGGTCGTGCCGCTGCCGAATTTCCGCAGGGCGTCCTCGCCCGCCGCAATGACATCCTCGTCGAAGGTCATGCCCATATAATTATAGGTGCCGAGCAGGATCGTCTCGCGCCCGTTGCAGATCGCGACGGTCGGCGAGATCACCTTTTCCATCACCAGGCTGAACGGGTCGGTGACGCCGGTCGCGAGCAATTCCTCGCGCTGCTGGATCAGCGGATCGAATTTGGAGAAGAGGTCGGTCATCGGCGGATCAGCCCTGCAATTTCTCGACCGCGGCGACGAGCTGGCCGACGGTTTCGATTTCGGCCTGCATGTTCATGCTGATGATGATGTCGAACGTGTCCTCGACCTCGGCGACGAAATCCATCACCGTCAGGCTGTCCCATTCGAGGTCGCCGGCAAAGGTCGTTGCGTCGGTCAGCTCGACGCCCTTCTTGTTGAAAGGGCCGATCAGGCCGAAAATCTGGTCGCGCAGGGCGGTGCTCATGTGGTGCGTCCCATAATGGTAGAAAGTTGCGCGCGGGCATGCCGCGAAGGCTTCCGATTGGCAAGCGATTGCGGCGGGAACAGGGCAGCATCTTGCCGCATCCGGTACTTCATGTCATCCCTGTGGTGGGTCGCTGACGGGGTAATCAGGGCAGGGGCAGCTTGGCATGGACAGCGCAGAACCAACGTCATCGCCGGGCCGGCCTGCGATTTCCTATCCGCCGAACGCGGTCCATCTGGTGCGCACCAACCAGCAGCTGACGATGCAGCTGTCGCAAATGGCGGATCAAAAGGCATCGATCCTGATGGGCGCGACGTTCGTCGTCTTCACTCTCGCGATCGGACAGGCACGCGCCGGGGCGGGCGCGCTCGCGATGCCGCTCACCATCCTTGCAACCTTTTCCTTCCTGTCGGCGCTGCTCGCGGTGTCGGCGGTGCTGCCGCGCGTGGGGAAGGCGCCGCCGGTCGTCTACAAGGACGGCAAGGACCACAGCAACATCCTCTTCTTCGGCCGCTTTTCCCAGATGGACGAGGATGAGTTTATCGAGGCGGTGAAGGCGCGGCTGCGGACCGAAGAGGATCTGTACGAAACGATGCTGCGCGATACCTATCAGAACGGCATCGTCCTGGCGCGGCGCAAATATCGCTATCTGGCTTATGCGTACCGGCTGTTCGTTGTCGGACTGACGCTGACGTTCGTGGCGTTCGGGGTCGAGATGGTCGGGATGTGGCGGGGATGAAATAATATTGTTGCCATTCTGCCACCCCTGCGCACAATTAGCATCGCGGTCCCGCGCCGCACTTGAACCGTAACATTCGCGCGCCTATCCGGGCCGGCTATGTTGCAGCAGGCCAGCCCACTGACCGCGGAAACGCCGCAAAGCCTTCGCACGGAATTCCGTGCGACGCTGGCGCTCGCCGTGCCGCTCGCGGCGGCGAACCTGCTCCAGATGATGGTCCATGCGATCGACGTCATTTTCGTGGCGCGCCTCGGCGACGCGGCGCTCGCGGCCTCGTCGCTCGGCGTCGCGATCTTCGGCCTGCTGCTGTGGACCGGATCGGGCCTGATCGGCGCGTCGGCGCCGCTGATCGCCGCCGAACTCGGGCACCGCAAACATGCGGTGCGCGAAGTACGCCGCACGGTGCGCATGGCGCTGTGGCTCAGCGTGCTCGTCTCGATCCTGTTCATGGGCATTTGCGCCGCGGGCGGCCCGATCATGCGCGCGACGGGGCAACCGGCCGAGACATCGGCACGCGCCGCGGGCTTCCTGCTGATCTTGATGTGGGGCATGTTCCCGATGATCGCGGCGGCGGTGCTGCGCATCTTCGTCTCGGCGCTCGGCCGCCCGACGATCGCGACCGCGATCACCTTCGGCGCGCTGTTCGTCAATGCGATCGGCAATTGGGCGCTGGTGTTCGGCCATCTCGGTATGCCCGCGCTCGGCCTCCACGGTTCTGCGATTTCGAGCGTGCTGACCAGCGTGCTGATGCTCGTCGCCTATATCGTCATCATCCAGCGCGACCGGCGCTTGCGCCGCTATCATCTGTTCGGCAATTGGTGGCGGTCCGAATGGAGCCGTTTCTTCGAGATGCTGCGCATCGGAACCCCGATCAGCCTCACCATTTTGGCCGAAGCGGGGCTGTTCACCGGCGCCGCTTTCCTGATGGGACGGATCGGCGAGGCCGAACTGGCCGGGCACACCATCGCGCTTCAGGTCGCGGCGCTGGCCTTCCAGATTCCATTCGGGGTCGCGCAGGCGGCGACGATCCGCGTCGGCCTGGCCTATGGCGCGCGCGACCATGAAGGCATCACCTATGCGGGGCAGGCGTCGCTCGTGCTCGGCATCGGCTTCATGGCCTTCACCGCCTTGCTCATGTGGCTGTTCCCGACGCTGGTGCTGTCGATCTATGTCGATGTCCATGCGGCCCGCAATGCCGCGCTCGTCGGCTTCGCGATGCAATTTCTCGTCGTGGCGGCCGCCTTCCAGCTTTTCGACGGCGCGCAGGCGGTGGCGGCGGGCGTGCTGCGCGGATTGCAGGACACGCGCATCCCGATGATCATCGCCGTCTGCGGCTATTGGATCGCCGGCTATGGCACCGCGATCTACCTCGGTTTCTGGACGCCGCTTGCCGGCGTCGGCGTGTGGATCGGGCTTGCGGTCGGGCTTGTCGTGGTATCGGCGGTGTTGCTGCTGAGATGGCGGATGCGCGCCCGTCTTGGTCTCCTTCCGGCCTGACGCAAAAACTTCGCAAGAATCTTGTAGCCGGGCGCTTGACGCCTATCTGACGCCCACCCATATGGCGGCGTGTTAGCACTCGCGGTCTGTGAGTGCTAAACGACATCATTTCCATCTCTGGAGGGATACCCATGCAATTTCGTCCGCTGCACGACCGCGTGCTCGTCCGCCGTATCGAAGCCGAAGAAAAGACGGCCGGCGGCATCATCATCCCCGACACCGCCAAGGAAAAGCCGCAGGAGGGCGAAGTCGTCTCGGTCGGTTCGGGCACCCGCGCCGACGACGGCAAGGTCACCCCGCTCGACGTCAAGGCGGGCGACCGCATCCTGTTCGGCAAATGGTCGGGCACCGAAGTCAAGGTCGATGGCGAAGAGCTGCTGATCATGAAGGAATCGGACATCCTCGGCGTCATCGCCTGATGTTTCCGTCGTCCCAGCGAAAGCTGGGACCGCTATCGGCCTCGAACCCGGTTCGAGGTCCAGAACGATCCCAGCTTTCGCTGGGATGACGATCGAGAGTGAAGTTGCGCAGTTTTCTGCGCCTTTGAAAGGAACAAGCACATGGCTGCTAAAGACGTCAAATTCTCGCGCGACGCGCGCGAACGCATCCTGAAGGGTGTCGACACCCTCGCCGACGCGGTGAAGGTCACCCTCGGTCCCAAGGGCCGCAACGTCGTGATCGACAAGAGCTTCGGCGCGCCCCGCATCACCAAGGACGGCGTCACCGTCGCCAAGGAAATCGAACTCAAGGACAAGTTCGAAAACATGGGCGCCCAGATGCTGCGCGAAGTCGCATCGAAGGCGAACGACAAGGCCGGCGACGGCACCACCACCGCGACCGTTCTCGCCCAGGCGATCGTGCGCGAAGGCATGAAGTCGGTTGCCGCCGGCATGAACCCGATGGACCTGAAGCGCGGCATCGACCTTGCGGTCACCAAGGTCGTCGAAACGATCAAGGGCCAGTCGAAGCCGGTTTCGGGCACGTCTGAAATCGCCCAGGTCGGTATCATTTCGGCCAATGGCGACAAGGAAGTCGGCGAGAAGATCGCCGAAGCCATGGACAAGGTCGGCAAGGAAGGCGTGATCACCGTCGAGGAAGCCAAGGGCCTCGATTTCGAGCTCGACGTCGTCGAAGGCATGCAGTTCGACCGCGGCTACCTGAGCCCCTACTTCATCACCAATCCCGAAAAGATGCTCGTCGAGCTCAGCGATCCCTACATCCTGATCTTCGAAAAGAAGCTCTCGAACCTGCAGGCGATGCTGCCGATCCTCGAAGCCGTGGTCCAGTCGGGTCGCCCGCTGCTGATCATCGCCGAAGACATCGAAGGCGAAGCGCTCGCGACGCTGGTGGTCAACCGCCTGCGCGGCGGCCTGAAGGTCGCGGCCGTCAAGGCACCGGGCTTCGGCGATCGCCGCAAGGCGATGCTGCAGGACATCGCGATCCTCACCGCCGGTGAAATGATCAGCGAAGACCTGGGCATCAAGCTCGAGTCGGTCACGCTGAACATGCTGGGCCAGGCCAAGCGCGTCACCATCGACAAGGACAACACCACCATCGTCGACGGTGCGGGTGAAGCCGATGCGATCAAGGGCCGGGTCGAACAGATTCGCGCGCAGATCGAAACGACGACCAGCGACTATGACAAGGAAAAGCTGCAGGAACGTCTGGCGAAGCTCGCCGGCGGCGTTGCAGTCATCAAGGTTGGCGGCGCTTCGGAAGTCGAAGTGAAGGAACGCAAGGACCGCGTCGACGACGCTCTCCACGCGACCCGCGCGGCGGTCGAAGAAGGCATCGTTCCCGGCGGCGGCACCGCGCTTCTGTACGCGACGAAGGCTCTCGACGGCATGTCGGGCGTCAACGAAGACCAGACCCGCGGCATCGACATCATCCGTCGCGCGTTGCAGGCTCCGGTTCGCCAGATCGCTGAAAACGCTGGCTTCGACGGCGGTGTCGTCGCGGGCAAGCTGTTCGACCAGAACGACAGCAACTTCGGCTTCAACGCCTCGACCGACGTCTATGAAGACCTGGTCAAGGCCGGTGTCATCGACCCGACCAAGGTCGTTCGCACCGCGCTTCAGGACGCTGCCTCGGTTGCGGGTCTCCTGATCACCACCGAAGCCGGCATTGCCGAAACGCCCGAAGACAAGCCCGCCATGCCCATGGGTGGCGGTGGCATGGGCGGCATGGGCGGCATGGACTTCTAAGTCCGTACCGTTCGGCACTCAGCCAACAAAAGAGGGCCGGAGCAGCGATGCTCCGGCCCTTTTCTTTGCGCGACTTATCTTCATCGTCACCCCGGACTTGATCCGGGGGTCCCGCTTTTGACGTCGCGGAGCGGGACCCCCGGATCAAGTCCGGGGTGACGATGGTGGAGAGGGTGGTGTAACGAAATTGGAGAGGGCGGACATTGCCAGTTAAGGCGATGCGGCATAGCTAGGCGATGATGACGTTCGTCCTCGCCCTCGCGCTGCTCGCCGATCCCGCCGCCGCCGCCGCGGCCCCGCCGCCCGTCGAACGCTGCGGTTACCGCATCGTTCAGAGTTATCCCCACGACGCGACCAGCTTCACCCAAGGCCTCTTCTGGCACGAGGGCCATCTCTACGAAGCCACCGGCCAGTACGGCCGATCGCGCGTCGCCCGCCTCGACCTCGCGACGGGAAAGGCGCTCGCGCAGACCAAGCTGCCGTCCGACCAGTTCGGCGAGGGGATCACGCGCTGGGGCGACCAGATCATCGGCGTCACCTGGCAGGGCGGCGTCGGCAACCGCTGGTCGATCAAGGATCTGAAACCAGCCGGCACCTTCACCTATGAAGGCGAGGGTTGGGGCGTGACGATGGTCGAAGGCAGCCTGGTGCTGAGCGACGGCACGCCCGAGCTGCGTTTTTTCGACCCCGCGACGATGAAGGAGCGAAAGCGCGTGACGGTCCGCTTCGCCGGCCGGCCGATCCCGATGCTCAACGAGCTGGAGACGATCGACGGGCAGGTCTGGGCGAATGTCTGGATGACCGACTTCATCGTCCGCATCGACCCCGCGACCGGCGCCATCGTCTCGCTGCTCGACCTATCGACGCTCAAGGCCGATGCGGGGGCCAGCGGCGCCGATAGCGTGCTGAACGGCATCGCGTGGGACGAAAAGAGCAAGCGCCTGTTCGTCACCGGCAAGAACTGGCCGAAGCTCTATCAGATCGCGCTCGCCGACTGCCGCTAGCTTTTGAGCGCCGCCTCCATTCGCGCCGCCGCCGCGTCATAGACGCGCGCCTTCAGTCCCGCGGTCACCCCCTCCGGCGCGCGATCGGGATGCCCGCCGGGAAAGGGCGGGGCAGGGTCATATTCGATCGCGAGCTGGATCGCCTGCGCCACCGCATCGCCCTGGATCCTCGCGATCAGCGTCAGGGCGAAATCGAGCCCTGAGGTCACGCCGCCGCTGGTCACGACATGGCCGTCCTCGACGATGCGGGCCTTCTCGTCGCGCGCGCCGACGAGCGGCAGCAGATGCGTGTAGCCCCAATGCGTCGTCGCGCGCTTGCCCGTGAGCAATCCGGCGCGGCCGAGCAAGAAAGCGCCGGTGCACACGCTCGTCACCCACTCGGCGCCCGCCGCCTGCCGTGCGATGAAGTCGATCGTCGCCGCATCGTTCAGCGCGTCGGTCACGCCGTGCCCGCCGGGAACGCAGAGAATGTCGGCTTGCGGTGCGCCTGCGAAGTCATGCGTCGGCAGAATCGCGAAGCCGCTGTCGGTCGCGATCGGATCGAGGCTCGCCGCCGCGCCCGACAATATGGCGCCGGGCATCCGGCAAAGCGCCTGCGCGGGTGCGGTGAAGTCGAACTGGGTGATGCCCGGAAAGAGCAGGAAGACGATATGGGTCGTGTCGGTCATGCGGATGGTCCTTCGCCGGCGTGGATCACCCAGGCGCGCGGCTCGCATCGGTCCCGCTTCCTGATGGAACTCCATCTTCAGCGCCAGTCGCGGGACGGTATCGGTCTAACCCTCGCGGTGCGGCGAGGGAAGCCTATTCGGCCGCGTCGCTCGCCGGCGCCTGATCCGCCGCCGCGGGCGCGCTGTCGCGGCTTTCGAGCATCGCGGCGGCATCGTCGAGCGCCTTGGCTTCGCTGACCGTCACGCCGCCGGGCCCCGGTTCATTGTCGGTACGGCTGCATCCCGTCACGAGCAAGCCCAGCAGAACGGCCGCGGGCACGAGGTTTCGCATCATATGCCTTCCATGAAAAAGGGCCCCACCCGTCCGGATGGAGCCCCTCTTTAACAGCCCAAGGGCGTGCCGACGATTATTGCTTGTCGTTGGCTTCGGCCTTCTTGGTTTCTTCGGCGATATTGTCGCCGGCCTTGTCGACAGCTTCGCCAGCGGCGTTCACCGTGCCTTCGACGGCGTTGCCGGCGTCATCGGCGGCGGCGGCAGTCGCATCGGCGGCGTCGTCGGCGGCGGCGGCGGTCGCGTCCGCAGCATCGGCGGCGCCTTCGGCCATTGCGTCGCCGGCATTTGCGGCATCGTCAGCCATGGAATCGGCGGTTTCACCGGCGGCATCCTGCGTCTTTTCCGAGCAGGCAGCGAGGCTGAAGGCCGCGGCGGCCATCGAGGCGATGATGATCTTGCGCATGGGTAATCCTTTCGAATGCAATGACCGGGTGGCCGGCCATGGGCAGAGAGTTAACCGGGGATCAGGGGCTTGGCAACCGCGCTGCGAAATCGGTCCCGAACCAAAAGGAAAGGGGCCGCCGGCGAGCCGTCGACCCCTTCCCGTTCCTTGACCCAAAGGGCCGGAAAGAAGCTTACTTCTTGGCTTCTTCCATCGCGCCCTTGGCGGCGTCGGCGGCTTCCTGGGCAGCGCCGGCAGCTTCGGCGGCCTTGTCGGTGGCGGTGGCGGCGTCGCCGGCAGCGGCGGCATCGGCCGACGCGTCGGCAGCGGCGCCGGCTTCGCCAGCGGCGGCGGCGGTCGCGTCGGCAGCGCCTTCGGCCGCTTCCATCGCGCCGTCAGCAGCGCCTTCGACGGTCGCGGCTGCGTCTTCGGTCGTGGCGGCCGTGTCGTCGGCAGCCTTTTCGGCGCAAGCGGCGAGGCCCATCGAAGCGGCGAGGACGAGCGACAGAGTGATCGATTTCTTCATATGGGAATACCCCTCTCGATTTGGACTGATCGATCGGCACAGGAACTGATCGATCCCGAACATTGCCAATCGCGCGCAGAATTACCCACTCGCCAAATGGCGTGCAACCGTCCTTGTGACGATTATCCTCCGTGTTTCGTCGCAATCCACGGACGACCGCGACGCGCACCGCGGAAAATCGAGGTGCCGCGCTTGGTTGACCGGATATAAAGAAAGCTTTATATGTCTATCCGTGAGCGAGCTTATCGACATTTTCCGCGCTCTCGCGGATCCGACGCGCCTGCGAGTCGTCGCGCTGCTGCGCGAGATGGAGCTTGCGATCGGCGAACTCGCGATCGTGCTCGACCAGAGCCAGCCGCGCGTGTCGCGCCATGTCCGTATCCTCGTCGAGGCGGGGATCGTCGAGCGGCGGCGCGAGGGTAGTTGGGTTTTCCTGCGCATCGCCGCCACGGGGCCGGTTGCCGAGATTATCGGTCAGGCCGAGAAATGGCCCTTCTCTGCGCGCGAAACACGCGTCATCGCGCATGATGCGCGGCGACTTGCGGCGGTGCGCGACGAGCGCGCCGCGGCGGCCGAGCGATATTTTGCCGAGCATGCCGCCGAATGGGACGCGATCCGGTCGCGTCATATCGCCGAGAGCGAAGTCGAAGCCGCGATGCTCGCGATGATGCACAACCGCCGGCTCGGTCATTTGCTCGACATCGGCACCGGAACCGGGCGGATGGCCGAAATTTTCGCGCCGACTGCGCGCCGGATCACCGCGCTCGACCGCAGCCCCGAAATGTTGCGCATTGCGCGCACGAAGCTGGAGCGCCAGCCGGTGCCCGTCGACCTGCTGCAGGGTGACTTCCTCGACTTGCCGGTCGCCGATGCCAGCGTCGATAGTATCGTCATCCATCAGGCGCTCCATTTCGCGCACGAGCCCGACCGGGTGATCGGCGAGGCGAGCCGGGTGCTGCGCGGCGGCGGCCATCTGCTCGTCGTCGATTTCGCGCCGCACGAGGATGAGGAATTGCGCGCGCTCGCGGCGCATGCGCGCCTCGGATTTTCGGACGCGCAAATCCGCGGCTGGTTCGCTTCGGCGGGCTTGCTGCTCGAAAACACCGAAACGCTCGAAGGCGGGGAACTGGCCGTAAAGCTATGGCTCGGCCGCCGTCGCAGCGATGAAGATCAATCCCCCGTCGCCGAAGGCGGGCAAAATAAAAGGCTTGCGGCATGACGTCGAATTTGAACTCGCTGGCGGAGGCGCGCCGCGCCGCGGCCTCGCCGCTCTTCGCCGACCTTGCCGGCGACATCGGTGTCAGCTTCGAATTTTTCCCGCCGAAGACCGAGAAGATGGAAGCGCAGCTGTGGGACACGTTTCGTACACTCGAGCCGCTGGGTCCGAGCTTCGTTTCGGTCACTTATGGCGCGGGCGGGTCGACGCGCGAGCGCACCCATGCGACCGTCGCACGGATCGCCGCCGAAAGCGCCGTGCCGCCTGCCGCGCACCTGACCTGCGTCGAGGCGTCTCGCGCCGAGATCAATGAAGTGGCAGAGGCTTATTGGGAAGCCGGGGTGCGCCATATCGTCGCGCTGCGCGGCGACGTCCCGGGTGGTGAGCCCTATCGGCCGCATCCGGACGGTTATGCCAATGCGATCGAACTGGTCGCGGGACTGAAGGCGATCGCGCCGTTCGACATTTCGGTCGCCGCCTATCCCGAGGTCCATCCCGATGCGACATGTCCGCAATCGGACCTCGATAATCTCAAGCGCAAGCTCGATGCCGGGGCGACGCGCGCGATCACGCAATTCTTCTTTTCGCCCGACAGCTTCCTGCGCTTTCGCGACGCCGCCGCGGCTGCGGGGATCGATGCGCCAATCATTCCCGGCATCCTGCCCGTGTCGAATGTGTCGCAGACGCGCCGGATAGCCGACATGTGCGGCACCGCGATCCCGGCGTGGATGGTGTCGCTGTTCGACGGGCTCGACGATCACCCCGCCGCGCGCCAGCTTGTGGCGGCGACGATCGCCGCCGAAATGTGCCGCCGCCTCTATGCGGGTGGCGTGCGCGACTTCCATTTCTACACCCTCAACCGCGCCGAGCTCAGCTATGCCATCTGTCATCTGCTGGGCCTCAGACCGGTTTCGACCGCAAAGGATCAGGCAGCATGAGCAGCGCACGCGAAGCTCTCGCCGCAGCGGCGAAGGAACGCATCTTGCTGACCGACGGCGGCTGGGGCACGCAGATACAGCTCCGAAAGCTGGTCGAGGCCGATTATGCCGGATCCCTCGGGCTTGGCCACGACCAGAAGGGCAACAACGACATCCTCGCGCTGACGCGCCCCGACGTCGTGACCGCGATCGGCGAGGCCTATCTGGACGCCGGGTCGGACATCGTGTCGACCAATACGTTCAGCGCCAACAGGATCAGCCAGGCCGATTATGGCGCCGAGCATCTGGTTGCCGACATCAATCATGAAAGCGCGCGGCTGGGCCGCGAGGCGGCCGACCGCTACGAAGCGCGCGATGGCCGCCGCCGCTTCATCGCGGGCGCGGTCGGGCCGACGAACAAGACGTTGTCGCTGTCGCCCGACGTCAACAACCCCGGCTATCGCGAGATCGATTTCGACGAGTTGAAGGATGTCTATCTCGATCAGGTCGTCGCATTGGCCGAGGGCGGGGCGGATTTCATCCTGATCGAGACGATCTTCGACACGCTGAACGCCAAGGCGGGCATCGCCGCGACGCTGGAAGCCGAAGCGAAGATCGGGCGCGAACTGCCGCTGATGATCTCGATGACGCTGACCGACCTGTCGGGCCGCAACCTGTCGGGGCACACCGTCGAGGCCTTTTGGTACGCCGTGCGCCACGCGAAGCCACTGACGATCGGGCTCAACTGCTCGTTCGGTGCGTCGCAGCTGCGCCCGCATGTTCGTGTGCTGTCGGATATCGCCGACACGCTGGTGATGGTCTATCCGAATGCCGGTCTGCCCAACGAGCTCGGCGAATATGACGAGTTGCCCGACACGACCGCGGAGCTGGTGCGCGAGTGGGCTGAACAGGGCCAGGTCAATATCCTCGGCGGCTGCTGCGGCTCGACGCCTGCCCACATTGCTGCAATGGCGCGCGCGATCGAGGGGCTGCCCGCGCGGCAGGTGCCCGCGGTGCCGGTGCGCACGCGGCTGGCGGGGCTCGAGCCCTTTACGATGGCGGCGTGATTTATCCCCTCCCCTTCAGGGGAGGGGCAGTGAGACTTGGTTCGGCGTAGCCGGGCCTTTAGTCGAGCGGGGTGGGGGCCATCGGCCTTGCGCAAGCTCGACAGCCCCCACCCCAACCCCTCCCCTGAAGGGGAGGGGCTTGAGAAGAAGACAATGACCGAAACCAACGCCTCCTCCACCTTCGTCAACATCGGCGAACGCACCAACGTCACGGGTTCGGCGGCGTTCAAGAAGCTGATCCTAGCCGACGATTATACCGCGGCGGTCGAGGTCGCGCGCCAGCAGGTCGAGAATGGCGCGCAGGTCATCGACGTCAATATGGACGAGGGCCTGCTCGACGCCGAATATGCGATGACGACCTTCCTGAAGCTGATCGCCGCCGAGCCCGATATCGCGCGCGTGCCGGTGATGATCGACAGCTCGAAATGGAGCGTGATCGAGGCGGGGCTGAAGTGCGTCCCCGGCAAGCCGATCGTCAATTCGATCAGCATGAAGGAAGGCGAGGCGCAATTCCTCGATCATGCGAAGAAGTGCATGGCCTATGGCGCCGCCGTGGTCGTGATGGCGTTCGACGAGGTCGGGCAGGCCGACACCAAGGAGCGCAAGATCGAGATTTGCGAGCGCGCCTACAAGCTGCTGATGACGATCGGCTTCCCGCCCGAGGACATCATCTTCGACCCCAATATCTTCGCGGTCGCGACGGGGCTCGAGGAGCATGACAATTATGCCGTCGACTTCATCGAGGCGGTGAAGGAAATCCGCGTCCGCTGTCCCCACGTCCATTTCTCGGGCGGCCTGTCGAACCTGTCGTTCGGCTTTCGCGGTAACGAGACCGTGCGCCGCGCGATGCACAGCGTCTTCCTCTATCACGCGATCCCCGCCGGGCTCGACATGGCGATCGTCAACGCCGGCCAGCTCGACGTCTATGACACGATCGATCCCGAACTGCGTAACGCCTGCGAGGACGTCATCCTTAACCGCAAGGTCGAGGGCGAAGCCGAAAGCCCGACCGAGCGGCTGATAGCGCTTGCCGAACGTTACAAGGGCACCAATGCGGCGCAGGAAAAGGCGGCCGAGGAATGGCGCGGCTGGGCGGTCGAAAAGCGGCTAGAACATGCGCTGGTCAAGGGCATCGACGCTTATGTCGTCGACGACACCGAGGAAATGCGGCTGCTGATGCCGCGCCCGATCGAGGTGATCGAAGGCCCGTTGATGGACGGCATGAACGTCGTCGGCGACCTGTTCGGGTCGGGCAAGATGTTCCTGCCGCAGGTCGTGAAATCGGCGCGCGTGATGAAGAAGGCTGTCGCGCACCTGCTGCCCTTCATCGAGGCATCGAAGGAGCCGGGCGCGAAGGGCAAGGGCAAGGTCGTGATGGCGACCGTCAAGGGCGACGTCCACGACATCGGCAAGAATATCGTCGGCGTCGTGCTTCAGTGCAACGGCTTCGAGATCGTCGATCTTGGCGTGATGGTGCCGTGGTCGAAAATCCTCGAGGCGGCGAACGAGAATGACGCCGACATGATCGGCCTTAGCGGTCTGATCACCCCTTCGCTCGACGAGATGGTGACGGTCGCCGAGGAGATGCAGCGCGCGGGCATGACGATGCCGCTGCTGATCGGCGGCGCGACGACGTCGAAGGTCCATACCGCGCTCCGCATCGACCCCGCCTATCAGGGGCCGGTACTCCATGTGCTCGACGCCAGCCGCGCGGTGGGTGTCGCGACGGCGCTGGTGAGCGATACTGGCCGCGATGCCTATGTGAAGGGCTATAAGGACGATTATGAGCATGTCCGCGACGTGCGCGCGGGCAAGGGACAGAGCGTGCTGCACACCCTTGAGGAAGCGCGCGCCAATTATTACGACGCCTATCTCAGCGACAAGCCCGCGCCGCCGCTGCAGCCCGGGCTTCACCGCTTCGACGACTGGTCGCTCGAAGATTTGCGCGAATGTATCGACTGGACGCCCTTTTTCCGCGCTTGGGAATTGCACGGCACCTATCCGTCGATTCTCGACGACGAGGTCGTCGGTGAGACCGCGCGCGCGCTCAAGGCCGACGCCGACGCGATGCTCGACAGGCTGATCGCCGAAAAGTGGCTGACCGCGCGCGGCGTCTGCGCTTTCTGGCCCTGCGCGCGTGACGGCGACAGCGTCACGATCCACTTGGCCGAGGAGGAGCGCCATGTGACGCTCCCCTTCCTGCGTCAGCAGATCAAGAAGAGCCGCGATCGCGCGAACATGTGCCTCGCCGATTTCATCGACCCGGCGGGCGACTGGATGGGCGGCTTCGCGGTCGGTCTCCACGGCATCGAGCCGCATTCGGACCGCTTCCGCGCCGACAAGGACGATTATTCGGACATCTTGCTGAAGGCGCTCGCCGATCGTTTCGCCGAGGCGTTCGCCGAGCGGCTGCACCAGCATGTCCGCACCACGCTATGGGGCTATGCGCCCGGCGAGCAGCTCACCAACGAGGCGCTGATCAAGGAGGAGTATCGCGGCATTCGCCCGGCCCCCGGCTACCCTGCCTGTCCCGATCACAGTTTGAAGCCGATCCTGTTCGACCTGCTCGCCGCGGGCGAGAATGCCGGGTTAGTACTCACCGAAAGCTTTGCAATGATGCCGACTGCGGCGGTCAGCGGCTTCTATTTCGGCCACCCTGAAAGCCAGTATTTTGGCGTCGCGCGCATCGGCAGCGACCAGCTCGAAGATTATGCCGCACGCCGCGGGGTCGATATCGAAACCGCGACGCGCTGGCTGCGGCCCAACCTCGATTAACGCGCTTGCCGGTAGCTGTCCGATAAGGGGACAGCCACCGGATTAACCAGCTTAGCGAACGACTTGTGCCGCGAAAATCGCTATGCGCGGCGCATGTTCAAATCCGTCCTCCGCCGGCCGCTGCTGCCGCTGCTCGCTCTCCCGCTGCTTCTGGCGCCGGTGCCGCTTCCCGCGCAGACGGGCGGTGCGCCTTACAGCATCGACGGCCGGGGCTTTTCGCGCTTGCAGGATGCCGTCGATGCGATCGGCGAGGGCCAGGGGACGATCCGTATCGCCCCCGGCTATCACCGCGACTGCGCGGTCCAGACCGCCGGACGCATCGCTTTCGTCGCCGCCGAGCCGGGCCGCGCGATCTTCGACGGCGTGACCTGCGAGGGCAAGGCGGCGCTCGTGCTTCGCGGCGAGGGTGCGCGCGTCGAGGGCATCGTCTTTCAGAATATGCGCGTTCCCGACGGCAATGGCGCGGGCATCCGGCTCGAAACGAGCGATCTCGATGTGGTGAACGCGATGTTCCGAAACAGCGAGCAGGGCATATTGACCGCCGACGATCCGCAAGCGACGCTTACGATCGATCGTTCGACCTTCTCGCGCCTCGGCCGCTGCGACCGCGGATTGAGTTGCGCGCACAGCGTCTACACCGGCATCTACGGCCGCGTCGCCGTCACCCGCTCGCGTTTCGAAAAGGGCAGCGGCGGTCATTATCTGAAGACGCGCGCAGCCGCAGTCGATGTCGACGTCAACAGCTTCGACGATACCCAGGGCAAAGCGACCAACTATATGATCGACCTGCCCTCGGGATCGGTCGGCCGGATTTCGAACAATCTGTTCGTGCAAGGCCGCGACAAGGAAAATTATTCGGCTTTCATCGCCGTCGCGGCTGAAGAGCGCAAGAATCCGTCGCGCGGCCTTGTCATTGAGGGCAATCGCGCGAGCCTGCCCGCGGGCGTGGATCGCCGGTCGGTGTTCGTCGCCGACTGGAGCGGCGAGCCGCTAGCGATCGGGGCGAACGAACTCGGCGCGGGGCTGACGAAGTTCGAGAAGCGCTGAAGCGGTTTTCCAAACCCGTTTGTCCTGAGCCTGTCGAAGGACCGTCTTTCTTTTCTATGCTCGCAGAAAAAAACAGCCCTTCGACAAGCTCAGGGCGAACGGATCAAAGGTAAGCGTCAGGCCTCGCCGCGTGTCTCTATGAGCGAGGCCGCGAGGGCCTCGGCGGGGGTCTTGCCGCCCCACAGCACGAACTGGAACACCGGATAGAAGCGTTCGCATTCGTCGATCGCGCTTTCGATCAGCGTCTCGGTCAGGTCGAGCGACAGTCCCGCATCGGTGCCGACGAGCATGCCGTGGCGGAAGAGGATCGTGCCGCTGTTCGACCAGAGCTCGAAATGGCCGAGCCAGAGCTGCTCGTTGATCAGCGCCAGCGCCTCGTGCGCCACCGCGCGCTTGTCCTCGACGACGCGGATGTCGGGAAAGGCGAGGAGCTGGATCACCCCGTCGTCGGGGCGCCATACCGCGCGCAGCTCGTAAGTCGTCCAGCTGCCCTGCGCGGTCGCGACGATCTCATCCTCGCCGACCATCTCGTGCGGCCAGTCGTGCGCGGCGAAATAGGACGCCAGCATGTCCATCGGCGCCGCGTCCTGGCCGTCATCGTCGTCGTATAGATCGTCACTCATAGGAGCGCCTTTAGCGGCTGTTCGGTCGGGTGGCGAGTCAGCCGCACAAAAACGTCGCCCGCGCAGGCGCTGCCCGCCAGCAGCCTAGCTCCATGCCGATAGCGGCCCCGCCTTCGCGGGGGGCGACGCTCATTTCTTGGGGGCGGCTTTCGGTTTCGCCGCAGGCTTGGCAGCGGGTTTCGCGGCCGGCTTAGCAGCGGCGGGCTTTACCACGGCCTTCGGGGCAGCGGCCGGCTTCGCGACGCCTTCCAGCTTGTCGAGCCGGGCCTTCAACGCTTCGGCTTCGGCGCGCGCGGTGGCGGCCATCTGCTTCACCGCCTCGAATTCCTCGCGGCTGACGAAATCCATGCGGCCGACGAATTCCTTCGCGCGGTCGCGCATCGCGGCTTCGGCTTCGCGGCCCGCGCCGGCAACGGTTCCGGCAATGCCGTTCACCATCTTGGCGAGGTCGTCGAAAAAGCGGTTTTCGCTCTGCATCTTGATATTCCTTAGTCGGGGATAGCCCCAGTTGTCCCTTGCGCCGTCACCTTATCTGGGTGCTGGCGGCGGCGGGGACAAGGGTTTCGGCGTCGGGATTGCGCTGGTCGATCTGAAAATTGAGGATCGCCGCAAAGCTGAGCCAGACCATATAGGGAACGAGCAGCCACGCGGCCGCCTTGCGGATCGGCGCAAAGGCAAAGGCGGTCGCGATCGTCACCATCAGGATGAAGATGATGAGGTAAAGCGCGGTCGTCACCTGATGCTGGCCGAAGAAGAGCGGCGACCAGGCGAAATTGGCGATGAGCTGGACGAAGAAAAGCAGCAGCGCGAAACCACGTCCTCTCGCGCCGCGCGCGTGGAGGATCATCGCGAGCGAAAGGCCCAGCATGATGTAGAGGATCGGCCAGACGGTGCCGAATACCCAGCCCGGCGGCGTGATCGGCGGCAGGTCGAGCGCGGCGAACCAGCGATTGCTATAACCGCTGTTCGACAAAAGCCCCATCAGGCTGCCGATCAGAACGATCGCCGGAACGGTGACGAGCGCCCAGCGCAGATAGGACATGCGAAGCTGGCCCTGTGTCGCGATTTCGGTCATGTCCGCAATATCCCCCAATGCGAATCCGTTGCATTTGTGTCGCGATTGCGCGGCGCAGCGTCAAGCGGCTCGATTCACCGCGGCGATCAGAAATTCGACATTGCCCTCGGGCCCGGTGATCGGGCTTTCGACGAGGTCGACGACGTCCCAGCCCTCGTCGGTCAGCCACCCCCGCACTTCGGCGCAGACGCGTTCGTGGACCGCGGCGTCGCGCACCACGCCCTTTTTGCCCACCTCATGGCGTTCGGCCTCGAACTGGGGCTTGATCAGCGCGACGATGCGCGCGCCGTCTTTTGCGAACGACATCGGCACGGGCAGCACCTTCGACAGCGCGATAAAGCTGGCGTCGCAGACGATCAGGTCGACGGGCTCGGGGATATGGTCGGCCGTCAGGACGCGCGCGCTCGTCTGTTCGTGGACGATGACGCGATCGTCCTGCCGCAGCTTCCACGCGAGCTGGTTGGTGCCCGAGTCAACGGCATAAACGCGCGCGGCGCCGCGGCTCAGCAGCACATCGGTGAAGCCGCCGGTCGACGATCCGACGTCGATCGCGACCGCGCCCGTCACATCCCATCCGAGATGCGTCAGCGCATGGTCGAGCTTGATTCCGCCGCGCGACACCCAAGGATGGTCGCGTCCCTTGACGCTCACCTCGGCATCCCCGGCGATCTGCTGTCCCGCCTTGTCGATCTTGCGGTCGCCGACGAAGGCGAGACCGGCAAGGATCAGCGCCTGCGCGCGCGTCCGGCTTTCGGCGAGCCCGCGATCGACGAGCAATTGGTCGGCGCGCTGCTTCGCCATCAGCCGCCCACCTTGTCGGTGAGCAGTCCGGGGGTCAGGATCTGCGGCAGGATTTCGGGTTTCGTCGCGCCGGGTTCGTACCAGAGGTAAAGCGGCACGCTGTTGCGGCCATGCTTGGCGAGCGTCCGCGTGATGACCGGATCGCCGTTCGTCCAGTCGCCGACGAGCGTGACGACGCCCGCCTTGTCGAAGGCGGTCTGCACCGCTTCGCGATTGATTGCGCCGGCTTCGTTGGCCTTGCACGACAGGCACCAGTCGGCGGTGAAATAGACGAAGACGGGCTTGCCGGTCGCGCGCGCCTTGGCGAGCGCGTCGGGGGAGAAGGTCGAGCCCGCGCCTTCGATGCTGCGCTCCGCCTCGGCAACCTCGGTCACCGTCCCTGCAAGGCTGACGACGAGGAGCAGGCCGGAGGCGATCAGCAACCAAGACCGCCGGTCGCCGCGCTGCACCGAGCCATAATGCGTCAGCAGGACCAGCGCCATCGCGACCGCGAGACTGGGCCAGAGCAGCTGCTCCCCGCTGCCTAGCTGGCGCCACAGCAGCCATGCCAGCGCGATCGTGGTGAGCCCGATCGGCAGCGCCATCCATTTGCGGAACCGGTCCATCCACGCGCCCGGCTTGGGCAGACGGCGCCGCAAGGCGGGCACGAAACCGATCGCGAGGAAGGGCAAAGCTAGGCCCAACCCCAAACCGCCAAAGATCGGCAAAGCCGCCCATGCCGGCAGCACCAGCGTCGCGCCGAGCGCCGCGCCGAGCAGCGGCCCGCTGCACGGCGTCGCGACGAAAGCGGCGAGCGCCCCGGTCCAGAAGCCCCCCGCCGCGCCGCCCTTTTCGGCGAGCGCCTGTCCGCCGCCGAAGGACGGTAGTTCATAATATCCGAGCAGGTTGAGCGTGATCGCGAGCGAGAGGATCAGCAGCGCGAGCACGCTCACCGGATGCTGCAACTGAAAGGCCCAGCCGACCTGCTCGCCCGCCGCGCGGAGCGCGAGCAAGGCGCCGCCGAGCAGCAGCGCGGTGACGATGGCGCCGGCGGTGTAAGCAAGCGCCTCGACCCTGGCCGTGTTTGCATCGCCGCCCGATCGCGCAAGGCTGAGCGCCTTGAGGCTGAGGATCGGGAAAACGCACGGCATCAGGTTCAGGATCAGCCCGCCGAGGATCGCGCCGCCGAGCGCGGTCCAGAACAGCGCCATGTCGATCCCGTCGGATGATCCCGCGATCGCCTCGCCCGCCGCGGGCACAGCGCCGGGTTCGAATTGCAACGAAAGGCCGCGCCCCCCACCCAGCTTCAGCAGCGTCGAAACCGACCCGTTCTCGTCGCCCTTGGCGCGCGTTTCGATGATGATGTGATCGCCGTTGCGGCTGAAACGCTGGGGTGCCGAATAGTCGATAACATCCTGTGTCTGGGCGAACAGATGTGGCGCATCGATCGCGGTGCCGGCGGGCAGGGGAATGGCGAAGCGCACCATGTCGCCGCGCCGCTCCCATGTCCCGTGCCGGTCGAGCGGCTGCGGAAGCAGCGCGCGCCAGCCGTCGAAGCGAGTGCGCGACGCGTCCGGAATCGTCCCGTCGCCCGCCTTCAGTGCGACCGAGATCACCGCCTGTTCGGGGACGCACACCTTGTCGGTGCAGGCGAGCCAGTTGGCGACACCCGACAAGGTCAAGTCGGTGCCGGGCGCGACGCTTTCGTCGACCCGCACCTCGGCGAGCAGCGCATAGGGATGCTCATAAACATGGTTCATCATGCCGAAGAGGATCAGCGCGTCGGGGACGGGGTAGCGGAAGGGCGCGATCTTCACCCCTTCGGGCGCGTTCCATTCGACCGAGAGCCCGAAGCCCGCGTCGCCGCCATTGACCCAATAGCCGTGCCACGTCTTGTCGGGCGTCATGGTCAGCGCCAAAGTCGTCGCTTCGCCGGGTGCGGGGGTGGCCGACTCAGCGACAAGTTTCGGCTGGATATGCGTCGATTGCGCCTGCGCGGAGCCGGCCGCGGCGAGCGCCAGCGCGAGCGACAGCAGCAGTGCGCGCCCGATGCGTGTCACAAAAGCCTCACTCAGCAAATACATGGCCCGTCCGCAGCTGTTCGTCGTTCGAAGGCTTGCCATATAGGCGGCTTTCGTCGAGAGGACAGCCCGCGCTGACACCCCTTGGTTGGAGAAGCCGTCCGTGAAGCTGAAATATCTCACCACCGCCGTCGCCACCGCGCTTTGCATGACCGGCGCAAGCGCGAGCCTCGCGCAAGATTCGGCGCCGCCGGTGCAGAAGGTTACGGCAACGACCCCCGCGCCGAAACTCGTGGTGATGATCGCGGTCGACCAGTTTTCGGCCGATCTTTTCGCCGAATATCGTGGCCGCTTCACCGGCGGCCTCGCGCGGCTCGCTTCGGGCGTCGTCTTTCCGTCGGGCTATCAGGCGCATGGCGCGACCGAAACCTGCCCCGGCCATTCGACCATCCTGACCGGCAACCATCCGGCGCACACCGGCATCGTCGCGAATAATTATTTCGACCTGTCGGCCACGCGCGCGGACAAGCGCGTCTATTGTGCCGAGGATGAGACGGTCGCGGGCACGACCTCGAAGGGCGGCGAATATGCTGCGTCGGTGAATCATCTGCTCGTTCCGACGCTCGGCGATCTGATGAAAGCGCGCGACCCGAAGGCACAGGTCGTCTCGGTATCGGGCAAGGACCGTTCGGCGATCATGATGGGCGGACGCCAGGCCGACGAGCTGATGTGGCTCGTGCCCACCGGCCTCACCAGCTATCGCGGCATCACCCTGTCGCCGACCGCGCAGCAGGCGAGCGCGGCGATCGCCGCCGCGATCGGCCAGGCGCGCCCCGCGCTGACGCTACCCGCCGATTGCGCGCCCCACGACATCGCGATCCCGCTCGACAAGGGTGGCTCGGTCGGCACCGGCCGGATGGCGCGCGACGCCGGCGACTTCCGCCGCTTCATGGCCTCGCCCGAAGCCGACGGCGCGGTGCTCGCGACCGCCGCGGCGCTGCGGCAGGTGCGCAAGATGGGCGAGGGGGACGGCACCGACCTCCTGATCGTCGGCTTGGCCGCGACCGACTATGTCGGACATGGCACCGGCACCGAGGGCAGCGAGATGTGCCTCCAGATGGCGGGGCTCGATCGCGAGCTCGGCGATTTCTTCGCGCGGCTCGACGCCACGGGCATCGATTATGCCGTCGCGCTGACCGCCGACCATGGCGGCCACGACCTGCCCGAGCGCAATCGCCAGAACGCCTGGCCCGATGCGCAGCGCGTCGACAAGGCGCTCGATCCGGAGGCGATCGGCAAGGCCGTCGGCGAAAAGCTCGGGCTGCCGCAGCCCATCATTTATGGCGACGGCGGCGATTATTATTTCGCGAAGACGCTGACCGCGGCGCAGCGAAAGGCGGCGCTTGCCGAAATCCTGCCGCGTCTCCGCGCGCATCCGCAGATCGAGGCGGTGATGACGCGCGAGGAACTCGACGCGCATCCGATTTCGAAGCGCGCGCCCGACACCTGGACGCTGATGGACAAGCTGCGCGCCTCCTATCATCCGCAGCGGTCGGGCGACTTTATCATCGCGCTGAAGCCGCGCGTGACGCCAATCCCCGAATCGGGCGTCGGCTATGTCGCGACACATGGCTCGGTGTGGGATTACGACCGCCGCGTGCCGATCCTCTTCTGGCGCAAGGGGCTGGCCGCATTCGAACAGCCCAACGCCGTGATGACCGTGGACATCATGCCGACGCTGGCTTCGTTGATCGGGTTGCCGGTCGACGCGAACAAGATCGATGGCCGCTGCCTCGACCTGATCTCGGGTCCCGAAAGCAGTTGCCGGTAACAAAGAAGAATCAGGGACCATGACGAAGATTTTGAAGGATTTTAACGGCCGGATGCTGCTCGTGGGGTGCGGCAATATGGCGGGGGCGATGCTCGATCGCTGGCTGAAGGCGGGGCTTGACCCGGCGACAGTAACGGTCGTCGATCCGTTCGCCGCGCCGCGCGCGGGGATCGCGCAATATGCGTCGCTCGCCGAATGGCTCGGCGCGGGCGGGGCCGCCGAATGGGTCATGCTCGGCATGAAACCGCAGCAGCTTGGCGACGTCGCGAGCGAGCTCGCCGAGGTCGTGACGGACGAAACCCATCTGCTGTCGATCCTCGCGGGCGTTTCGCTTGCCGATCTCGCGGCGCGCTTTCCCGCCGCGCGGGCGCAGGTCCGCATCCTGCCTAACCTCGCCGCGCGCATCGGCGCGGGCGTGTCGGCGGTCGCGAGCCATGGGGACGCCGACGAGAAGGCGATCACCGATCTGTTGACCCCGCTCGGCACGCTGGTCGCGCTTCCCGACGATTCCACGATGGATCTGGTTACCGCCTTCACCGGCAGCGGCCCGGCCTTCGTCTTTCGCCTGATCGAATCCTATGCGGCGGCGGGCGAGCGGCTCGGCTTGTCGGCCGAGGACGCGCTGAAGCTCGCGACCGCGACCTTCGGCGGGGCGACCGCGCTGCTCGCCGACAGCGGCGAAAAGCCGGGTGCGCTGATCGCGCAGGTCGCGAGCAAGGGCGGCACGACGCAGGCCGGGCTCGACGTTCTCGACAGCGACGGCCAACTCGCCGCGCTGCTGACGGGCGTGCTGCGCGCCGCGCGCGACCGCGGGCGTGAGCTGGCGGATATTGCGCGGGGCGAGGGCTGATCTAACCCGGATCCTTCCCCAACCCCGCAATCCGCAGGCGTTCGCGCGGCGGAACGAGCGCCTCGCTGACCTGCCAGAAGCCGGTCACCGCCTGTTGCCCCGCATGGGTATAGGCGCGGCTCATCGTATCGCGCAGCGCCGCGAATATCTCGCGCTCGGCCGCCCGGCCGACGTCGGTCAGCCGCAGTTCCTTGGCGCGCCGGTCGCGGTTGCCCGGCCGCGTCGTCAGATATTCGCGTGCCTCGAGCTCCTTTACCACGCGCCCCAAGGACTGTTTGGTGATGCCGAGCAGCGCGAGCAGGTCCGAAATCGTCAGCCCCGGTTGCCGCGCGATGAAATAGAGCGCGCGGTAATGGGCGCGCCCCAGCTCCTTCTCGGCAAGCCGCGCGTCGATCGCGCGCCAGAGCGAGGCGTGGGCGAAAAAGAGAAATTCGATGCCGCGACGCACCTCCTCCTCGCGCAAGAAAAGGGCAGAGGCGGCAGGAACTTGTGAAAGAAAATTTTCATCCGGCATAGTCGCTACCGTTGCGCGCGGTGCCGCTCTTTGGCAAGAGGCGCGCTCTCGAAACCAGCAAAGCAAAGGTGTTTTCGCATGTCCGCTCCCGCCTTCACCCATCTGCCGCACCCTAATCCGGCGGCGGACGATGTACGGGCGGCGGCGATTGCAGACCCGGTTTTCGGGCGCGTCTTTACCGATCATATGGTGTCGATCCGCTATACCGAGGGGCAGGGCTGGCACGATGCGCAGGTGATGCCGCGCGGCCCGCTGACGCTCGATCCCGCGACCGCGGTGCTCCATTATGCGCAGGAAATCTTCGAGGGGCTCAAGGCATACCGCCTCGACGACGGGTCGATGGCGCTGTTCCGCGTCGAGGCGAATGCCGCGCGCTTCAACGCGAGCGCGCGCCGCATGGCGATGGCCGAACTGCCCGAAGAGATGTTCATCGCGGCGGTGAAGGAAGCCGTGGCGGCTGACGCTCGATGGTTCCCGCCCGTCGACGGCGGCGCGCTTTACCTCCGCCCCTTCATGTTCGCGAGCGAAGTGTTCTTGGGCGTCAAGCCCGCGGCCGAATATCAATTCCTCGTCATCACTTCGCCGGTCGGCAATTATTTCAAGTCGGGCGCCCCCGCGATCTCGCTCTGGGTGTCGGAGGATTATACCCGCGCCGCGCCGGGCGGCACCGGCGCCGCCAAATGCGGCGGCAATTATGCGTCGAGCTTGGTCGCGCAGCGCGAGGCGATTGCCAAGGGCCACGACCAGGTCGTCTTCCTCGACGCCGCCGAGCATCGCTGGATCGAAGAGCTGGGCGGCATGAACATGTTCTTCGTCATGAACGACGGCAGCATCGTCACGCCGCCGCTGACGGGCACGATCCTGCCCGGCATCACCCGCGACGCGATCATCACGCTCGCCAGGGACGCGGGCCTGACGGTGCGCGAGGAACCCTATGCGATCGACCAATGGCAGGCCGATGCGGAGAGCGGCAAGCTCACCGAAAGCTTCGCCTGCGGCACCGCCGCGGTGGTCACCCCGGTCGGCAAGGTGACGCGCGGCGAGACGAGCTTCACGATCGGCGCCGGGGGCCCCGGGCAAATCACCGAAATGCTCAAGGGCAAGCTCGTCGACATCCAGCGCGGCCGCGCGGCGGACCCGCACGGCTGGGTCACGCGCCTCTGATCCGACCCGCCTTGCATTAAGCGGCGACGCGCTATAGAGCGCGCGTCGCACCGGCCGTTGGGGCGTCGCCAAGCGGTAAGGCAGCGGCTTTTGATGCCGCCATGCGCAGGTTCGAATCCTGCCGCCCCAGCCAGCCGGTCAATCCGCTTCGCCCAATTCCTTCGGCGTCGGCGCGATATAGTCGGCGCGCCGATATTCGCGGCCGCGCTTCACCGTCATTTCGATCCGTTCGATATTGTCGATGTCGGTCAGCGGGTCGGCGGTCAGCACGACGAAGTTCGCGAGCTTGCCGGGCTCGATCGATCCCATATCCTTGTCCTGCCCGGCCGCGCGCGCGCCGACCAGCGTCGCCGAATGGATGACGGCGAGCGGCGGCATGCCGACGTCGTCAGCCAGATAGCGCAGTTCGGCATGGACTTCGGGCCAGGGGTTGCTCGCGGGGTCGACGAAGTCGGTGCCGGTCGCGATCGGAATGCCGGCGCGCCACGCCTGCTGCGTCAGGCGGATCGTTCGCGCGCCGCTGCACCGCAGCGGCTTCGCCTTAGGGTCCGCCTTGCGCGCCGCCTCGAACTTCACGAACAGGCTGCCGGTCGCGTCGAGGATCGTGCCTTGCCTTGCCATCGCCCGGTAGAGGCCGGCGACGACCGGATCGTCGCCGGTCCGCGCGAGGCGCGTCTCGTCGACCGGCGTGCGATCCTCATAGGCGGCGAGCATCCGCGGCTGCGCTTCATAGCCCAGATAGCAGACGTGGCTGATGACATCGGCGCTCGCGGCGATGACCTCGGCGGGGCGGGCGGGAAAGATCGCGCTATGCGCCCAGACCATCATCTTCTGCCGGTGCGCCTCGGCGGTGATCGCCGCGACGCGCTCGGCGGGAAGGTCGGCATAGATTTTGATCGCAGTGGCAGAGGTTCCGCGGGCCAACGTCACCGCGGTACGCAAGTCGGTGTCGGCATCGATCGCCTGCATCCACGGCGCCGTTCCCGGCGCGAAGCCGCGGCTGACCGACAGGACGCGCGGGTCGGCGAAAAAGGGCGGTCCCGCCATCAGAGCGGCATAATAGATGTCGGGCGCGGGAATTTCGCCCACCAGCGAAGCGCGCGCCAGATCGCCCACCGCGCGCAGATCGTCGGCCATGTCGCGCACCGCGGTGACCCCGCCGTACAGCTGGCGGCGCAGGATCGCTTCGGCACGCGTCCGGTTCGGGGGCGTCGCGAGATGGACGTGGCTGTCGATCAGCCCCGGAATGACGAAGCGCCCCGACAGGTCGACGCGGCGGGCCGCCCCGGCCTGCGCCGC
This sequence comes from uncultured Sphingopyxis sp., assembly GCA_966250105.1. Classification (GTDB taxonomy): domain Bacteria; phylum Pseudomonadota; class Alphaproteobacteria; order Sphingomonadales; family Sphingomonadaceae; genus Sphingopyxis. The sequence continues at coordinate 53,376 of CBINGC010000010.1, read as the reverse complement.
CAGTGCGTCATGCGCCCCGATCGCGACGATGCGCTCGTCCTCGATCAATATATCCTGATGGACGCGCGCCGGGCTGCCGGTGCCGTCGACGACCGTCGCGTCGGTATAGAGCGTGGCTTGGGGAGCATCGGCGGCCGTCGCCGCGGTTGGCGCCAGGCCAAGCGAGGCAAGAATGGCGAACAGGGCGAGGCGGCGGGGCGGGAGCTTGATCATGCGCGAGGCGCTAGCCCGGCTGTTTCGCCTCCGCAATCGCCGAAGCGCGACCGCCTATACCGATCCTGAGCCCACCACTTGTGATTGCGCCAAAGCAGGCACTGGCTACAAGCGACGCATTCGACAGGAGAATTTTCATGCGTTTCGCCGTTGCCTTGATGTTGATGCCGCTATTGCCGCTCGCCGTCCTTCCCGCCCCGGCAATAGCCGAAGCGGCGCCGGCGGCGACACAGGACGAAGCGCTGCTCCGCTTTCTCGACGACGCCTTCGATGCGCGGATCGCGCTGCAGCCCGAGAGCCAGACGCACCTCGGGCTCAAGACCAACTACGACCGGCTCGACGATTATACCGACGCCGCCGCGGTACGCGAACAGGCGCTGCTCGAACAGCAGCTCAAGGACATGCACGCGCGCTTCCGCCCTGAACAATTGGGACCTAGCGCCCGCGTCAGTTACCGCTTGTTCGAATATGACGTCGAGCGCCGCCGCGCGTCCTTTCCTTTCCGCAAACTCCGCTTCCCGGTGACTACCAGCGGCAGCCCGGCGGGCGACATTCCCGTGCTGCTGATCAACAATCACAAGGTCGACACCGTCGCCGATGCCGAGGCCTATATCGCGCGGTTGCGCGACACGGACCGCGTGATGCGCGAGGTCGCGGCGACGATGCGCGAGCAGGCGGCGGCCGGGGCAGTGCCCAACAAGGTGAATTTCGCCCCCGCGCGCGCCGATGCGAAGAAGATTCTCGTCGGCGCGCCGTTCGATAGCGGTCTGGATTCGACGCTGCTCGCCGATTTCCGCAAAAAGGTCGGCGCGCTCGACGCATCCGATGCGGTCAAGGCGAAGCTGATCGCCGATGCGACCGCGGCGCTGACCGGTCCGTTCAAGCATGGCTATGAGGTGCTGATTGCCGCGATCGACGAGATCGAGCCGCAGTCGAAAGGCAATTTCGGCGTGTGGAGCCTGCCCGACGGCGAGGCCTATTATGCCGACCGGCTGAAGAATTCGACGACGACCGACCTCACCGCCGACCAGATCCACGAACTGGGATTGAAGCAGGTCGCGGCGATCCGGCAGGAGATGGAAGCGATCAAGCGCGAGGTCGGTTTTACGGGCACGCTCGAACAATTTTTCGACCACATCCGCACCGATCCGAAGCTCAAATATCCGAATACCGAGGCCGGCCGCGAAGCCTATCTGGCCGATGCGCGCGGGGTGATCGCATCGGCGATGGCGGCGGCGCCGCGCTATTTCGGCGTGCTGCCCAAGGCCGCGCTCGAAGTGCGCGCGGTGGAGAAATGGCGCGAGGCGACCGCCTCGACCGCCTTCTACAATCCGCCCTCGGCGGACGGGTCGCGCCCCGGCATCTATTACGTCAACTTGATCGACATGAACCAGACGCAAAAGGTTCAGGTCGCGGCGATCGCCGCGCATGAGGGCGCGCCGGGGCATCATTTCCAGATCGCGCGGCAGCAGGAACTGACCGCGCTTCCCAAGTTCCGCAAGTTCGGCGGCTATGGTGCCTATATCGAGGGCTGGGGCCTCTATTCGGAGCGGCTCGCGAACGAAATGGGCCTATACAAGACCCCCTACGACCGGTTCGGCATGTTGTCGCTGCAAGTGTGGCGCGCGATCCGGCTGGTGCTCGATACCGGCATCCATTCGAAGCGGTGGACGCGCGAACAGGCGATTGCCTATTTCCGCGCCAACAGCTCGGTCGCCGAGACCGACATCGGGCGTGAGGTCGACCGTTATTTCAACTGGCCGGGTCAGGCGACGAGCTACATGGTCGGGCAATTGAAGATCGCCGAGCTGCGCGCTCGTGCCGAACGCGAACTCGGCGCGCGTTTCGACATTCGCGAATTCCACGAAGCCGTGCTGAGCGAAGGCGCGCTGCCGCTGGACGTGCTCGAGGAACAGGTAAGTGCTTATATCGCGGCGAAACGATGAGTTTGCTCTGCTCGCCGATTGACAGCGGCGCGGCGTTTCGCTTTATCGAAAATCACATTATTAAAGCATCTATATTTATGGCATGAGTCTGTTTGGCGGGGGGCGCCGGGCATTCGAACAAGCTTGGAGGACAGTCCTGCAATGAGCCTCAACCTTCCGGGCCGCGACCGCCGCCAATCGGCCACGAGCGGCCCCGAGGCACGCGATGCGCGGCTGACGCTCAGCCTGTCGGGCACGAATCTCGAGCGCGCCGGCGACTATAATCAGCGGATCGTGCTCCAGGCGATCCGCCTGACCGAAGAAACGACGCGAAGCGACCTCGCGCGCGTGACCGGGCTCACGCCGCCGACGATCGTGAACATCACGAAGCGGTTGATCGACCTGGGCCTCGTCAAGCCGGCCGGACGTCTCCAGGGCAAGCGCGGCCAGCCCGCGATGCGGATCGTCATCGATCCCGACGGCGCTTTCGCGATCGGGCTCAATATCGACCGCGATCATATCACGCTGGTGACGCTCGACCTGGCGGGCAGGATTCGCAGTCGCCACACGCGCGAGATTGCCTTCGCGCTGCCCGGAACGGTCGTCGATCATGTGCGCGAGATCCTGCCGGGTCTGCTCGAAGAGGGCGGGGTCGACCGGGCGCGCATCCTCGGCGTCGGGGTTGCGCTCCCCGACGACCTTGGGCGCATCGCGCTACCGCATCGGCCGAAGGAATATGACGCGTGGGACGCGATCGACCTCGGCGCGCTGCTCGGCGAGGTGCTGCCCTGGCCGCTGCACGCCGACAATGACGCCGCCTCGGCGGCGCTTGGCGAAGTGCATCTCGGCAACGGCATCGCGCTGCCGAGCTTCTTCTACCTGCTGATCAGCGCGGGGCTTGGCGGCGGCCTGGTCATCGATCGCAGCTATGTTCGCGGCGCCGATTCGCGCTCGGGTGAGATTTGGGCGATGCCAGACCCCGAACGCGGCGACGGCGCGAATGTGCAGGATACGGTGTCGCTGTCGGCGCTTTACGCCCGGCTCGAAGCCGAAGGGCATCGGGTCGATGCCCCCGACGCGCTGCTTGGCAGTTCGCCCGAGCGCGAAGCGGTGATCCTGCAATGGCTCGACGATGCCGCCGAGGCGCTTGTCCGGCCGCTGATCGCGGTCAATTGCCTGATCAACCCTGCTGCCATCCTGATCGGCGGGCGCTTGCCGGGCAAATTGGTCGACGGCCTCGTCGAGCGGCTCAATGCGCGGATGGAGGGGGTCAAGCTGCCGGTGGTGGCACCGGTACGGCGCGCGGGCGCGGCCGACGACGCCTCGGCGATCGGCGCCGCGATCATCCCCTTCCTCGATCATGTCCTGCCGTCAGAATCGATCCTGATGCAGGCGGGGCGCTGACGCGCTCGGCCTATTCCATCCGCTGCGCCATGTCGTCGAGATCGACGCCCTTCGTTTCGGGAAAGACGGCCGCGACGATGATGAATTGAAGGGCCATCGCGGCGGCGAAGATGACGAAGGGCGCGCCGGGCGACCAGGCGACGAGCACCGGGAATATCCCGGCGATCAGCGCGTTCATCAGCCAGTGCGTGCTGGCGCCGAGCGCGCTGCCGCGTGCGCGCACGGGCGTCGGGAAAATCTCTGAAATATAGACCCAGATGACCGCGCCCTGGCTGGTGGCGAAAAAGGCGATGAACCCGATCAATGCCGGCAGCATCAGGCCGGTACCGAGCGCGCCGACCAGCACGCCGGCCGCGGCGGCGAGGCACAGCGTCATGCCTGCCGCGCCCGCCAGCAGCAGCGTCTTGCGTCCGAGGCGGTCGATCAGCGCCATGCCGACGAGCGTGAAGACGAGGTTGGCGACCCCGATCATCACGGCTTGCCGATCGGGCGACAGCGACCCCGCGCGCGCGAAAATGTCGTTCAGATAATAGAGGACGGCGTTGATGCCTGCGAGCTGGTTGAACATCGCGATCAGGATCGCGAGCATCATCGGGCGGCGGTGCCGGCGCCACGACAGTTTTTCGCCCGGCGGATCGCGCTCGAGCGCCTCTTCGATCCGGTCGAGTTCGGCGGTCGGTGCGCCGATGCGGCCCATCGCCGCGCTGGCTTCTTCGCGGCGTCCCTTGGCGAGCAGCCAACGCGGGCTGTTGGGGATCGCGAAGAGCAGGATGAAGAAGATCAGGGCGGGGGCGGCGGTGACCCCGAGCTTCCACCGCCACGCCATCTCGCCGCCGACAAGGCCCGCGATCGTCGCGTTGCTGAGATAGGCGACGAGGATGCCGGTGACGATCATCAGCTGGAACAGCCCGACGAGGAAGCCGCGATGCCGCGGCGGCGCGATCTCGGCGATATAGACGGGGGCAAGGACCGACGAACCGCCGATCGCCAGTCCGCATATGAAGCGGAAGGCAAGGAACGAAGCCCAATTGGGCGCGAGCGCGCAGCCCAGTCCCGCGACGAAATAAAGGATGGCGAGCACGCGCAGGCTGTCGCGACTGCCAAAGGCGTCGCCGGGCTTGCCCGCGAACAGGGCGCCGACCAGCGTTCCCCACAGCGCCGCCGAAACGGTGATGCCGAGCGTTTCGGGGGTGAGGGCGAACAGCTTGGTCAGGTCACCGGTCACGCCCGCGATGACCGCGGTATCGAATCCGAACAACAGGCCGGCGAGCGCCGCCGTTCCGATCGCTGCGGCGAGGACGCCGCGGCGGGGGCGGCTCCCTGCATCCACGCTGGAAAAGTCCGATTTCTCGGGCGTGTGGATCATCTTTTCTCTCCCGCAGGATCGAGCGTCGACGCCCGTCCTCTTTCATCTGGACATGCCATAAACGCACCTTCGATCAAATAAATTAATTTTCATTATTATGTTGACGCGGACGGTGCGGGCGGGGCAGGCTGTAAAAATCGGGCGCCGTGACGTGTCCGTGCATTCGACCCGGAAGGACGGGCGGGTTATGAAGGAGGGGAATTGGTGCCAGCGACCTTGCTTGCGACTCACCGGGTGGAGAAGCCCTGGGGGCGGCATGAATTGCGGGCCCCTTTCCGCGCAGCGCCGGCGAACGGCGAACCGGTGGGCGAAATATGGTTTCAGGCGCCCGGCGACGCGGCGCCCGACCTGCTGATCAAATATTTGTTCACCAGCGAAAAACTCTCGGTGCAGGTTCACCCCGACGATGAACAGGCGCACGCTCGCGGATTGCCGCGCGGCAAGGACGAATGCTGGCTGATCCTCGGCGCCGAGCCCGGTTCGACGATCGCACTCGGGACCAAGGCGCCGGTCGAGAGGGACAGGTTGCGGGCGGCCGCACTCGACGGCAGTATCGAGCAGTTGCTCGACTGGAAACCCGTCAAGGCGGGCGATTTCTTCTATGTTCCCTCGGGTACGGTCCATGCGATCGGCGCGGGGTTGACGCTGATCGAGGTGCAGCAGAACAGCGAGACGACCTATCGCCTCTACGATTATGGCCGTCCGCGCGAATTGCACCTGGACGACGGCATCGCGGTCGCCGACCCGCGGCCTTACGCGCCCTATCCGTCGCCCGGCCGCGTGGCCGACGATCGCGAGATCCTCGTCGACGGTCCGAAGTTCATGCTCGAACGGCTCGCGGGCGGCGCGCGGACGATCGCGCTCCCCGACGGCGTCACCGCATGGCTGATCCCGGTGGCTGGAAACGGGCTGGCTGACGGCGTCGCTTTCGCAGCGGGCGAATGCCTCGCGCTCACCGGCACCGCGCAGATCGCGGCCGATGCCGGCGCCGACCTGCTGCTCGCCTATCCGGGAGAGAGCCGCCTCCCGTGACCGCACCGGCGCGCAATCAACGATAATTTACAGGGAAGAGGGTCGCAATGAAGAGGAATATGGGTTCGAACAGGTTGCAACCTCGGCTGCGAAGGGTCGCGATCGTTATGGCGTCTTCCGCCGCGATACTGGCCTTCACGGCCGCGACCGCGCAGTCGCCGGTCGATCTCGCCAACCCGCTCGTCGGCACCGCGCCGCTCGAAGATCCCGCGGTGATCGGCAACGCGCCGCCGCCCGGCGAGCCCGTCTATTCGGGGCAGACCTCGCCAGGCGCGCGCCTGCCGCACGGCTCGGTCGAGGCGGCGCCGGTCAACAATAATATCGAGCTTCTCTATCCGAACGGCGTCCCCGTTCCCTATTATTACACCAACCCGACGATGATCGGCTTCACCGGTGGCGGCGGCTCGACCTATGGCGGCGGCGCCGAGCCGATCGTGATGCCGGTGGTCGGCGACTGGTCGCCGCCGCCCGCCTACAGCCAATCCTATTATGACAAGTCGCGCGAGAAAGCGTCGCCCGGCTACTATTCGGTCTATCTCGACACCTTCCGCACCCAGGTCGAACTCACCGCAACGCGCTGGGCGAGCGTGATGCGCTTCACTTTCCCGCAAAGCGACCGGTCGAACGTCATCGTCAACCTGCCGCGCCACGGCGGGACGGTCGAGGTCGTCGGCGACCGCATCGTGCGCGGGATATCGAAGGACGAGCGCAGCACCGACGGCGCCTATTTCGTCGCTGAATTCTCCAAGCCCTTCGCGGCGCTCGGCACCTTCCGCAAGTCGCCCGGCGACAATATCGGCTGGGGTATCGGCACCAGCGACGTGCAGCCCGGGGCGCGCGACATTTCGGGCAGCTATGCGGGCAGCTACGTCACCTTCAAGACCAAGGCGGGCGAACAGGTGCTGATGAAGATCGCGCACGGCACCAGCTATGAACAAGCGGCCGAGCGGCTCCGGGCCGAAGTGCCGGCTTGGGATTTCGACGGCGTCCACAAGGCGGCGCGCGACACATGGGCGCAACTCCTGAACCGCATCCGCGTGACGGGCGGTACCGACAAGCAGCGTAAGCTCTTTTACTCGACGCTGTTCCAGTCCTTCGCGTCGCCGCGGCTGATCGCGCAGAAAGGCGAAAAATTCGCCGACACCAATGGCAAGGTCCAGGCCGCGACGCACGACCGTTACGGCCCGGTGCCCTTCTGGGACACGGGACGGAACCAGATCGTCCTGCTCGAGCTGATGGAGCCCGAGGCGGTCAAGAACATCATGGCCTCCGAACTCGCGATGGCGCGCGAGAAGGGTTATATGAACACCTCGTTCCACGGCGACAATGCGGTGTTCCTCTTCCTTGGCGCGTGGGAGCGCGGCATCGAATTCGATTATGAAGCCGCCTATGAATATATGCGCAAGAATGCGACCGACCCGAAGGGGCCGCGCGGCTATCTCGCCGAATATATGAAGCAGGGCTGGATTTCGGACATCGTGCCCGATCATAATCCTAGCCCGCCCTATGCCGGCGGCAAGGCCGGCGCGGACAAGACGCTCGAATATGCGTGGGACGACTATGCGCTCGCGCTCTATGCGAAGAAGCTCGGCAAGGACGCCGATTACCGCATGTTCCTGAAGCGTGCGGGCAATTACGTCAACGTCTTCGACAAATCGATCGGCTTCATGCGCGGCCGCACCGCCGACGGCAAATGGATCGCGCCCTTCGATCCGCAGGAGCCCTATTACAACTTCATGATGAAGGAGGCGTCGGGCTGGTCGACGCTGTGGCTCGTCCCGCACGATGTTCAGGGGCTGATCGGCCTCCTCGGCGGCCGCGACGCATTCAACGCCAAGCTCGACGAGTTCTTCACCAAGCCATACAACCCGACCGGCATCTGCCGCGACTGCACCGGCGTGATCGGCCAATATGTCCACGGCAACCAGCCCGACCAGCAAGCACCCTATTATTATAATTGGAGCGGCCAGCCGTGGAAGACGCAGGCCTTAGTCCGCAAGATCCTCGAGAAAACCTACGCCAGCGACGCCGCCGGCTACGGCTATCCGGGGATGGACGATCAGGGCGCGACCTCGTCCTGGTATGCGCTGTCGGCGCTCGGCTTCTACCCCGTCGATCCGTCGAGCCAGGATTATATCATCGGCAGCCCGCTGTTCGACGACGCCAGCCTTGACATGGGCAATGGCAAGACGCTGCGCATCGTCGCGAAGAATAATTCGGATACGAATATGTACATCCAGTCGGCGACGCTCAACGGCAAGCCGTGGAACAAGCCTTGGTTCCGCCACGACGATGTCAAGGACGGCGCGACCTTCGTCTTCACCATGGGCCCCAAGCCCAACAAGGCATGGGGCGCGTCGCCCGACGCCGCGCCGCCATCGATGTCGCGAAAGCGCTAACCAGCCCCTCGCCCCCGTGTCCTCCGCGGGGGCGCGAGCCCAGGACCCGCCTTCCCCCTAAGGGTCCTGGGCTCTCCCAATTCGACAGGAAATGATATGCGCAGCTTTCTGATCACCGCATCCCTTCTCGCCCTCGCGCCGGTCGCGGCAGAGGCCCAAACCCCCGCATCGCCTGCCGCCCCAGCCGGCGACGCCGTCTATACCGGCGAGCTGATGACGCGCTGGGGCAAGGAGGTAACGCCCGAAAACGCGTGGCGCCTCTATCCGCGCCCGCAGATGGTGCGCGACCGCTGGCTCAACCTCAACGGACTGTGGGATTATGCGATCGCGCCCAAGGCCGACGAGATTCCGGCGGCAATGGACGGCAAGATTCTCGTGCCCTTCCCGGTCGAGTCCAAGCTGTCGCGCGTCGCGCGCAAGGTCACCCCCGACGACCGCGTCTGGTATCGCCGCAGCTTCACCGTCCCCACCGACTGGCGCGGCGAGAATGTCATGCTCAACTTCGGCGCGGTCGATTATGAAGCGACGGTGCGCGTCAACGGCTCGGTCGTCGGGTCGCACAAGGGCGGGTTCGACGCCTTCGGCTTCGACATCACACCCTATCTCAAAGCCGGCGAGAACGAACTGATCGTCGAGGTCCTCGACCCGACGAGCGCGGGCACCCAGCCGCGCGGCAAGCAGATCCTCGACCCCGCAGGCATCTGGTACACCGCGGTCAGCGGCATCTGGCAGACGGTGTGGATCGAACCGGTGCCGAAACTCCACATCGCCGAAGTGCGCGCGACCCCCGACATCGATCGCGGCACCGTCGACGTCGAGGTCGCGCTCTCGGGCTGGGCGAACGACACTGACGCGGTGCGCCTGACCGCGAGCGCGGGCGGCAAGCCGATCGCCTCCACGATCATCCGCGCCAACCGGCGGGCGACGCTCGCGGTCCCCAACGCGCACCTCTGGTCGCCCAGCGATCCACATCTCTACAACCTCAAGGCCGAATTGGTGACGATCGCCGACCCTTATGCGGGCGAAAAGGAGCGCGACCGCAAGGCGTATGACTCGCGCTTCACCGACCATGAAAGCCGCGTCTATGCAAATGCGCGGGTGGCGGGCGCGCCGCGCGACAGCGTCGATGCCTATTTCGCGATGCGCAAGGTGTCGATCGGTCCGGGTCGCGTTGCGGGGCAGCCCGCGATCCTGCTCAACAACAAGCCGCTCTTCCAGCACGGCACGCTCGATCAGGGCTGGTGGCCCGACGGGCTCTACACGCCGCCGTCGGAGGAAGCGATGAAGAGCGACATCGTCTTCCTGAAAAAGGCGGGGTTCAACATGGTGAGGAAGCATATCAAGGTCGAACCCGCGCGCTATTATCACGACGCCGACCGGCTCGGTATGCTGATCTGGCAGGACATGCCCTCGGGCGGCGGCGAGGATCAGTATCTCGCCGGGACCAGCCAGTATCAGGCGATCTTCCCGTCGGAAACGCTCGCCGAGCAGCAGAAGCAATTGTCCGAGATGGTCGGCGAACTGCGGGCCTTTCCGTCGATCGTCACCTGGGTGATCAACAATGAAGGGTGGGGCCAATATGATTCGGCGACGCTCGCGCGCTTCGTGAAGGGGCTCGATCCCTCGCGTCTGGTCAACGCCAATTCGGGCTGGGTCGACGTCGCGCCCGGCGCGTCGGAGATGCTCGACATCCACACCTATGAGGATGTGCCGAGGACGCCGCCACTCCAGGCGAATCGCGCGATCGTGCTCGGCGAATATGGCGGCGTCGGCTTCCCCGTGCCGGGCCATATCTGGAAACCGGGCAAGGATAATTGGAGCTATCAGGTCGCCAAGGACGAGAAGGAATATCTCGTCCGCTTCCGCCGCAAGATGGAAGGCGTGATCCGGCAGGCGAAGGAGAATGGGCTGAGCGCCTCGGTCTACACCCAGACCACCGACGTCGAGGATGAGATCAATGGTCTTTTGACCTATGACCGCGCGGTGCCCAAGGCGCCGGCGGAGGCGCTGGCAAAGATCGCCGCGCCGCTGTGGACGACTCCGGCGCCCGACTGACGGGCGACGAGAGAACAGCGAGACGACATCCGCCATCCCGGGCCGGGGATGGCGGGTGTCGAGTCGTGCGACAGCTCATTTCGTCGCAAGAAACCACGGAAAACTGCGGATTTTCTCTAGGCCGGCAACGGTTCATCGTGTCCGGCTCCCGGTTTGAAAGATTTATTTTGACAAATTGTTTTTTATATTCTGATAGAGGCTCGACGGGTCTGATGATCCGCAGCTCGGCGACCTGAGGGCGCCGGATAACAAGCGGGGGCGAACAGCCCCTCGAACAGGGAGGTCGATGTGATGAAGGTAGGACAAATCCATTCAGCGAAGACGAACCGGCGCGCGGCGCTGGTGCGCGAACTGATGTTGAGCGCGGGCGCGATGGTCGCATTGTGCGGTGCGGGGCAGGCGCACGCACAGACCGCCGAAGCGCCGCCGCCGGCGGACGACGCCGCGGCCGCTCCCGGCGACGCGATCGTCGTCACCGGCTATCGCCAGTCGATCGAACAGAGCCTCGAGCAGAAGCGCGAAGCCAATTCGCTGATCGAAGTCATCACCGCCGAGGACATCGGCAAATTCCCCGACAAGAATGTCGCCGACGCGCTGCAGCGCGTCCCCGGCGTGATCATCACCCGCGACGGCGGCGAGGGCAGCCGCGTCAGCATTCGTGGCCTCCAGTCGGACCTGACGCTGACCCTGCTCAACGGCAATTTCATCGCCGGCGCCGACAGCGGCGATCCGTCGCGCTCGTTCAACTATGTCCTGCTGCCGTCGAACTTCATCGCCAGCACCGAAGTCTATAAATCGGCCGAGGCGCGGCTCGAAGAAGGCGGCGTCGGCGGCACGGTGATCCTCAACACCCGCCGTCCGTTCGATCTGCCGGCCTGGTCGGGCTTCGTCTCGGCCGAAGGCACCTATTCGGACACGACCAAGAAATTCGACCCGCAGATCGCCGGCCAGATTTCGTGGAAAGATCCCGAAGAGCGGCTCGGCTTCCTCGTCGGCGCGACCTATCAGGAACGTTCGAACCGCGAACTGCGCGGCTCGACCGAAACCTGGCGCTGGTGGAGCGACCGCGACGCGAACGGCGACATCATCACCCCTGCGACCGACGTCAACGGCAATCCGTTCGAAAACGACGACGCGATTTCCTATTGGCCGGGCGAGGGCGTGACCGCGCAGGACGGCACGCATTATTCGGGCCATTGGGCGCCGCAGTCGGTCAATGCCGAAGTCTTCTCGCAGCATCGCAAGCGCCTCGGCATTCAGGCGACCGCGCAGATGCGTCCGTTCGACAATCTGACCGTCACCGCCAATTATTTCCGCTTCGACTACAGCAGCAATTTTCAGAGCAATGTGCTGAAAATCCCCGAATGGGGCTATGGCAATTTCTTCACCGGCCCGACCTTCGACGAGAGCGGCACGATCTTCCAATCGGCCAATTTCCAGGTGCCCGCCGCGGGGACCGGCTGTCTGACCAATGAGACGCCGTGCACGATGGAAACGCCGCAGATCGCGGGCACCTATAGCCGCGAAAAGCAGGTGTCGAACACCTTCGAGACCGAGGTCGCCTGGAATACCGACAATTTCGACGCGGTAGCGAAATTCGGCAAGACGCGCGCGACCGGCGGCCCGTCGATGCGCTTCGGCGTCGCCGTGAAGCCGCGCCTGACGATCCCCGGTCAGGAGCAGAACGGCAACTTCCTGAGCGCCTGGGATTTCACCGGCGGCAATCTCAACATGGAATTCTCGCCCGAGCTCCAGGAGAATATCAAGAACGGCATCGCCCAGATCGACGTCGGCTCGACGGGGTCGGGCTTCACCAACAGCGCGATCACGCAGCGTTATGCCCAGCTCGACCTCGTCCGTCGTTTCGACAGCATTTTGAGCGCGCTGCGCGTCGGCGGCAAATGGCGCGAGATGAGCATCCACCGCGAAACCGGCCGCAACGAATGGTATGCCGATCCGGCGACCAAGCGGCGCTATCAGGACACGCCCGAGGGAGCCGTCGCGCGGCCCGAATATTTCTATGACAATCCGATCGGCAACATCGCCGGGGGGTTCGACGCGAGCTCGTTCCCCGGCATCAATTTCGAAAATTATCTCGACTATATCAACGACACTTATGGCCCGTCGGTGCGCGTGCCCGAACCGAACAACACCTATGACCTCAAGGAAAAGGTATTCGCCGGCTATGTGCAGGCCGATTTCGAGGCCGGACCGCTGCGCGGCAATATCGGTGTCCGCGTCGCGCACACCAAACAGTCGGGCGTGACGTCGGATCGCCTGCAATATCTGAGCGACTATTGCGTCGACGGCCCCGGCGGTCCGTTCGATCCCAACCGTCCGGTCGGCGCCGACGGCAATTGCGAGGTGCGGCCGCTCGACGAGCGCGAAGAGATCGTCAACACGCGCATCGACCAGTCGAAGAGCTATACCGACTGGCTCCCCAGCCTGAACGTCGTCTATGAAGTCACCCCCGACGTCGTTCTCCGCGGGGCGGTCGCCAAGGTGATTGCGCGTCCGTCGTTCAACGACTTGGGGTCGCAGCGTTCGCTGACCTATCGTTCGGCGGAATATGCCTTCGACCGCGGCCAGTTCGGCGAATTCGAAGGCTGGTCGGGCAGCGGCGGGAACGCCGATCTCCAGCCCTTCTCGGCCTGGCAATACGACCTCGGCGTCGAATGGTATTTCGACCGCGGCTCGGTGCTCGGCCTCGGCCTGTTCCGCAAGGACGTATCCGACTTCGTCGTGCCGCTCGTGCTCGACGTGACGCGCGAAGTGAACGGCGAGCAGGTGCTGATCCAGCCCTATTCGACCATCGCCAACGGGTCGAACGCCCGGTCGCAGGGCGTCGAAGTCTATGCCCAGCACACGCTCGACTTCGGCCTCGGCGCGCAGGTGAACTTCACCTATAACGACACGTCGGTCGCCGACATCACCCTCGACGGCGAAACGGTCGGCAAGTCGGCGCTCGTCGGCAGCGCCAAGACGCAGGTCAATGCTTCGGTTTTCTACGAAACCGACAAATTCCTCGTCCGCGCCTCGTACAACCGCCGCGGCGAAGTCGTCGGCGGGCTCGCCTCGGGCCTCAACATCTACACCGACCCCTATGAACAGGTCGACATCAACGCCTCCTACGAGCTGATGGACGGGTTGATGCTCACCGCCTCGGTCATCAACCTGACCAAGTCGGAAGAGCGCCAGCACCTTGGCAACGACACGAAGGACCGTTTCGTCCGCAGCAACTATTTCGGCCGCCGCGCTTACGTTGGCGTTTCGTACAAGTTCTGATGGGGCCCATACCCCAGCTCTCCCACTCGGGTGGCTCCGCAAGGAGCCACCCGCCTCTTTCGGAGCGAGCTGGAAAATGCTTCGGTGGTTCGTAACGGGATAATAGGGGAGGGACGCGAGTGCGTGTCGGGTTGAAATCGCTGCTTCTGGGCATGGCACTGTTGTCGGGCGGCCCAGCCGCGGCCGAGAATCCGATCGTTCCGGGTTGGTATGCCGACCCCGAGATCCGCATCTTCGGCGACCGCTACTGGATCTATCCGACCTATTCGGACCATGGCGAGACGCCCGATCTCTCACAGCATTTCAACGAGCAGCAGAAGAAGCTGCGCGAACAGAAGACGGTCCGGCCGTCCTATCATTTCCAGACCTTCTTCAACGTCTTTTCATCGCCTGACCTCGTCCACTGGACGAAGCACGATCATGCCCTCGACGTCGAGAATGTGGCCTGGGCCGCCTATGCCGTGTGGGCGCCGTCGGCGATCGAGAAGGACGGCAAATATTATCTCTTCTTCGGCGCGAACGACATCCAGTCCGACGACCAACTCGGCGGCATCGGCGTCGCGGTCAGCGACCGCCCCGAGGGACCATTCAAGGATGCGATCGGCAAGCCGCTGGTGGGCGCCTTCCACAATGGCGCGCAGCCGATCGACCAGTTCGTCTTTCGCGACGACGATGGGCAGCATTATCTCTATTATGGCGGCTGGAAGCATTGCAACGTGGTCAGGCTCGGCGACGACCTGACCTCGATCGAGCCCTTTCCCGACGGCACGACCTACAAGGAAATCACGCCCCCCGGCTATGTCGAGGGCTCGTTCATGGTGAAGCGGAAGGGCGTCTATTATCTGATGTGGTCGGAGGGCGGCTGGACCGGCCCCGACTATTCGGTCGCCTATGCGATGGGGCCGTCGCCGACCGGACCATTCAAGCCGATGGGCAAGATTCTCAGCCAGGACTTCAAGATCGCACGCGGCGCGGGGCATCATTCGGTGGTCAATGTGCCGGACACCGACGACTGGTATATCGTCTATCACCGCCGCCCGCTCGACGAGGATTCCGGCGAGCGACGCCAGCTCGCGATCGACCGCATGATCTTCAACGCCGACGGCACGATCGCGCCCGTTAAAATGACGAACGAGGGCGTCGCAGCGCGCCCGCTGCCGGCCCGAACGGCAAACAGGGGAGAGACGAAGTGAAGACGATCCGCAAGATGATGCTGAGCGCCGCCGCGAGCGCGCTTCTGCTCACCAGCGTCGGCACGCCCGCGGCGCTCGCGCAGGGGGCCGCGAACCAGGTCGCGCTCGTCGATTACGTCAACCCGCTGATGGGCACCGATTCGAGCTATCGCCTGTCCTACGGCAACACCTATCCCGCGGTCGCGGTACCGTTCGGCATGAACAGCTGGACCCCGGTGACGGGCGAGCCCGGCAGCGGCTGGGGCTATACCTATGATGGCGAGAAGATCAGCGGCATCAAGCAGACGCACCAGCCGAGCCCGTGGATGAACGATTATGCGGCCTTCGCGCTGATGGCGGAGACGGGCCCGGTCAAGGTCAAGCAGGAGGAACGCGGCAGCTGGTTCAGCCACAAGGCGGAGGTCGCCCGGCCTTACTCGTATAAAGTCTATCTCGCCGATTACGACGTGACCGCCGAAGTCGCGCCGACGATGCGCGCCGCGCAATTCCGCTTCACCTTCCCCGAAAGCGACGATTCGCACATCCTGCTCGACGGGCTCGCGGGCGGCTCGATGGTCAAGGTCGACGTCAAGAACCGCCGCATCACCGGCTATGTCCGCAACAATCACGGTGGCGTCCCTGACAATTTCCACAATTATTTCGTCGCCGAATTCGACCGCGACTTCACGCTCGCGCGCACCTGGGCGGGCGAGAACGCGCCGACCAACGACCTTACCCGCGAAGGCGATCATGTCGGCGCGGTGCTCAGCTTCAAGACCAAGAAGGGCGACAAGGTTCACGTCCGCGTCGCCTCCTCCTTCATCAGCCCCGAACAGGCGCTGCGCAACCTGCGCACCGAAATCGGGGGCGACAGCTTCGATACGACGAAAGCGAAGGCGAAGGCGGATTGGGAGAAGGAACTCTCGCGCATCCGCGTGACCGATCCCGACGCCGAAAAGATCCGCACCTTCTATTCGGCGCTCTACCGGATGCTGCAGTTTCCGCGCACCTTCTATGAAAAGGACGCTAGCGGAAAGATCGTCCACTACAGCCCGTACGACGGCAAGGTGCACGACGGTTACATGTTCACCGACAACGGCTTCTGGGACACGTGGCGCGCGGTCTTCCCCTTCTTCGCGCTGATGTATCCCGAACGCGACAGCCAGTTCATGCAGGGGCTGGTCAACACCTACAAGCAGGGCGGCTGGCTGCCCGAATGGGCGAGCCCCGGCTATCGCAACGTGATGATCGGATCGAACTCGGCGAATCTGATCGCCGACGCCTATTTCAACGGCGTGCGCGGTTTCGACGTCGAGACGCTCTACGAAGCGATGATCAAGAATGCGACGACGAGCGAGGGCCGGCCGCGCGACAAGGCGGGCAAGGTCATCGCCGCGGTCGGGCGCGAGGGCGCCGAATATTACAACCGCTTGGGCTATGTCCCCTATGATGTCGGCATTAACGAGAATGCCGCGCGCACGCTTGAATATGCGACGGCCGATTTTTCGATCGCGCAGCTCGCGAAGCTGCTCGGCAAGGAGGCCGATGCGAAGAAATACATGGAGCGCGCGCTCAACTACCAGAAGCTCTACGACAATCAGAGCGGCTGGATCCGCGGCCGCAATCAGGACGGGTCGTGGTCGACGCCGTTCAACCCGTACAAGTGGGGGGATGCCTTCACCGAGGGCAATGCGCTCCACTACAGCTGGGCGGTGATGCAGGACGTCCACGGACTGATGGCGCTGATGGGCGGGCGCGAGAAATTCGTCGAGCGGCTCGACGCGATCTTCACCACCCCGCCGATCTTCGACGAAAGCTATTACGGCCAGGTGATCCACGAAATCCGCGAGATGCAGATCGTCGACATGGGGCAGTACGCCCATGGCAACCAGCCGATCCAGCACATGCCTTATCTCTACAATTGGGCGGGTGCGCCGTGGAAGACGCAGCATCATGTCCGCGACATCATGGCGAAACTCTATTCGTCGGCGCCCGACGGCTATCCGGGCGACGAGGATAATGGCCAGACGTCGGCCTGGTATGTCTTCTCGGCGCTTGGCTTCTATCCGGTTGCCTCCGCGACGGGCGAATATGCGATCGGCAGCCCGCTGTTCCAAAAGGCCGAGCTGACCATGCCCAATGGCAAGACGCTGACGATCAACGCGAAGAACAACAGCGACGCGAACATCTATCTTCAGTCGGTCGCGCTCGGCGGCAAGCCGCTAAGCAAGACCTATTTCACCCATCGCGCGCTGTCTGAGGGCGGGACGGTCGACTTCGTGATGGGCGCCAAGCCCAACAAGCAATGGGGCACCGCCCCCGCCGACGCGCCCTTCTCGATCAGCGCACCTTCCAAATGATTTCGGAGATGAACATGACCCCAGGCCGCCGCGAAATCATGGCCGGCGCCGGCGCGCTGGCGCTGGCGGCCGCGATGCCCGCCGCCGCGCGCGCCGCTGCCGCCGGCAGCTTCGCCAGCAAGCGCCCCGCGCCCGCCGAGCGCGCTTTCACCAGCCCCGCGATCGAGGCCGAGATTTCGCGCGTGAAGGCGAAGATCGCCGACCCCGAACTCGCGTGGCTGTTCGAAAATTGCTACCCGAACACGCTCGACACGACGGTGCAGACGGGCACGATCGACGGCCGCCCCGACACCTTCGTCATCACCGGCGATATCGAGGCGATGTGGCTGCGCGACAGCTCGGCTCAGGTGCAGCCCTATATCCACCTCGTCGCCAAGGATCCGAAGCTGGGGCGGCTGTTCCAGGGGCTGATCCAGCGGCAGGCGCGCTGCATCCTGATCGACCCCTATGCCAATGCCTTCGACAAGGATCCGACCGCGCCGTCGAAGCTCGAATGGTCTGAGACCGATGAGACCGAGATGAAGCCCGGCGTCGCCGAGCGCAAATGGGAAATCGACTCGCTCTGCTATGCGATGCGCCTGTCCCATGAATATTGGACGCGCACGAAGGACAAGGCACCGTTCGACGACACATGGTCGCGCGCGATGAAGCTCGCGGTTGCGACTTTCCGCGAACAGCAGCGCAAGGACGGACCCGGGCCGTACAAGTTCCAGCGCCCTGCGCTCGCGCCCTCGGACAGCCTGATGCTCGGCGGCTATGGCCGGCCGACGAAGAAGATCGGGCTGATCCATTCGATGTTCCGCCCGTCGGACGATGCGTGCCTCTATCCCTTCCTGATCCCGTCGAACCTGTTCGCGGTGTCGGTGCTGCGCAAGATCGCGGCCGTCCACCGCGAAGCGGGCGGCGACAATGCGGCGGCGACCGAGGCCGGGGCGCTCGCCGCCGAGGTCGAGGCCGCGCTGAAAGCGCATGCGCTAATCGACGACGGCAAGGGAGGTCAGGTCTGGGCCTATGAGATCGACGGCTTCGGCAACTATGTCTTCATGGACGACGCCAACGTGCCGAGCCTGTCGGGGCTGCCGCTGATCGACGTCGTCGACAAGAAGGACCCGCTCTTCCTGCGCACCGCCGCACTCGCCTGGTCGGATCGCAATCCCTATTTCTTCAAGGGCACGGCGGCCGAGGGGATCGGCGGGCCGCACATCGGCCTCGACATGATATGGCCGATGTCGATCATCACCCGCGCGATGAACGCCGACGACGATGCGACGATCCTCCAGTGCCTGCGCTGGTTGAAGGGCACGCATGGCGACACCGGCTTTATGCACGAAAGCTTCCACAAGGATGATCCGAAGAATTTCACGCGCAGCTGGTTCGCCTGGGCGAATGCGCTGTTCGGCCAGCTGATCGTCGAAGTCGCCGACAAGCGCCCCGCGCTGCTGTCGCGGCCGCTGTGAACGGGGAGGGGCCGATGATCACCACCAGCCGCCGCCAGCTTCTCGCCACGACGGGCCTGCTCGCGCTCGGCGGAGCAATCCCCGCCGGCTGCTCGCGCGCCGCGGGCGAGGCGCTCGCCGTCGGCAAGCCCAATCTCTTCATCGGCACCGGCGGGCACGGCCATACCTATCCCGGCGCGTCGCTGCCGTTCGGCATGGCGCAACTCAGCCCCGATACGAACACCCACGGCTGGGATGCCTGCTCGGGCTATCACCAGAAAGATGGCTCGATCATGGGGTTCAGCCACACGCATCTCTCGGGCACCGGCATCGGCGACATGCTCGACGTGCTGGTGGTGCCGACGCGGCGCGAGTTGAAGCTCGAACCCGGCACGATCGAAAAGCCGGGCGAGGGTTTCCGCCAGCGTTATTCGGACGAACATGCCGAGCCCGGATATTACCGTGTGAAGCTCGAGACCGGGGTGCTCGCCGAACTCACCGTCACCGAACGCTGCGGGCTGCACCGCTATCGCTTCGGCCAAGGGCCGGGGCATATCCTGATCGATTTCGCTCACGCGATCGAGGATGATTGGGACAAGGGCATCGTCGTCGAAAAGGCGTCGCTCGATCTCGGCGAGGACGGCCTGCTCACCGGCAGTCGCCAGGTCAACCGCTGGGCCAAGGGCCGCCACATTCATTTCGCGATGCGGATGTCGCGGAGGCCCGACCGGGTGCAGTTCTTCGGCGACGACGGCAAGCCTGCCCCCGACGGGGCGAAATCGATCAAGGGCAACAAGCTCAAGGTCGCCTTCTTCTTCGACGATGCCGGCGGCCCGCCGATCCTGATCAAGACCGGCCTTTCGGCGGTCGACGTCAAGGGCGCGCGCGATGCGTTGGAACAGGAGGCGCCCGACTGGGATTTCGACGGCGCGGTCAAGGCCGCGCGCGGGACATGGTCCAAGGCGCTGGGCGGCGTCCGCGTGTCGGGCGGCACCGAGGCGCAACGCGTCATCATGGCGAGCGCGCTCTATCATGCACAGCTCGCGCCGACGCTCTTCACCGATCGCGACGGCCGCTATGTCGGGCTCGATCGGCAGGTACATCAGGCCGCGAAAGGCGAGGAGGCGTTCAGCACCTATTCGCTGTGGGACACCTATCGCGCGCTCCATCCGCTGCTGACCTTGATCGATCCCGATCGCGCCGCGCTGCTCGTCCGCGACATCTGTCGCCAGACCGCGCAGAGCCCCGCCGGCCCGCTCGTCTGGCCGCTGCAAGGGGTCGAAACCGCGTGCATGATCGGCTGGCACGGCGTGTCGGTGCTTGCCGAGGCGCAAGCGAAGGGCATCGCGGCCGACTATGCCGCCGCCTGGCCGAACATCCGCCGCCGCGCCTTCGACCGCGATTACAAGGATATCGACAGCACGCTTGGCCGCGGCTTCTATTACGACCTCGGTTACATCCCGTGCGACGAGGTGTGGGAGTCGGTCAGCCGGACGCAGGAATATGCCTATGACGACTGGGCGATGGCGCATCTTGCCGACGCGGTCGGCGCCAAGGAGGATGCCGCGGCGCTCCGCAAGCGCGCGCAAAATTACCGCGGCGTCATCGACCCCGAAACCCGCTTCGCGCGCCCGCGCTTCAAGGACGGCAGCTGGTGGAAGGATTATGATCCCGTCCAGATCGGCCACAATGTCAAGAAATGGCGCGACTATACCGAGGCGAATGGCTGGCAGGCGACCTTCCTCAACCAGCACGACATCTACGGCCTGATCGACCATTTCGGCGGCGACGCAGCATTCGAGAAGCAGTTGGATGCGCTGTTCAACGCGCCGTCGACCTTGCCCGACAATGCGCCGCCCGACATCTCGGGGCTCGTCGGCCAATATGCCCATGGCAACGAGCCGAACCACCATGTCGCATACATGTATGCCTATTGCGGCGCGCCCGCGAAGGCGCAGGCGATGGTTCGCCGCTTGCTCGGTGAAATGTACAAGAACGACCCCGATGGGGTGATCGGCAATGATGATTGCGGCCAGATGAGTGCGTGGTTCATCCTATCGGCATTGGGCTTTTACCCCGTCGATCCGGTGAGCGCGGTCTATGTCTTCGGCTCGCCGCTGTTCGACGTGGCCGAGGTGACGGTGGGCGCGGGCAAAACGCTCACCGTCCGCGCCGAGGGCAATGGTCCCGACCGTCCTTATGTGCAGTCGGTCACCTGGAACGGCCAGCCGTGGAGCAAGAACTGGATCGCGCATGCCGACCTGATCGGCGGCGGCGAACTTGTTTTCGAGATGGGCGCGAAGCCATCTGACTTCGGCACCGCCAAGGCCGACCGACCGCCTTCGTTCGGTTCAGTCCCCGCATAACGCAAATTTGCGACAAGTTTTTGGTAGCGAAAAGAAAATGATAAGAACGGAATCCCTTGTGAAATCTCCCCAAATCCTGTCGCTCGCCGGACCCGGAACGATATTCGCGGCGACCGCCTCGGCTTCGGCCTTGCGCGGCGCTCCGCTCCCCTCCACAAGCCAGACCGATCGGGCGAAGGGGTGGCGCTGATGGATGGTCCCATAACAAACCGTGGGGAAGCGCGCCTGTTCGCCGGCATCGAGCTTGGCGGCACCAAGTGCATTTGCACGCTCGCCGCAGGCCCCGACGACATTCGCGATCAGCGCACGATCGCGACCACCGTGCCGTCCGAAACATTGCCCGCGATTCTGGCGGTGCTCGACGGCTGGGCGTCGTCGCACGGCTTTTGCAGCATCGGCGTCGCCTCCTTCGGTCCGATCCGGGTCGATCCCGCAAAGGCCGACTATGGTCAGGTCGGCGCGACGAACAAGCCCGATTGGGAAGGTGCCGACCTGCTCGGCCCGCTGCGATCGGCCTTTTCGGTTCCGATCGGGTTCGATACCGACGTCAATGGCGCGGCGCTCGCCGAAATCCGCTGGGGCAGCGGGCGCGGTCTCGACGATTTCGCCTATGTCACCGTCGGCACCGGCGTCGGCGTCGGGCTGGTCGTCCATGGCAAGCCGACGCGCGGCTTCAGCCACAGCGAGATCGGCCATATCCTCGTCCCGCGCCTTGCCGGCGACGAGGTGCCGAGCGTCTGCCGCTTCCACGACGATTGCGTCGAGGGGCTCGCGTCGGGCACGGCATTGAAGGCGCGGCTGGGCGGGCGGCCACTGGCTGAGGTTTCCGCCGACGACCCGGTCTGGGAGCCGATCGTGCACACGCTGGCGACGATGGTGCATTCGCTCGCCTGCACGACCGGGCCGATGCGCGTCGCGATGGGCGGCGGCGTGCTCGCGGGCCAGCCGCAATTGCTCCCGCGGATCAACGCGCGGCTCGAGGCGAGCCTCGCCGACTATATGCAGATCCCCGGCGAAGGCGTCTATGTCATAACGCCCGCGCTCGGAACGATGGCCGGCCCGCTCGGCGCGATCGCGCTGGCGATGGACGCGGTCGGGGTCGCAGCGTGAGCGGGGCGGGCCGCGCGCCGTTGGACAGAGCGAAACCTTCGCGGCACAAGGGCGTCATGAAACGCCTGACCGCCGCCGCCGCGCTGCTCGCCCTCCTGCCGATCCAGTCCTTCGCCGAACAACCGGCGCCCGATCCGCTCGCTTTCGTCGATCCGATGATCGGCACCGGCCCCGAAGGCCATACCTTCCCCGGCGCGACCGCGCCCTTCGGCATGGTCCAGCTGTCGCCCGACACCGACGCGACGTGCCAGATCCGCGACTGCTATGATCATGCCGCGGGCTACAGCTACAACGACCCGACGATCCAGGGTTTCAGTCACACCCATTTTTCGGGCGCGGGCCATTCGGACCTCGGCGACATCCTAGTCATGCCGCAGGTGGGAGAAGTGAAGCTCGATCCCGGCGATCCCGCCAAGCCCGGTTCGGGTTATCGCCAGCGGTTCGACCATAAGACCGAAGAGGCCAGCCCCGGCTATTACGCCGTGACGCTGGCCGACAGCGGCATCCGCGCCGAGCTCACTGCGGGCACGCGCGTCGGCGTCCACCGTTACAGCTTCCCCGCGGGCAAGCAGGCGCACCTGCTCCTCGACCTCCGCTCGTCGCTCTACGACTATCCGGGCAAGATCCTCTGGTCGGGCCTCCACCTGCGCCCGGACGGCACGCTCACCGGTTTCCGCGAAACGCGCGGCTGGGCGCCGGGGCGCAAGCTCTATTTCGCGATGCGCTTCTCGGCGCCGCTCAAGTCCCACGCCTTCCTCGATCGCGACGAGAATATCCCCTACAAGGGTTTTCAGGCCCCGGGGCGCGGCAGCGACGCGCTCGCCGAAAAGCTCGGCAAGGCGCTTGAGGCGCGGCTCGATTTCGGGGCGCTGACCGGTCCGCTCGAAGTCCGCGTTGCGCTCTCCGGCGTCGATGAAGCTGGCGCTGTAGCCAACCTGGATGCGGAAGGCGCCGGCTTCGACGCCGTCCGCGCCCGCACCGAAGGGGAATGGCGCAAGGCCTTGGGCGCGCTTCAGATCGAGGCGCCCGCGCCGATGCGCACCAACCTCTACACCGCGCTCTACCACAGCCTGCTCGCGCCGAGCGTGTGGAGCGACGTCGATGGGCGCTACCGCGGCCCCGACGATGCGGTCCACAGCGCGAAGGATTTCACCTTCCGCTCGACCTTCTCGCTCTGGGATACCTTCCGCGCGCAGCATCCGCTGCTGACGCTCGTCCAGCCCGACAAGACCAACACCGACATCGTCAAATCGCTCGTCGCGAGCCGCAAGGTGAGCCCGCACGGCATCCTGCCCGTCTGGCAGTTCCACGGCCGCGAAACCTGGACGATGATCGGCTATCACGCCGTCCCGGTCATCGCCGACGCCTATCTGAAAGGCGTGGGCGACTTCGACGCCGACGAAGCCTTGGAAGCGATGGTCGCGAGCGCCGAATATGCCCCCTATGGCGGGCTCGGCGACTATATGAAGCTCGGCTATGTCGCGATCGACCGCGAGCCCGAGGCGGCGTCGAAGACGGTTGAATATGCCTATGACGACTGGACGATCGCGCGCATGGCGGAGAAGATGGGCCGCGGGGACATCGCCGACCGCTTCTACAAGCGCGCCGGCTATTGGCGGAACAGCTTCGATGCGAAGACCGGCTGGCTCCGTGCGCGCAAGGCCGACGGCAGTTTCCGCACCCCGTTCGACCCGACCGCGATCAACTATGGTTCGGACTATACCGAGGGCAATGCCTGGCAATATAGCTGGTTCGTCCCGCAGGATCAGGCTGCGCTCTTCCGTGTTCTCGGCGGCGATGCCAAGACGATTGCGAAGCTCGACGCGATGTTCGATTATGACATCTCGAAGCTCGACTACAGCCATGCTGAGGATATCGCCGGGCTGATCGGCCAATATATCCACGGCAACGAGCCGAGCCACCATGTCGCCTATCTCTATGCCTATGCCGGCGCGCCGTGGCGGACGCAGGAGCGATTGAAGCAGATCGTCGACAGCCAGTACAAGCCGACCCCCGACGGGCTGTCGGGCAACGACGACCTCGGCCAGATGTCGGCATGGCTGATCTTCACCAGCCTCGGCTTCTATCCCGTCGCGCCGGGGTCGAACCAATATGTGATCGGCCGGCCGTTCGTGGACCGCGCGGTGCTGAACCTGCCGGGCGGCAAGCGTTTCACGGTCGAGACGGTCGGGCTATCCGACGCCAATCCCTATGTCGGCAAGGTCGAGCTCAACGGCAAGCCGCTCGCGCGCAGCTGGATTTCGGACGCCGAAATCCGCAGCGGCGGCACGCTCCGCTTCACGATGCAGGCGAAGCCCGATGCCACATGGGGCAAGGCTACGGCGGCGCGTCCCTATTCGCTGTCGACCGCTCGCCGCGCGCCCTGACCTTCCTTTCCCGAATCGTCATCCCGGCGAAGGCCGGGATCTCGACCTTGCCTTTTGACGCGCCGGCGAGATCCCGGCCTTCGCCGGGATGACGAAGGAGAGATGGCGCTTCAATCCCGGATGATCATTCTCTAAGCCTCGATTCGAACCCGTCTTTCCGCGCGGGTTAGGGGTCGGATAAGGGGACGGGCGATGGCCGCCGAAACAGCACATGCCGCCGAAGCCGCCGCGCACGGGTTCGACCTGCTGCCGATCGTCATCCTGCTCGCCGCCGCCATCGTCGCGGTGCCCTTGTTCAAGCGGCTCGGCCTCGGCTCGGTGCTCGGTTATCTCGCGGCGGGGCTCGCGATCGGGCCGTTCGGGCTGGCGCTCTTCTCCGATGCGCAGACGATCCTCCACGTCGCCGAACTCGGCGTCGTCATGTTCCTCTTCATCATCGGGCTGGAGATGCAGCCGTCGCGGCTGTGGGCGATGCGCGGCGAGATTTTCGGTCTCGGCGCGGCACAGGTCGGCGGCGCGATCGCGCTGCTCATCTGCGTCGGGCTCGCGCTCGGCTATCCGGTAGCGGCGAGCTTCGTCGCGGGAACCGGCTTCGTACTGACCTCGACCGCGATCGTCATGCAGATGCTCGACGAACGGCGCGCGATGGGCCAGCCCAAGGGGCGGCGGATCATCGCGATCCTGCTGCTCGAGGATCTGGCGATCGTGCCCTTGCTCGCGCTCACCGCATTCCTCGCACCGGGCGGCGAGGCGGTGTCGATGACCGATCGCATGATCGCCGTCGCGATCGGCCTCGGCGCCATCGTCGGCCTGATTATCGCGGGCCGCTATCTGCTCGACCCGATGTTCCGCCTGCTCGGGCGCGCGAAGGCGCGCGAGGTGATGACCGCCGCGGCGCTGCTCGTCGTCCTCGGGGCCGCGCTCGCGATGCAGCTCGCGGGACTGTCGATGGCGATGGGCGCCTTCCTTGCCGGCGTGCTCCTGTCCGAATCTTCCTTCCGCCACCAGCTCGAAGCCGATGTCGAGCCGTTCCGCGGCGTCCTGCTCGGCCTCTTCTTCCTCGGCGTCGGCATGGCGCTCGACCTCGACATCGTCGCCGCCAACGCCGGGCTGATCGCCATCTCGGTCACCGCCTATATGACGCTGAAGATCATCGTCATCTACGCGGTCGCGCGGCTGTTCAAGAGCGGCCATGCCGAGGCGGTCGAGCGCGCGGTGCTGATGGCGCAGGGCGGCGAATTCGCTTTCGTCCTTTACGCCGCGGCGGCCGGCGTCGGGATCATCGATGCCGAAAGCAATGCGACGCTGACCGCTATCATCATCGTGTCGATGGTGCTCACCCCGATCATGATCATCCTCCACGACCGCTTCATGCCGCGCGCGGAGGAGATGGCCGACGACCTCGAAGTGGCCGACAATCTCAGCGCCAGCATCCTGATGATCGGCTTCGGCCGCTTCGGGCAGATCGTCAGCCAGCCGCTCTTCGCCAACGGCTGCTCGATCTCGCTGATCGACACCGACACGATCGCGATCCGCGAATCCTTGGCCTTCGGGTTCAAGATCTATTACGGCGACGGGACGCGGCTCGACATCCTTCACGCCGCCGGTGCGCAAAAGGCGCGGATGATCATCGTCGCGACCGACGACCGCGAAACGACTCTCAAGATCGTCGAGCTGGTGAAGGCCGAGTTTCCGCATACCCCCCTGCTGGCACGCGCGTTCGACCGCGAACATGCGATCGAGCTGGTCCACGCCAACGCCGACTATATGGTGCGCGAAACCTTCGAATCGGCGCTGGTGATGGCGGAGGAGGCGCTGCGGCGGCTCGAAGTCGACGAAGAGGCGATCGGCGACATCATGGAGGAAACGCGGCGGCGCGATCAGGAACGGTTCGACATCGAAATCTGCGGCGGCGTTTACGCCAGTCGCCACCTGATCCAGGGCAATGTGCCGGTCGAGGATCGTGATCAATATATCGTCAAGCCCGGCGAAGGGCGCTGATCGGACCTTTATCCCCCGTCCGCCGCGCTCGGCAGCCGCGACGGGGGATGAGGTTTGTTGTGCACAAGAAGAACATTAAGGGAACAAAGCAAGTCCGTCAACCCCTTTGCCACGCTTTTCTCCAGTCCTGTCTGGTTGACGTTAACGTCAATCACGACCAATGCGTAGCAAACGAAGGAAGGGAAGATGATGGCTGAGCAACCGAAGTTCGATCTGACGGGGCGCGTCGCGCTGGTGACGGGCGCGTCGTCGGGGCTCGGCGCGGGCTTCGCCAGGGCGCTTGCCGCTGCGGGGGCGAAGGTGGTGCTCGCCGCCCGCCGCGCCGACAAGCTCGCCGAGCAAGTCGCCGCGATCGAAGCGGCGGGCGGACAGGCGGTGGCGGTCGGCATGGACGTCACCGACGAGGCGTCGACCAAAGCTGCCTATGATGCCGCCGAGGCCGCTTTCGGCACCGTCGACACGATCGTCGCCAACGCCGGGGTCGCGACCGAAAAGATGGCGATGAGCCTGTCGGTCACCGAAGTCGACTTCCTGCTCGCCGCCAATGTCCGGGGCGTTTTCCTGACCGCGAACGAGGGCGCTAAGCGGCTCGACAAGGCGGGCAGCCGCGAGAAGCAGCATGGTCGCATCGTCCTGATCGGGTCGATCACGGCCGAGAAGGTCTTTCCCGCAACCTCGGTCTATGGCGCGACCAAGGCGGCGGTGCGCCATCTGGGCAAAGCGCTCGCGCGCGAATGGGCGCGGCGCGGGATCAGCGTCAACGTGATCCAGCCCGGCTATTTCGAGTCCGAAATGACCGCCGAACTGTTCGAAAGCGATACCGGCGCGGCTATGGTGAAGAGCTTCCCGCGCCAGCGCATGCGGCCGCCGAGCGACCTTCACGCGCCGCTGCTCCTGCTCTGCTCGGACGCCGCGCTCGGCATCACCGGCAGCGTCATCACCGTCGATGACGGGCAGACATTGTGAGCGAGTTGCTGATCGAACGCCGCGGCGCGGTCGAGATCGCGACGCTCAACCGGCCCGAGCGGCTCAATGCGCTGAATGAGGGGCTGGTGGGCGAACTCAACGCCTATTTCGGCGGGCTCGCCGACCGCCCCGACGTGCGCGTCGTCATCCTGCGCGGCGCGGGGCGCGGCTTTTGCTCCGGGCTCGATATTCAGGAGGACCGGTCGTCGGACGAAACGCCCGTGCTCCGCACGCTGCGCACTCAGACCAGCATCGGCAACATTTATCGCAAGATGCGCGCCTGCCCGCAGCCGGTCATCGCGCTTGGCCATGGCGCGGCATGCGGCGGCGGGCTGTCGCTGCTGCTCGCCTCCGACGTGCGCTATGCGGCGCCGTCGTTTCGCTGCAACGCCGCCTATATCCGCATCGGCCTCGGCGGGTGCGACATGGCGTCGAGCTATTTCCTGCCGCGCCTTGTCGGCGCCAGCCTCGCCTCCGAAATGATCCTGACCGGCCGCTTCATCGACGCCGAGCGAGCGCTGCGCGCCGGACTCGTCAGCGAAATCGTCGAGGAAGAGGCGCTGCTCGATCGCGGCCTCGCGCTCGCGAGCGAGATGCTTGCGACCTCGCCCTACGGCCTGCGTCTGTCGAAACAGGCGCTGAACCTCAATATCGACGCGCCGAGCCTCGAGGCCGCGATGGCGATCGAGGACCGCCAGCAGGTGATCCTTTCGGCGACCGAAGATCATCGCGAGGCGCTCGCCGCCTTCCTCGAAAAACGCGCGCCCGACTATCGCGAGCGTTAGGGCCCGTATCACCCCCATTGACTCGCCAATATATTGACATAGTAAGTGCCATATCCCGAGGGGGTGGGAGTGATGGCAGTACGCAGGAGGACCACTAAATGCCGGGTCGCTTAGGCGGGTCCCGGCGTGCTGCCATCATCGCTATCGCCGCCCTGATCGGCGCTTTTCCCGTGCAGGCGCAGCCGGCAAAGCCCGCACCGCGCCATCCGAATATCGTCATTCTGCTCGCCGACGACTGGGGCTTTTCCGACGTCGGTTCCTTCGGTGCCGAGTTCGCGACCCCGAATATCGACGCGCTCGCCTATGCCGGGGTGCGCTTTTCGAACTTCCATGTCGCGGGGTCCTGCTCGCCATCGCGCGCGATGCTGCAGACAGGGGTGATGAACCACAGGAACGGGCTCGGCAACATGCCCGAGACGATCCCCGACGAACATCGCGGCAAGCCCGGTTACGATACGGTGTTGAACCACCGCGTCGTGACGATCGGCGAGCTTTTGAAGGCGGCGGGCTATCGCACCTACCTCACCGGCAAATGGCATCTCGGCAGCGATGCCACGCGGCTGCCGCACGCGCGCGGCTACGACCGTGCCTTCAGCCTCGCCGATGCGGGCGCCGACAATTTCGAGCAGCGCCCGATCGAGGGCATGTACGACAAGGCGAACTGGACCGAGAACGGCAAGCCCGCGACGCTGCCCAAACATTATTATTCGTCGCGCTTCGTCGTGCAGCGAATGATTGACTATATCGAGGCCGATCGGAAAAGCGGCAAACCCTTCCTCGCGTCGATCAACTTCCTCGCCAACCATATCCCGGTGCAGGCGCCCGACAGCGACATCGCGCGCTATTCGGCGATGTATCAGGGCGGCTGGACGGCGCTGCGCGAAGCGCGGGCGAAGCGCGCGGCGGCGCTCGGCATCATGCCCGAGGGCGCGGCGATGGTGACGATGGCGACAACGCCCGACTGGCGGAGCCTCGACGCCGAAGAACGCGCGGCGGCCATTCGTGTGATGCAGGCCTATGCCGGCATGGCGACTGCGATGGACCGCGAGGTCGGCCGCCTCGTCGCGCATCTGAAGGCGGCCGGCGACTACGACAATACGATCTTCGTCTTCCTGTCGGATAATGGCGCCGAGCCCACCAATCCGTTTAGCAGCCTGCGCAACCGGCTGTTTCTGGGCATGCAATATGACCTCGCGACCGCGAACATCGGCCGCCCCGGCAGCTTTGCGGCGATCGGCTCCGGCTGGGCGAGCGCGGCGGCGTCGCCGCTGTCAGGCTATAAGTTCAGCGCGACCGAAGGGGGGCTGCGCGTCCCCTTGATCATCGCCTGGCCCGGCCATGCCGGCATCCGTGCGGGTGGCATCAGCGACGGCCTTGCGCATGTCACCGACATCTTGCCGACGCTGACCGAGCTGGCCGGTGTGCCAGGCCATGGCGGAAACTGGCGGGGCAGGGCGGTCGAGCCCGTGACGGGCCGCAGCCTCGTTCCGATGCTGAAGGGCGGTGCGGGAAGCGTTCACGGCGACGCGCCGCTCGGCTATGAACTGTCGGGTAATGCCGCGCTGTTTCGCGGCGATTACAAGCTGGTGCGCAACCTCGCGCCGACCGGCGACGGCGAGTGGCGGCTGTTCAATCTCAAAGCCGATCCGGGCGAAACGCGCGACCTCGCCGCCGCCGAGCCCGCTCGCTTCAAGACGATGATGGCTGACTATCGCGCCTATGCGAAGGCGAACGGCGTGCTCGACATGCCCGCTGGCTACACCGCCGACGAACAGATCAACCGCTATGCCTTCGAACAGCAGGGCAAGCCGCGCCTGATCCGCTTCGGCCTGTGGGTTGGCGCTTTCGTGCTGCTGGTCTCCGGTCTGATCTGGGGCCTGCGCCGTCGCCGGCGCCGCGCGCGCGGATAGGCGTTCAGTCCGCGGCGATCGCCGCCAACTGCGCCTCGACCATCCGCTCCATCGCCGCGCCCGCATCCTCGGCCGACAGGCTTTGGTCATGGCGCAGCGTGCGCCAGCTGTGGAACGACAGCGCCGCGCACAGCGCCTCGACCCCGATCCGGTCGGCGCGCACGGCGGCAGGTAGCAGGCGCAGGATCAACTCGCGCTCGAGCATCACGACGCGGCTATACTGCCCCATCAGGAACGGCGACTGATACCGCTTGATATTGGCGGCCAGGCGAAAGGGCAGCGTCGTTTCGAACACCCGCACGCGGCGGCCGACGAGTTCGCGGATATTGCCCTGCCACGGCTGGTCGGGATAGGGCGCCATCACGATCGGCATCACCTCTTCGGTGATCGTCGCGGTGATCTCCGCATAGAGCGCATCCATGTCGTCGAAATGACGGAACACGGTGCGAAGGCCGATGCCCGCCTCCTCGGCGACGCGTGCCGCGCTCGGCGACAGGTCGCCTTCCACGATCAGCTCCATCATCGCCTCGACGATGCGCCTATGGCTCGACCGGCCGCGTTCACGGCGGCCGTCGACCCGCGATGGTGCGATCTCTTGCGCGCTCGATTTTCCCGACCCTGTCGCCATGGCGTTCCTGCTGGCCCGACTTGGCGCCGGGGTCAAACAATCTTGCGTATCGGCCAATATAATGACACATATAGTGTCAATTGTTTTCTTGACAGCCGACAGCGCAATATGGGTGAAGATAATGAAGATAGGATGGCTCGCCTTCTCCGCATTGCTCCTCGCCGGCGCGGGCGGATATTGGGCGTTCGAGGCGAATAAATATCGCATTCCAGGCATCCTCCAGGACTGGAAGGACCCGGTCCAGCCCAACCGGGCGATCGCGTGGCAGCAAGGGCCGGCCAAACCGGGAAAGCGCCCCCCGAACATCATCCTGATCGTCGCCGACGACCTCGGTTATAACGATATCAGCCTGAACGGCGGCGGGGTGGCGGGGGTCGTCAAGACGCCGAACATCGACGCGCTCGCCCGCGAAGGCGTCAATTTCACCACCGCCTATGCCGCGAACGCGACCTGCTCGCCGTCGCGCGCGGCGATGATGACGGGGCGCTATCCGACGCGTTTCGGCTTCGAATATACGGCGGTCCCGGTCGAGTTCGCCGAAAACCTCGCGCATGGCGAGGGCGTCGGTCCACACCGCGCGATCTTTCACGACGAGCTGATCACCCCCGACATTCCCGCCTACCCCGACATGGGCGTCCCCGCGAGCGAAGTGACGATCGCCGAGGCGGTGAAGGCGGCGGGCTATCACACGCTCCACATCGGCAAATGGCATCTCGGCGAAGCGCCGCGGCTCCAGCCGCAGGCGCAAGGCTTCGACGAAAGCCTCGCGATCCTTGCGGGCGGGGCGATGTTCCTGCCCGAAGACGACCCGGACAGCGTCAATGCCAAGCTGCCGTGGGACCCGATCGACCGCTTCATCTGGGCAAACCTTCGCCACACGGTCACTTTCAACGGCAGCAAGCGCTTCCACCCCAAGGGACATATGACCGACTATTTCGCCGACGAGGCGATCGAGGCGATCGAGGCGAACCGGAACCGGCCTTTCTTCCTGTATCTCGCCTTCAACGCCCCGCACACGCCGCTGCAGGCGACCAAGGCGGATTACGACAAACTCCCGCAGATCAAGGATCACAAGACGCGCGTTTACGGCGCGATGATCGCGCAGCTCGACCGGCGCATCGGTGATGTGATGGCGAAACTCAAAGAGGCGGGGATCGACGACAATACGCTCGTCATCTTCACCAGCGACAATGGCGGCGCTTGGTATAATGGCATGCCCGACCTGAACGCGCCCTTCCGCGGCTGGAAGGCGACCTTCTTCGAGGGCGGTATCCGTACGCCGCTGTTCATGCGCTGGCCGGGCGGGATCGCGGCGGGCACCCGGCGGACCGACGTCACGGGGCATCTCGATATCTTCGCGACGATCGCTGCCGCGGCCGGCGCGAAGCTGCCACAGGATCGGACGGTCGACAGCGAAAATATTCTCGCCGGCCCGGCCAAGCGTCCCGCCATGTTCTGGCGCTCGGGCGACTATCGCGCGGTGCGCGCGGGCGACTGGAAATTGCAGGTGACGAAGCGCCCCGAAAAGGCGCGCCTTTATAACCTCGCGATCGACCCGACCGAACGCCACGATCTCGCCGCGAGCGATCCGCGCCGCGTCGCGGAACTCAGCGCGCTGATCGAGGCGCAGAACAGGGGCATGGCCAAGCCGATCTGGCCCGGCCTCGTCGAAGGGCCGGTGCGCATCGATGTGCCGCTCGACGCGCCGTGGAAGGATGGTCAGGATTATATCTACTGGACCAACTGAAACGGACCGGCCCGGCGTGAGTAAAAAGCTGACCGCTCGGCCCGCGAGGTAATTGGCGGCGCGCATCCTTTGTGGCAGGTCGGGGCATTCCTCCCCCCTCGCGCACTGGAGACATCATGCGAGCCCTGCTGCTTTCGATCGCCTTGCTTACGCCCTCGATATCCGCCTTTGCGCAGGAGGCCGTCATCGACACCCATGTTCACTTGCACAAGGGCGAGGCGTCGCTCGCCGAATACCGGGCGCAACTGAAAGCCGCCGGCCAGTCGGCCGATGCCTTCGGCGCGATGTGGTTCGGCGGCCCGAATCAGGCGCTGGCGGGCAATCCCGCGGACATAACCAAGCGCAACGACGCGCTGATCGCACTCGCCGCGAAAAACCCCGACATGATCGCGATCGCGACGGTCCATCCTTATGATGGCGATGCCGCTCTGGCCGAGGTCGACCGCGTCGCCGCGCGCGGGGTCCGCCTGCTCAAGATCCACCCGCATACGCAGAAATTCGATGCCGCCGACCCGCGTGTGCTGACGCTCGTCAAGCATGCGGGCGACAAGGGCATGATCGTCGTCATGGACAATGCCAGCATCGTCCCCAGCGATAACGAGAAACTTTTCAATCTGGCGCTCGCCGCGCCGAAGACGAAGTTCATTTTCGG
Source organism: uncultured Sphingopyxis sp. (assembly GCA_966250105.1). Classification (GTDB taxonomy): domain Bacteria; phylum Pseudomonadota; class Alphaproteobacteria; order Sphingomonadales; family Sphingomonadaceae; genus Sphingopyxis. The sequence goes on along the minus strand of CBINGC010000010.1, from coordinate 20,177 downwards.
CCATATGGGCGGGCTCGGCTTCCGCTTCTGGAACATCCTCGCACTCGCGCGCACCGCCGAAAATCTCTTCGCCGACAATATCTATTTCGACATTTCGGCGAGCGTGATCCTCGCGGCGGACTCGCCGATCGAGGAGGAATATGTCTGGACGATCCGCAACGTCGGGGTCGACCATGTACTGATCGCGTCCGATTTCCCGCAAATCTCGCTACCCAGAACGCTTGAGGCTTTCGCGAAGCTCGACCTGACCGACGCGGAGCGGGCGAAGATCCGCTCGGGCAACGCGCGCAAGCTGCTCGGGCTCTGATCGATGTCGGACCATCTTCCCGCGCCCGCCCATGTAAGCATCGCCGGACACGAGGTCGCGCCCATCGCATGGGGCATGTGGCGCTTTGCCGGCGTCAACCTCGCCACCGCCCGCGCGCGTATCGACGCGGCGTTCGAGGCCGGGGTGACCCTGTTCGACACCGCCGACATCTACGGCTTTGACACGCCGGGCGGCTTCGGATCGGCTGAAACCCTGCTCGGCGAGGTCTTCGCCGAAGCCCCCGCGCTTCGCGACGCGATGCTCCTCGCGACCAAGGGCGGGATCGTTCCGGGCGTGCCTTATGACAGCAGCGCACCCTATCTGGCGTCGGCGATCGACGCTTCGCTCCGCCGCCTGCGCACCGACCGGGTCGAGCTGTGGCAGATCCACCGTCCAGACCTGCTCGCGCACCCGCAGGAGATCGCGCGCACACTCGAAGACGCACACCGCGCGGGCAAGATCGGCGCGATCGGCGTCTCCAACTTCACGTCGGCCCAAACGTCGGCGCTGGCCCGCTTCCTTCCGGTTCCGCTGGTCAGCCATCAAAGCGAATTTTCGCCGCTCCACCTCGCCCCGCTCTTCGACGGCCTCTTCGATCAGTCGATGGAACAGGGCATGGCTTTTCTCGCTTGGTCGCCGCTCGGCGGAGGCCGGCTCGGCGATCCGGCGGATGAGCGCGGCCGGGCGATCGCCGCGCTGCTCGACGCCAAGGCCGCCGAATATGGCGTCTCGCGCGCTGCGGCGACCTATAGCTGGGTCATGGCGCATCCCGCGCGTTCGATCCCGATCGTCGGCACGCAAACGATCGAACGGATCAGGGAAATTCCGCAGGCTTTCGCGCCGCGTTGGACGCGCGCCGAATGGTATGCGGTGCTGCAAATCTCGATGGGAGAGAGATTGCCGTAACGAGGTTTTTTGAAAGCGATGCCCCGCCTCCACATCGAGACGTAGGAGAGCGGGAGGCGGGGCGAGCGCGCTTAAGCAGGGCGCAGCTTGCCGGTCAATGAACGAAACGCGAATTGCCGGTGATCGCGCGAAGCTTGCTTGCCAGGCGTGCGGTGATATGCCTGCGCTTATGGAACGCACCGCCTCCTGTCATTGCGGCAAGCTCGTCCTCACCTGCACCGGCGAGCCCGCGAAGGTGTCGCTCTGCCATTGCTTCGATTGCCAGAGGCGGACCGGATCGCTCTTCAGCGTGGCCGCTTTTTTTGCCCGCGAGCGCGTCGATCTGCCCGCCGGGGCCAAGGCGTTCAAACGCCCGTCGGCCAGCGGCCGCGACGTGTCCTTTCATTTCTGCCCCGCCTGCGGATCGTCGCTCTGGTGGGAACCCGATCGGCTCCCGCACCTGATCGGTGTCGCGGCGGGCGCCTTTGCCGACCGCGACTTTCCGATGCCCGAACAGGCAGTATGGGCGGAACAACGGCACTTGTGGCTCGATCTTCCTCTGCCCGAGCATCTGCGCAATCCGGTCAAGGCAGCGCCCAGCGACTGAGCGCGCGCGGATTCTAACCCGCCCAGACCTGCGCATAGAGCATCGCCATCTCCTCGGCATTCGGCACGCGCGGATTGTTCGCTGGCGAACCCGACGCCGCCGCCTGCGCGCACATGGTCGGCATCAGCGCCTCCCAGCGCGCCGGGTCGATGCCCCACGCCGCCGGCCCCGGCACCTCGAGCTCGCGGTTGAGCGCCTCGAGTTCGCCGAGTAACCGCGACACCGCCGATTGGTCGCCCTCGGCCTCGTCAGCGACCCCCATCGCCCGCGCGCAATCGGCATAGCGGGTGAGCGCCGCGGGCGCCGACCAGGCGGTCACCGCGGGCAGCAGCATCGCGTTCGACAGCCCGTGCGGGACATGGAAATGCGCGCCGATCGGCCGGCTCATCCCGTGAACCAGCGCGACCGAACTGTTCGAAAAGGCGATCCCCGCCTGCGTCGCGCCGAGCATCATCGCCTCGCGCGCCGCCGGGTCCATCGGGTCGCTGCATACGCGGCGCAAATTCGGCGCGATGGCGCGCATCGCGAGCAGCGCCATGCCGTCGCTGAACGGGTTCGCGCGCTTCGAAACATAGGCCTCGATCGCGTGCGTCAGCGAATCGATCCCGGTATCGGCGGTCAGCCGCCTGGGCTTGGTGAAGGTCAGCTCGTAATCGACGAGCGCCGCGATCGGTAGATAAGCAAGCCCCGGGCACAGCATCTTTTCGTCGGTCGCCTCGTCGGTGATGATCGTGAAGCGCGTCGCTTCCGACCCCGTGCCTGCGGTCGTCGGGATCGCGATCACCGGCAGCCCCGGCGCGTCCTGCACATGCGGCGCCTTGTAATCCGCCATCGCCCCGCCGTGCTGGCCGAGCAGCGCGATCGCCTTCGCACTGTCGAGCGGGCTGCCGCCGCCGAAGCCGACGACGCAGTCATGCTCGCCCTCCAGAAGGAACGCCACGCCCGCATCGATCGACGCCACCGTCGGATCGGGCACTGTGTCGGCGAACACTCGCGCCGCGATCCCCGCCGCCGCCAGCCCGTCGGTCAGCTCCGCTACCCGCCCGCTGTTCGCGAGCCAGCCATCGGTCACGATCAGCGGTCGCGACAGCCCCAGGCTCGCGAGCACCTCGGGCAATTGCTTCGACGCGCCGCCGCCGATGCGAAAGATGCGGGGGACCGCAATGCTGGCGATACTCAACGGGCTATCTCCTTGACGATCGAATGGTCTTGGCCGCCGCCCGGCAGGTGCCGCCATCCGATTCCGCCGCGCCGCACGGCTCCCTAGTTTGGCGTCGCCGCCCTAAAACGGAAAGAAGAAACGGATCGCCATGATCGCCACCACGCAAGTGATGATATTGAGCGGCAGGCCGATGCGCACGAAGTCGAGATAGCGATAGCCGCCCATCTGATAGACGATGACATTGGTCTGGTAGCCGAAGGGCGTGGCGAAGGCGGCGCTCGCCGCCATCATCACCGCGACGAGGAACGGCCGCGGGCTGACGCCGAGACTGTCGGCGAGCGCCACCGCGACGGGGGTGATTAGCACCGCGACGGTCGCGTTGGACAAAAGCTCGGTGAGGATCATTGTCAAAAGATAGAGGATGATGAGCGCGATCAACGGGTTGAGGCCGTGAACGCTGGCGATGAGCAGCTCGGATGTTTCCGCCGCGAGCCCGCTCTGCTCCATCGCGATGCCGATCACCACCATGCCGGCGATCAGGATCAAAATTTCGGGCCTGAGGCCGCTATAGGCCTCGTCGGCGCTGATGACGCGCAGCAGGATCAACAAGACCGCACCCGCGAAGGCGGTCGCCGCGATCGGCGCGACGCCCATCGTCGCGAGCGCCACCGCCGCGACGAATGTCGCGAGCGCGATCGCGGCTTTCAGCGGCTGGAGCGGCCGTTTCACCTCGAACAGCCGGGCATCGCCAATCTGCGCATTGCCGATATGCGCTTGATCGATCTCGGCCGGTGCGCCCTCGCGTTCCTCGCCTTCGTGGCGCCCGCCGAGCAGCCGGCCGCTCACCAGAAAGAGGTAGAGCCCGCCGGCGAGCGCCATCGGAATGCCGACGGGCGTGATCTCGAAGATGCCGAAGCGCGGCTGCCCCGCGACGCTCGCCATATCGTCGACGAGCAGGTTGGTCGACGTGCCGATCAAGGTGCAGCATCCGGTGAGGATGGTGACGTAGGACAGCGGGATCAGGAAACGCTTGGGCGAAAGACCCAGCGATGTCGCGACGTCGCGGATCACCGGCGCGCCGAGCACGACGATCGGCGTCGAGTTGAGAAAACAGGATACCGAGCCGATCATCGACAGCAACAGCCAGATACCGCCCGAGCCGAGCCGCCGGCACATGGCAACCGCCGATGTGATCGCGCGGTCGAGCAGCCCGGCGAGTTCGAGCGCATAGGCGATGACGAACAGCGACGCGAGCGCGATGATCGCCGGACTCGCGAAGGCGCTCTGCACCTCGACCGGCCGCACGACCCCCGTCATCAACAACACCGCCGCGCCGGTAAGCGCGACGACGTCGGCTCGCACCTTGTCCCAGATGAGCGCCGCAACCACCGCGGCGAGGACGAGCAGGGTCAGAATCTGGTCCACCGACATCGCGCCTGCGTCAGGCGGCATCGCTCGCAAGTCAATGTCCAACGACAAAAATTCCGATTGGGGTCTGGAGGATACGTGCGGATTTGCTATCGAGGGACCATGCAGGAACCCAGCGTCAGAACCAGCCGGCTCGCCATCGCCGGCGGACTCGCCGCAATCCTTGTGGTCGGCGGCGGTGGCTTCTTTCTCGGCCGGACCACCGCGCCGGCGCCTCCGGCGCCTGCGCCGATGGTCGTCCCGGCGCCCACTCCTGCGCCCGTCCCGGAAACACCCAAGGACCTCGGACGAGGCGAGCTCATCGCGCTGGCGCAGCGTGCGGCGGATGCCTTCTCGTCGGGCGAGGCCATGCCAAAGGCGGTCGCCGACGCGGCTGGGCGCCGCTTCGAACTGCTGCTGCCGTTCGGATGCAGCGGGCCGAGCGAGGCCGAAACCAGCCTGCCGATGCAGTGGCGCTATGACGAAGCGGAGGGGACGCTGCGCGTGTCGGTCAAGCCGATGATGTGGAGCAAGGCCGACTGGAATCTCGACGACCGGGCGACCACCGGCGCGGCCGAAGGCTTCTGGATCACGCGGCCATGGTCGAGCAGCGGCGCCTGTCCGCTGCGCGCGGGACAGGCCTTCTCGCGCGGTGTCGAACCGCTCACGCTACCGGGGCAGACGCTCGCCATCGCCCAATTCTTCGATGGCGACGCGGATCGCGACGGGCGCCGCAACGGTCGGCCGTTCGAAACCGTTACGCGGGTCGCCGCCGACAAATTCGACGGTTCGCGGGGATTTCGCTTGCGTATCTCGGGCCGGCTCGATGCCGTTACCGGGAATATGCCGGTCCGCTGCGTCCAGCCCGCCGGGGCCGAGCAGCGACCGATCTGCGTCATCGGCGCGCGTATCGACACCGTTCGGCTGGAAAACCCGACGAGCGAGGAGGTCCTCGCGACGTGGACGATAGGGCGTTCGGGCCAATAATTGTCCAGGATCCTGACCCTAGCGGGACGGACGACGCTTGGTCGGCGAGCGGCCGGTTTCATATGGCGCCGTGCTGATTTTCTTGATTTCGCAAACAGGGAGTTCATAGTGGGGCGGCTCGGCAAGGAGCGCGCCCGACGCGTGGGATAGCGTCTGGGTTGTTCGTGCCGACCAGTCGGTGGGGGCTACGCTGACAACTGATGTGACATGCGCGTCCTGATCATAGAGGACAACCGCCGTTTAGCGGAGCTCATATCGCACGGCATTGCTCAGCACGGATTTAGCGGCGACGGCGTCGGCAGCATCGAGGAGGCCGAGGCGGCGCTCGCCAGTGTCGCCTTCGATGTCATCATTCTGGACTTGGGGTTGCCGGACGGTGACGGACTTGGATGGCTCCGGCGCGACCGGCCAAGACATCCCCTCCCTCCGGTTCTTATTCTCACGGCGCGCGACGGCATGGGCGACCGGGTCGCCGGCCTTGATGCCGGCGCCGACGACTATCTCGTCAAACCGGTGGACATCGAAGAACTTGCCGCCCGTCTGCGTGCGCTTTTGCGCCGCCCCGGCACGCGGGGTCTGCCGGTGATCCGTGTCGGCAAACTCGCGTTCGATGTCGCGGCGCGGACGGCGCGCAGTGGGGATCATTTTATCGAACTGACGCGGCGTGAGGCCGATTTGCTGGAACTGCTGATGCGTCGGTCCGGTGCGATCGTTCGCCGATCGACCATCGAAGAAGCCCTGTACCGGTTCGACGAAATCGTGACGCCCAACGCGGTCGAGGCGATCGTCAGCCGACTTCGCCACAAGCTGAGCGATGCCGGCAATCCGGATTTGCTCATCACCGTTCGCGGAATGGGCTATTTGCTGCGGGATTATGGCCATTAGGGCGTCCGATTCCATATCGGCCCGCCTGACGCGCGGATTGGCATGGACGGGCGTGTTCGGCAGTCTCGCGCTGATCATTTTCGTCAGCTTCGATGTCGAGGTCATGCTCGAACAGCAGTCGGCGGCCGACGATTGGCACGGGGTGTGGCTCGAAATCGGCGAGCATGTCGTCTTGCCGCTCCTCTTGCTTATGGTCCCGATGTTTTTCGCGGCGAAATGGGTCATTCGAACGTCGATCGAGCCGCTTAGCGCGGCCGCTGCCCGTATGGATTCGGTGGTCGGCACCGACCGCGGGTTTCGCGTGGATATCGACGAATTCCCTCTCGAGGCACAGCCGTTCGCGCGCGCGTTGAACGATCTGTTGGCGCGGCTCGATCACGCGGCCGGGCTACGCGAAGCCTTTGCCGCCAATGCCGCCCACGAACTCCGGACGCCGCTGGCGATCCTGATGATCGAACTGGATCGATTGGGGTCTCCGGATGCTCTTCGGCTGAAGAAGGACGTCGCCGCGATGAAACGGCTCGTGGGCCAGATCATGATGATGGCGCAGGTGGAGGCTTATGAGGCGGCGCCCACATCCCGAAATATGGTTTCACTCCTCGAAGTTGCGACGGATGTGATCAACCGCTTCGCGCCGCTGGCGGCCGAGCAGGGCAGGCAGGTCGAGCTGGTCGTCGAGGGCGAGCCCGCCGTTTCCGGAATCCAGGAAATGCTCATAGCGGCGGTTTCGAATCTGGTGGAAAACGCGTTGCGGGTCACGCCGGCGGGCGGCGGCGTCGTGGTTTCCGTCGGCCCGGATGCCCGCATCTGTGTCAGGGATGAAGGGGGAGGCTTGTCCGCAACCGATCTCGCGTCTCTCAGCCAGCGGTTCGTTCGTGCTGATCATGCCAGCGCGAATGGAGCGGGTCTTGGTCTCGCGATCGTGGCCGGAATCGTCGAAATTCATGATGCGACCCTGATGACCAACCCGGACAGAAAAGAAATATGTCTGCTATTTCAAGACGTGCGGCATTGTACGGAAGCGCCCGCGAGTGGGCATCATTGACCGTCAGGTTGGCGTCAGGTTGCAGGCATAGGCTCGACTAGACCGATTCGTTATAACTAAAAGAATAGCCTTCCCGCACGGGTCGCGGCGGCGGGAGGGACTCATGCGGGAATATGTTTGTCGGCGCGTGCCAAGGCAAGTACCCGTGGGGGGCAAATCCGTGGCGAAAGAAATAACTGAGATTTTAGTCGCGGATAGCCATCCGCTTTGCCGTCAAGGATTGACCACGGTTTTCGCGCGAAATCTCGGCATATCCAATTTGGTCGAAGCTTGGGACTTTCCCTCCGTCATGGCGAAGATAGCGGCGCAGCGATCGATCGCCTTTGTGACGATCGATCTTGGCCTGCCCGGAATGCGCAAACGCGAAGGTTTGCGGGACCTGCGCGTGAGATATCCCGAAGTGCGCGTCGTCGTTGTGACGGCGTCGCGGGACCGCGATATGGTGCTTGATGCGCTGGGCGCCGGCGCCCACGGCTATATTCCCAAGGACCTTCCGGTTCACGAGATGGCGGACGCGTTGCGAAAAGTGCTGGCGGGGCAGATATATGTTCCCCCCTTTCTTTCCGATCTGAACGTTCGAAAGGCGAGCATCGCGGACGAGGACGGCGGGGCGCAGGAGACGGCGTTGACGGGGCGCCAATTCGAGGTGCTGAACCTCCTGGCGGCAGGGCGCTCGAACAAGGAAATCGCGCGGCTGCTCTGCATTGCCGAGGGAACGGTGAAAGTTCATATCGCCGCGGCATTCCGCATGCTGGGCGTACACAACCGCGTCAGCGCCGTCGCCGTGATGCAGGCGCGGGCGTTCAACGATGGAACCGCTCAGACCTACCTGCCCGGCCTTCTCGAAGAGAAACGCGCAGGGTCGATGCCGCAGCGCAATTTTAGCGGGCTGTCCCAGATTGTGTACAGGCGCTGAGGCGCTCCTCCATCGCCGGCCATGAGGCCGCCGCCCGAAGCTCACTTCCCTTTCGACTTTGCCCGGCGAGTCCGTCGAGGACCCTATGGCTTCGCCCCACCAAGTCGCAAACTATATCAAAAGTACTATATCGAATGTGACATCGCTCTAGGCCCTGTAAATATAGAAGGGCGGGAACGTAATAGGTCGCTAGTCCAACTCGACGATGATGTTCAATAAGCCATAAATTACAGCCTCAAAATCCGCAGATCGACCGCCTAACGCGAGTCGATGATCGAGCCGACAGGTGGGAGGCAAGCGCGGATTTACTGCAGGGAGGTAAGCATGGTCACGTATATCCGCAGCGATCTCGAATTCATTCTGGATCAGATCAAGATTGCCGAAGCACATGCCGCAGGGCAGCCGCTTTACGGACCGGGCGGACTTGTCCCGGCATACAATCTTTCCTTCGGATTGCGCACGGTCGACGGCAGCTACAACCATCTGCTCCCGGGCCAGGAACAATGGGGCGCGTCGAATGTGCCGTTTCCGACGTTGCTCGATCCGGCCTACCGGCCCGCGGATGGCACGGCGTTCGACCCCGACGGACCGGGGCCAGCCCCGGCGATGCCGACGCAGGCAAATTATAATCCATCGAACAACCCGGACTCGCTGGTTTTCGACGCCAGCCTGCGAACGATCTCGAACCTGCTGGTCGATCAGACTCTGGGCAATCCCGCGGCGATTCTGGAAGGCCTTGCGCGCGCGGGCAGTGCCGATCCGCTGGTTGACCTGCCGGCGATCACGGCGATCTATCAAACGTTCAAGCCCGCCTCCGACGCAGAATATCAGGCGCGTGTGGTAATGCAGAATGCGCAGACCGCCGCCACCGTCGCGGATGACGGGCTGCCCGGCGACACGGCCGCGGAACTTGCGGCACAAGCCGCGCTGGCCGCGGCGACCGCCGCGCATGACGTAACCGTCGCCGATCTGGAAGCCGCTCGCGTCGTGCGCGATGCCGCGCTCGCGCCTTATGGCCTCGCGATGGACGGCGACAATGTCCATCTGCCGAACATTTCGCCCGATGGCGGCCTGTCGGCCTCTTTCAACTCGTGGTTCACCCTGTTCGGCCAATTCTTCGATCACGGCCTCGACCTCGTCAACAAGGGTGGCAGCGGCACCGTCTTCATTCCTTTGCAGCCGGACGATCCGCTCTATGTTCCGGGAAGCCAAACGAACTTCATGGTGCTGACCCGCGCCACGGTTTCGGCGGGCACCGACGGTATAATGGGGACCGCCGATGATGTGCGGCCGATCAACACGACCACCTCATATGTCGATCAGAACCAGACCTATGCCTCGCACGCTTCGCATCAGGTGTTCCTCCGCCAATATACGCTGAATGCCGATGGTCACCCGGTTGCGACCGGCAAGCTGATCGAGGGCGCCGGCGGATCGCCCGGCGGCATGGCAACATGGGGCGAGGTCAAGGCGCAGGCGCTGATGCTCGGCATCATGCTGACCGATCAGGACGTGGGCAAGGTTCCGCTGCTGCGGACCGACGCCTATGGCAATTTCATTCCCAATGCCGCGGGCTATGCCCAGGTCATCACCGGTATCGGTGTCGACGGGATTCCGAACACGGCCGACGACATCGTGATATCGGGCACGCCGGACGCGCCGGTGGGTCTGGCGACGGCCATCCGCACCAACAGCGCGTTCCTCGCCGATATCGCCCATACCGCGGTGCCGAACGGCATCGAGGATGGGGATATCACGATCGGCCTGCTGAACCCTGGCAACAATCCGCTGGTCTATGACGACGAGCTGCTCGACGCCCATTTCATGGCCGGCGATGGCCGCGTGAACGAGAATATCGGCCTGACCGCGGTCCACCATGTTTTCCATGCCGAACATAATCGGCTCGTCGAACATACCAAGGATGTGACGCTGGCCGACGCGGCGCAAATGCTCGCCGATGGCGCGACGCAGGCCGAGGCGGTGGCTTTCCTCAACGAGTGGCTGATCGACGATGTCGCATCGGTCCCCGTCGGCGCAGCCGCGATCGACGCGCTGGTGTGGGACGGCGAACGCCTGTTCCAGGCCGCCAAGTTCGGCACCGAGATGCAGTATCAGCATCTTGTGTTCGAGGAATTCGCGCGCAAGATCCAGCCGCAGGTCGACTTTTTCATCGTGCCCGACGGGTTCGACACCACGATCAATCCGGACATCGTCGCCGAATTCGCGCACGTCGTCTATCGCTTCGGTCACTCGATGCTGACCGAAGACATCGACCGGTTCGGCCCGACCTTCACACCCAATGATATCAGCCTGATCGAAGGCTTCCTGAATCCGACGGCGTTCAACGGGGTCGGCGGCGCCATCGCAGACGGTTTGGCAGCGGGCGACATCGTCCGCGGCATGACCCGTCAGGTCGGCAACGAGATCGATGAATTCGTCACCAGCGCGCTCCGCAACAACTTGCTGGGCCTGCCGCTCGACCTCGCGACGATCAACCTCGCGCGCGGCCGCGACACCGGCGTTCCCTCGCTGAACGCCGCGCGCCGCGAATTCTATGAGGCGACGAACAATGACGCGCGGCTGAAACCCTATGAAAGCTGGGTCGATTTCGCCGGCAATCTCAAGAATGAGGCGTCGATCATCAACTTCATCGCGGCCTATGGCCTGCATCCCCTCATCGTCGGTCAGACCACGGTGGAGGGCAAGCGCAACGCGGCGATGGAAATCATCTTCGGCACCGATCTCGGCGTCGGCGACGTCGGTGTGCCCGCCGACGCAGCGGACTTCCTCAACGGCGAAGGCGCGTGGGCGAGCGGTCCGAATGGCGTGACCACGACGGGGCTCGACAATGTCGATCTCTGGATCGGCGGCCTTGCCGAGAAGATACTGCCCTTTGGCGGCATGCTCGGATCGACCTTCAACTTCGTGTTCGAAGTGCAGATGGAGCAGCTGCAGAATGCCGACCGCTTCTATTATCTCCAGCGTCTCGACGGCCTGCACCTGTTCGGCGAAATGGAAGCGAACAGCTTTGCGTCGATGATCATGCGCCACACCGATGCGACGCATCTGCCGTCGGATGTCTTCTCGACCCCCGGACTGATTCTGGAGGTCAACCAGACGCGGCAGTTCAACGATCTGGACGGCGACGGCGACCTCGAGAGCACCGACCCGCTTGGCGGCGGTATCCTGACCCCGCTTGTCGTCCGCAACAACCCCGGCACCGTTGGCCCCGACACCAATTATCTGCGCTATACGGGCGATGAGCATGTCGTCCTTGGCGGGACCGAGGGAGCGGACATCATCATCGCCAGCGAAGGCGACGACACGATCTTCGGCGATGGCGGCAACGACACGCTCGAAGGCGGCGCGGGCAACGACATCATCAACGCCGGCGCCGGCGACGACGTCGTCCGCGACATCGGCGGCGACGACAATATCAAGCTTGGCGATGGCCATGATGTGATCAACACCGGACCGGGTCTGGACCTGGTGCTCGGTGGGCGCGGCCAGGACTTCATCGTTCTCGGCAGCGATGCCGGGTCGGAAGTCTTCGCGGGCGAAGGCAATGACTTCATCTTGGGCAATATCACCGCTGAACGCATCCTCGGCAACGAAGGGGACGACTGGATCGAACATGGCACGTTCGACGGCGCGCCCGGCGACAATTTCGATGAAATTTTCGCGCAGGACGGTGTGATCGGCCATGACGTGTTCTTCGGACTCGGCGGCTTCGACGAGTTTATCGCCGAAGGCGGCGACGACATCATGGTCGGCAGCCCCGGCCGCGCCAAGATGGCCGGCATGTCGGGTTGGGACTGGGCGATCTATAAGGACAACAGCGCCGGCACCGACGCCGACCTGACGCGCGGGATCGTGTTCGACGAGAATCCGACGCCCCCGGTCAATGCGACCCAGGACGCCTATGAAAGCGTTGAGGGGCTGTCGGGATCGCGATTCAACGATATCCTGTCGGGCTCCAACATCACTGCGGCCGAACGCGCGCCCTTCGATCCCGATCCGGCCATCAGCGGATCGGAAGGCTATCGGGGAAGCAACCTCGACGCCGCCGGCATCGCCCGGATCGCCGGCCTCCAGGCCGTGGTAGGAGCGGGCGTCACTTCCTATAACGCCGGCGACATCATTCTCGGCGGCGACGGCAGCGACCTCATCCGGGGTAACGCCGGCGATGATATCATCGATGGCGACAAATGGCTGAATGTTCGGATCAGCGTGCGCGAGAGCGTTGGTCCCAATGGCGGAACCGGTGCGGAAATCGCGACCGCCGACAGCATGTCGCAGCTGGTGACGCGGATGTTCAACCGGACGTTCAATCCGGGGCAACTTGCGATCGTCCGCGAAATCCTGACCGATACCACGGCGGGCGATACGGACATTGCCGTATTCTCGGACCTCAGGGCCAATTACGACATCACCTATAATGCCAATGGCACGATCAGCGTGGCGCACGCGCGCGGTACCCAGCTCGACGGCACCGACAATTTGCGCAACATCGAACGTATGCGTTTCTCGGATATCGAGATCGGGGTCAACCAGCCGGCGACGGGACAGCCCGTCATCAGCGACCTGACCCCAAGGGAAGGGCTGTTGCTGACCGTCAATACGGCGGCGATTGCCGATGCGAACGGCCTTGGCGCCTTCAGCTACCAATGGCAGCAGTCGGCCGATGGCGTGACATGGGGCAATATCGCCGGAGCAACCGCCGCGACGTTCACCCCGGACGACAATGCCGGGCTTGTGTTCGGCGACCAAGCCGGGCTCCAACTGCGTGTCGCGGTTACCTTTACCGACGGCGGCGGTACGGTCGAACAGGTCGTATCGAACGCGACGGGGCCAACCGGAGTGAACTGGGCCGGCAATGGAGCGAACAACACGCTCAACGGCACGGCCGGCGATGATTTCGGTGATGGCGGCGGCGGCAACGATACGATGTCGGGCAACGCCGGTGCCGACATATTGAACGGCGGCGGTGCCAACGATACGCTTTCAGGCGGCCTCGGCAATGACACGCTCGGCGGCGGCGCGGGGAACGACCTTATGACGGGCGGTGCCGGCAACGACGCTATCGACGGCAATGGCGGCAACGATACGGCGATATTCGTCGGCGGGATCGCGAACTTCGGCCTCGACTCCAACGGCACGACCATCACCGTCACCGACAACACGGGTGCCGAGGGTGTCGATTCGGTGCTCAACACCGAGGTGCTCCGCTTCAACAACGTCGATTACACCGTCGTGACCGGAACCGGCGGTAACAACAATAATCTGAACGGCGCAGCCGGAGCTGCGGGTTCGCAGGCGGTGTTCGGGCTTGGCGGTGTCGATACGATCAACGGCGGGGCCGGAAACGACTATATCCACGCCGGCGCCGGCAACGATACCGTGACGCAGACCGGAAGCACCGGCGGGCGCGATATCGTCAATGGCGGCGCGGGCACGGACACGTTCGTACTCAACGGCGTGGCTGGCGTGGAAACCTTCCGCATCTATGCCCGGGCCGCGGCCGAAGCCGCGGGTATAACCGGGCTGAACGCCAATACGGAAATCGTCGTCACCCGCAACGGCACGACGAATGCGCAGATCGTGGCCGAACTCGACAACATCGAGGAGATCAACGTCAACGCGCTCAATGTGTCGTCGCCGGGAGGTGTCCTGCCTGGCGGATCGGGAGCGAACGGCGGCGATACGATCCTCGTCATCGGCGACTTCAATCCCACCAGCCTCAATTTCAGCACGATCACCGTCAACGGCGGGCGAGGCGCCGACACTGTCGACATATCCGGACTGACTTCCGATCATCGGCTCGTGTTCAATACCGGCGGGGGCGCGGACCGGTTTATCGGCGACGCCCGCCCGCAGGATGTGGTCAATTCCGGCAATGGCGGCGGTGGCGGCGGATCCGCCCCACGGCAGGAAGGCCCCTTCCACGTGATCCGGACGCTGATCGACGACTGGATGGAGGATCACGGGCGCTTCGGCCTCCGGCACCATTTCGACGCGGACTATCCGTTCGCTTGACAGCTTGGCGCCGGGATCTCCCCCCGGCCCGGCGCCACTTTTTTTAAGATAATCAGGGAGGATTGCATGCGCCTGTTCTGGATGCCCGTTCCACCGGCGTTGTCAGAAGCCGTCCGCGCCTGTCGGACCCACTTCATCCTCGCGGCGTCGTTCAGTGCGCTGATCAACATCCTCTATCTCGCCCCCACCATTTATATGATGCAGGTCTACGACCGGGTCGTGCCGACCAATGGCGTATTGACGCTGATCTTCATCACCGTCGTCGTCGGGGTGGCGATTGCAACGCTGTCGGCGCTCGACGCGGTCCGCGTGCGACTGATGACCCGCGCGTCGCTGCGCCTCGACCGATTGCTCTCCGGCGAGATACTGGACCGGTTATTGGCCCGGTCCCGCGCCCGGCCCGGCGACCCCTCGACCCAACAGGCGATGCGCGAATTCGACCTGCTGCGCCAGTCGCTTGCGGGCCAGGCCGCGACGGCATTGTTCGACGTCCCCTGGACGCCGCTGTATCTTTTCGTGGCTTTCCTCATTCACCCGCTTTTGGGATTGTTGGTGCTCGGTGCGGGGAGTGTATTGGTGGCGCTTGCGATCACCAACGAAAGGCGCAGCAAGGCAAAGGCCGAGGAAGCGCATCAGGCCAGCGCCGCGGCATATGAATCGCACGAAGCCATGTTGCGCAAGGCCGAGATCGTGCGCGTGCTCGGGATGCGGCGCGCACTGGTATCGCGCCATATCCAGCAGCGCAGCATCGGCCTGAATGTCGTCGCCGATCTTCAGTTTTCGGGCAGCCGGTACAATTCGCTCGTCAAATTCGTGCGGATGTTCATGCAATCCTTCGCGCTGGGTGTCGGCGCCTGGCTCGCCATCAACGGACAGATTTCGGTCGGCGCGATTATCGCCGCATCGGTGTTGCTCAGCCGGGCCCTGCAACCGATCGAGCAGCTCGTCGGCCTCTGGCCCAACATCGTCCAGTCCCGCCAGGCACTTCAGACCCTCGGCAGGCTGTTCGAGCAGTCGGCCGGTCCGGTCACGCGCACCACCTTGCCCGATCCGCAAGGCCATTTGGAGCTCCAGGGAGTCGTGATCCGCAACGCCGAAGGCAGCGCGCTTCTGCTCAAGAATATATCGATGAAACTCGCACCGGGAGAGGTGCTCGGCATTGTGGGGCCGTCGGGAGCGGGCAAGACGACCCTCGCGCGGGTCGTTGCCGGGGCCCTGCCGCCCGACCTTGGCGAGATTAGGGTCGATGGTGCCAGCCTGACCGATTGGGATCCCGAACAGCTTGCGCAGCATATCGGCTATCTCCCGCAGGATTGCGGCTTGCTACCCGGAACGATCAGCGAAAACATATCGCGCTTCGGCGCCGCGCGCGGCGTCGAGCAGGCGGTCGTCGACGAGCTGGTGGTGGAAGCCGCGCGCATGGCGGGTGTCCACGAGATGATCCTACGTCTGCCAAGCGGTTACGACACCCATATCGAAGGCAATGGGCACCGGCTGTCGGCCGGGCAGGGGCAACGCGTCGCGCTCGCGCGGGCCTTGTACGGCAGCCCACGCATACTGATTCTCGACGAGCCCAATTCGGCACTCGACAGCGATGGAGAGGAAGCCCTGTCGAGAGCGATCGGCGCCGCAAAGCTGCAGGGCGCGGCGATCATGATCGTCGCGCATCGCACGGCCGTGCTGGGCAGCGCCGACAAGCTGGCGATCCTCGCCGAGGGTGCGATCGTGGGGATGGGGCCGCGCGACGAAATCCTCGGAGCTTTGCAGAAATCCGCGGCAAAGCAGAATGTCGTTCCCATCCATGAAGGAGCGCGGCCATGACCGATATGAGCTGGAAACCGCCGAGCGGCGGCGATCGTCCTCTGGATCAGGATTCCGCCGACCGCCCGCATCGCGAACTGCGCATTGGCGCCTTGATCGTCGCATTCTTCTTCGTCGGCCTGCTCGGATGGGCATCGCTGACCCCGCTCGATGCCGGGGCCTATGCTCCTGGCGTGATCGCGGTGTCGGGCAGCCGTCAGGCGGTTCAGCATCGCGAAGGCGGAATCGTTACGGAACTCCACGTCGTCGAAGGGCAAACGGTCAAAAAGGGGGAGTCGCTGCTCACGATCTCCGCGTCGGAACTGGTTGCGGTCGAACGCGGACTGACCGGCGAAGTCACCGCCCTTCTGGCGCAGCGCGCGCGTTTGGTCGCCGAGCTCGGCGGTCTCGCAAGCGTCGCCGAGCCGGCGGAATTTGCATCGCTGTCGCCTGAAGACCGGAGCTTGGCCGCCGAAGCGTTGCGGGGCCAGCGCCAGCTTTTCGAAGCGCGGCGCAATTCCGCGCGAACGCAGCGCAACGTATTGCGCCAGCGGATGCGCCAGCATTCGGAACAGATCAACGGATACAGCTACCAGATGAATTCCAACAAGGTGCAGCAGCAGTTGATCAGCGAGGAGCTGGACGGGCTGCGGACCCTGCTTCCGAAAGGTTTCGTATCGATCAATCGCGTGCGCGGCATGGAACGCTCCGCGGCCGAACTCGACGGCTCCTACGGTGCCTATCGTGCCGACATCGCACGTTCTTCCGAAGCCATAGGCGAGGCGCAGATGCAGATGGTCGGCATCGACAAACAGATGCTCGAGGAGGTTGCTACCGCGAAACAGGCGGGACAGGTCCGTCTCGACGAACTCCAGCCCAAGCTGATCGCCGTACGCGAGCAGCTTGCCCGATCGACGGTGCGGGCTCCCGCCGGCGGCCGCGTGGTCGGGCTGAAGATCTTTACCGTCGGGGGCGTCGTCTCCGCGGGCGAGACGCTGATGGAGATCGTTCCCCAGGACCGCGCCCTCGTCATCGATGGCAAGGCTTCGCCCACCGATGCCGACGACCTTGCGCCGGGGATGAAGACGCAAATCCGCTTTACCGCATTGCAGGAGCGCAATCTGCCCATTCTCGTCGGCCAGATTTCCAAAATTTCTGCCGACAGCTTCGAGGACGAGCGCTCGGGGCTGCGATACTTCAAGATCGAGCTGGTCGTGCCGCCCAGCGAACTCGCGAAGCTCCGGCGCGTTCGCAAGGATGGGGGACTTCGTGCCGGCTTGCCGGTCGATATCATGATCCCGCTGCGCAAGCGGACGGCCCTTTCCTACCTGATCGAACCGCTCACCCAGACGCTCTGGATGGCAGGGCGCGAAAATTAGTGCGGCCATCTGGACTCGCGGGGTTCTGACGACCCTCCATCGGGGCGCCCAAGGGAATGTCGCGCATATACCGCATGGTCGAGGACGCCCAGTTCGAAGCCAAAGAGACATATTGGTCTTATCGTAGACACTGGCATGGTCCGGGGGGCGGCGCTGCGCCAGATCGGCGGTCTGGCGATGGATGCCGAAACAAGTTCGACATGGCGAGCATTGAAAGGCCGGTATCGACCGGCAACCCTTGCCAAATCGCGAATCTGTGGCAGGTTCGCCCTATGAACAGCGATGTCAGCACTATCGCCCGCCGGGTGCGGGATCAGGCGGATGCCTTGCCCGAGCTGTTCGGCCGCTTCGATTTCGACAAGGCGCCCGAACGCTGGGCGCCCGAGGCCGATGCGGTGAGCGAACTCGGCCGCGTCCGTAGCATCGACCGTTCGGCCTATCTGGACGATCCCGACCTGCTCGGCCGCATTCGTGAATATACGATGCTCGGCGATCGGACGGGCGACGCCTATGCGGCGCTGATGCCGCGCTATGGCTTTCAGCGCACCGTCGCGATGCTCGTCGACGCATGCGACAAGGGGATCGAGGCGGTCGAGGATGCGCCCGCCGAACTGGTCGCCCTGATCCGCGAGATGGAACAGAAGCCCGACTGGCTCGATATGGAGTTGGTCGAAGAGGGCGCCGCCTACGAGCGCAACGCCACGGCGAACCTGTCGCCCTTCCTGATCCGCGGCGCCTTCATCGCGACCTTCCTCAACAAATATTCGGCGCTGCCGATGGCGCTCACCGGCACGCTCGGCCAGGCGACCGCGGCGCGGCGGGTGAAGGAAACTGCGACATTCTTTGCCACCACCGCGCTCCCCGGCGCGCTCGACCGCTTCGGTCCCGGGTTCAAGGCGGCGGCGATGGTGCGGTTGATGCACTCGATGGTGCGCGTCAATGTGCTGTCGCGCCCCGGTATGTGGGATGCCGAAACCTATGGCATGCCGATCCCGCAGCTCGACCAGATGCCCGCCGGGCTGATCCCCGTTTATTTCATGTCGCAAGAGGTGCTCGCGAAGGGGCGCTCCCGTTTCACCCGGATCGAGCGCGGCCGCGTCGAGCTCGCGCGTTATCGCTGCTATCTGCTCGGGCTGCCCGAGGATCTGCTCGCCGATACGCCGCAGGAGATCGTCCGCATCTGGCGCACGCGCAGCGCGACCTTGCGCTACGAATATGACGATCAGGTTTGCGGCGGGCTGCTCCGCGCCACAATGGAAGCCGAGCTGTCGAAGGACCGCTCGCCCAAGGGGCAGGTCAAGCGCCGCCTCGAATATTCGGTCAGCCGCGTCTTCTTCGTAAAGGCCTTTCTGGCGGGTGACGAGGCGCGCGCCGCCCATGTCGGCGTGCCAGTGCGGCGCCGCGATCACCTGATCTATGGTGCGACGATGCTCGGCATTGCGGGGCGCATGGCCGCCTATCGCGTCGCCTCGCGTCTGCCGGTGATTCGCCATCTTGCCGACCGCCGCCTCGTGCATCGGATCGAGCGCCAGCTCGCCGAATATGGCCGCGCCGAATTCACCTCCGACGCGGCGCATTATAAGCCCGCGACCGCGAGCTAGGCCTTTTAAACCAAAGGATTTCCATGCAGACCGAACAGGCGACCGTCAACGGCATCAGCATCACCTATGAGGACAAGGGGCCGCGCGATGCGCCGGTCATGCTGCTGGTGATGGGCCTCGGCGGCCAATTGACGCTGTGGCCCGACGAGTTCGTCGATGCGCTGAACGAACGCGGGTTTCGCACCATCCGTTACGACAATCGCGACGTCGGCCTGTCGACGCGCTTCGAGGCGGCGGGCGTGCCGAACCTCAAATGGATGTTCGTGAAGGCCGCCATCGGCTTGCCGGTGCGCCCCGCCTATACGCTCGCCGACATGGCGGCCGACGGAATCGGCCTGCTCGATCATCTCGGTATCGACCGTGCGCATATCGTCGGCGTGTCGATGGGGGGCATGATCGCGCAGCATATCGCCGCGCGCTATCCGGGGCGCGTGCTGTCGCTGACGTCGGTGATGTCGACGACGGGCAATCGCCGCCTGCCGCGCGCGCAGAGGGAGGCGATGCGCGTGCTCGCGAACCGGCCGATGAGCGGCGACAAGGAGGCGCTCATCGCCTATTCGGTCAATGCCGCGCGGGTGATCGGCAGCCCCGGCTATCCATCCGCCGAAGACCGGCTCCAGCGCCGGGTGCGCGCCGATTTCGAACGCGGCTGGTATCCGCAGGGCGTCGCGCGCCAGATGGCGGCGATCGTCGCCGACGGCGACCGGCGTCCGATGCTGAAGGCCATCAAGGCGCCGACGCTCGTCATCCACGGCGAGGACGATCCGCTCGTGCCGCTGCCCGGTGGGCGCGATACCGCGGAGAATGTCGCGGGAGCGCGGCTCAAGACGATCCCCGGCATGGGGCATGATTTGCCGCTCGCGCTGGTCGATACGCTGGCCGACGCGATTGCGGAGCACATCGGGGCAACAACGGCCGCCGTCGCGGCGTAATTCTCCCCTCCCGCAAACGGGAGGGGATATTATTTGAGCAGCAGCGCCAGCGTCGCGAAGAAGCCCTTCGCCTCCGCTTGGCCCGGCCGCGGTACGGCGGGGAGGTAGGCGCGGCAGTCGAGGCACGAGGCCTGCACCGATCCCGCCTGCGTCAGCATCGTCAGATCCTGCACCAGCCGCCGTTCGGTAAGCTGGCGGTTCATCGCCGCGATGCCGAACCAGCCGCGC
>CBINGC010000009.1:0-130129 GCA_966250105.1 uncultured Sphingopyxis sp. | reverse complement strand
CGGGATCCCGGGTCAAGCCCGGGATGACGGAAGTGGAGGAGAGCCAGGTCCGCTCTCCACCCCAAAGCCGATGTCCGACACCGGCTCTTCCCATCTGGCCAACCCGCCCCGCCCCTCCTATGGCGGCAGGCGATGGCCGACGATCGCTTCCAGTCCCGCTTTACCGCCGACGCGAGCCTGCTGCCGCATATGGCGGATCTTGCGAACGACCGGGTTCTGATCGCGCTGCTGGGCGAAGCCGATTATCGCGCGGCGAGCTTTCTCGACCAGCGGCTGCTCACCGATCGTATCGGGCGCGAATGGATGGCGTGGAACGCGCTGCCCGACCTCGGCGCCGATGCCCCGCGGCCCGATTTCATCTTTCATATCGGCCATGTCGGATCGACGCTGGTATCGCGCCTGCTCGCCGAGGTCGGCGATGTCCTGCCGCTGCGCGAGCCGATGCTGCTGCGCACGCTGGCGCAAGTCGCCGAGCGGGTCGAGCGGCCGGAATCACTGTGGTCGCCCGACCTCTATCGCGCGCGGCTTGCGGAGGTGCTCGGCTGGCTTGGCCGCAGCTTCGCTCCCGGCCAGCGCGCAATGGTGAAGGCGTCGAGCGTGATCACCGCGATCGCCGACGATTTGACGGGTGCCGACGGCCGCGCGCTGTTCCTAACCGTCCCCCTGCCCCGCTATATCGAGACGATCCTCGCGGGCGAGGCGTCGATGGCCGAGACGCAAGCACAGGCCCCCGCGCGCATGGCGCGGCTTGCGGCCTTGCTGCCCGACTTTCCGCATGCGCTGTGGCAGTTGCCGCCGGTCACGCGCGTCGCGATGAGCTGGCTTTGCGAGATGGCGACCGCGCAGCGCACGCTGCCGCCGGGCGATCCGCGCTATCTGTGGGTCGATTTCGAGGCGATGCTGGCCGGTCCCGCCCCCGCGTTGAGGGCACAAGCGACGCATTTCGGATTGCCAGTCGACGGCGCGCGCATCGACGCCACGCTCGCGGGTCCGATCATGCGCCAATATTCGAAAGCCCCCGAGCATGGCTATAGCCCCGACCTGCGCCGCGAGTTGCAAGCGCAGGCGGCGGCCGACCACGCGCCCGCCATCGCCGAAGCGATCGCATGGGTTGAAGCGCTCGCTGCGCGCTATACAAGCCTTGGCGACCTGCCGATCCACGGCAATTAGGAAAGCCAGATGTTCAAGCTCGTCCAGCTACTCGAAGATGGTGCGGTGCGCGCGCTGCGCGAGATCGCCGTCGGCGGCAAGTTCGTCGACGGCAAGATCAGCAACCCGCATTCGAAGGTGAAGAATAATCTGCAGCTTCACGACGCCGGCGCCTATGAACGCTCGTCGAAAATCTTGCTCGACGCGATGGTGCAGAATCCCGAGTTCATGGAATTCGCCTTTCCGGCGCGCATCGCGCCGCCGCTGCTGACGCGCTATACGCCGGGAATGAATTACGGGCTGCATCCGGACGCGGCCTATATTCCGCTGCCCGACGGCCAGCTCCGCACCGATGTCAGCTGCACCGTCTTTCTGAATGATCCCGCCGATTATGACGGCGGCGCGCTGCATGTGCAGCTGGGCAATGCCGATTTGCGCTTCAAGGAGGCGCCGGGGGTCGCGGTCGTCTATCCGTCGCACACGCTGCACGAGGTCGAGCCGGTGACGCGCGGCGAGCGGCTTGTGGCGATCACCTTCATTCAGAGCCTGATCCCCGACGTACAGCACCGGAACCTGATGCACGAACTCAACGAGGTGGCGGCGCTCGAAGGCGGCAAGATGGATCCCGCGAACTTCACGCGGCTCCAGGCGGTTCAGTATCAGCTGCTTCGGATGTGGCGGCGGTAGCCCGCCGACCCATCAATAACCCATCAGGCTCAGCACTTCCTTGCGGCTGCGCTCGTCGTCGAGGAAGCAGCCGAGCAGGCGGCTCGTCACCATGCCGACGCCGGGAGTGCGCACGCCGCGCCCGGTCATGCAGCCGTGCTGCGCGTCGATGACGACCGCGACGCCGTGCGGGTGAAGATTGTCCCAGATACAGCGCGCAACCTCGGCGGTCAGCCGTTCCTGCACCTGCAAGCGCCGCGCATAGCCATTGAGCACGCGCGCGAGTTTCGAGATGCCGACGACGCGGTCGCGCGGCAGATAAGCGATCGACGCCTTGCCCGTGATCGGCGCCATATGATGTTCGCAATGCGACTGGAACGGAATGTCGCGCAGCAGGACGATCTCGTCATAGCCGCCGACCTCTTCGAAGGTACGCGACAGATGGATCGACGGGTCCTCGTTATAGCCCTGGCAATATTCCTTCCACGCGCGCGCGACGCGGCGCGGCGTGTCGAGCAGGCCTTCGCGCGCCGGATCGTCGCCCGCCCATTCGATCAGCGTGCGCACGGCGTCGGCGACATGGTCGGGCACGACCACCTTGCCGTCGGGTCCCAACTCACTCTTGTCGTCGTTCATCGCCCCGCCTTCACTGTTGCCATCATGTCGCACATTTCGGCCTCCCAGAGCCGATAAGCAAGGCCGCGACAAGAAGAATTTATGGCCCCCGACCAAGTTTACGTTGCGGAATCTTGGCTTTTTGCAAATTGCGAGAGGCGCGGTTTCGCGTCCTTTTTTGGGCCGAACAAGTGACTTGACGCTTTCGTCAACTCGGCGCACCTTTAGCTCATACAGAACTCGCTTGAGCGGGTCGTATTCCGGAGAGGCCGGCGTTTTCCCCGACGCCGGTGGGAGAGGACGATGACCAGCGCAGCTGGCAAGTGGGATACACGAGGGCACATGGCCGCTTTGGCCCGGTGCCCTTTGCCATGTCTGGTCAATTCCCCTCCCCTTACCACAATTTGATGTTGGGCGGCCCCGCACCTTGCGGGGTCGAAAAAGGGAGGCTGTAGATGAAGTTCAAGGCACTGATCGGAACGTCGGTCCTTGCGATGACGGTGGCGACGCCGGCATTTGCGCAGGACGCGGCGGATGAAGTGGAACGCGATGCTTTCGGCGGCGAAATCGTCGTCACGGCGCAGCGCCAGTCGGAACGCCTGCAGGACGTGCCGATCGCGGTCAGCGCCTTTTCGACCGAGGCACTGGAAGCACAACAGATCAAGACGCCGTCGGATCTTCAGCTGACCCTGCCCAACGTCACCTTCACCAAGACGAATTTCACCGGCGCGAGCTTCACGATCCGCGGCATCGGCGACCTTTGCGTTGGCACGACCTGCGACAGCGCGACCGCGATCCATCTGAACGGCGACCCGCTGTTTTCGACCCGCCTGTTCGAGACCGAATTCTTCGACCTCGAGCGCATCGAAGTGCTGCGCGGGCCGCAGGGCACGCTGTTCGGCCGCAACGCGACCTCGGGCGTGGTCAACGTCATCACCGCCAAGCCCAAACTTGGGACCTTCGAAGCCGCCGCCGAAGCCGAATATGGAAATTATGATTCCATGAAGGCCAAGGGGATGGTCAACATTCCCCTGGGCGACACCATGGGGTTCCGCGTCGCGGGCATCTACCTCAACCGCGATGGCTATACGAAGAACGAGTTTCTCGACACGCGCATCGACGACCGCGACCTTTATTCGGTCCGCGGCTCGCTGCGCTGGGAGCCGACCGAGGACACCACGATCGACCTGCTCGCGTCCTATTTCCGCGAAAAGGACAAGCGCACGCGCATCCAGAAACAGCTCTGCCAGCGCGACCCGACCGGCATCCTCGGCTGTCTGAACAGCCGCCTCGACAATTCGCCTTTTAACGGCAATGCGACCTTTACCGCGGCGCTGACCTCGCGCGAGTTCCTCGCGACGCAGGGGATTCCGACCGCTTTCGCTTTAGGCAGCCTCTATGGCCCCGACGTCTATGCCAATACGACGATCCCATCGGATCCGCGGACGGTGAACACGGCCTATACACCGAGCTACTTCACCAGCGAACTGACGCTTCAGGGCCAGATCGAACATAATTTCGGTCCGGTGTCGCTGCAGGTTTCGGGCCAGTATCAGAAGGTCAAGCTCGACGCGTCGCAGGACTATAACAGCAATGTCGGCGACCGCTCGCTCTATGCCGGCGGCCTCGCGACGCTCGCGGCGGCGGCGGGCGGCGCCCTCGGCCCGGCGCTTCAGGGCTATTTCGCCCCGGTCGCGGCGGCCATCATCCCCGACGGCCCGACCGGCCAGCTCTGCACGTCGTTGGCCGAAGAAAGCGGCACAGGGTCTTATGGCGGCAACAAAATCTGTAGCGACCAGTCGCTGCAGTTCGACCGTTCGAACCAGTATAACAGCAGCTGGTCGGCCGAAGCGATCCTGACCAGCGATTTCGACGGACCGTTCAACTTCCTCATCGGCGGAATTTATGCCGACTATCACCTGACCGAGAACAGCTATTATGTGAACGCCTTTCCGATCGACTATCTGACCGGCGTTCTCGGTGCCTTCTCGTCGCTTGCGAATGTCGACAGGGACCAGAACGGCGTCGTCATCGGCCCCAACCCGCTCGCACCGGGCTATCTTGGCACGCCCTTCTTCCGCAACAACACCGCCGACCTGTCGATCAAATCCTATGGTCTGTTCGGTGAAGCCTATTTCGAGTTCAGCGACCGACTGAAATTGACCGCGGGCCTGCGCTACAACAATGACAAGAAAAGCGTGGTCGCGCGTTCGACGCTGGCGAGCTTCCTTGTTCCGCACGGTTCGACCGATGCCTTCACGTCGCCGACCGCAGCAGGGTTCGACGCCGATCCGGGCACAGTCTGTCCCGTTGCGAGCAACGAGACGTCGAGCACGGTGGGGCCGATCGGTTCGATCGCGGGCTGCGAAGCCTTTCAGGAGCGTTCGGTCAAGTTCAACAAGTTGACCGGTCGCCTGGTGCTCGACTTCAAGGTCACCGACGACAATCTTCTCTATGCCTCCTATTCGCGCGGCTATAAATCGGGGGGTATCAACCCGCCGTTGCAGCCGATCTTCGAGGTGCCCGAAAGCTTCCGGCCCGAACAGGTGGATGCTTTCGAAATCGGTTCGAAGAACAGCTTCGACAATGGCGCGCTCCAGCTGAACCTCACGGCCTTCTATTATAAATACAAGGATCTGCAGCTCAGCAAGATCGTCGCCCGCACTGCGGTCAACGACAATGTCAGCGCCGATGTCTATGGGTTCGAGGCCGAAGCCATCGTCCGGCCCGATCCCGACGTCGTGGTCAACCTCGGTTTCAGCTACCTGCACAGCAAGGTCACCGACGACAAGTTCACGAGCAACCCGCGCGACTTCGGCGGCGGCCGCGAAGACGCGGTGATCATCAAGGACATCACCAACGCTGCGAACTGCGCCGTGGCGTCGTCGTCGGGCAATGCTGCGGGGGTCAACGCCTTCGTGAATGGCGTCCAGCAGGTGATCAACGGCGGCTTTGTCCCCGGCGTCGCTGCTGGCGCGAATCTGCAACCGACAACGACGTTTCCGGCGGACGGCGGCATCGCTTCGACCGGCGCCTTCAGCATCTGTGCCGTCATGAGCGCGGCAGCCGCCGGCGCTTTCGCCCCGGCGGGACTCGATCCGGCAGCCTTCGGCGGTATCGACTATTTCTCCGCGGGCGTTCCCGTCAACATCAAGGGCAACCAGCTGCCGCAGGCGCCGAACTACAAGTTCAGCGCGGGCGTGCAGTACACGGCGCGACTGGGCGGCGGTGGCATGAGCCTCGTCCCGCGCGTCGACCTCGCCTATACCGGCGAAAGCTATGGCAGCATCTTCAACGGCAACGTCAACCGGATCAAGGGCTATGCCCAGGTCAACGCCCAGCTGCAGCTGAACGGTCCCGACGACAAATGGTATGTCAAAGGCTTCATCCAGAATGTCTTCGACGCGAACAGCGTCACGGGCCTCTACATCACCGACCAGTCGTCGGGGAATTATACCAATATCTTCACCCTCGAACCGCGCCGCTACGGCATCGCGGCGGGCGTGAGGTTCTAAACCCGAGGCGGTAGCGCCGCAAAAAAAGCCCCGGCCTCTCATCGGAGAGGTCGGGGTTTCTTTCTCCTGCCGTCGCGGCGGCCGGGCGCTCGCCGCCCGGCCGCTCCCGATCAGAATTTGAAACGGACGGTGCCGCCATAGGTGCGCGGCTGGCTCGGATAGCCCGAGACGCTGCCCGATTGGGCGACGGCCGGGAAGATCGTCGTCAGATATTGCGCGTTGGTGAGGTTGCGGCCCCACACGCCGACGTCGAGGCCATTGGTCAGACGGATCGTGAACGACGCATTGAGCGAATTCACTTCGCGCTTGAACTGCTTGGCGATCAGCAGCCCCTGCTCGTCCGATCCAAAGCCGCTGAGGCCCTCGACGATCTGCGTCGGGCTTTCATAGCTATAGTCGAGATGCGCGATCGCCTTGGTTCCACCGGCGAATTCATGGGTGTAGGTCGCACCCATCGACATCGACAGGTCGGGGATACCCGCGGGCTTGGTGCCCGAAATATCGCCGAAGGCCGAAGCGACGAAGCTGTCATATTTGGCGTCGAGATAGGTCGCCGCCAGCGTCAGGTTGAGCCCGTCGACCGGACGCACCGAGCCGTCGAATTCGATGCCGAAGGTCGACTGCTTGCCCGCGTTCGCCAGCGCGAAACCGGTGCCGGTGAAGACGTTCGACTGGAAGCCCTTGATCGCCTGCTTGAACACCGCGACGTTTACCGCGGCGACGTCCCACTGGCCCTTCAGGCCGAACTCATAGACTTCCGACTCTTCGGGAGCGGCGAAGCGCGAACCCGCGACGAGGTTCGGAACGCCCAGACCGCCCGAGATGATCGCCGGCAGATCGGACGCGAGCGGACGGCTGTCGCGCGACAGGTTGATCGAGCTCGCTTTGAAGCCCGTCGCATAGGTCGCATAGATGTTGACCGTGTCGGTAAGCTCATAAGCGGCGCGGACGCTGTACGAGAAGTCGCCGTCGTCGGTCTTGCCGCTTTCGACCGCGTTCGGGACGTTGAGGAAGGGCGGCAGGAACTGGAACGCCTTCAGCCCATTGAGCGGATTCGCCGCGGGGTTGTTCTGGTTGGCGTCGGCAAAGGCTTGCACGCCCGTCGAAATCGCGCCGAAAGCAGCAGGGTTCGCCCCGGCGAAGGCGCCGATCTCTGCCGCGGTTGCCGAACGACCGAGCCCGAGTTGCTCGCCGATCGTCTGCGCAAGGCCGCCCTGATAGAGCAGCTGGTTGCGGAAGGGCGCATACGCCGCCGCGTCGAGATTGATACCGGAGAAGGTGTCGCTGCTGATTACATTGGTCGAGAAACGCTTGCGATCCTTCGTATAATTGCCGCCCAGCGTCAGCGTCAGCCGGTCGGTGACGTCGAAATCGACGGTGCCGAAGATCGAGAAGGCTTCATTCTTCATCTTATAGGCTTCGTCGAGCCCGTCGCCTGCGCGGAAGAAAGTGCCGGCATATTTCGCCGGATCGCCTTCGAGCGCGCCGAGCGTGCCTTCGAGCAGGCCGACGCTGAGTGCGCCGCCGCTCGCCTGTTGAATCAGCGCATTGCCATAGTCGCGAAAGTCGTCGCCGAACTTGATCGCGCTCTGCTGGTTCACCTTTTCGTTGAAATAATAGCCGCCAAGCAGGAAGTTGACCGGGCCGTCGAAATCCGACGTCAGGCGGAGTTCCTGCGTGAAGGTATCGATGTCGACATAGTCGCTCTTCTCGCCGATCAGGTCGGCGGCGGTGAAGTCCGAATCCTGGTTGGTGTCAGCGCGCACCTGACGATAGGCGGTGATCGAGGTCAGCGCGAGATTGCCCAGGTCATAGTCGATCTGCGCCGAACCGCCGTAATTCTCGATCTCGTTCGTCGACAGGAAATTATTGTAGACGTCGTAGGAGAAGGGATTTTCGCGGTCGACGCTGGTGCCGCCGGCAAGGAAGTCGGTGATCGCGACGGTTGGACCGGCGATGACATTGCCGGCGATGCAGCAATTTTCGTCGATCTTGTCATAGTCGCCGATCAGGCGGATCGACAGTGCGTCGGTCGGTTCGAACAGCAACTGGCCGCGCACGCCCCAGCGATTGCGGTCGTTGACGTCGGTGTCGAGGTTCAAATCCTGCGCATAGCCGTCGCGGCGGTTGAAGCTGCCGCCGAGCGAGAAGGCGACGGTGTCGCTGATCGGGCCGGTGACGTCGCCCTTGACGGTGATCGCATTGTAGTTGCCGTATGTGACTTCGGCCGAGCCGCCGAATTCATACTGCGGTTTTTGCGTGACGATGCTGATGACGCCCGCCGAGGCGTTCTTGCCGAACAGCGTCGACTGCGGACCGCGCAGCACCTCGATGCGCTCGACGTTCGGAAGGTCGCCGATCTGGGCGGCCGAGCGCGAGCGATAGACGCCGTCGATGAAGACGCCGACCGACGGCTCGATGCCGGCGTTGTTCGCGCCGTTGCCGAAGCCGCGAATAATGAAATTGGTGTTGGCGCTCGACTGGAGCTGCGAGACGCGCAGGCTGGGCACCGCGGTCTGCAGGTCGATGAGGTCGCGGATTTGCGCGTCTTCGAGCTGCGCCGCCGACGTTACCGAAACGGCGACCGGCGTGTCCTGCAGCGTCTGCGACCGCTTGCTGGCGGTGACGATGATCTCGTTGCCATAATCATTATCGTCGATCGTCGCGCCGGTGTCGGCCGGTGCGGCGACGTCCTGGGCGTAGGCATAAGCGGGGGTGGTGGCGGCGCACAGCATGGTGGCGCCCAACAAGATGTTGCGCAAAGTCATGATTTAGGTCTCTCTCTCCAAAACCACCGCGGCGCAGCTGAAAGCTTATCGGGAGATGCCCGGCAGTGACTGGTCGGTCTAACGCACCGCCCTGCGGCGTCAACGCGCGCGCGCGTGGACATCCGGCTTTTCCGTCCATTAGTGGCACAAAAGCAACAGTTTACGCTACGGAAGGCGTAACCGGACCGTCACAAAAATATGCCGCGAAACGATATTGGATGGTGGTGCCTGGGGACGGGATCGAACCGCCGACACTGCGATTTTCAGTCGCATGCTCTACCAACTGAGCTACCCAGGCGAACCGCGGCGGCCGGTCGGCCGCGCTGGCGAGCGGCGGCTATAGGCAGGGCTTTGCGTCCTGTCCAGTGGCTTTCTCGGCCTTTTATCCCTCGTCGAAACGATCGTCGTCGGCGGTGCCGTCGGGCGCCTGATCGACCGGCACGCGATAGCCTTCGCCGAACCATGTAAGCAGGTCGCGATCGCGGCAGCCGCGGCCGCAAAAGGGCTTATACTCGGGATCGTGCGGCTTGCCGCAGAGCGGGCAGCGCGGGGGTTTACTGGGCATGGCCCGCTCCTTTGACGGCCGGGTCCGCGACAAGGCGGACGGCGCGGCCGGTGCGATTTCGCAATGTTTCGATCCAAGGTCCGCGCGCGGCGATATGGTCGATCACAGCGGTACGCGCGGTCAGCGTCAATACGCCCGTGCCCACCGCACGTTCCGCCTGGCGCAGCAGCAACGCGGCGTCGGTCGCGACCGGATCGAGGCGGACTTGTTCGATCAACGAAGACCGCTCGCGGCGGCGGACGATCTGCATGAAGCCAAAGCCGTTGACCGCGGTGCGCTCGAACGGCTGCGGCAGCGCGGCGTCGATGGCGGCGTCGATCGCCTGCCGCCCCGCGCGATCGGGCACGGATGGAAAGTCGATGCCGATCGATCCGCCGATGTCGCAGCGGCGGATCAGTGCTGCGGCTTCGCGGGCCCCCGCTTGGGCAAGCGTCAGCGCGTGCCCCTCCCCGTCGATGTCGATCAGCAGCATCGCGGGGGTCGCATCGACCCACAGCGCGCCGCCCGCAAAAGGCCAGTGGCCGGTGCGAACATGGTCGATCAGTTCGGACCACCCCGCCTGTTCGAGGCGGTCGGGACCGGCCGGATGCAGATCGGCAACGGCGATGCCGGTTGCGGCGATACGCGCGCGAAGGCCGGGGCCGTCGCCAAGCGCGGCGTCCGCCTCCGCCATCCGCGCGCGCGCGGGCTTGTCGCGGCCGCGTTCGCGCAGCGCCATGCGGGTGATTTCGACCGCGAGCCGCGCCCCGGTCGAGGTCGACGGCGGCAGGCCGGTCAACGTCGCTTGCGGTGCGCCCGGCCAGTCGAGCGCGACCAGCGCGCCTTTGCCGCCCCTGCCCGCTTCGACCAGTCTCGCGCCGACGATCGCGCCGACGCGCGGGCCGTCCATGTCACGTTCGATCCGCGCTTCGACGATTTCGCCGTCCTCGACCAGCGCAGCGCGCGCTTCGCCGATCCCGGCTTCGTAGAGCCACTCAGCCAAGCGGGATTCCGGCGCTCGTCAAAAGCGCGCGCGTTTCGAAAAGCGGCAGACCGACGACGTTCGAATGGCTGCCCGACAGAAAGCGCACAAAGGTTTCGGCGCGTCCCTGAATCGCGTAGCCGCCCGCCTTGCCCATCCCCTCGCCGCATTCGACATAAAGGTCGATCTCGGTGGCGCTCAGCGCCTTGAAGGCGACGATCGTGTCGACGACGCGGACGCGCGGGCGGCCGTCGGTCCCCACGACGCAAATACCCGACCAGACATGATGCCGCCGCCCCGACAGTAGGGCGAGCATGCGGCGCAGATCGGCTCCATCGGCGGGTTTTTCGAGGATACGGCGCCCGACCGCGACAGTCGTGTCGCCCGCGAGGACGACTTCGTCCGCCGCGCGCTCGACGGCGAGCGCCTTGCCCCGCGCCAGCCGGGCGACATAGTCGCGTGGAAGCTCACCTTTGAGTGGCGTCTCGTCGATTTCAGGAGCCGTAATACGCGCGGGCTCCAGCCCGATCCGCGCCAGCAATTCGCGCCGGCGCGGCGAGGTCGAAGCCAGAACCAGCGCGGGAGAGTTCGCCGCGCCGCTCACTTGAAGCGATAGGTGATCCGACCCTTGGTCAGGTCATAGGGGGTGAGTTCGACGAGCACTTCGTCGCCCACGAGAACGCGGATGCGGTTCTTGCGCATCTTGCCGGCCGTGTGGCCCAGAATCTCGTGATCATTTTCCAGTTTGACGCGAAACATCGCGTTGGGCAGCAGTTCGACCACCTGGCCGCGCATTTCCAGAAGTTCTTCTTTCGCCATCAGTCCTCTTATTGGCTCGAATTCGAAGGATGCGCGCCCATAACCGCAATTGGCGCCAATTGAAAGCAATCTGTCACAAGCATTATTCGACGAGGCCCAGCTTCCTTGCGGCGCGCCAGCCGACGGTCTTCATCCAGGCATAGCTGGGCCAGCGCGGCGGCATCGCGGGGTCGAGTCCCATGCGGCGCAACGCGGCGTTGGCCGCATGCGCTTCGGATTCGCGATAGCTCCATTCGCTGCGCCAGGTGATCGACAGCGAAATCGACGGCGCATCGCCGTTGGCGACGAAATGCGGCGCCATCACAGGCATCAGCACCGCGTCGCCGGGGCCCAGCGGCACCTGCTGCGCATCGCCCTTATACGCCTCTTCCCACGGCAGGTTGCGGTGGCCGCCGGTGTGATAGCGTTCATGCTCGCGGCGGTGCGCGAAGCGTTCGTCGCCAGCGGGCCAGACGTTCATCACCTTCTGCCCCTTGAGCTGGAGCAGGATATTGTGTTCGGGATCGAAGTGGAACGGCGTGATGGATCCCGGCGAAGAGATGAAAACGAAGCCCTGCGGCGTCAGCATCGCGCCAGTGCGTGGAGTAACGACGGCTTCGAGTTCGCCGAGCAGGTCCATCAGCAGCGTGCGATAGGCCGCCACATTCTCGATATTTTTGAGCACCGCCCAGCTGCCGTTGCTGTCGATCGTGCGGATCGTCTCGCCGATCGACAGGCCGTTCGAAGGCACGTCCTCGGGCCGGATGCCGATCGGCACATCGCCCGGATTATACTCGACCTCGCTCGCGGGAAGGCTCTCGCCAAGCTCTGCCAGCGCTTCGATCGACAGGAGGGGATGGTCGGGAAGATGATGGTGCAGCAGCCCCGCCCGCTGCGGATAGAGCGCCGCCATCCGCTCGAGCGTTTCGGCGGGAAAAACGGCGCGGTCGATCGGCTGGTGCGCGGTCATAAGGGGCTCTCTACTTCATTTGCGGGCGCCGCAGCACCCTTCCAACGCCGCCACAGGCGTTCGGCCTTGCCCAGCATCGCAAAGCGCAGCCGGTCGGCGGGCGCCGACAGTGGGACGTTGACCCAGACCAGCGCGCGGCGCTCGCGCCAGACGCTGTCGATCATCGGGTGCCCGGGCGCGGCGCAGCTGTCGACCCACGCGACCTTCGGATTTTCCAGCAGATCGAGATTCGCCTGTTGCAGCAGCACCCCAGGCGAGAAGCGGGCATAATCTTCGTCGAACGCGGTCTTGAACGAAAAACCCCCGGGCGGGCAGAGGAAATTGACCAGCATCGCGAGCGGGCGGCCGTCCAGATCGAGCGCGCGCATGTCGAGCTTGCCCGCCTCTGCCGCACCGGCCAGCACCGCGCGGAACCACGCCTCGGTCTCGCTATGGCTCGCGAGCGCCGATCCGGCACGCCCTTTCCAGCCGCGCGCCTCGAGGGTCAGGAAGGCGTCGATCCAGGGCTCGAGGCCCTCGCCCGCCTGCCAGCGGCGGAAACCGACCGCGCCCTGTTCGGCGAGCCGGTTCGCCTGGCGCCGCAATTCCTTGCGTTTCTTCGCGCGCACGGCCGCATCCCAATAATCGTCCGGCGACAGCGGGCTTTCGAGCAGCGCGCGTTCTTCGCGGTGCACGATGACCGCCTCGCCGCCGCGCACCCGCGCGACATCGACGAGCGCGCTATGGAGTGGGCCGTCCTCGGTCAGCCGCGGCACATGCAGCAGCGTGCGTGCCCACGGCGCCGCATCGCACCAGCCGAGCAGGATCGACCAGAAGAGGCTTTCGAAGCCGGCGCGCACCAGCGGGGCGCCGTGGAAATGATTGGGATGCGCCCAGCCGCTGACGTGACGCAATGGCAGGCGGCCGTAATGCCCCGCGGGCGCGACCGGCATGATGCCGATCACCGGTCCGTCGCTGCCGCCCTGCACAAGCACCAGTCGCGCATGGCGTTCGGGATCGAGCAGATGGAGCGCGGATTGCAGGCACCAGCGTTCGGCGAACGGATTGGGCTCGCTCGCCTCATTGGCGAGCCGGTCCCACGCCAGCGCGAGGTCTTCGGAAAGCGAAAGCGGATCGACGATGCGCACCGTCATTGGGGAAGCTTCGCCGGCGCTCGTCGGAAAGGCGGGATGGACCGTCATCGGCGAGAGATTAGCAGCCAAGCGTTAAGATGGCGTGGCGATTCGGCTAGGCGCTTTCACAAAGAGATCGGATTGGGATCGCTGGTTTGCACCGGGAGCGGAGGTTCCGATCCTCCCCGGAACGCGGAGGCGCCGCCCGGAGGACTAACGGAGGGACGAGGCCTCTCGTCGGACGCACCGCCGGCCCCTCCACTCCACCGCTTCGTGGCGCTCTTCTCTCGCCCGCGCTTGCCTTCGCCTGTCGGATTAACTTACAATTTACCATAAGCCCCCCGCGCCGAATCCCCGATTTGCGCCGGTGGCACGGCGCTTGCTTAGGCTGTTGGTGATGCTGAAGAAGATCGGACGCCTGTTCGTCATCAAGACGCGCCTGGAGGCGTGCCTGATCATTTACGCCCTCGCCGTCGGTGCGATGGCGCGCGGCGCGGCCTATCTTCACGAATATCCGGGCTATGGCGGCAAGCTGCTGCTGCTCGCCTGCACCGGTTCGGTCTTCCTCGCCGGCGCGAAGATTTTCGACTGTCTACGCTACGAGCAGGCCGCGGAGGCCGCGAGACGGGCGAGCTAGCGCACCGGTCTTTCGCCGGTCATCAGGATATGCCAAGGCACGGGCCATGAGCAGGATCAGCGGCCGGCCCGCCATCAGCACCGAGCATGTTTACGGCCTGAGCCTCCGCGTCGCGCGCTGGCGCGAGGGCGCGCCCGGCACGCCGCTCTTGTTCCTCAACGGGATCGGCGCCGACATCGCCGCCGCCGCGCCGCTACTCGCGCGGATCGACGGCCGCGAGGTGTGGACGCTCGACATGCCCGGCGTCGGCGGCTCGCCCGACGCGCTGCTGCCCTATGGCGCGCCGACGATCGCGGCGGTGGTGATGGAGATAGCGGACCGGCTCGGTCACAAGATGATCGATGTCGCCGGGTTCAGCTGGGGCGGAGCGCTGGCGCAGCAGGTCGCGATCCAGTTCCCGGGACGCGTGCGCCGGCTGGTGCTGATGGCGACGACGCCGACGGTCAGCGCGCCGGGGATCGGCTGGGCGACCTTGCTCGACGACGATATGCTGGCGAGCGGACTCAAGCTGCCGACCGCGACCCCGCTCGGCCTCGCCTATCAGTCGATGGCGATGGCGGGGTGGACGAGCGCCGCGATGCTGCCGCACCTCAAGGGCACGCCCGTGCTGATCCTGATGGGCGAGCGCGACGGCGTCGTGCCCGCCTGCCATGGCCAGGCGATCGCCGACCTGATCGACGGCGCGCTACTGGAGGTGGTGCCGGGATCGCACCTTTTCCCCTTCACGCATGCGGCGGCGATTTCGGCGCGGATCAGCGCGTTTCTGGACCAGACGCATCGGGCGCAAGCCGCCGCGTAAGAAAGTCGGCGATTGCGGCCGCGGTCGCATCGGGCGCCTCTTCCATCGGCAGATGGCCGATACCGGGAAGCATGACGACCTCCGACCCCTTGATCCGTTCATGGAAGGTCTTCGCCGCGCTGGGATTGATCACGCGATCCTTGTCGCCGAACAGGATCAGCGTGGGCGCCGCGATCTCGCCGACGCGCGCCGCCACTTCGGGCTCGCGGTCCATTCGCGCCCGCAGCACCGTGGCTTCGCGATTGCCGGGGAAGAGCAATAATTCCCAATAACGGTCGATCATCGCGTCATCGACGATGTCCTGCTTTTCGACCGAGCCGCGCAGCGACTGTTCGACGAGCATCCGCGGCGTCACCCGCGTCGCGAGCCAGCGGCCGAAGGGATATTCGAGGATGCGAAAGCCGACGTTCGATTCGGGGCGCTTCTCGCCCGGCCGCAGCGGCATGCCGGCGGCGTCGATCAGCAACAGCGCATCGACGCGCGCGGGCTGCGCGAGCGCATAGCGCCAGGCGACCCAGCCCCCCATCGAATTGCCGCCGAGAATGAAATGATCGAGGCCGAGCTTGGCGGCGACGACATCGACGGCGTTCATCATGCCCTCGGCCGAATAATCGGTGTCGGGCGTCGCGCCGGTCAGGCCATGGCCGGGCAGATCGAGCGTGACGATGCGATAGTCGGCGCCAAGCCGCTTCACCAGCGGCTCCCACGTGTGGAGGCTGGCATTGGCGCCGTGGATCAGGACGATCGGCGGGCCATCGGCCCTGCCCTGATCGCGGTAATGGATACGCTGCCCCGCGGGACCCGCGACGAAGGTGGCCTCCGGGCCGCCATATTTGGCGATCATCGCGTCGCGGTCGGTGTCGGGGGTCAACAGCAGCAGGAAACCGGCGACGATCGCGAGCACGACGCCAAGCGGGATCAGCACCCGCTTGCGCCGGAACAAGGAACGCCGCGGTGGCGGCTGCTCGTCGAAATCTACATCAATCATTAGGCCCCCCTGAAGGCTCCGCGCAAACCTAACGCCCCGGGCTGCTCCGTCAACGTGAAGCTCTTTCCTGTCGCGCAGCGATGGGGAGGATCAATTTGGCCTATTCGTGAATTTTACGCCGGAAGGTCTCGGGCAGGAACAACAGCCCGATCACCAGGGTGATCACCGCGACGACGACCGGATACCAGAGCCCGTAATAGATGTTGCCCGTCGCCGCGACCATCGCGAACGCCGTCGTCGGCAGGAAGCCCCCGAACCAGCCGTTGCCGATATGATAGGGCAGCGACATCGCGGTATAGCGGATGCGGCTTGGGAACAGTTCGACGAGCAAAGCCGCGATCGGGCCGTAGACCATCGTCACGAGCAGCACGAGGTAGAAGAGAATCGCGACGACGAGCGGCTTGTTGATCGCGGCGGGGTCGGCCTTGGCGGGATAGCCCGCGGCGGCGAGCGCCGCGTCCATCTCGGCGAGCTTGGCAGGCGTACTGGCCGCGCTCTGCCAAGGGCCGATACCGCCCGACGGATTGGCGATCGTGATCACCTTTCGCCCGATGGAGACCGTTGCCCAGTCGCTCCCCGCATCTTGCGAGGCATAGGGCACGCCGGCCTTGGCCAGATGGGATTTCGCGATGTCGCAGGCGGTTCGATCGAACCGGTTCTTGCCGATCGGATCGAACTGGAACGAGCAGAGGGCGGGGTTGGCGATCACCGTCACCGGCGCCTGGGCCTGTGCGGCGGCTAAGCCGGGATTGGCGGCTTCAGTCAGCATCTGGAACGCCGGAAAATAGGTGAGCGCGGCAAGCGCGCAACCGGCGAGGATGATCGGCTTGCGCCCGATCTTGTCGCTCAGCCAGCCGAAAATGATGAAAAAGGGCGTGCCCAGCATCAGCGCGATGGCGATCAATATGTTCGCGGTTGCGCCATCGACCTTCAGCGTCTTTTCGAGGAAGAAGAGCGCATAGAATTGCCCCGAATACCAGACGACCGCCTGCCCCGCGACCGCGCCGAACAGCGCGACGAGCACCCATTTGAGGTTCTCCCAGCGCCCGAAAGCTTCGGTCAGCGGCGCCTTCGACGTCGTGCCCTCCGCCTTCATCTGTTTGAAGACCGGGCTTTCCTCGAGCTGGAGGCGGATCCAGAGCGACACGCCGAGCAGGATGATCGAAATCAGGAAGGGAATGCGCCAGCCCCACTCGGCGAACGCGGCCTCGCCCATCGCCGAGCGGATGACGATGACGACGCCGAGCGCCGCGAACAGGCCGAGCGTCGCGGTGGTCTGGATGAAACTGGTGAAGAGGCCGCGTTTGCCGTCGGAGGCATGTTCGGCGACATAAGTGGCGGCGCCGCCATATTCACCGCCAAGCGCAAGCCCCTGAACGAGGCGGAGCAGCACGAGCAGGATCGGCGCCGCGACGCCGATCGAGGCATAGCTGGGCAGAACGCCGACGAGGAAGGTCGACGCGCCCATCAGGCCCATGGTGACGAGAAAGGTGTTCTTGCGTCCGACGAGGTCGCCGATGCGCCCGAACACGAGCGCCCCGAACGGCCTTACCGCAAAGCCCGCCGCAAAGGCCGCGAGCGCGAAGATGAAGCCGGTGGTTTCGTTGACGCCCGAAAAGAATTGCGCCGAGATGATCGTCGCGAGCAGGCCGTAGAGGTAGAAATCATACCATTCGAACACCGTGCCGAGCGACGAGGCAAGGATGACCTTGCGTTCGCTCTGGCGGGTTTCGATTGCTGTTGTCGCTACGTCTGCGCCGTCCGTCATTCGCTGCCCCTCCGCCTTGTTATCGAGCGAAGGGTAGACGGTCGCGACGTAGCGTCAATGCCGCTGACGTCCTATACAAAGGTCTGAGACAAAAAGCTTTGTCATTGCGAGCGTAGCGAAGCAATCCAGAGCAGTTTCTCCCGCCCTGGATTGCTTCGTCGCTACACTCCTCGCAATGACGCGAGTTAATAGGTCAACCGACGCGCGTCACCGCGCCCTTATGTGCGCCGACGCTCTTGTTGCGCGGGCGGAAACGGCGCTTGCGCTGGCCTTCGGCGCCTTCGCCGGCGGCCCCATCGCGGCGCGGACCACGCTCGCCTTGCGGCTTGCCGCCATTGCGCCCGCGATTGGCGTCCTGACGCTGGCGCTGCGGGTCGCGTCCCTTGCTGCCGGTGTCGCGCGGCGGCTGAACCGGCTTCGGGAGACTCCGCACCAGTTCGTTGAAATTCTCGGGCAGCGGCATCGGTTCGGCCTTGCTGCGCGTGACGCGCTCGATGTCGCGCATATAGGTGCGCTCATCTGGGGCGATGAAGCTGATCGCCTTGCCCTCGGCGCCGGCACGCGCGGTGCGGCCGATGCGGTGGACATATTGCTCGGGAACGTTCGGAATCTCGAAGTTGATCACATGGCTGACGCCCGACACGTCGATGCCGCGCGCGGCGATGTCGGTCGCGACGAGCAATTTGATCTCGCCCGAACGAAAGGCCTGCAAAGCGTGGGTGCGCTGCGACTGGCTCTTGTTGCCATGGATCGCCATCGCCTTGATGCCCGCGCCCGCAAGGTGACGCACGACGCGGTCGGCGCCATGCTTGGTGCGGGTGAAAATCAGCGCGCGGTCGATATCTTCGCTAGCGATGACCGAATGGAGCAGCGCCTGCTTTTCCTTCTGTTCGACGAAGGTCGAATATTGGCTGATCTTTTCGACGGTCGTCGCCGCCGGCGTCACCGACACCGTCACCGGATCCTCGAGGAACTGTTCGGCGAGATGCGCGATTTCCTTCGGCATCGTTGCCGAGAAGAAGAGGTTCTGGCGGCGCGACGGCAGCAGCTTGGCGATGCGGCGCAGCGAGTGGATGAAGCCCATGTCCATCATCTGGTCGGCTTCGTCGAGGACGAAGATTTCGACGTCGTCGAGGCGCAGCGCGCGCTGGTCGATCAGGTCGAGCAGGCGGCCGGGGGTGGCGACGAGAATGTCGACGCCGCCCGAAAGGTCGCGGATCTGCCTGTTGATCGGCACGCCGCCGAAGACGGTCGAAACGCTGAGCTTGGTGAAGCGGCCATAGTCGCGGCAGCTCTGCGCGATCTGCGCCGCGAGCTCGCGCGTCGGCGCGAGCACGAGCATCCGGCAGCTGCGCGGATTGGCGCGGTGCGGATAGGTCAGAAGATGATGGATCGAGGGCAGCGAGAAGCCGGCGGTCTTGCCGGTGCCCGTCTGCGCGATACCGCACAGATCGCGGCCCTTCATCAGCGGCGGGATCGCCTGCGTCTGGATCGGGGTCGGCTGCGTATAATCCTTGGCGGCAAGCGCGCGATTGATGTCGGCGTGCAGGCCAAAGTCGTTAAAAGTCGTCATAATATACTCACATGGGGCGACGCGCAGGCGCATCCGTTCGCATCGAACGGACGGCGCACGGCCGCGGGTTCGAAACGACCCGCGTGAAAGGGTGCCTCTCTAGGACAAAGCGCGGTTCCGGCTCGTCCCGCGCCTGATTTGGGCGGGAAAATCACGCTGCCGGTGGTTGCGGCGGGTGATCCCGCCATGCTGCGCTGCACAATCATATGGCACGGGTTGCGCGGGTTTGCAAGATAATTGCGTGGCATTCAAACCCCGTTCGCCCCGATCTTGTCGAAGGGCCGTTCTTTCTGCATCAATATCAACTCGTCGCCTTCGGAGGGGCGACTGAGGATATAAGGGCGGGGTTATATATGACCGAAAAGATCATCGTCATCGACGAGGGCACTACCTCGACCCGCACGATGCTGTTCGCCGCCGACGGCACCCCGCTCGGCAGCGCGCAGCGCGAGATACGGCAGCATTATCCGGGGCCCGGTCTCGTCGAGCATGACGCCGCTGAAATCTGGAACGCAACGCTCGCCTGCACGCGCGAGATGATCGCGCGCGCGGGCGGCGCCGAGCATATCGCGTCGATCGGCATCACCAACCAGCGCGAGACGGTGGTGTTCTGGGACCGCCAGACCGGCGAGCCGATCGCGCGCGCGATCGTGTGGCAGGACCGGCGCACCGCCGCCGATTGCGCCGCGCTGAAAGACGCGGGGCACGAGGAAGCGGTTCAGGCAAAAAGCGGGCTGCTGCTCGATCCTTATTTTTCGGGGAGCAAGATCGGCTGGGCGCTGAAGAGCTGGCCGCAGCTCAAGGAAGCGGGAGAGCGGCTCGCGGTGGGGACGATCGAATCCTACCTCGTCTTTCGCCTGACCGGCGGCGTGCATGTCACCGACGCGAGCAACGCGTCGCGCACCTTGCTGATGGACATCAACGGCAGTGGGGGCTGGGACGACGGGCTTTGCGACCTGCTCGGCGTGCCGAAGGCGTTGCTCCCCGAAATCGCGGGCAACACCGCGACGGTGGGCACGACCGACCCGGCGCTGTTCGGCGGCGCGATCCCGATCACGGGCATGGCGGGCGATCAGCAGGCGGCGACGGTCGGACAGGCGTGCCTGGCGCCGGGACAGACCAAGGCGACCTTCGGCACCGGCGCCTTCATCCTCTCGGCAAGCGGCACGACGCGGCCGCAATCGGCCAATCGCCTGCTCGCGACGGTGTTGGTGCAGGAGGGCGACGTCCGCTCCTATGCGCTCGAGGGGTCGGTATTCGTCGCTGGCAGTTTGATAAAATGGCTGCGCGACGGGCTTGGGCTGCTCGCGAACGCGGGTGAGAGCGAGGGGCTGGCACGGTCGGTTGCCGACAATGGCGGGGTCTATCTCATCCCCGCCCTCACCGGGCTGGGCGCGCCGCACTGGCGCCCCGATGCCCTGGCAGCATTGTCGGGACTGAGCTTCGCAACGACCAAGGCGCATGTTGCGCGCGCCGCGCTCGAAGCGCAGGCCTATCAGGCGCATGATTTGAAAGCGGCCTTCGCCGCCGACGGGGTCGATTGGGCCGAGGTGCGCATCGACGGCGGCATGGCGGCGAACGATTGGATGGCGCAGGATTTGGCCGACATGCTCGACTTGACCGTCGAGCGGCCCGACTTCGTCGAGAGCACAGCGCTCGGTGCCGCGATGCTGGCGGCGACGGGGGCTGGCCTCTATCCCGATCTTGCTAGCGCCGCCGCCGCGATGCGCGGCACCGCGACGCGCTTCACCCCGGCGATCGACGCCCAGAAACGCAAAACGCGCCTTGCCGGGTGGCAAAGCGCGCTTGCGAAGGTGCTTTCATCTTAACGTCGCCCCCGCGAGGGGCGTTTCAGAGTCGCGTGCCTTTGAACGCGGCCGCTGTCGATGTAGCGTAGGCCGAACGCGCCCCCCGCCTTCGCGGGGGCGACGGTGTTTAACGCTTGAGCGTAAGCCCGCCGAAACGCTTGTTGAACTTCGCAACCTGGCCGCCGGCATCGAGCAGGCGTCCCGTGCCGCCGGTCCAGGCCGGGTGCGCGGTGGGGTCGATTTCGAGCGTCATCACGTCGCCCTCTTTGCCCCAGGTCGAACGCGTCTGATATTCGGTGCCATCGGTCATCTTGACCGTGATCATGTGATAGTCGGGGTGAACGTCTTTTTTCATCTTAAGCTCCTGTGCCGCTGGTTACCGACCAGCAAGCTCGAGTCTGTGCATTCCCCGCTATGGGGCTTGCGAAGCGGTGGCCCCTAACGGCGAATAGCGAAAAATGCAACACCTTCCCCGCATCCCCGAGCGAAGACGAGGGGCTCGTTCGAGCGGAGCGATAACCGCGCAACCCCGCTGCCTCGACTTCGCTCGGCATAGCCCCTCGTCTTCGCTCGGGGATGCGGTTACGGGAGGCGCAGCGCTACTCGCCCGGCGGATCGGCGATCATCGCGGTGAACTGGCATTCGGTCGCCAGCTGGCCGTCCAGCATCGCGCGGCCTTCGAACTTGCAGATATTCCGCTTCGCCTGAAGAATATTGACGTGGAGGTCGAGCAGCACGCCGGGTTCGACGGGCTTGCGGAACTTCACCCCGTCGATACCCATGAAATAGACGAGCTTGCCCGAGCCGCCGAGGCCGAGCGATTCGACCGCCAAAATGCCGCCAGCCTGCGCCAGCGCCTCGACGATGAGGACGCCGGGCATGATCGGCCTGCCGGGGAAGTGCCCTTGGAAAAAGGGCTCGTTCATCGTCACCGCCTTGACCGCGTGGATCGAGGTGTCCTTCACCATCGAAACCACCCGGTCGACGAGCAGCATCGGATAACGATGCGGCAGCAGCGTCAGGATCCGGCGGATATCCACCGGGCCCAATGCCCCTGCCCCATTTTCCCCTTCCGCCATCGGACTTAGCGGCTGGTCGGCTGGGTGCCGGTCGGTGCCGGTGCCGGGGTGGCCGTGCCCTGCGACGCGCGCGCCGCTTCCATCAGCTGCTGGTTGCGCTGCTGGACCAGCTGGCCGGGCTGGTAGCCGGCCGGAACCGCGATCGACACGCTCGGCAGGATACGGTTGAGTTCGGTCACCACCGCGTCGGTCATGTCGACATTGTTTTCGCGTGCGAGAACGGCGTCAGGGTTGAGCAGCAGGTCGATCTTCTTCGCGGTCATCGCCGCCTTGATCGCTTCGTTCATGCGAACGCTGATCTGATCTTCGACATAGGCGATGGCGAGGTCGACCGGCGCGCCGATCTGGCCGAGCTCGGCCTGCGCCGCCTGACGCTTGTCCTGCACCGCCTTGGCGGCAGCCTGCAGCGCGGCCTGGTTCTGCGGGGTCTTTTTCGCTTCTTCGTTATATTTCGCGATCAGGACGTTGATTTCGGCCTGCAGCGTCTGGCCGCGCGACTGCTGCTGGTCGATCTGCGCCTTATAGGTGGTTTCGATCTGCTGCGAGGCGGTGCGGAAGGCGTTCGAACGCGCGGCGGCGACGCGAACGTCGGCGACGCCGACGCCCTTCGCCTGCGCGATGGCAGGGGCCGACATAATGGGCGAAACCGACAGCGCAGCGATCGCCAGCGCGGAAGCGGCAAGAATTTTCTTCATCAGAATTGGGTTCCTACATTGAATGAGAAGCGTTTGGTATCATCGCCCTCTTCTTTACGAAGGGCGTAAGCGAAGTCGATCCGGAAGGGACCGAAAGGAGAGTTCCAGTTGACCCCGGCGCCAATCGCGACGCGCGGCATCCAGGTGTCGCCGAAGAAGCGTTCCTCGAACGGCGCGAGCGACGAGAAGCCGGCCGGACAGGTCGTATATTGGCCGGTTCCGGTCGTGACCCCGCCGGTCGTCGTCGTGGTTTCGGTCGCGAACTGACTGACGCCCGTGGTCGCGTTGCGGCAGAGGAATTTGGTGAAACCGTCTGCGGGATCACGGAAATCGGCAAGCGTGGTCAGCGTCGGGCGTTTCACGCTGAACACCGAA
The DNA here is from genome assembly GCA_966250105.1 of uncultured Sphingopyxis sp. Classification (GTDB taxonomy): domain Bacteria; phylum Pseudomonadota; class Alphaproteobacteria; order Sphingomonadales; family Sphingomonadaceae; genus Sphingopyxis. The sequence goes on along the minus strand of CBINGC010000009.1, from coordinate 107,288 downwards.
CCCACGTCGAGGAAGATCGACGGCCGCAGACCCAGCTCTTTCGCGCCGGTGCCGAGCGGAATGTCGAGTTCGATCCGTCCCTGATAATAGGCGCGCCCGCCGAGCGCGTCGTCGATCTGACCGCGATTGTCGTTGCTGGTATCGATCACGGGATTGAGCGGATCATAGGTCGCGGCATAGCGGATGACGCGCGGACCGACGCCGCGGATGTCGAAGCCGCGCATCTGCGGTTCGCCTAGGAAGAAGCGGTCGGTCAGGCGGACCTTGTCGCTGCTCGGCGTCGGACGCCCGCCGAATGGATAGATATAGCCGCCCTCGGCCGAGATGTTGAGGATGAAGCGGCTGCCGAGGTTGAAGTGCTTGCTGCCCTGAAGCCGCGTGCGGACATATTTGACGCTGCCGCCGAGCCCGGCGAAATCCTGGCTCAAGGACAGCGACTGGCCGCGCGTCGGACGCAGGCGGTTGTCGCGGTCGTCATAGGCGAGCGTATAGCCGAGCAGCGACGTCGTGCGATTGCCGATCGCGTCGCACAGGTAACGGCCTGCGACGAGCGGGTCGCACTCGTCGCCGAAATAATAAATCCCCCTATCGAGCGTCACATCGTCGAAATTGATGCTGTAGCGTGCAAAGAAGGACATGAATTCGGTCAGCGGCACGCCCGCGTTGATCTGCGCGCCCGTGGTGACCTGTTGGAAGGTCGTCCGGCGGTCGTTGTTGATGAAGTTGAACGAGTTCAAATCGCGGCGATAGACGCTGCCGCCGATCGAGATATTGCGGTCGAACAGATAGGGCTCGGTAAAGCCGAGCTCGATCGACTTCGAATAGCTCGAATAATTGACCGAGGCCTGAAGCTGCTGGCCGAGGCCGCGGAAGTTGCGCTGACGGATCGACGCCTGAAGCAGAAAATTCTCGATCGACGAGAAACCGGCCGAGAGCGACAGTTCGCCGGTCGGCTTTTCCTCGACATTGGTTTCGAGGATGATGCGGTCGGGCGCGCTGCCTTCCTTGCGTTCGATCTCCAGATTTTCCTGGAAATAACCAAGGCTGTTGATGCGGTTCTCGGTGCGCTTGACGCCGAAGCTGTTGAACGCGTCGCCTTCGTTGAGGCGGAATTCGCGGCGCACCACCTTGTCGTGCGTCAGCGTGTTGCCATTGACATCGATGCGTTCCACGTAGGTACGCGGGCTTTCGCCGACGTTGAAGGTGATCGCCATCGTCCGGTCTTCCGGATTGCGGCGGAACTCGGGATTGATGTCGGCAAAGGCGTAACCGAACAGGCCGGCGGTCTCGCTGAGGCTTTCGACCGTATCCTCGACCAGCTTGGCGTCGTACCAGTCGCCGGTCTTCATCGGCAGCAGCTTCTTCAGCATCTCGGGCTGGAAATCGCGGATTTCGCTCGTCACATCGACGTCGCCGAACTTGTAGCGTTCGCCCTCCTCGACGACATAGGTGATGATGAAGTCCTGCTTGTTGCTCGTCAGCTCCGCCACCGCCGAAATCACGCGGAAATCGGCGTAACCGTTGGTCAGATAGAAGAGGCGCACCTTCTGCTGGTCATAGGCGAGGCGATCGGGGTCGTAGCTGGTGTTCGACGACAGGATCGTCAGCAGCCCCGACTCCTTCGTCGCCATCTCGTCCTTGAGGTCGCCGTCGCTGAACTTCTCGTTGCCGATGATGTTGATCTGGCGAACCTTCGACTTCGGCCCTTCGTTGATTTCGAAGACGACGTCGACGCGGTTCTGGTCGAGCGAGACCATCTTGGGCTCGACGGTCGCGGCAAAGCGGCCCTGCCGCTTGTAGAGTTCGATGATGCGCGCGACATCGGCGCGGACTTTCGAGCGCGTGTAGATCTGGCGCGGCGCCATCTTGATCTCGGGGCGGATCTTGTCTTCTTTCAGGCGCTTGTTGCCCTCGAGGATCACGCGGTTGATCACCGGGTTTTCGGCGACCTGGATCGTCAGCGCACCATTGTTGTCGGTGATCTGAAAATCCTTGAACAGCTCGGTCGCGGCAAGGTCCTTCAGCGCCTGGTCGAGCACCGCGCGATCATATTGCTGGCCCACGCGCAGCCGCAGATACGACAGGATCGTCTGCGCCTCGAGCCGCTGGTTACCGACGACGGTGATCGACTGGACCGTCGTCGCGGCCGGAACCGCTTCGGGAGCCGGCGCCGGAACGGTCGGAGCGGGGACGCGCGGCGGCGCGACGTCCTGCGCCATCAACGGCGTCGCGAGCATCGTGCCGGCGAGCAGAACCACCGACAGCTGCGTCCGGCCCAAGAGTTTGTGTGAAGCCACGCTGTTCATCCCGAAAAAATAACTCAAAAGCGACAAGCCCGCCTGACCGCGGGATTGCGCGCCACTCCCTGCCCCAGACTCGCTAGCCAATCAAGCGGGCGATCCTGTCCCACACGCCAATTGAGCCCAAATCGTTGAAAGTCACGACCAGCATGAGGGTCGCGATCGCCACAAAGCCGAATCGGAACGCCCATTCCTGCGCCTCGGGAGGCGCGGGACGCCGCCGGATCGCCTCATAAGCGTAAAAGGCCAGATGACCGCCATCGAGCATCGGCAATGGCAAGAGGTTGATGAACCCCAGATTGATGGAAATGAAGGCGGTGAAGAAGATCAGCGTGCCAATCCCGAGCGCCGCCATCTCGCCCGACTGCTTGGCGATCTTGACCGGTCCGCCCATGTCCTTGATCGAACGCTGGCCGGTCACGAACTGACCGAGGATGCTCCCCGTCAGCCGCACCATTTCCCACGTTTGCGCGGCGCTTGCCTGCACGGCCATTACGGGGCCCACGGACGTGTAAACGGGCGCATCCGAGCGGATGCCGATGACCGCGCGCTCGCTTTTGTTGCCGAACGGGTCGCGTTCGGAAATGATCCGCGGCCGCAGAGTGATGTTCAGCCGCTCATTGGCCCGCGCGATCTCGAGGTTGGCGGGCTTGCCGAGGTTAAACGCCACCGCGCCTTGAATATCGTTGAACGTATCCATCGTCCGGCCGTCGATACGGACGATCCGGTCGCCGGTTCGCAGCCCCGCTTCCTGCGCGGCGCTGTCCGCTTCTACGGCGCCGATCACCGGCGGGGTCTGCGGGACGCCATAAGCCATATTGAAGGCGGCGAAGATCAGAATCGCGAACAGGAAGTTGGTGACCGGTCCCGCGAGCACGATCAATGCGCGCTTCCACACCGGCTGCGCCGGAAAAGTGTGCGATTTCTCTTCGGCGGGCAGCGCCTGCCAATCGGCGTCGGGCTGGCTCACCGCATCGCGGTCGCCCGCGAACTGGACATAGCCGCCGAGCGGCAACCAGCCGATCTTCCATTCGGTGCCGCGTTCGTCGGTCCAGCCGAGGATCTTGCGCCCGAAACCGATCGAGAAGGTGTCCGCCTTTACCCCGCACCAGCGGCCGACGATATAATGGCCATATTCGTGCACGAAGACGAGCGGGCCGAGGACGGCGAGGAAAGCGACGAAATAAAGCCAAAGCGGCACATCAGGCATGTTCGTACTGGTCCACAAAATGCTGCGCAGCCGCGCGGGATGCGGCATCGACGCTGAATATGTCCTGAAGCGATGTCGGTGCGGCGGGGGCCTCGGCATCAATCACGCGCCGCACCGTATCGACGATCGCGGGGAAGGAAATGCGGCCGGCGAGGAAAGCGGCGACCGCGACTTCATTGGCTGCGTTGAGCTGCGCCGGGCGCGCGCCGCCCTCGGCGATCGCGGCGCGGCAAAGCGCGGTCGCGGGAAAACGCACCTCATCGGGGGCTTCGAAATCGAGCCGCGCGATGCTGGCGAGGTCGAGCGGGGCGCACGGCGTCGCCATCCGCTGCGGCCAGGCGAGCGCGCTGCTGATCGGGATGCGCATGTCGGGCGAGCCGAGCTGCGCAAGCGTCGAGCAATCGATATATTCGACGAGGCTGTGGATCACCGACTGCGGGTGGACGAGAATCTCGATCCGGTCGAGCCCGACGGGGAACAGGTGATGCGCCTCGATCAGTTCGAGCCCCTTGTTCATCATCGTCGCCGAATCGACGCTGATCTTCGCGCCCATCGACCAGTTGGGATGCGCGACCGCCTGTGCGGGCGTGACGCGCGCCATTTCGTCGGCGCTCATCGTGCGGAACGGGCCGCCGCTCGCGGTGAGGATGATACGCCGCACCTGATCGATGCGCCCGCCCGCGAGACACTGGAAGATCGCATTATGTTCGCTGTCGACGGGCAGGATCGTCGCGCCCGATGCGCGCGCGGTGGCGGTCATCAGCTCGCCCGCGGACACCAGAGCTTCCTTGTTGGCGAGCGCGACGTCGTGCCCCGCTTCGAGCGCCGCCATCGTCGGTGCGAGGCCGGCGGTGCCGACGATCGCCGCCATGACGAGGTCAGCGGGCCGCTGTGCGGCCTCGACGAGCGCGGGGGCGCCGGCGGCGGTTTCGATACCCGTTCCGGCGAGCGCATCCTTCAGCGCGCCGTGACAGCTTTCGTCGGCGACGACAGCAAGCTTGGGGCGAAATTCTTTCGCGAGCTTCGCGAGTTCGACGACGTCGCAATTGGCGGTCAGCACCGAGACTCGCCAGGTCTCGCCATCGCGGCGCACGAGGTCGAGGGTCGATTGCCCGACCGATCCTGTGGCGCCGAACAGGGAGAGGCGGCGCGTCATGTCAGCCGCGCACCGCGATCTGGCCCGCGAACGCCAGCGCGCCGAGCAACAGGGCGACGGGCAGCACGCCATCGACACGGTCGAACAGCCCGCCATGCCCCGGAATGAGCTTGCCCGAATCCTTGACCCCGGCGCGGCGTTTCATCCAGCTTTGCGCGAGGTCGCCGAGTTGCGCGAGCAGGCCCATAAACAGGCCGATCCACAGCGGCACGCCGATGATGCCCGCGCGGTCGCCGATTGTCGCGCTGGCGATCAGCGCCGCGACCATGCCGCCGATCAGCCCCGACCAGGTCTTCGACGGGCTGATCGTCGGCGCGAGGCGCGCGCCGCCGAAGGCGCGGCCGGCGAAATAGGCGCCGATGTCGGTCGCCCAGACCATGCCGAACACCCACAGCGCCGCGGTCATGCCCAGATGGTCGCGGACGAACCAGAGCCCCGCCATCGCGCCGAACACGAGGATCGGGCCGAGGATATGGAGCGCGGCCTTGGCGCCCCCGCCGAGCGTCATCGCCTTCACGAGCTGGAACCATTCGACGAGGACAAGCGCGCCGCCGACCAGCAGGAGCAGCCCGAAAGCGATGCCGCCGAACCACAGCGCGGTGCCCGCGATCGCGAACAGGATGATCGCCGACCCGATCCGCACCCAGACGTCCGATTTCGCCGCTGCCGCCATGCCCTTAAAGTCCCCCGTAACGGCGATCGCGGCGCGCGAAATGGTCGAGCGCCGCTTTGAGATCGGCCGGCTTGAAATCCGGCCACAAAATGTCGGTAAAATACAGTTCGGCATAAGCCGACTGCCACAGCAGAAAGTTCGACAGCCGCACCTCGCCCGAAGTGCGGATGAGCAGGTCGAGCGGCGGCATGTCGGCGGTGTCGAGATGCGCCTCGATCGCCGCCTCGCTGATCTCTCCGGCTTCGGCCGCGGCCTTTGCCGCGCGGACCAGTTCGTCCTGTGCGCCATAGTTGAGCGCGACCGCGAGCGTCGTGCGCTTGTTGCCCGACGTGCGTTCGAGCGCATTCTCGATCAGCGCGACGACGTCGGGCGCAAGCGCGCGCCAGTTGCCGATCACCTTCAGCTTCACATCGTTCGCGGCGAATTCGTCGAGATCGGAGAGGATGAAGCGCTTCATCAGCCCCATCAGGTCGCTGACCTCTTCCTCCGGCCGCTTCCAGTTTTCGGAGCTGAAAGCGTAGAGCGTCATCGCCTCGATGCCGAGGTCGCCCGCCGCGCGCACGATCGTGCGCACCGCCTCGACCCCGGCCTTGTGGCCGGCGACGCGAGGCAGCAGACGTTTCTTCGCCCAGCGGCCGTTGCCGTCCATGATGATGGCGACATGGCGCGCGCCGTGATGAGTTTCAGGCACCGACAGAACCTGTCAAACAAGCCGTATCCCCGAGCGAAGACGAGGGGCCATGCCGAGCGAAGTCGAGGCGCGGGCTGGGGGCGGGTTCTCGCTGCGCTCGAACGAGCCCCTCGTCTTCGCTCGGGGATACGGAACTCTTTAGGAAAAGATCGCGAAGAGGCACTAGCCCAGGATTTCCTTTTCCTTGGCGGTCGCGGCGGCGTCGATTTCGGCGATCGTCGCGTCGGTCAGTTTCTGGACCTCGGTTTCGGACCGCTTGCGATCATCCTCGCTGATTTCCTTCTTATTCTCGTCGGCCTTCAGATTGTCCATGCCGTCGCGGCGGACGTTGCGGACGGCGACGCGCGCCTTTTCCGCATATTGGCCGGCGAGCTTCGACAGCTCCTTGCGGCGCTCCTGCGTCATTTCGGGGATCGGCAGGCGCAGCATCTGGCCGTCGACGATCGGGTTGAGGCCGAGCCCCGCCGAGCGGATCGCCTTGTCTACCGGACCGACGTTCGACTTGTCCCACACCTGCACCGACAGCATGCGCGGTTCGGGCGCGCTGACCGAGGCGACCTGGTTCAGCGGCATGTGGCTGCCATAAACCTCGACCGTCACCGGATCGAGCAGCGCGGTATGCGCGCGGCCGGTGCGCAGGCCCGCAAGGTCGTGCTTTAAGGATTCGACCGCGCCGTGCATGCGGCGTTCGAGGTCGGCCTTGTCATATTTCGCCATCTGTTTTTCCTCTCTGAATATCTTGTCAGCCAGCGTCGCCGACGACGGTCGAAACGCCCTCGCCCGCCAGCACGCGCGCCAGATTGCCGGGCTCGCGGATGTTGAACACGACGATCGGGATATGGTTGTCGCGGCACAGCGCTACCGCGCTCGCGTCCATCACCTTCAGATTGTCGGCGAGCACGCGGTCGTAGCTCAGCGTGTCATAACGCACCGCCGAGGCATCCTTCTTGGGATCGGCGTTGTAGACGCCGTCGACGCTGGTGCCCTTCAAGAGCGCGTCGCACTTCATTTCGGCGGCGCGGAGCGCGGCGCCGCTGTCGGTGGTGAAATAGGGGGCGCCGACGCCAGCGGCGAAGATCACCACGCGGCCCTTTTCCATATGGCGTTCGGCGCGGCGACGGATGACCGGTTCGCACACCTTGTCCATCTCGATCGCCGACTGGACGCGCGTTTCGACACCGAGCTGCTCGAGCGCATTCTGCATCGCGAGCGCGTTCATGACGGTGGCGAGCATGCCCATATAGTCGGCCTGCGCGCGGTCCATGCCCTTGGCGGCGCCCGCCATGCCGCGGAAGATATTGCCGCCGCCGATGACGAGGCAGATTTCGAGCCCGCGGTCCTTGGCTTCCTTGACCTCGGCCGCCATGCTCGCGACCGTTTCGGGGTCGATGCCGAACGGGCTGGGTCCCATCAGCGCCTCGCCCGACAGCTTGAGCAAAATGCGTTTCATGCCGGGCAATGCCATGTCGTGGGGAACCTCTTGGTATCGATGAATAAGCGAATGGCGCGCACCCTAGAGCGGGCACGCGCCATTGCCAAGCGGACTGCCGCGGCGAATGCGGCAATCCGTATCGTGTCTTTTAGACGCCGGCGACCGCCGCGACTTCCGCAGCGAAATCGCTTTCTTCCTTCTCGATGCCTTCGCCGAGCTGGAAGCGGACGAATCCCTTCAAAGTGATCGTCGCGCCGACATCCTTGCCGGCGGCGGCGACGACTTCGGCGACCGGGGTCTTGCCGTCCATCACGAAGAGCTGCGACAGCAGCGCGTTTTCCTTGCGATACTTGGCGATCGCGCCGTCGACCATCTTGCCGACGATCTCGGCGGGCTTGCCCGACTGGGCGGCCTTTTCCTCGGCGATCGCGCGTTCGCGCGCGACGAGGTCGGCGTCGAGATCGTCGCCGTTCAGCGCGAGCGGGTTGGCGGCGGCGACGTGCATCGCGAGTTGCTTGCCGAGCGGTTCGAGAACGTCGGCGCCGGCGGTCGATTCGAGCGCGACGAGCACGCCGATCTTGCCCATGCCGGGTGCGGCGGCATTGTGGACATAGCCCGTAACGACGCCCGAATTCACCGAAACGATGACGCTGCGGCGCAGCGACTGGTTTTCACCGATCGTGGCGATGTTGCTCGTCAGCTTCTCGGCGACGGTGCCGCCGCCCGGATAGGCCGCAGCGGCGAGCGCTTCGATGTCCGAGATGCCGCCGGTCAACACGACCTGCGTCACGTCGCGGACGAATTGCTGGAACTGCTCATTCTTGCCGACGAAGTCGGTTTCGCTGTTCACTTCGACCATCGCACCGCGATTGCCATCGGTGGCAACGCCCACGAGACCTTCTGCGGCAACGCGGCCGGCCTTCTTGGCGGCGGCGGCAAGGCCCTTGGTGCGCAGCCAGTCGATCGACGCTTCGATGTCGCCGTTGTTTTCGGCGAGCGCCTTTTTGCAATCCATCATGCCTGCGCCCGTGCGGTCGCGCAGTTCCTTGACGAGAGCGGCCGTAATTTCAGCCATGGAATATTCCTTTCAAAAGGGCGAGCCCATCCGGCCCGCGTGACGCCCGCGCGCATGGCGGGGCGATAAGTCAAAGGGATGACAGGGACGGCGCCAGCCCGTTGCGGCGCCGTCCCGTCATGCCCGAGCGATTATGCGTCGCTCTGACGTTCGGTTTCGGCGGCAGCTTCGGCCGGGACCTGTTCGTCCTCGGTCACCGGAGCGGCAGCTTCTTCAGCAACCGGAGCGGCCGCTTCTTCGGTCAGCACCGGCTCGGCGGTCGGCTCGACAGCCGCGCCAAGGTCTTCGCCGCGGTTCGCGCGGGCCTGCTGGCCACCACGGGTCGCCGCCTGGGCCACCGCATCGCAGTAAAGACGAATGGCGCGCGCTGCGTCATCGTTCGCCGGAACCGGGAAAGCGATGCCGTCGGGCGAGACGTTCGAATCGAGGATCGCGACGACGGGAATGCCCAAGACATTGGCTTCCTTGATCGCCAGCTCTTCCTTGTTCGCGTCGATCACGAACATCACGTCGGGAATGCCGCCCATGTCGCGGATGCCGCCCAGGCTGAGCTCGAGCTTGTCGCGTTCGCGCGTCTTGTTGAGCACTTCCTTCTTGGTGAGGCCCGAGGTGTCGCCCGAAAGCTGCTCTTCGAGCGTCTTGAGGCGCTTGATCGAACCCGAGATCGTCTTCCAGTTGGTGAGCATGCCGCCCAGCCAGCGGTGATTGACGAAATGCTGACCCGAAGCGCGCGCCGCATCGGCGATCGGCCCCTGCGCCTGGCGCTTGGTGCCGACGAACAGCACCTTGCCGCCCGCGGCCGAGGTCGAGGCGATGAAGTCCAATGCGCGCGCGAAGAGCGGCACGGTCTGCGACAGGTCGAGAATGTGGATGCCGTTGCGCGCGCCGAAGATATACGGCTTCATGCGCGGGTTCCAACGGTGGGTCTGGTGGCCGAAGTGGGCGCCAGCTTCGATAAGATTCTGCATCGTGACGACAGGTGCCGCCATAGTCTTTCTCCTTCCGGTTAGTCCTCTGGAAGGCAAGAACCGGGGTGTCCGTTCAAGGGATAACCCGGCACCGGTATGTGCGCCTTCCATGTGGAATGGGCGGGCCGTTAGCCGCCTTGGCCGCCAAAAGCAAGGGGTGTCCGCGCCTTTCGCGCTCAACCGCTCGCGCGCGCCGAACTCGCTTCGACGACAAAGCGACTCCGTTCGTCGCAAATTACTTGAGAACAAAATGGGAACATGGAACGAAAAGACCATGGAAACCGTCGCTGGTTAACAAAAGGTTTCGCATAAGAAAGCCGAAAGGACAAGATCATGGTTCAGGTCGCTGCCGCTCTCCTCTTCGCCCTGGCCGCCGGGCTTGGCGTCACGGTGATCCTCGCCATGCTCAAGAATAATGAAGATGCGATTCTGTCGGCGCTGCTCGGCGAAAGCGCCTTCCCCACCGACGCCGCACCGCAGACCGGTCCCGCTCCGCAAAAGGTGACGCTACGCCGCTCGCCCGCACGCCGCGATGCCCCGCGTCCGATCCGCGCCGCGGTGCGGATGCAGCCGGCAATCAGCCGCGCCGCCTGACCTTCGCATAGCTCGCGAGGCCGAACGGCAGCGTCGCAGCATAGAGCGCGCAGACCGCGAGCAAAGTCAGCCAAGGTGCGGTAACGAGCGCAGCGCCGAAGAGGCCGACCCCCGCCAGGGCGAAGAGGCGCCACGAACGGCGCAGGCGGATAGACGCCCAGCTGTAAGTGGGGATTGCCGAGATCATCAGCATCGCGATGCCGAGCGCCCACGGCATCACGACATACCATTCGCGGAATAGATCATTGCCCGTCGCCAGCCACAGATAGACGGGCACGAACGACATGCCCGCCCCCGCCGGTGCGGGAATGCCGGTGTTGAAGCCCGCCGACTTGTGCGGCTGAAACTCGGCATCCATGCGCGAATTGAAGCGCGCGAGACGAAGCGCGCAGCACACGGCAAGCGCGAGCGCGGCGGTCCACCCGAATTTCGGCGCGTCCGCGAGCGACCAGAAGAAGAGGATCATCGCCGGCGCGACACCAAAGGCGATCACGTCGGAGAGCGAATCGAGTTCGGCGCCGAACCTGCTTTGCGCGCGCAATAGCCGCGCGATCCGCCCGTCCATCCCGTCGAGCACCCCGGCGACGATGATCATCGTTATCGCCGCCGCCCAGTCGCCATCGATCGCGAAGCGGACCCCGGTCAATCCCGAACAGAGCGCCAGCAAGGTGATCGCGTTGGGCGCGAAAGCGCGCAGCGGAATTCCGCCGATGCGGCGATGCTCGGCGTCGATCGAAGTCGGGGCTTCCTTCGCCATTCTTATTGCCCGACGCCTTCGATCGTCTCGGCGGCGCCGATCCGCGCGATGACGGTCTCGCCCGCCAGCGTGCGCTGACCGAGCAGCACCTGCGGCGCGGTGCCCGCGGGCAGATAAACATCGACGCGGCTGCCGAAACGGATCAGGCCGACGCGCTGGCCGGTCGCGAGTTCATTGCCCATCGACACGAAGGGCATGATGCGCCGCGCGACGAGGCCCGCGATCTGGGTGAAGCCGATGCGCATGCCGTCGGCACGCTCGACGACGAAATGCTGGCGCTCATTCTCTTCGCTCGCCTTGTCGAGATCGGCGTTGACGAATTTTCCGGGGATATAGACGAGCTTGCGCAGCGTGCCCGCGACGGGAGTGCGGTTGATGTGGACGTCGAAGACGCTCATGAAAATCGAGACGCGCAGCATCGGCGCCGCGCCGAGCCCGTCGGGACCCGCGATTTCGGGCGGCGGCGGAACTTCGGCGATCTGGGTGATCAGCCCGTCGGCGGGGGCGACGACCAGATCGCTGCTTGCCGGGGTGATACGCACCGGGTCGCGGAAGAAGGCCCCGACCCAGATCGTCACGCCAAGCATCAGCCAGCCGAACAGGCTCCAGATCGGCAGCAGCCACAGACAGAGGGTGATAATGCCCGAGATCAGCAGGAACTTGCGGCCTTCGGGGTGAACCGAGGGCCATTGCCATTTGATGCCGCCGCCGGGCCGGTTCGATGAGATGATTATGGACATGGCCATTCTTCTAGGGTGCGGCAACTATACTGACAATGGATAAGGCGCGGCGATCGTTGCCGCCTCGGATCAAGCCGATGCGCGACGGGCGGTTGATCAATCGCCGCGCTTTGCCTAAGGCCCGCTGCAACTCCGACTCCCCTAGGAAAAAGGCTGAAAGCATGGGCAAGATCAAGGTAGCCAACCCGGTCGTCGAACTCGACGGCGACGAAATGACCCGGATCATCTGGCAGTGGATCCGCGAGCGGCTGATCCTTCCCTATCTCGACGTCGATCTTCATTATTACGACCTCGGCATCGAGGAACGCGACCGCACCGACGACAAGATCACCGTCGATGCCGCGAACGCGATCAAAAAATATGGCGTCGGCGTGAAGTGCGCGACGATCACCCCCGACGAAGCGCGCGTCGAGGAATTCGGCCTCAAGAAGATGTGGAAGTCGCCGAACGGCACGATCCGCAACATCCTGGGCGGCGTCGTGTTCCGCGAACCGATCGTGATGAAGAATGTCCCGCGCCTCGTGCCCGGCTGGACCGACCCGATCGTCGTCGGCCGCCACGCGTTCGGCGACCAGTATAAGGCGACCGATTTCCGCGTCCCCGGCCCCGGCAAGCTGCGTCTCGTCTTCGAAGGCGAAGACGGCACGCTGATCGACGAGGAAGTGTTCCAGTTCCCGTCTGCAGGCGTCGCGATGGGGATGTACAACCTCGACGATTCGATCCGCGACTTCGCGCGCGCCAGCCTGAACTATGGCCTCGCCCGCGAATGGCCGGTGTATCTGTCGACCAAGAACACGATCCTCAAGGCCTATGACGGCCGCTTCAAGGATCTGTTCGAGGAAGTGTTCCAGGCCGAATTCAAGGCGAAGTTCGATGCGCTCGGCATCGTCTACGAACACCGCCTGATCGACGACATGGTCGCCTCGGCGCTCAAATGGTCGGGCAAGTTCGTCTGGGCCTGCAAAAATTACGACGGCGACGTCCAGTCGGACACGGTCGCGCAGGGCTTCGGCTCGCTCGGCCTGATGACCAGCGTGCTGATGACCCCCGACGGCCAGACGGTGGAATCCGAAGCCGCGCACGGCACGGTCACCCGCCACTACCGTATGCACCAGCAGGGCAAGGCGACCTCGACCAACCCGATCGCGTCGATCTTCGCTTGGACCGGGGGGCTCAAGCACCGCGGCAAGCTCGACGGCAATGAAGCGCTGATCAAATTCGCCGACGATCTGGAAAAGGTCTGCGTCGCGACGGTCGAAAGCGGCAAGATGACCAAGGATCTCGCGCTCCTCATCGGTCCCGACCAGAACTGGCTGACCACCGAGGGCTTCTTCGAGGCGATTGTCGAAAATCTCGACAAGAAGATGGGCGCCTGACGCGCGCCCCCTTCGCTTCGCTCCTCGCAATGACGGGACATAATAAGCGATCCGGTTGAGATAACCGCCTAGCCAATCGGGGCCGGCCTGCATAAGGTCGGCCCTTATGGTATCCGAAACAGAAACCTCCGCCATCGGCAACGCGCTGGTGGTGCTCGGCGCGGCGGGCATTGTCATCCCCGCCTTCGCACGCTTCCGCCTCCCCCCCGTGATCGGCTTCATTCTCGTCGGCCTGCTGGTCGGACCGTCGGGGCTCGGCGCACTCGCTGCGGATTATCCGTGGCTGAAACATGTCACGATCGGCTCGATCGAGGATATCGCGCTTTTCGGCGAACTCGGGATCATTCTCTTGCTGTTCTCGATCGGGCTCGAGCTGTCGTTCCGCCGCCTGTGGCAACTCCGCAAGCTCGTGTTCGGGATCGGCGCGGCGGAATTGCTGTTCGCAGGTGCCATCCTCGGCACCGCCCTGCTCCTTCTCGGCAATCTTTCGACGGCCGCCGCTTATGGTCTCGGCATCGCGCTCGCATTGTCGTCGACGGCGCTGGTGCTGCCCATCGCCGGCACCAAGTCCGCCGTCGGCCGCGCCTCCTTTTCGATGCTGTTGTTCGAGGACCTCGCGCTCGTCCCGATCATCTTCATTCTCGCTGCGCTATCGCCCGCGGCATCGGGCGACAGCGCCGAGCTACTGCTCACGACATTGTGGCAGGGCGGGCTCGTCGTCGCCGCACTCGCGATCGGCGGCTGGTTCCTGCTGCCCAAGATCTTCGCGCAAGCCGCGCGGGCGAAGGATCCCGAACTCTTCCTCGCGGCCAGCCTGCTCGTCGTCATCGTCGCGGCGCTGGCGACGGCGGCGGTCGGCCTGTCGCCGATCGTTGGCGCGCTGCTCGCGGGGCTGATGATCGCCGAGACCGAATATCACGGCGAGGTCGAGGCGATCACCGCGCCGTTCAAGGGACTCGCGCTCGGGGTCTTCCTGATCAGCGTCGGCATGGGGCTCAATCTCAGGACGATCGCCGAACAATGGCCCGCACTCGCCGTCGCGGTCGTCGGCGTCGTGCTCGTCAAGGCGTTCGTGACCGCCGCGCTGCTGCGCTTTTCTGGCGCGGCGCGGCGCGGGACCGCCGCCGAGGTCGGACTGCTGATGGCAAGCCCGTCGGAGACGACGCTGATCGTGCTGACGACCGCGCTGCAGGCGCAGCTCATCAGCCGCGCCACCGCCGAATTCTGGCAGCTCGTCACCGCGATCGGGTTGACGATCACGCCCTTGCTTGCTCGGATCGGCCACGACATCGCGCGGCGGATCGAGATGCGCAGCGGCGATACGCAGGCCGACGAGACGCCCGAGGGCCGCACCGTCGTCGTCGGCTTCGGACGCGTCGGGCACACCGTCGCCGAACTGCTGCGCGAGCATGATCGGCCCTATGTGGCGGTCGACGCCGACATCGACACCGTCGCCGCAGCGCGGCGCGATGGCTTTTCCGTGCGCTTCGCCGACGTCGCGAGGCCGGGCAGCCTCGACAAACTGGGCATCGAAAATGCGCTGGCGATCGTGCTGACGATGGATGACCCCGTCCAGCAGCTGCGCATGACGCGCCAGCTCCGCCAGAAATATCCCGACCTGCCGATCATCAGCCGCGCGCGCGATGCCGATCACGCCGCCGCGCTGTATCAGGCCGGGGCCAGCGACGCGGTGCCCGAAACGCTCGAAAGCTCGCTGCAACTCGCCGAAGCGGTCCTGATCGACCTGGGCGTCGCGATGGGGCCGGTGATCGCGTCGATCCACGACGTCCGCGCCAAGATGCGACACGACATCATGACCAAAGGCAAGCTGGAGCATGAGCCGCGGATCAGGCGGACACGCCGTCATCCTGCCGGCGGCGAAACCGCCTAGGATCCACGCTCGATCAGCGCCCTCCGATCGCCGGCGTCGGTGAGGCATCCAGCGCCGACGCGTCGGCCAGCGTCATCCCCTTGGGCAGGATCGCGAGCGACCATTGGCGATCGGGGGTCAGATATTGCCGCGCGAGTCGCTGAACATCGGCGGCGGTGACCGCCGAAATATCGTCCTGGATCGACAGTGCGGCGGCGGCGACGCGCGGGTCGCGGGTCGCGCCTTCTAGCAGGAACATCCAATAGACATTGCCCGTCGAGGCGCGCGCGACCTGCTCGCGGATCGGCCCGGCGTTGCGCGCGAGTTCGTCGGCGCTGACCGGTTTGGTCACCAGATCGGCGGCGATCTCCTTCGCGATCGAATAGAAACGGTCGAGATCCTTAGGCGCGAGCAAACTGCCGACGAGCAGATAGCCGCCGCTGTCGAACCCGGTCGGCCAATGGCTGTCGACGACGGGGCCATAGCTGGCGCCCTGTTCGGCGCGCAGGCGGTCGAACAGGCGGTCGTTGAAGATCGCCGCGAGGATTTCGAGCCCGCGCGCGTCGCGCGGGCTGGCGAGGCCGCCGCCGGTGGGCCAGGCCGTCATCGCCGCGGCCTGCCCCTGCTCGCCGCGGTGATAGGCGATGTCGGGTTCGGTCACATGCTTGGCGAAGGCGACCTGCTGGCCGCTTGGCGGCGCGAGGACCTTGCGCGGCGGCAGCGCGCCGAGCGTTTCGGCAAGAATCTTCTTGTAATCGACCGTTTCGAGGTCGCCGAAAATCTGCACCTCGATCGGCCCGCTCGCGAGGCGCGGTTCCCAGAAGGCGCGGAAGGCGGCCGGGGTCAGCGCCTCGATCTCGGCCTTGTCGGGCGCCGCCCAGCGTGCGTCATTGTCGGTCAGCCAACCGCGCAGATTGCGGTCGAGTACGGCGTTCGGCGTCGCGTCGTTGAGATCATATCCGGTGAGATAACCGATGCGCAGCCGCTCGACAGGCGCCGCATCCCAACGGGGAACCGCCAACTTACCGGCAATGAGCCGCATCTGGTCGGCGAGGTCGGCAGGCCGGCTTTCGGCCGATAACTCGAATGCATCGTCGTCGATCGCGAAATTCATCTGAATCTGGCGCCCGTTGGTCAGCTTGTCGATCTCGTTCTGGCCCCATGGCCCGATCCCGCTCGCGACCAGCGCATAATCGCCGGTCCACAAAAGATTTGGCGCGTCGGCGGAGACGCTGCGGTTGCCCGTGCCGAAGCGCACATTGACGCGGACCTTGCCCGGTTCGACCTTGTTGTTCGAAATCAGCGCGGTCACGCCGTTGGCGAATTCGATCCGCTCGGCACGCAGGCCGAGGATGGGGTTGGTCGAGGTGATCGTCCCCGGCGTGCCGAAGGCGGGCAGTTCCTTGAAATCGGCCTTGACCGCTGCCAGCCGGTCGTCGCGCGCGGTCACCGGCGCCTTCAGCGCGGCGAGAACCGCGGCATTGCCCCCCGCCGTCGTCGGCGTCGTCAGCACGACGCGCGTGACCGGCGCGGCGAAGATTGCCTTGCTGATCTCGAGCATCACCTGCGGCGTCGCCGAGGCACGGATCGCCTTGAACATGTCGACCTGCCCCTGCGGGCTCGTCACCGTTTCACCGATGTCGACCGCGCGCACCATGTCGTCAGCGAGCCGCGCGCCCGGCTCGTTGCGGGCGTTCTCCAGCTCCTTCAGCAGAAACGCCTCGATCTCGTTCATTTCGCGGTCGATGTCGGCCTGCGACGGCGGTGTTTTCACGGCATCGGCGATCACCCCGCGGACATCGGCGAGCGCCGCCTTCCAGTCATTTAGGGGAACGATCGACGCCATCGTCACGTCGGCGCTGCGGCTGACATATTGCTGCTCTACCGTCGCGACGAGATAGCTGCCCCCGGCGCGCGCGCTGTTTTCAAGGCGGCGGTTGACGAGGGCCTGGGCCAGATATTCGAGATAGAGCCGCCGCGTGTTTTCGACCGTATCGATACGCTTCTTCCACGGCCGCACCATCGCGAGAGTCAGCGCGAGCGGCTGGCTGGCCTCGACGATCTCGAGCGCTGCGGGCTCTGTCGGGTCGGGCTTGCCGAAATCGGGCGTTGTGGGGTTCGGGCCGTCCGCCTGCCAATCGCCGTAATATTTGGCGATCAGCTGGGCGAATTCGGCCGGATCGCCGTCGCCCGAGATAACGACCACCGCCCGGTCGGGGCGATACCATCGATCGTGAAAGGCGCCGACCGTTGTCGCGCTCGCCTTGCCAAGCGACTCCGTCGTCCCGATCGGCGAGCGGTCGCCGAGCAACTGGCCCGCGAAAAGATGCGCGTTGGTCGCATCGGCGATCCGCTTTTGCGGACCGTTGGATTCGCGCAGCTCCGCCATCACGACGCCGCGTTCGGCGGCGACCGCAAGTTCGGAGATGCGCGGGGCGCGGATCATGCCCGACAGCAATTTCATGCCTTCGTCGAGATTGGCCGGCGTGACGCTGGGCAGGTCGAGTTGATAGACCGTCTGCGTCGGCGTCGTTTGCGCGTTCGAATCGCTGCCGAAGGTCACACCGAACCGCTGCCAGATGCGCTTCGCCTCGCCGTCAGGGATATGCTCCGATCCGCGGAAAGTCAGATGTTCGAGCAAATGCGCATAGCCGCGCTCTTCCTCGGTTTCGAACATCGAGCCGACGTCCATTCGGACGCGGATCGACACTTGTCCCGGCGGCACCCCATTGTTGCGCACCGCATAGCGCACACCGTTGGGAAGCACGCCGAACTGCCACGCGGTGTCGCGCGGAATGTCGCTGCCGGCATAGAGCCAGTCGGCGTTCTTCGCCTGGCTTTGCGCGGTGACGGTCGACACGCTGTCCTGCGCGCCGGCGGCAAGCGGTGACAGAAGCAGCGCGGCGGCACCGGACAGGAAAAGCGAACGAGCGAAACGATGGGATCGCCGTGGGGGAGAGTAGGACATTGGCCCATCTTATCGCTTCCGAACCTTGCTGGCCACTGAACTGTCATGCTTGCGGCGGGCGCGGGACGCGCTTAGCCAGAAAGCATGAACGCTTCCCCGCCCGCTCCACTCGCCGCGCTGATCCAGATGACAAGCGGCATCGATCCCGAAGCGAATCTGGCGACGATCGATCGCGCGCTGGCCGAGGCCGCGGCGCAGGGCGCGGCCATGGCGTTTCTTCCCGAAATGGCGCTGCTGCTCGACCGCGACCGCGCCCGGTCGGGACAGCACATCACCCGCGAAGCCGACAGCCCCTGGCCTTCGGCGCTGCAGGCGATGGCGCAAAAATACGGCATCTGGCTGCACTCTGGGTCGATGCCCTTGCTCGCGGACGACGGCGAGCGGCGCGTCAATCGCAGCCATGTCATCGCGGCCGACGGTGAGATCCGCGCGCGCTACGACAAGGTCCACATGTTCGACGTCACGCTGCCGTCGGGCGAAAACTGGCGGGAATCGGCCGCCCATGCCGGCGGGGATGCGCTGATGGTCGTCGAAACGCCGCTCGGCCGGATGGGCCTCACCATCTGCTACGATCTGCGGTTTCCCGAACTTTATCGAGCGCTGGTCGATCGCGGCGCGGCGGTCATCACGATTCCCGCCGCTTTCACCGTATCGACCGGCGAAGCGCACTGGCATGTGCTGATGCGCGCGCGGGCGATCGAAACGCAATGCCATGTTTTGGCGGCGGCGCAGGGAGGAACGCACGCCGATGGCCGGCAGACCTATGGCCGTAGCCTCGCGATCGATCCGTGGGGAGCGATCCTTGCCGATGCGGAAGGCGAGGAGGCGATGGCCGGAAAGGGCTATAGGGTGGCGCTGGCCCCCGTCGATCCGGCGGCGGTCGAGCGCGCCCGTCAGGCGATCCCGCTGGATCGGTCCCGCGCCGCGCGGAACATCATCCTCTGATCGAAGGACGGCGCGGCTTCACCCGGCGATCCTCGATATTCGAAACCCCAAGTGGAGCCCAAAAATGCACAGGGTTATAATCCCTTTGGGCGATTATCCCTTTGGCATCCGCACCGCCCGTTTCCGAAACTATGGACGGCAATGGGATAGTCGCCAAATGCGCAAAAGGCCCCGAGCAATGCTCGGAGCCTTTTGGTATCGGTATCGATCAGCCGATATTACGGGCTGGTCGGTTCATCGTCGTCGTTGTCCGACGCGATGATGATGCCGCCAACGACAGCAACGAGAGCGAGGACAGCGATGATCCAGCTCGTGCTGCCTTCGAGTTCGCTCTGGCCGTCAACAGCCGAAGCTGCGCGAGCCGCGGGGGCTGCCGATGCGGCGACCGGAGCCGCGAGCATCGAGGTCGCTGCGAGAGAGATCGCAGCCTTCTTAAGCAGGTTCATCTTATTCTCCGTCCACTGGATTACTCTTGTCGAATCACACCGGAGGAACCTCCCCGGTCTGCTTCTGCAGCGCCTTCTTAGGCACGGCCTTCAGCAATTGCAACGACGTTTTGCCCTAGCCCGGCAAATGTTAGTAAATAATAAATAGGGAAAAACTTGTCGCATAGAATAGCGCTTATCCGCGTCGCAAGCGCTCGAAGACTTCGCTCGTCACGGGATAGCCGAGGTGCGCGGGGATGCACAGATGGCTCTGCCCGTCGCGATCTTCGATCCAGGGCGTGACCAGCTCGACCGGAAATTGCCGAGAATGGGCGGAGAAATCCGTGAAATCAGCCGCTTGCGCGAGGCGTTCCAGATTGCGCCGGGTCGGGAAGATCACCGACAGCTCGCCGCGATCGGCCATCGCCAGCGTCGCCTCGGCGCTCGCCCAGAAGATATGGCTGTGTTCGGCCTCTTCGACCGTCAATTCGTGGCTGTGCGGCGGCGCGGCGACCGCATAGAATCGCGTGTCGAAAGTTCGGGCTTCCTTGAAATTGGGGCACCAACGCGCGAACGGAACGAAAGATTCCAGCGCGATTCGATCGCCGCGCGCGGCCAATATGTCGGAAAGCAGCGCCCCGCCAAGCAGGGCCCGCCGCACTTCCCCCACCTCCTCTTCCGCCAATCCCGGCCAGCCGACCGCGAGCCCCGTTTCCTCCAGCGTCTCGCGCAGCGCCGCGACGCGCGCCGCGCCGTCGGCTTCGTCGATCCCGAAGCCATAGAGGCGCGCGACGCTATAATCGTCGGGATCGACGCGTCCCCCCGGGAACACGACGGCGCCCGCCGCGAACGCCATCTTCGCCGACCGTTTGACCATCAATATCTCGTCTGGGCCGCCGCTGTCCGAGGGGCGCATGATGACCAGCGTCGCCGCGGGAATGGCGCCATCGGGCAAGACTTCAGGCGGTGCGGTCGGCGAAGTTGCGTCGGTCATGGTCCGAGCGATAACGGCGCCGCGCGCCCCTGTCATCTCGGCATTTCATCCCGGCATTGCGGGCGCATGCGGACGGGTGCAAGATGACGCGTGATCGCGAGATCCGGGACGGGGAGCAGGACATTGGGAATCGTCGAGATTTTGGGCGTCGCCGGCAGCCTCAGCCTCCTCGCCGGCTGGCGGCTCTACCTCACCATATTGGCGACCGGCGTCGCGATGCGTTTCGGCTGGCTGCCGCTTCCCGAACATCTCGCGGCGTTGCAGGTCCTCGCCAATCCGTGGGTGCTGGGCGTCGCGGCGGTCGGCACGCTTGCCGAGTTCCTTGCCGACAAGATCGCGTGGGTCGATTCGATCTGGGACACGGTGCACAGCATCGTCCGGCCCTTGGGCGGCGCCCTCCTCGCGCTCGCGCTCGTCGATTCCTCCGACCCCGCGTGGCAGGTCATCGCCTTCCTGCTCGGCGGCGGCGGCGCGCTGCTCAGCCACGGGGCGAAGGCGACGACGCGCGCGGTCGTCAATGTCAGCCCCGAACCCTTCAGCAACGCCGCGGTCTCGACCGGCGAGGATGTCGCGACGGGCGGGCTGCTCGCGCTCGCCATCGCCTTTCCGCCGCTGGCGATCGTCATCGCGGTCCTGCTCGCGGTCGCCGCGGTCGTCGTGATCATCGCGCTCAGGCGCCTGCTCCGCAATATCAAGGCGACGCTGAAACGCGCGCTGGGCGACCAGCCGGCGCCGTCGATTGAGGCTTAACAGTTTGGCAACATTCGGTTAATAAGCCTCGACAAACAGGGGGGCGCACCGACCCGACAAGGGAGCGATGTCCTATGTCCCCTAAACTTGCCGTTCGGCCGATATTATTGTCTTCCGTCGCAATCGTCGCGCTGGGACAGGCCTCCCCCGTCCTTGCGCAATGCGTCTTCACGCCCACCGTCGGTGACGACGCCTATATCTGTGACGACGGCACCTCCCCGGGCGGCCTCGACGATCCGGACGGAAACAACCGGCTCACCCTGCCCGCCGGCGGCACCGGCACCATCGCCGGCGACGTCCGCTTCGGCAGCGGCGCCGACATCGTCGTTGTCGATTCCGGCCGGATCGAGGGTGCGGTCGACCAGGGCAATGGCGACGACAGCTTCGCGATCAGCGCCGGGACGGTCACAGGCCAGGTGCAGCAGGGCGAAGGCATCGACGACTTCGTCATGACGGGCGGCGAGTTGGACCGGCTCAACCAGGGCGGTTCGATGGACACATTCCTGATGACCGGCGGCCGCATCGTCGATGCTTTCGACGACGGCGACACCGCACGGATGACCGGCGGGCGCATCGGGCGCGTCAATATGAAGCTTGCCGACAATCTCTTCGACATGTCGGGCGGCGTCATCGACCGCAATCTCGTTGCCGGCTTCGGCAACGACACGATCATCCTCTCGGGCGGGACGATCGGCGGCAATATCAGCGTGTCGGGGGGCACCGACAGCGTGACGATCACCGGCGGCTCGGTCGGCGGCGACGTACTGCTCAGCGTCGGCACAGACAGCTTCGTCTGGAACGGCGGAGGGATCGTGCATGGCACGATCGATCTGGGCGGCGACGACGACAGCGCGCGGCTTGCCAATCTGACCAATGCGAACCTCGGCGGGTCGCCGCGGATCACCGGCGGCGCGGGCACCGATGCGCTGATCTTCGACAATGTCACGACAGGCGGCGTCGCGCGCTTCGAGGGCTGGGAAAATATCCAGGCGACGAACGACAGCGAACTGACCTTCGACGGCTTCCTGACGCTCGGCGACGCCGGGACGGGCACCGGGCGCTTCGACTCGACGCGTCGAGCACGATCTTCGGCGGCGGCCAGCAGGGCGGGATCGTCGCCTTCACGGCGGGTGAACGCGCCACGCTGATCAATGCCGGACGCATCGATCTGACCAACGGCGGCAATGCGCCGGGCGACAGCTTTACCGTCGGCGGCGACTATGTCGGCAACGATGGACTGTTGCTGATCGACACCGTGCTCGGCGACGACGCCTCGCTCTCCGACAAGCTGGTGATAGACGGTGGCAACGCCTCCGGCACGACCGGCGTCACCGTGCTCAACGCGGGCGGCACCGGCGCCCTTACGCAGCAGAACGGCATCCTTGTCGTCGAGGCGGTGGGTGGCGCGACGACTGCGAGCGGCGCATTCGCGCTCAATCATCGCGTCGCCGTCGGCGCCTATGAATATTTCCTGTTCCGCGGCGGCACGACCGCCGGCACGGGCGAGAATTGGTATCTCCGCTCGACGCTGCCGCCCGCGCCCGAGCCGGCGCCGGAACCCGAAACCCCGCCGCCGCCCACGCCCGCCCCTGCGCCGCCGGTGCTGACGCCGCCGGCGCCGACGCCCGAGCCCGCGCCGCTGCCCCCCGAGCCTCCGGCACCGCCCCCTCCCCCGGCGCCCGAGCCGCCCCCGCCGCCGCCCGAGCCGACGCCGGACAATCCCGATCCGGTCGATCCCGCGCCGCCGGTGACCGAGACCGATCCGCCCCCGGCGCCGACGCCCGAACCACCGCCGGCACCCGAACCCGAAGCGCCGCCGCCGACGCCCGAACCGCCGGCGGAGCCCGCGCCCCTCCCCTCACCCGATCCCGAGATCGCGGTCGAACCGCCGACGCCCGGTGCAACGCCGGTGGTCGCCGAGGTCGTGCCGCTCTATCGCCCCGAAGTCGCGGCGTTCGTCGCGTCGGTGCCGGTCGCGCATCACCTCGCGAGCGCGACGCTCGGGACCTTCCACGAACGGCGCGGCGAGCAGGCGCTACTGCGCGGCGGCGGCGCGCTCCCAGCAACCTGGGGCCGCGTCTTTGCAGAAAATAGCGAGATCAAATGGGACGGCGATGTCGCCCCCTCGCTCGACGGCGACCTGTCGGGCTTCCAGATCGGTCAGGATTTCGCTGGTTTTGGTGAGGAGGGCGGCACGAATATCCGCCTCGGCGCCTTCGTCGGGCGCTCATCAACCGACGGCACGGTCCGCGGCGGCGCACTCGGCTGGAACGACCTGACCGTCGGCCAGATCGACGTCAAGGCGACGAGCCTCGCCGGCTATGCGACGCTCGTGGGGACAAGCGGCTGGTATGTCGACGCCGTCGTCATGCACAGCTGGTTCGACGGCCAAAGCGCGGCCAGTTCGGGCGAAGCGATCGACGTCGACGGCAAGGGATGGACCGCCTCGCTCGAGGCGGGCTATCCGCTCGCGCTCTCGGCCAACTGGACGCTTGAGCCGCAGGCGCAGCTCTTGTGGCAGCAAGTGAAGCTCGACGACCGCGCCGACAGCTTTTCGACGATCGACTTCGCCAAGGGCGATTCGCTGACCGGTCGCGCCGGCCTGCGCTTGCAGGGCGACTATGACGGTTTTCAGCCCTATCTCCATGCCAGCCTGTGGCACGGTTTTTCGGGCGACCAGACGACGCGTTTCGGCACCGACCCGATCCGCACCGACCTCGGCCGCACCGAGGCCGAGGTCGGCGCCGGCCTGATCGCACGGCTGGGGAGAAGCGTCGCCGTGCATGTGAAGGGCGACTATGGCTTCGACGCCGACGGGCCGCGCAGCCGGCGCTATGGCGGCACGGTCGGCGTGACGATAAGCTGGTAGGAGTTCAGGCGGGGAGCAGCGCCTTCAGCGGGGTTTCGGTGTCGGCGAGCTGCTCGGCCGTCGCGCGAAGCCCCGCGGTGACGATCATGCGGCCCTGGACATAATCCTTGGTCGCATTGACGCAGTCGAGCGCGATGACCTTGCCGGCTTTCAAATAAACGACCGAGAAGCTGCGATTTGCGGGATCGCCGCGCAGCACCGCCTGATCGTGACCGGTCGAGAGGCCGGCGGTCTGAAGCTTGAGGTCATATTGGTTCGACCAGAACCAGGGGATCGCATGATAGGGCGCTTCGTCGCCGACGATGCCCTTGGCGACGACATTCGCCTGATCATTGGCGTTCTGCACGGACTCAAGCCGGATCTCCGCGCCTTCGGCGAAGTCGTTCGCATGCGCGGCGCAGTCGCCGATCGCATAGATGTCGGGCAGGCTCGTCTTGCAGAGCGGATCGACGCGCACCCCGTTGGCGCAGTCCGCGCCCGCCGCGATCAGCGGCTCGACCGCCGGAACGATGCCGATGCCGACGATGACGAGATCGGCGGGAATGACCGCGCCATCGGACAGGCGCACGCCGGTAACATGGGTGTCGCCCTCGATCGCCTCGACGCAGACGCCGAGGCGCAGGTCGACGCCATGCTCGCGATGTTCCTTCTCGTAGAAGCGCGAGAGCTCGACCCCCGCAACGCGCGCGAGCACACGGTCGAGCGCTTCGAGCAGCACCACCTTCTTGCCCGCCTTGGTCAGCACCGCCGCCGCCTCGAGCCCGATATAGCCGCCGCCGATCACGACGATCTTTTCCGCGGTCTCCGACGCAGCCTTCATCGCGTCGGCGTCGGCGCGGGTGCGCACCCCCTGAACGCCGGGCAGGTCGCCCCCGGGGATCGGCAGCATGCGTGGATGTCCGCCAGTCGCCCAGACGAGCTTGCCGTAACCGATCGTCTCGCCGCTGTCGGTGGTGACCGTGTGACCGACGGCATCCACCGATACGACGCGCTTGCCGAGCAGCATCGTCACGTCGCGCTCGTCCCAATATTTGGCCGGACGCAGTTGGATGCGTTCGAATTCCTTTTCGCCCGCAAAATATTCCTTCGACAGCGGCGGGCGTTCATAGGGCAGCTCGGGCTCTTCGCCGATGATCGCGATCGACCCCGAGAATTTTTGCGTGCGCAGCATCACCGCGACCTGCGCGCCGCCATGCCCCGCACCCACAATCACCACGTCGAACCGCATCGCATTCGTCTCCCGCTGCTCGTCGGTGCGGCCCTTGCACGCGCGGCTGAGCGAGGCAAGCCGCGGCTCCCTCGCCAATGCGAAAGAAAAGTTGAAGCTCAGCCTACCATGGTCAGCGCCGGTTTCACCCGATCGGTGGCAACCGCCGTTTCGATTTCATCGAGTTCGGATCGCAGAACCGCAACCACCTCGCCAAGTTTCGCGGCGATGATCGCGGCCTGCCCCGCCGCCAGCCCGGCGACGGTGACCTCGATGCGCATATGCGTCGGCAAAGCCCGCATCGCCATCGCGCTCGGCACGATCGCACGCTGCGCGAAGAAATTGGCGACGCGCGGCAAGGATTGCGGATCGAGGATCGCATCGATGCGAAAACGGTGCATCACGCCGCCTCGCGCTGCGCGCCGGCGATGACCTCCTCGGCCATTTCGTCAGCGACGATTGCGGGCGAGCGTCCTTCGCGCGCCGCACGCTCGAGCAGATCGCCGACCCGCGGCGCAATCTGGCCAACGCGCAGTTCGACGTCGCTTTCATCCTCGCCCAGATATTCGGCCGACACGTTGATGATGCCGCCCGCGTTGACGACATAGTCGGGCGCATAGGCGATCCCGCGATCGAGCAGCAGCCCCGCGACATCGGGTGTCGCGAGCTGGTTGTTGGCGGCGCCGCAGACGAGCTTCGCCTTCAGTTTCAGGGCCGTATCGCGGTCGAGCGCGCCGCCGAGCGCGCACGGCGCAAAGATGTCAGCCTCGACCGATGTGATCTTCGACACATCGACGATCTCGGCGCCATGCACCGCCGCGAGCCGGTCACGACGCACCGGGTTGACGTCGGCAATCACGAGCCGCGCGCCGGCGTCGGCGAGGCGGCGGCACAGGTCCGCGCCGACATTGCCGGTGCCCTGCACGGCAACGGTCAGCCCGCTCAGCCCGCGGCCCAGCGCGAACTCGGCCGCGACCTGCATCGATTCGAAGACGCCCTTGGCGGTCCATGGCGACGGATCGCCGCCCGCGCGCCCCGCGACCGACGGCAGGCCCGCGACATGGCGCGAGACCGTGGCGACCTCCTGCATATCCTCGACCGACGTACCGACGTCTTCGGCGGTGACATAGAGGCCGCCGAGCGCTTCCACGGCGCGTCCGAAAGCGCGAAACAAGGCGACGCGGTCCCATTCGCCCTCAGGCCGGCGCAGCACCGCCTTCGCTCCGCCGAGCGGCAGGCCGGCGAGCGCATTCTTGTAACTCATCCCCTCGGCCAGCCGCACGGCATCGGCGAGCGCGTGGCTCGCGTCGGGATAGGACCACAGCCGGCACCCCCCGGCGCCCGGCCCGAGCGCAGTCGAGTGAATCGCGATAAACCCGTCGAGCCCCGCTTCGAGATCGTAAAGCCGCACGCATTCGAGCGGCGGGGCCAGGCGGGCAAGACGGACGACCATGACATAAGCTCCTTGGATTGAGGGGAGCTTGTCGCATTTTCCCGCCGGGCAAACTTGATCGATTATCGGCTCTGCAGCCCGATTTTTCGGATTTTCTGATCGTCATGATTCTTGTATCGGGTTGAAATGACCGATCTGGACCCATTCGAGATAAAAATTCTCCGCGAATTGCAGCGCGACGCGAATCAAACGACGGCCGAAATCGCCGAGCGCGTCGGCCTGTCGGTCTCGCCCTGCTGGCGCCGCATCGACCGCCTCGAACGCGACGGCTTCATCAAAAAGCGCGTCGCGATCGTCGATAGGCGCAAGGTCGGGCTCAACGCGCATGTCTTCGCGCAGGTGAAGCTCAACGCCCACGGCCGCGCCAACCTTGACGAGTTCAGCGCGGCGATCCGCGGCTTTCCCGAAGTACTCGACGCCTATGTGCTCATGGGCACGACCGATTTCATGCTGCGCATAGTCGCGCGCGACATCGACGCCTATGAAGGCTTCTTCTTCGACCAGCTGAGCAAATTGCCGGGGGTGCAGGAAATCAACTCGACGGTAGCGCTGTCCGAAATCAAGGCGACGACCGAACTGCCGCTCGGCTAGGATTGACCCGGCGCATCGCCCCACCCGTCGCCCCTCACCCGCGAACGCCAAAGTGATCGCCCAAATCTTGCGCAAGGACGCTTGTCTTCATCCCGAGCCGCTGCTAGTGGCGCCCCTCGTTGCCGCTTTAGCTCAGTTGGTAGAGCACATCATTCGTAATGATGGGGTCACAGGTTCGAGTCCTGAAGCGGCACCACTCCCCCCGAAAATGTAAAGACGGACGCGAAGCGAAACTCTGGCGAGCCGTGGCTCGCGCTATCGTCGGCGCCGGGGCAAATATTCGCCGGATTCTCGTAATTTTCCCCGAAGGGTGAATGGTGCCAGAAGAGTAATCGAATTTTTGCCATATACTGTTGATTTAAATCTACTTTTTCTCTCCTCTTCCCATAGATGACCCGGATAGTGCCCAGAATTTTATTCGGATGGAATGGTTCGAGTCCCAAGCCTGTCGATGATGCCCAAACTGTGCCCACGACCAACTGCGGCGCAAATTTGGACTGAGCACTCCCGACATTCCAACTTGCTGCGTCTTATAGTCGAGGGGCGCACGCCTGATTTGTCGTCCCGGCATCGGAGTTGGGGGACCCATGATCGACCAAGCCTATCGCCCATCGATATCGTTTCCCGAACCACCCGACCTTCCGAAGATCGACCGCGCCAATATGGCGCAGCTCATAGTCGAAACCGAGCGGTGCCCCCTTATTCTGGCACGTGTCCTCGAGGTCGTCCGCGAGCATGGTGCCCTCCCCTATACAATTGCATCTCGCCGCGACTCCCGGGTCCAAATCATCGAAATGGAACTGAGCGCACTCCCGCAACGCCCCGCACTAATCATTCTGCAGGATCTGCGCCGCCTCTCGAACGTGCGGTTAGCGAGATTCCTTCTGCCGGCCGATCAGGAATCACAGAGTGTCGTCGTCGCGAAGGTCTGACCTGTCGTCAGCCGATCGTACGCGCCTCGGCATCGAATCCGCGCTCGCGAAGCGCCGACAACACCTTCTCGCCATGCGCGGCGTCCTTGAGCTCGACCACCAGATCGAGCGCCGCCCGCTTCGGGTTGAGCGCCAGGCTCATCCGTTCATGCGCGACGTCGACGATATTGGCACCCTCCTCGGCCAAGGCCGTCGCCAAGGTCGCGAGCGCCCCCGGCTGATCCGAGATCGGCACGTCAATCCGCATCAGCGACCCTGAACGGATGAGATCGCGCATGATGACATTGGCGAATATACGCGCATCGATATTGCCGCCGGTGAGCGGCACCGCGACCCGCATGCCGGCGAACCGCTCGCGGAACTGCAGCACCGCGGCGAGCCCTGCCGCACCTGCTCCCTCGCACACTGTCTTCTCGACCGACTGGAGCAAGGCGATCGCACGCTCGATCGATGCCTCGTCGACCACGATGATTTCGTCGACGACATCGGCGACGATCCGCCGTGTGAGGTTGCCAGCCACCTTCACCGCAATCCCTTCGGCGATCGTCACGCCGTCGGGCAGCACGCCCTCCTCGCCCGCCATCGCGCGCGCCATCGACGGATAGACCGCCGACTGGACCCCGATGATCTTGATGCGCGGATTGATGGCCTTCGCCGCGATCGCAATCCCTGAGACAAGCCCGCCGCCGCCGACCGGCACGACGATCGCGTCGAGCCCCTCGACCGCGCGCATGATCTCGAGCCCGAGCGTCCCCTGCCCCGCGATCACCTCGCCATCGTCATAGGGATGGATCATCGTGTAGCCGAAATTCTGCGAATGATTTTCGGCGACCGCATAGGCCTCCACCAAATTCGCACCCGTCACGACGACCCGCGCGCCATGGTTGGTCGTCCGCGCGATCTTCGTGAGCGGCGTCCCCACCGGCATGACGATCATCGACCGGATACCGAGCCGCGCCGAATGATAGGCGACGCCCTGCGCATGATTGCCCGCCGACATCGCCACCACACCCGCCACCCGCTCGCGCGGCAACAAGCCCAACAGCTTGTTCAAGGCCCCCCGCTCCTTGAAACTCGCCGTGAACTGATGGTTCTCGAACTTCAGGTAGATCGAGCAGCCGCAGATACGCGACAGCGTATGGCTCGGCAGACAGGGCGTCGCGACGAGCTGCCCCGCCATCCGCAAGGCGGCGGCCTCGATGTCGTTGAAGGTCGGTATCTCATTGTTCAAGGCCAAGGCGCGTCTCCGGTTGCAGGAGCATCGAAGACAGCGACAGGCATGAACCAACAAAGCGGTTGCCGACCGGCCGCATCGCTCTCTCCGAGAAGAGAGCCACCACCTTTGCGAAACAACGCGAGGT
Organism: uncultured Sphingopyxis sp.; assembly: GCA_966250105.1. Lineage (GTDB taxonomy): Bacteria > Pseudomonadota > Alphaproteobacteria > Sphingomonadales > Sphingomonadaceae > Sphingopyxis. Next base: position 77,951 of record CBINGC010000009.1, on the reverse strand, counting down.
TGGCGCGGACGCGCAAGCGTCCGTCTCCAGATGCAGGCGCGCGTTACCGCACCCACCTATAAGACGCAGACGATCGCCAATTCGGGAACGCGAAGCGAAAATAGTTTGGCGCCCAACCTCACCGCGAAAACATCTTGAACGTAAAGCCGCCGCCAGGCCGGGGAGACATGGCGGCGGCTCGCACTGCACCGACGCTGTAGATCAGCGCAGCACGTTTCCGTCGGCATCGATCACGCGCACTTCGCCGAGCTTCAGCGCGCGGATCCCCGCCTCGATCTTCGAGAGGTCGCCCGCAACGATCCAGGTGAGCGCCTTACCCGAAAGCAGCTCGCCGCCCGCGGCACTCGCGGCATCGAGCGTCACAGCCGATATCGCCTGCGGATAGGTCGCATAATAATCCTCGGGCAGATCGTAGCTGATCTGGTCGATCACCGCGCCCGCGACCCCGCTCGATTTCGACCAGTCGGACGAGAGGCCGAGAGTCAGATTGCCCTTGGCGTCGGCAAGCTCGGAGGCCGTCAACTTCTTCTCTCCGACCGCGCCTTTCAGCAAAGCCGCGATCTCGGTCATCGATTCCGCAGTCTTGTCGGCCTGCACCGACGCCTTCGCCGAGTAGATGCGGCTGCCGCGCCCGCCCGATACGCCCGCGCTCGCGCCATAGGCCCAGCCCTTCTCCTCACGCAGCTTCATGTTGATGCGCGAGGTGAAGCTGCCGCCGATCGCGGTCACGAATGCCGCACGCGCGGCATTGTCGCCCTCCACACGCCGAGGCGCGATCACGCTCGCCGAGATCGCCGACTGCGGCGCGCCCGGCTTGTCGACGAGATAGATGAGGGGCTTCGCCGCATTCTGCGTCAACGGCACGATCCGCTCGGGCACCGCACCGCGCGCCCATTTGCCGAACGACGCTTCGAGGAGCGACCTAATCTCGGCGAGGCTAGTGTCACCCGAGACGACGAGCGTCGCATTGTTGGGCTTGAACCAGCGATCATGAAATGCAGACAGCTTGGCGGGATCGATGGCCGCAATATCGGCTTCACTCTGAAGCCCGCCATAGGGCGAATCCGCGCCGTAAAGCAGAGACCCCGACAACTGCGCCGCCGCCTTGGCGCCATCCTGCTTCGCCGCCGCGAGGCCGGCGAGCGCGTTCGCCTTCGCACGCTCGACGTCGGCGACGCGATAGGCCGGGTTGAGTACGACATCGGCATAGATAACGAGCGCCTCGCGCAGCGTCGGCTTCACCGCCGACAGCGACACCACCGAGCTTTCGCCGCCGCCGCCCGACGACACGCTCGCGCCGATCGCGCCGAGCTGGTCCGAGAGCTGGTCCCCTGTGCGGGTCTTGGTGCCTTCGTCCATAAGTCCCGCCGCGAAGCCGCCGGTGCCGCGCGTCTCGCGCGCCCAATCGGCAGCAACACCGGTATTCACCAGCATCGACATGTTGACGACGGGAACGCCAGTCCGCCGCGCGACGATGATCTTCAGCCCGTTGGCGAGTTCACCCCGTTCGAGCGTCGGGAACACCGCCGGCACCGCGGCACCTGGCTCGGGCATCTTCGACCGATCGGCGCCCTCACCGGAGGCTGAAAGTTGTCCGAACGGCACCATGTGCAAGATATAATCGCCGTCGGTCAACCAGCGCTTCGCCGCGCCCTGCAGATCGGCGGGCGTTGCGGCGCGGTAGCGCGCCCAGCCGACTTTCCAGGCATCGGGCGAGCCCAGAAATACTTCGCTCTCGGCCAGTAGATTGGTCTTCCCCGAAAAGCCGCCGATCGCTTCGAGACTGCGAACAAAACCGGCGACGCTCTGTGTGCGCGCCTTCTTCATCTCGGCCGCACTCGGCCCCGAGGTGATGACTTTTCTCAGTTCCTCGTCGACGATTTTCTCGACGACCGTAAGATCGACGCCCGGCTTCGCGGCAACCTCGATCGAGAACTGCCCCCCGATCTCGCGGTTGTCTACCGAGGCCTCGGCCGAGGTCGCGATCTGCTCGTCGATCACGAGGCGCTTTACCAGCGGCGAGGTGCGGCTGCCCGAGAGTGTCTGAGCAAGCAACTGGAGATAGTCGGTGTCCGCCGAGGCATAGTCCGAAATATTCCAGGTTCGAATAAAGACAGGCAGCGCCGCGCGGACGTATGAGGTTTCCCGGATCGTGCCGGTCTTCTTTATCACCCAACTCTTCGGCTGCGATACCGGCGAGCCCGGCGTGATGTCCCCGAAAAATTTCTCGACCTTGGCGAGCGCCTCGTCCGCAGTAATATCGCCCGCGAGCACGAGCACCGCATTCGAAGGGCCATAATATTCGCGGAACCACTGCTTCACATCGTCCAGGGACGCTGCGTCGAGATCGTCCATCGACCCGATCGTCGAATGATCATAGGGATGTCCCGGTGTCGAGGTCGCAGCGATGACGAGATCCTGCGCCGCCGAGTAGGGATTATTCTGCCCCTGGCGCTTCTCATTCTTCACCACCGCGCGCTGCTCATCGAGCTTCGCCTGGTCGATCGCGCCAAGCAGATGTCCCATGCGATCGGATTCAAGCCAAAGGATCGAGTCGAGCGCCGCCTTCGGCACCGTCTGGAAATAATTGGTGCGATCGACGCTCGTCGTGCCGTTCTGATCGGATGCCCCAAGCTTCTCCGTCGCCTTGAAGAAGTCGTCGTTGTAATTCTCGGAGCCGTTGAACATCAGATGCTCGAACAGATGCGCGAAACCCGACCGGCCTTTCGGCTCATTCTTCGACCCGACATGATACCAGATGTTCACTGCGACGAGAGGCGCCGATTTATCCTCATGTACGATCAGCGTCAGCCCGTTCTTCAGCACGAACTTCTTTGCCGGAACGTCGATATGGATCCCCGCCAACGGATCGGCCGCGAACGAGGCCGCCGCCGGCGCGGCAACGACGGGTGCTGCAACGAACGCCGCCGAGGCCAAAAGCGCGGCGGCAAACAATTTGACGAGTTTCATGAGAGTCCCTTCTCGATAAACCTTCGAAGGCACTGACGCGCGCAGGCATCAAATCAGGACAGAAAATCTCACTGTCTCGACGAGCAGTCGACGAGCAGTCGATCAGCCTCGACGAACGATCGCCGGATTTTTCGGCGATTGTTCGTCCGCTCATGCAGATTCGGTCGCGGCATGGGGGTAGAAGAACGCGCCGTCTTCACGCCACGGAACGGAACACCAATGCGGCGATCGCCTCGTGGGCGCTGAGAAGGATAGACCATCCTATCCACCCTCATCCCGTCGCCCCCTTCATTTTCAATATAGTATGGGCGCCTTCTGCTTGCGGAACGCGCCCATACTATCCTGTGTTCAACCGATCAAAATTACGCCTCAGCCACCTTTCCTCGTCGCCTACGCCTCAAAACGAGCCAGCCTCCAAACATCGCTGTAAAAGCAGGTATGAATACTAAGAAGATGAGATTCAACTTTCTAAGCGTAATCCTATCAATGTTCATTGCACGGTCCGTTGCCCGTAATCTCGAAACATCGATAGGAACGTCACCATTAGTTACCCAGCGTGTAAGGTTCTCAATCATAGCTGTGTTTCTAGTCTGCGGTTCTTGGCGCAATATCTCATAATCAGCAAAAAAGTCAGCGTCTCCAAGAACCAAAATGCGCTGCTCGCGCCGCCCGACCAATTTCCTTGTAAGCAACTGCCCCACAACACCGCTCTCACCCAAGCAATCGACGGCCGTCGGATACTGCGTTTCACGGACGAACAGATTTTCGATCGAAAAGCCTGCCGCGCTAACGCAGACGTCGACAGGGTTATTCATTAGTAGGAGCGGGCTGACCACCCAGCTTGGAAAGACCAAGTCCGGCCGTTCTTGCGACTTAGCTAGGCCGATTCTGGTCGGACCTACGCCAGATGAAGCTACTGATCCCTCCAACGTGATGCCAGCGCCAGACAGGGTATGAGAGATCGCCGGCAGAGTGCTGGCCTCGGCGGCAATAATCGCATTACCACCGTTCTTCAGGTAGTTCTCGATTGAGGTCGCTGTTTGCGCTTGCTCCGTCAGATCACCTGTTATGACCACAACATCAGCATTCAAAGGCACGTTCCCATTGACTGGGATTATTGACGAATCAATGCCGTGATTGATTAGCGCGCCTCGGTAAGAAGTCATCGACGTGTATGCAAAATGTTGACCGTCCCCTGCCTTCAAAGGGCTCCGCGCGCCCTGGCCAGAGTCATATGCGAAACTAACAGCCCCATTAGACAGCCGGCGCATGGTAGCGGCGATCTCGATCTCGATGGGAAAGTAATTTCCGTCAGTATAAAAGTTCCTGAGTATCGCGGATTTTCCGTTTCCGCTTATGACATAAAAGTTGTCGTACGGCTGAGCAGTTTCTCCAATGAGCCTGTCAACAACCGACCGAGGGACGAATTCCGATTCATCAAGATCATTCTGCCGAGCTATTTCTGATGCAAGTTCTTGATCATTCTTGCCGGGATTATTTGTATAAAGGCCAGGATTTATACTTTTCCCAACATAGTATTTGACCTGAAAATCGACGTTAGGACGCTCCCGCCGAAACTCTTCAAACTTGCGCTTAACACCCCTGATGTTCTCCGGCATAAATATCGGCGCTCGCGGATCGAGAACGTTCACGTAAGCCGTGATGACCCAAGGCATTTCCATAGGGAGCAAAACCTTTCGCGCGCCCCGAGAAAGCACATTTTCCTGCGTTCGTGTCACATCATAATATCTGTCGAATTGAGGGCTCGAGAGGATCACGGCCACACACGCCAATGCCGCTGGAACCGCTAAAAGCGCCGTAAGTCGTGGCCGACGTGATGTGGACATCGAACCTACGCGTTGCGTCGAAAGCCAAAGGAATATGCCAATGACGGTGATATAATAGGACAGGTCACTCAATGTGATCAGGCCAGAGCGAAGATTGAAAACCCTCATGCTCGGCGCAAACCAAAACGAGATATCCCCAAATATAGGAATCCTCTGCCCGAGCCTATAAGCGTTCTCAATCAAACCCAGCAAAGCCAACGTGCCAATGGCTGCTACAATTTGGTGCCTCGTACACGAAGAAGCGAACATGCCCACTGCCGCATAAGAGCAAAACACAAGAAATACTCCGAGAGTTCCGGACACGATGACCCAATTATCAATCTTTCTAGCCAACACATTTGTAACAAATGCTGTACTTACGACGATGGCACATAGAACAATTCCGTACAAGACTATTGCCGTGTACTTTCCTATTACGACAGAAGAAGGTGAAATCGGAGAGGACTGTAGCAGCTTTATAGACCCCGACTCGACCTCTCTGCTGATAAGACCCATTGTAATTAATGGGACAAAATACATAAGGTACGAAATTATATATCCAATTAGACCATTTGCCGGATTCCAGAATATCAACTTAGTTATCTGATCCGACTCGTTATAGCCAGTTTCCTGAATATTAACTATAGTTTGAAGCCTATCTGAATATCCAAGATACGCCGTGAGAGTGAAAACGAAAATCAACGACCACGCTATCGGCGAAAAAAACAATAATTTCACTTCCGTGAGAAGAATTGATTTAGTCGGCAACATCCACGCCATAGCTTTACGATATATTTTGCGTGTCATTGTACGCTCTCCCCGGAAAGATCGGAAAACACCTCTTCAATCGACGAGGAATTAGGCGAAAATTCCAGCAGGTTCCATGAATTGCTAAGGCAGTGCCCTTGGAAGCGATTCAGGTCGAATAATTCTTCGGTGACGGACAAAGAGAATGATCCGTTCTCCAGTGCACTCGCTCTTACGACACCGTCGAACTTTGTAAGTTCCAAATGGCTAACTTGGGAACCAAATCGGACCTGATATCCTCGTGGTTTGATGAGTTCACGAAATTTCGATATATGCCCGGAGAAAACATTTCGTCCTGCAGCGATCATGAGAATTTCTTCGCAAAGTATATCGACTTCAGACATTGCATGAGTCGAGATAACAACGATCCGTTCATTCGCTATTTCCCTGATAAGATGTCGTACGGAGATGATTTGATTCGGGTCCAAACCATTTGTAGGTTCATCCATGACTACAACGCTTGGCTTGTGAATAATCGCCTGCGCAATGCCCACTCTCTGCCGATAACCTCCGGACAGACTAGAAATAAGACTGTTCTCATACTGACCTAGCCTGCAGCGCTCAACGACCGCTCGGATTGCGCTATTGACGGCAATGGGACTGATCCCGCGAAGTAGTCCGGCGTGCCGGAGGAACTCCCGTACTGTCAAATCGCCTTGGAGCGGCGCAGCCTGCGGAAGAAATCCAAGCGCGCTTTTAGCTTGGAGAGGGTTGGCTCGGACCTCGCTACCACCGATCCAGATTTCACCTGACGTCGGGGAGAGCGTCCCGCACATGATGTTCATGAGCGTGGACTTTCCTGCTCCATTCGCTCCAAGCAACCCGACGATGCCAGGCTTTTGACGCTCAAAGGAAATATCTTGCAGTGCCCAGTTGGGCCCATATTTGTGACTGACGCCTCGGACGGCTAACATCTTGCGAGTTCCTAAGCTGAAACGGTGCCCCGCCAAACTGACGGGACACCGCGGATTCCCCTGTAAAAAGATTAGAATTGTGCCGTTACACCAATACGAAATACTCTCCCGCCAACATAATTGGCAGAGAAGTTGTATCCTCCGATTGAAGACCGGTTATCAGCATCACCTACGTTTTTCAGCAAGTCAGCGCCAATAAGATATGCGCTAAACTTTCTTTGAGACAACTCAAAATTGTAGCTAATTCTGAAGTCAAGACTGTCAATTGGACTTGTATAAGCCGAGAGCCCATTGGCCCTGAACGACGTAAGATAGGCAGATTGCCGGGTATAAGATAGCGATGAATCGATACCATATTTTGTATAGTTTAGTGAGACAGTTCCTGAATGTTTCGCTTGATTCAAATATGGCGCTCCTCGGATTTCGGCGACCCCTGTGGGGCTGCCGGAATAAGGAACAAGCTCCACCTTTGAGCTGTCGGTGTATGTGTAATTTGCGTAGATCCCGAGACCCGCTAGTGCGCCGGGTAAGAAGGAAAATTGTCGCTCTGCCGAGAGCTCGAAACCCCAGAGTTTGGCATTGTAGGGGCTATTGATGGCCCTCGTGCCTTGAACGAATAGGTTCGGCGGCAGATTCTCAGCTTGGAAGCGCTCGTCGTCGGGAAGAACAACACCATCAAGAATGTCGAAACCGGAAGTTGTGTTGTCCTGGATCAGGTTTTTCGTAGACTTGTAGAAAACACTCGCTTTCAGCACCCCTATCGACTCGGCATAGCGTTCGATCGATAGGTCGAAACTATGCGTGTATGCTGGCTTTAGCCCCGGATTTCCTTCGGTAACTACCAATATTGGTTGGTTTCCATTCGGTCCGTAAATTGGTCTTAGAGCCAGAATTACTGTCTGTAGGCTATTAAGTTGGGTAATCTGAGGTCGGGCGACCGTCATGTAATACCCGAACCGGACTATAGAGTTGTCATCGGGGCGATAATTTATGACGCCGCGAGGAAGCCAATCGACAATTCTCGCCTTGTCGTCGTATAGTCTTGTATTGTTCTGCGCAAATTCCAAGTCCGGCACACCGTTCTCATCGATGAACCTAGCACCTTGTAGATTCACCGCACGGACGTTTGTATCCTCACGTCGGACACCGCCGACAATTTCGATCTTTCCGAACTCTGCTTTGGCTTCAATAAATGAAGCGATTTCTCGCTCTCTTGTAAACACCTGTTCGTTCCTCGGGTCCGCATTTAGCGGGAACGCGGTGAACGCAGGGTTTCCGCCAACATTGATCGATGAAATATTATTAGCAAGGTTGATCACTTGGTTTGTCGGAATCACTCGAAATGAATTCCTAATTCCTACCTGCTGTAAGCTATCGTTTGCGAAGGATAAGCCCAGGTCAATCAAATTATACCCGTTGGATTCATACTCTATGCCATTTATCGACAAGAGGCTCGAGGATCGCGAGTGCTCTAAGAATACCCCAGCTCTGATATATTTAAGCGGGCCGGCCTGGAAAGTTTTTCGGATCGAAAGATTGGCGGAATATCGGTCGTTACGACCCTTGGAACCAGAGGACGATGCGAAGCTGGTGAAATAAGATCCGGGATTGTTGAAAAAGGAATAGCCAGCCTCGTTAAGCAGCGGCATGGGAAAGCCGTTGCCCGCCCTCGCGGCGAACAATCCTACCATTCTTCCATCCCTCGTGTTGGCCAGAGTTTCCGCCAGGAGAAGGGCCTTATCGATAGGCTGGTCCGAATTCGCGCTCGTCACTGTCAGCGAGAAGCGATTAGGCGACTTGTTCCGGGCAATTGTGTAGCCCCCGCCATAATCGAAATCCCAGTCTCCAAATGTGCTTTGGCCGCGAAGGCTCAAGACCTGACTTATCGACGACTGATTGGGAGTATACGCATAGGTTTGGCTATTTGTGATGTAAGCGCCATCCAATCCAAAGGCGCCTTCCCAGATTCTTGCGGGTCTAATTTCGCCTTGAAGCTCGACGATGGGGAGAGGCTCATATGATGTGTAGGTTCCGAATGAGCTTTCCCTGATAAACGTCTCTTGTTTCTGATCATTCCTATTGTAGTCCAAGCGTAGGTTGGTGTGATCTCCGATTTTCCACTGAAACGCCGCATTTATTGATAGGTCTCTTACCTTTGCGCCATTGTAGGAGGTGATGCTCGTCGACGGCAATACATCTTGAACATTTTGCTCGAATGGAAATTGAATTGACGGATCTATTTCGGAAATATCATTGTACGGTTGCCGATCGGGACCAAGCGGCAAGTACTGCCCATAGTCCGATGGGGAAAAGTAGGACAATCTTTTGATATCGCGATTGCGGTATTGAATCGAAAGGGAAAGCCCTAGGTTTTCGCTCGACCCGAAGGTTCGCGAAACCGATCCCGAAAGAACTTTTTCGTCCAAAAATCCCTTTGCAGAATTGCCATATTCTGCCGAGAGATTGAAACTCCTCCCGCGTTCGATTGGCCCTTTAGTTTCGATTTCGATAAGGCCACCGGTGCCGCTGCTGTCTTGGCTTGGCAAAAGTGTTTTGTTGATCGTGACTTTAGAAATGGAGTCGGTTAAAATGTTGTTGAGCGCGGGGCTTCGCCCCCTACCGTCACCTACAGGGAGACGTAGTCCATTGAGCGTGACGGTATTGAAATCCGATCCCAGCCCGCGAACCATGATATTGGTACCATCTCCTGTCTGAGTGTCAGGCTGGAAAGCGACCCCCGACGCGCTACGCAGGGCTTCCGAAATTGTTGTTCCTTCAAAACGCCCAAGCAGGTCGGAAGATATAACGGTGGAAACATTAGGGGCCGTCCGCTCCTGGTTCAGCGACTGCGCGCGGGCGGATCGGGTGCCGTACACTATAATTTCGGCGGTAGGGCCTCCGTCAGAAAGCAAAATCCCCGCTGATGCCCGCCCATCTTTGAGCTCGACGAACTGTTCGTATTGCGGGTAGCCAAGGTAGGAAATCCGGAGGTTGTAGCTGCCGGTTCTGCCTGGGAACCGAAATTCCCCCAAATTCCCAGTGGAAGTCTTCTCACCAGTTTCGACAATCTCGACCAGCGCGCCCTTGAGCGCCGCACCTGTCCGGGCATCTACAATCGTGCTAGCGTTTGCCGACACGGACCCCGTTGCGATGGTCTCCGGAGCTTCAGCGCGGGCTGGCGCCGCGTCGGCGTTTCCCGACATCACCACTAGACCGCCGCCCGAGCCTCGCGACGTTTTCAATCCAGAGCCCGCAAGCATCTGCGACAGCGCATCGCTAGCGCTCATCCGACCACGAACCGCGGCGCTACGCTTTCCCTTCACCACCGACCCGCTGAACACAATATTCTGCTTCGTCGCCTTACCCAGGGCCCGCAACGCGTCGCCCATCGACTGCGCCGGAATATCGATCTGGTAAGTCGCCTCCTGCGCATAGGCAGCTGCAGGCGTGACAGCGACGACAACCGCAGCGCTAGCCGATGCCAGCAGTATCGCGCGGATCAGATTGGTCCCCATAAATCCCCTCTCCCGAGTTTCGCGGCCATTAGACTTTTGGCCATCGAAACTTCCGACGCAGCACGCGCCGCAAACAGGAAGCAGGTCTCAAAATAATTTCATCTCTTCGTCACAAACACCACTTCGTTGCCGCGCCGGACGGTCCGCACGGGAAAAACATCGGTGACATCTGAGACGAAGCCATCGACATTGTCCGAGTTGAACACCCCGCTGATCTCGACGCGGCCCGCGGCTGCGTCTCCAATGGCAAACTTCGTCTGCGAGTAACGGTTCATGCGTTCAACCGCCTGCGCCAGCGGCTCATCGGCGAAGCTCAACTGGCCTGACTCCCAACTCCTTGCCGCGGCGGGGTCGATCGTTTCGAGCTTAGCCGCGCCGTTTGCAGGAAGCGAAAGTTCCTGCCCTGGGTTCAGCAGTTGATCGGCAGCGCTGAGGCTTCCACTGCGCGGCACCACAGCCGGCTTTCGGGTCGCACGGTTGAGAACGGCGACATGCCCCTCGAACAGCGTCACATTCACTTCGCCATTCAATATCTCGACGCTGAACGACGTTCCCGTGGCAACGATCAGCTTGTCACCGGCGGCAACGGTGAACGGCTTCAATGGATCCTTGGCGACGTCAAACTTCGCCCGGCCTGACTTGAGTTCAAGCTGCCGCTTGTCGCCCGAATAAGCCACCGACACCTCGGAAGCCGCATCCATCGACAGCCGCGATCCGTCGTCGAGCATGACGACCCGGCGCTCGCCGAGCGCGGTCGCATATTCGACAGCCTGCGACGCAGGCGCCGGCTGGAAGAAAGCAAAGGTCACCGCGGCGACGATCGACGCCGCAAGCGCACCCATGCCCGATCGGCGCAGCCAGGGCTTCTCCCACCAGGGCGGCACCGGCTCGTCATTCTGCCCCGATAACGCCGACAGCGCATCCATGCGCATCGCAACCAGCTCGGGCGGCGCCGCACGCCCGTCGAGCGCACGCCAGATAAAGCATGCACGCTCGAAAGCAGCGCGATGCTCGGCGTCGGCATCCATCCAGACCTCGAACGCCGCGGCCTCAGCCTCGGTCAGCGGACGCTCGGCGATGATCCGACACCAGTTGCCGGCCTCTTCCGCCATCGGCGAACAGATTTGATCCAGTTCGTTCACGACCGCGCCCCCAGCCGTTCGATCAGAAAGCCCATCGCGCGCCGGATATGCTTCTCGATTGCATTCTCGCTAATACCAAGCCCCGCGGCGATCGTCTTTTTCTCCACATTCTCGATCCGGTAAAGGATGAAGATGCGTCGCGTCCGCTCCGGCAGTTCTGCCAAAGCGGCATAAAGCTCGCGCAGCATGTCATGGCCTTCGGCCACGCGGTGCGGATCGAGAAACTCGACGCCAAGCCCCGGCTGCTGAGCATATTCATTTTTGATGTTCGCCTGCACACGCTGCCGCCGCGAGCGATCGCGAACGAGGTTCGCGGCGATCGTGAAGAGATAGGCTTCGGGCCGTTCAATCGTGTCGAGATCGGCGTCAGCGAGACGCATAAAAACCTCCTGCGTCAAATCTTCCGCTTCGACGGTCGAGTGAACGCGGCGCACAAAAAAGGCCACGAGCGCCGGCCGGTAGGCCGTGCCCAAAGCTTCCAAATCCGCGCGGGCTGCACTCACCGTCGTAGCTTGCACCTCCTCTTCCCGAATTGATAGACGCAGCACGGAAGCGTTTCAGGAGCCGCGTTTCAAAAAATAATCGATCCGATCCGGACCGACGCGCGAACGATTCGTTTAACAAAGCCCGCTCACGCGAAATCTATCGCCCGACAGCATTCCTAAGCCCCGTCTCCCCAACCCTTGTCTAGCCGCCCGCCGCCGCCCGTACGACGTGCCGGAATAGCTGTTGCAGCAGGCAAGTTTTGCCATTCTTTACCCGTCTCCGACGCCGACCGCGGCGCCCGACCGGAGACGAAAAGTGACCCAGCCGACCGCCATCGTCCACCAACGCAGCACCTCGATGCTGCGAAGCGCGCTTGGTCAAGCGATCGGCGCTTGGCTCGACGATGCCAATATCGCCGAAGTCATGCTCAACGCCGACGGCCGGCTCTGGATCGACCGGCTCGATAGCGGCCTCGCTCCGACCGAAGAGGTGCTGACCCCGGCGCAGGCCGAACGGATCATCCGCCTCGTCGCGCACCATGTCGGCACCGAAGTTCACAGGAACAGCCCGCGCGTCTCGGCCGAGCTGCCGGAGAGCGGCGAACGCTTCGAAGGCCTGCTGCCGCCGGTCGTCGCCGAACCGGTCTTCTCGATCCGCCGCCCGGCAAGCCTTCCCGTTGCGCTCGCCGACTATGTCGCGGCCGGCACGATGACCGCGATAGCCGCCGCCTATCTCGGTCAAGCGGTGAACGACCGCGCCAATATTCTCGTCGCCGGCGGAACCTCGACCGGCAAGACGACGCTGACCAACGCGCTCCTTGCCGTCGCCTCGGCAAGCAGCGACCGGATCATCCTGATCGAGGACACGCGCGAGCTCCGATGCGACGCCGCCAATGTCGTCGCGCTCCGCACCTCGCCCGGCGTGACGATGACCGATCTCGTCCGCTCGAGCCTGCGCCTCCGTCCCGATCGCATCCCGGTCGGTGAGGTCCGCGGCCCCGAAGCGCTCGATCTCCTCAAGGCCTGGGGCACCGGGCATCCTGGCGGGATCGGCACGATCCACGCCGGGACTGCAAGTGCCGCGCTACACCGGCTCGAACAGTTGATCCTCGAAGCCATCCCGCATGTGCCGCGCCCGCTGATCGCCGAGACGATCGACGTCATCGCGGTCCTGACCGGCCGCGGCACCGAACGGCGCCTCTCCGAGCTCGTCCGCGTCGAAGGCCTCGCGCCCGACGGCAGCTACCGCCTCCTCTCCATCATCCAAGGAGCTTCCCGATGACCCTCCGCCGCTTCACCCTGCTCGCCGCCGCGCTCGGCCTCGCCGCCGTCACCAGCTCGCCCGCATGGGCGGGCGGCTCGGGCATGCCGTGGGAAACCCCGCTTCAGTCCATCGTCGACAGCGTGCAGGGTCCGGTCGCGCGCGTCGTCGGCGTGATCATCATTGTCATCACCGGGCTGACCTTGGCCTTCGGCGATACCTCGGGCGGGTTCCGGCGGCTGATCCAGATCGTCTTCGGCCTCTCGATCGCCTTCGCGGCCTCTTCCTTCTTCCTGAGCTTCTTCAGCTTCGGCGGCGGAGCGCTCGTCTGATGAGCGGCGATTATCTCCCCGGTTTCGTCGCCCCGGTGCAGCGCGCGCTTGCGGAGCCAATCATGATGGCGGGCGCGCCGCGCGCGCTCGCGATCGTCAACGGCACGATCGCCGCCGCGATCGGCATCGGCCTGAGGCTCTGGATCGCGGGCGCCGCGGTCGCGCTGATCGGCCACGGCCTCGCAGTGTTCGCCGCGCGCCGCGACCCGCAAATCCTGCCCGTCGCGCGCCGCCATGTCGCGCTCCCGACCTATTTCGAAAGCTGACGGCCATGCTCTTCCTGCGCGAACATGCGAAGAAGGCCAAGAGGCTCGCCGACTATCTGCCGTGGGCAGCGCTGATCGGCCCCGGCATCGTCCTGAACAAGGACGGCAGCTTCCAGCGGACACTGCGCTTCCGCGGTCCCGATCTCGACAGCGCTACGCAGAGCGAGCTGATCGCGACGACCGCAAGGCTCAATGCTGCGCTGAAGCGCCTCGGCACCGGCTGGGCGATCTATGTCGAAGCGCAGCGCCGTCCCTCGCCCGACTATCCGGTCTCGACCGGGTTCGCCGATCCGGTGTCGGGGCTGATCGACGAGGAACGGCGCGCGCAGTTCGAAGGGCTCGATGTCGCCCAGCCCAACTACACCAGCGCTTATTATCTGACGCTGCAATGGCTCCCGCCCGCCGATGACACGTCGAAGGCCTCGTCGCTGATGTTCGAAGGCGGCGAGCCGGCCGGCGCGACCGCCGCCGACACGCTCGAAGACTTCGTCCGCGAGACTAGCCGCCTGTTCGACATGATCGACGGCGTGATGCCGGAGGCTGTGTGGCTGACCTCGAACGAGACGCTGACCTATCTCCATTCGACCATCTCGACGCACGACCAGCATATCGCCGTCCCCGAGACCCCGATGCACCTCGACGCATTGCTCGCCGACGAGATGCTCGTCGGCGGGTTGACCCCGCAGCTCGGGGACAAGCATCTGCGCTGCCTCACGATCACCGGCTTTCCCGCCTCGACCGTGCCCGGCATGCTCGACGATCTCAACCGGCTCGGGTTCGCCTATCGCTGGACGACGCGCGCGATCGCGCTCGACAAGATCGCGGCGCAGCAGATGCTGACGCGCATCCGCCGGCTCTGGTTCGCCAAGCGCAAGAGCCTGACAGCCATAATCAAAGAGGTTCTGACCAATGAGGCCTCCGTGCTTGTGGACAGCGACGCGACGAACAAATCGGCCGAAGCCGATGCCGCGCTGCAAGATCTCGGCGCCGACATCGCGGGCTATTGCTATGTCACGACAAGCATCGTCGTGCTCGGCGATACCCCGCGCGAAGCAGACTATCGCCTCCAGGCGATCGAGAAGATCGTCCGCGGACGCGACTTCGCCTGCATCGCAGAAGGGCTCAACGCGGTCGAAGCCTGGCTCGGCTCGATCCCCGGCAACCCCTATGCCAATGTCCGCCAGCCGCCGATCTCGACGCTGAACCTCGCGCATATCATGCCGGTATCGGCGGTGTGGGCGGGACAGGACCGCGACACCCACTTCGAAGCGCCGCCGCTCTTCCATGCCCGAACTGAAGGCGCGACGCCATTCCGGTTCGCGCTCCATGTCGGCGATGTCGGCCATACGCTCGTCGTCGGCCCCACGGGCGCGGGCAAGAGCGTGCTGCTCGCCTTCATGGCGCTCCAGTTCCGCCGCTACCAAGGCGCACAGGTCTTCGCCTTCGATCATGGCGGCTCGATCCGCGCCGCGACGCTCGGCGTCGGCGGCGAATGGCACGATCTCGGCGGCCTGCTCGGCGGCGATGCACCGATCCAGCTCCAGCCGCTCGCGCGGATCGATCATGCCGACGAACGCGCATGGGCGGCCGACTGGCTCGCCGCGATCCTCGCGCGCGAAGGCTTCGACATCACCCCCGAGGTGAAGGAGCATCTCTGGTCGGCGCTCGGCAATCTCGCGACCGCGCCGATCGAACAGCGCACGCTCACCGGACTCGCGGTGCTGATCCAGTCGGCCGACCTCAAGCGCGCGCTCCAGCCCTATACGCTTGCCGGCCCCTATGGCCGCCTGCTCGACGGCGACGCCGAAGCCTTCGGCGCATGCGACTTTCAGGCGTTCGAGACCGAGGGCCTCGTCGGCACGCCCGCGGCGCCCGCGATCCTCGCCTATCTCTTCCACCGCATATCGCGGCGCCTCGATGGGAAACCGACGATGATCCTGATCGACGAAGGCTGGCTCGCGCTCGACGACGAGATGTTCGGAAGGCAGCTCAAGGAATGGCTCAAAACGCTCCGCAAGAAAAATGCAAGCGTCGTCTTCGCCACCCAGAGCCTCGCCGACATCGAGGGGAGCCAAATCGCCCCCGCGATCATCGAAAGCTGCCCGACGCGGCTGTTCCTCGCCAACGAGCGCGCGCTCGAACCGCAGATCGGCGGCGTCTACCGCCGCTTCGGTCTCAACGACCGCCAGATCGAGATCATCGCCGGCGCGACGCCGAAGCGCGACTATTATTGCCAGAGTAGCCACGGCAACCGCCTGTTCGACCTCGGCCTCGGCCCGCTCGCACTCGCCTTCACCGCCGCCTCGTCGAGTTCCGATCAGAATCTGATCAGCGCGCTGTTCGATCCGAACGACCCGCAAGCGTTCGCTCCGGCATGGCTGCGCATCCGCGGTCTCAGCTGGGGTGCCGACCTCGTGGAAGCCGAGCTGCCGCGACCGGACCCGGCCTCCGACCCAACCTCTCCGCCTTTCCCCTCCCCCGACGACAAGGAGATATGACGATGACCCGACGCCCCTTTGCCTGCACGCTCTTGGCCTGCCTCGCCACGACGAGCCTGCTCGCCGACGCGCCCGCGCAGGCGCAGATCGCGACGACGGTCTATGATCCGACCAACTACAGCCAGAATCTGCTCTCCGCCGCCCGCGCACTGACGCAGATCAACAACCAGATCAGCTCGCTGCAGAATGAAGCGCAGAGCCTGATCAACGAAGGCCGCAACCTCACCAAGCTCCCGACCAATGCGCTCAGCGACATCCAGACCTCGATCGACCGCACCCGCCAGCTCATCGGCGAAGCGCAGAAGATCGCATACAAGGTTCAGGACATCGACCGCGTGTTCGACGCGCGCTATCCGCAAAGCTCGCTGCAGGGCACAAGCTCGGCCCGCCTCGTCGAAAATGCCGAAGAACGTTGGCGCGATGCGGTCGGCGGATTCCAGGATGCGCTCCGCACGCAAGCGACCGTCGTCGGCAACATCGATGACACCCGCGCCCAACTCGGAACGATCGTCGGCGCGAGCCAGGATGCGGTCGGCGCGCTGCAGGCGGCGCAGGCCGGCAACCAGCTGATCGCGCTCCAGACGCGCCAGATCGCCGACCTCACCGCGCTCGTCGCGGCGCAGGGCCGCGCCGACGCGATCAAGGATGCGCGCGCCGCCGCCGACGAAGCGCAGGCGCGCGAGCGCAGCCGCCGCTTCCGCGGCACCCGCGGCGAATATCAACCGCGCGACGTGTCGATCTTCAATGATTGACGATCGCAAAAAGCCGAGGCGGTCGAAGCTCGACCGCCTGCCCTCGGGGCTCGGCGCGGTCACCGCAGCCGTGATAGCCGCCGGGCTCGTGGTCGGCGGGATCGTGGTGCTCCGCGATCCGGTCCCGCCGACGCGCTACGTCGTCGACGTGCGCAGCGGTCGCACCAGCGCCGATGGCCACGCCAACCTCAGCCGCGAACTCGCGCGCTGCCGGACCGTCACCGAGGCGTCGGCCGACGCCGGCTGCCACGCGGCATGGGAAGCGCATCGCCGCAACTTCTTCGGCACTTCCAAAAAGCAGGACCGCTGATCCATGCAGAACACCGGCGTCATCGATCGCTTCCTCGACATCTTCGCGCGCTATATCGACAGCGGGTTCGGGCTGATCGCCGGCGACGTCGGCTTTCTGGCGAGCTCGCTGATCGTCATCGACGTCACGCTCGCGCTGCTCTTCTGGACATGGGGCGAGAGCGACGACATTCTCGCGCGTCTCGTCAAGAAGACGCTGCAGGTCGGCTTCTTCGCATTCCTGATTTCGAACTGGAACGCGCTCGCCAAGATCATCTATCTGAGCTTCTCGGGGCTCGGGCTCCGCGCCGCGGGCGGCGGCAACCCCGACGATCTTCTCCACCCCGGACGTATCGCCGCGATCGGCCTCGATGCCGGTCGTCCGCTCCTCGACCAGGCATCCGAGCTCGCAGGCCCGGTCGGACTGTTCACCAACTTCGCCGAGATCGCGGTGCTGCTGCTCGCCTGGGCGATCGTCCTGCTCGCCTTCTTCATCATCGCAATCCAGCTCTTCGTGACGCTGATCGAGTTCAAGCTCGTCACGCTCGCCGGGTTCGTGCTTGTGCCCTTCGGCCTGTTCGGCCGCACCGCCTTCCTCGCCGAGCGCGTGCTCGGCAATGTGATGGCGACGGGCATCAAGGTGCTCGTGCTCGCGATCATCATCGGTATCGGCTCGACGATCTTCGACGAGTTCGTCCAGGATTATGGCTCCGATCCCGCGACACTCGAACAGGTCGGCGCAATCGCGCTCGCAAGCCTGACCCTGCTCGGTCTCTCGATCTTCGGCCCCAGTATCGCCTCGGGTCTCGTCTCGGGCGGACCGCAACTCGGCGCCGGCGCGGCGGTCGGCACCACCCTCGTCGCCACCGGCGTGGGCGCGGTCGTCGGCGCCGGAGTTGCGGGCGCCGCGAGCCTTGCCGGCGCCGCGAACAAGCGCGCGAGTGCACCCCCTCCCCCTTCCCGGTCCACCGCTTCTTCAACCCAGGGTGGTGGATCCCCGTCGTCGCCTAGCGCTCCCCCGGCGCCGGCGGGCGGCGCGCCCTCGACCCCTCTCTCGTCGGGCGCGCCGGGGTCCGGGACGCCGACGGGCTCGAGCGCCGGTGCCGCGCCAAAAGGACAAGCCGCCGGAGGCGGCAGCAATAGCAGCCCCGCCGCGACCGAGACCGGCGATCCGGCCGACGACGCCGCGAGCGGACCCGCACCGATCGGAAGCACCGACGCACCGGCATCGACCACCGCCGCGCCCGTCGCCGCCCTCATCGCCGATGGCTCGCCCGCATGGGCGAAGCGCCTACGGCGCCAGCAGGTGATGATGCAGTGCGCCACCCTCGCCGCGAACAGCCTGCGCTCGTCCGACCATGGTGGCGGCAGCGCCCATATCAATCTGGAGGATCGCTTATGAACCCATTCCGCCGCCCCTCGTCGCGCTTCGGCCGCGAGCCGCTGCCCGAGACGCCCTATCAGCGGGCCGGGCAGGCATGGGACGACCGCCTTGGCTCGGCCCGGCAACAGGCGCATAATTGGCGGCTGATCGCATTCGGCGCGCTCGCGGTGCTCGGCCTCTCCGCCGCCGACAATCTCCGCCTCCGGTTCGGAACGAAGATCGTGCCTTATGTGGTCGAGGTCGACCGGCTCGGCCAGGCGAGGAGCGTCGCGCCTGCGACAGCCGACTATCGCCCGACCGATCCGCAGATTTCATGGCATCTCGCGCGGTTCATCGAGAATGTCCGCGCGCGGCCCGCCGATCCGATCGTGCTTCGGCAAAATCTCGCCGCCGCCTATGACTTCACGACCGAGCGCGGGACGGTCGCGCTCAACGACTATGCGCGGCGGCAAGACCCGTTCGCCGACATCGGCGAGGCGCAGGTCTCGGTCGATGTCCGGCAAGTCGTGCGCGCTTCGGCCGACAGTTTCCGCATCGCCTGGGACGAACGCCGTTATGTGCGCGGCCAACTCGCCGCGACGACGCATTGGTCGGCGATCCTGACCTTCGCGATCCGCACCCCCGCCGACGCGCGCACCCTCAGCCGCAATCCGCTCGGACTCTATGTCCATGCGATCAACTGGTCCCAGGATCTTGGAGAATGACTATGCGCCACAAGCTATTCGCATCGATGCTGCTCGCTACGCTTCCCGCACACGCTATGCCCAGCGGAGCCGCACAGCGCCCCGTTGCAAGCGCAACCGACAAGGCACGCATCAACCCGCGCAGCGCGGGCTGGCAGGGCGCGACGCAGACCTTCGCCTATGTGCCCGGCGGCCTTTATCAGGTCTATGCCGCGGTCGGCCGCGTCACCGACATCAAGCTGCAGGAAGGCGAGACGCTCTCCGACATGGGTGCGGTCGCAGCCGGCGACACGGTGCGCTGGATCATCGGCGAGGCCGCCAGCGGTAGCGGTCAAGGCAAACGCACGCATATCCTCGTGAAGCCAACCGATCCCGGCATCGTGACCAATCTGGTCATCAACACCAACCGGCGCACCTATCATGTCGAACTGCGCTCGACGGCATCGACCTATATGGCGAGCGTCGCCTGGTCCTATCCGCAAGACGATCTGATCGCGATCCAGGCGCGCACCGCCGCCGCGGTCGCCGAACAAGCTACTCGCATTGCAAACGGTCTCGACGCCGAAAAGCTCGACTTCGCGTACCGTATCAAGGGGGACCGCCCGCCATGGCGACCGAGCCAAGTTTTCGACGATGGCAGGAAGAGCTATATCATGTTCCCCGATACAATCGGACAGTCGGAACTACCGCCGCTCTTCCTGCTCGGCGAGAAGGGCAAGGCCGAGCTCGTCAACTATCGCGTGTCGGGGCGCACCATGATCGTCGACCGCCTGTTCGACCGCGCCGAACTCCGGCTCGGCACGAAGAAGCCAATGACCGTCCGCATCGAGCGCCTGCGGCCGCGGGACCAGGCCTCGTGACCGCCCCTCGCGATGACATGGTGGCGGCGCGGCCGCCGCTCTCGACGCGCGCGGCCCCGCCCAAACCGCGCAGGCTGTCGCGCAAGGCGCTCACCATGTTAACCGGCGCGGGCGCATTCGCCATCGCCGGCGCGCTAGCATGGAGCCTCGGCCAGGGCGGCCGCAGCCACGACGGTGAAGAAAATGTCACGATCGCGCCGCGTCAGGATGCCGAGGCCCTGACGGACGCGCCGAAAGACTATGCCGGGCTCGACCTCGCCGCCAAATCGATGGGTCCGCCCGAACCACCCGCGGAAGAAACAGACCCACTCGACACCGACGTACCGGCGACGACGACGCCGCCCGACCCCGCTGCCGCCGAAGCCGAGCGGCGCCGCCAGGCGCAGGAAACGGCCCGATCGAGCAAGCTGTTCGCCGCAAGCGACGGCGCGAGAAAGGCAGAACCGGAGGAATCAGACGCCGCAGAAGCGACCAACAAGGCCGCGACCGACGGTGGAACCAGTAGCAGCGACCGCAAAGCGTCGGCCGTCAACAGCGGGAGAATGATAACTCCGGACAGCCCCCATATCCTGATGGCCGGTTCGACGATCGCCGGTGCGCTCGTCACCGGTCTCTCGTCGGATCTACCCGGCCAGGTCATTGCCCAGGTGACCGAAGACGTGTTCGACAGCGTCACCGGCCAAACCCGCCTGATCCCACAAGGCGCCCGGCTGCTCGGCACCTATGACAGCAAGGTCGCGTTCGGACAGAAGCGCGCGCTCGTTGTCTGGAACCGCCTTATCTATCCCGACGGCCGCTCTATTGACCTCGACCAGATGAGCGCAACTGACGGCAGCGGCGCCGCAGGTATCCCCGATCGCGTCGACAATCATTGGGGCCGCATCATCAAGGCGGGCATCGTCGCAACATTATTCGGCGTCGGGACGGAATTGACCGACAGCGGTGGAGACAGCGCGATAGCCGAGGCCATCCGCGACAGCAGCGGGCAGACCGTCGGGCGTGCGGGCGACCGGCTCGTCGAGCGAGAATTGGAGATACGACCGACCATTACGATCCGACCCGGCGCGCGTATTCGCGTGCTGGTCAGCCGCGACCTAGTGCTAGAGCCGTCGTAGTTGGGGCCGCCGTTTCATGATCTTCGTCGATGCCCAAGGAATCGAGCGCGAGCTCCAAATGGGTGATCGAGAGACAATCGCGATCAGCATCTAACAAACCCCGCGCAAGATTCATCAGTCGCGCGGCTTCGTCTCGACGACGTGATGCCTTTTGCATCATTTTATGCTCCTGATCGGCAACGATGAGAGTTGAGCCGGATTTCTGCTCTCCTCAGTTGCCTACCAATTATTCCTGTGAGGGAATAAACTCAAGCAAAGGTTTCGCCGACATAGCGGCGATGGATATCCGGAAGCTTTTCGGCGGGAACGTCGCCCGTCTTCGAAAGGAGCGAGGATTTACCCAAGAGCGCTTCTGCGAGATGGTCGGGATTACGCAGTCATATTTGAGCCGGATCGAGAATGGGCAGGTCAATTTGTCGCTGCTTGGCATTCACGATATCGCGCAAGCTCTGAAGGTGTCACCGGACGCGCTGTTCATTTCGCTGGCTGATTAGCCGACGCCTTCCGAAGATGCCGAAGTAAGCGATGCCGGATCGGATTGGCGTCATCGGCGTGCCAGATACCCTCGACCGTAGCGATTGCTCTTTCGCCGCTAATCGGAACAGAGACCACGCCAGGCGTCGCGACCAAAGCCGAAGAGAATGAAATCGTGATCCCGAAGCCCATGGTGACGAGCTGCACCAACGTTCCGCGCGACACGGGATACTGCACGCAGTTTAGCCCACGCGGCCCGACAGCAGCGATGATTGCGCGATAGCCGGAGAGATCGCCGCCAGCGGATCGCAGAATGATCGGCATCCTCGCGATGTCGGCCCAAGACAGGGATTCCGCTTCGGCGAGTTCGTGGCTCTCAGGCAAAATCGCTATCAGTTGCTCAGACCAAAGGCGCTCCTGCGCGAATGCCAATGCACCGAGATCAGGCATGAATGCTGCGATCACGAGGTCGATGGCATGGTCGCAGAGTTGCGCGTGCAACTCGCGCGGCATGGCTTCGACGAGATTGAGTACTACGTCAGGGCATTCTGCACGAAACGCACATATAGCGTCGCGCAACGCTCCTTGGGCGATCCCCGTATAGAAGCCGATCGACAGCCGACCGCTTTCGCTTTTCGAGGCAGCTTCGGCCTGAATGAAAGATTGATCGGCCGAGCGCAGTATCGCTTTCGCGTGCGGGAGCAGCGCTTCTCCAACCGGCGTGAGAGCCAGCGACGCCCCGCGGCGCCGCACGAACAGGTCACCGGGATAATGGTTTTCAAGTCGCGCGATCGCCTGACTGACCGCCGGCTGGCTGATACCGATGAGCTTCGACGCACCGACAAAGCTGCGCGCGTCGGCCACCTTGACGAAAATATCGTAGAGCTGAAGCGGAGGGCGCGCGGGCCTCCGCGCCCGGTCGCCAGAAGGCTTGCGATCCTTCACGGAACGCCTTTCGCCGGAAAGGCCGGCGCAGCGTCATCCGCCGATTGGCCTTCGCGGATTAATACTGATCGGCGCGCTCCAGTCACGGTCATGCCCGTTGGCCAGCAATCGCCTTCGGTGGCGCCAAGTGCCCACCCCCAAAGCGAGAACCATCGGGTAGCTCCACATCGACAGCATGACGGCATACGTGACTTCGACCATCGAAGGCTCGATCATTCTTACGGCGTGTGTTCCGACCGTGGTGAGATGAAGCCCAGCAAGCAGAAAGGGCCAGCCTCGATCGGCCCTCAATGCCACTACCGCGAGGACGATCATAAGAAGCGTATCGATGAAGAGTACGCCGACTTCCACCTGCGTGAAGCGAACGGCAAATTCCGAGTGGCTGAACAGAGTCGCTACATAAGCCGCGAGCAGTGAAGCGCCGACCGCGCGTTCGGGCGCACCGCCCCGCCACATGGCGTAGCCGCTCACAAGGAGCAGCAGAATTGCGAAGAAGGCCATGCGCATCATTGGCTAGACCTTTCGCCACCAGGTGACGGGGCGGCACCGGGTCAAGCTGCGATGGAGTGCGGAACGACCGTCAGTTCGCCGTTGGGTTGCCGGGTGCGCGGACATGGCGATGCATCCCCGAACGACTTCTCGAGCCCGATTTCCTTCACGAGCGCGGGCGTCATCGCATGGGCCTCGATGAAGCTCCGCCGCGCGGTGATGCTGTGATTGAACGCGGCGACCAACTTGTCGAGCATCTCGGTTCCGGTCGACATCGGCAGTCCGGCAGCTTCGCGCAGTCGAAGCATTTCGGCGATGCAGGTCGCATTGTCCGTGGCCGCGCGATCGACGCTCGCTTCGGCAGCCTGAAACAAGGGTTGGACAGCGTCGAATGCGGCTTTCCTTTTCTGAAACATATTCGTCTCCTCGCCGCCCGGCGAGGGACGGCTATTTTCGGTACGGGGGGTCGGAGATGTCGATCCTATAGCCGACGAAGACGCGGTTGATCGCGTCGGCACCCGAGATGAGGGCGCCGACGAATGCGAGCGCCGAAAAAGCGACCGCGACGGTCAGACCGATCCTTTGAAGGCTGGTGAGATTGTAACGATTCCGAACGAGACCGACTGGACTCGCCGTTTCGATATCGGCGGCAGCGGCTTCCGCAGCGACCCCTATCGGCGTGGGGACATCGCGCGTGTCTCCCTCGTGGGCGATCAAGAGGCGGGCCGCCTCCATGCTTCGCGACACGCCGAGCAACCGCCGAACGTCGCGCAGATGCTCGTTGACGGTATGCGGCGACAGGTCGAGCTGAACACCAATTTCTTTGATGGACAGGTTGGCATAGATGCCGCGCAGGCATTGCTTCTGACGCTCGGTCAGTTCGTCGATCCTATGAATTCCCATATCACATGCGATCGGGCCGGACGCCCTGTCGGCGCTCTCGTGAAGCCCATGCTCCCCTTCCAATTAGCGTTTGCAGGGACGCAAAAGCAGTTCGCGCGCGACACCATGCACCTGTCGGGCGCCTCAAAGGCCGATTAGCTACTATGACGCAGCAAGGCCCCGATTCATGACCAGCCATATGAAATTTCACGAAGAAAAATCTTCGTACCGAAATTTCACGCTCAGCCAGTCGGGCGACCCCGCGCGTTTGACGAAGCCTTCGCGATCGGGAAGCTGCATGATCTCGCTCGGCAGCACCACATCCTCGACCGCGCGCCGGGTCTGCATCGACATCGAGCGCGTCAGATAGCGCCCACGCGAGCGGGTGCGATTAATGTCCTGCCGCTCGACCTCGCGGCTGCCGATGAGCTGCGAAGCGAGCTTGGCGGTGCCGCCGTCATCGCTGAGCCCCGAGCGCAGCAGCAGAAGATTGCCGCAATTCTCGATGATGGTCTCGGCGCCGTCGCCATAAACCTGGCGCAGCTGCGCGTAGGACTGGAAGCCGAGCGCGACGCAACCGCCGAACTTGCGCAGCCGCGCGAGCGCGTTGGTCAGGCCCTCGATTCTCCCGAGCGCATCCATCTCGTCGATCTGGAACCAGATACGGCGCTCGGTCGACGGCTGGAGCGACAGCGTCTCGAAGATCGCGATGTTCATCCAGCACGATATCAGCCCGCGAAGCGCCGCAGTCTCGTTGGCGGCATACGGCATCCAGAGCGAGCCCGACCCGCCGCGGACCCAGGCGCGCAGCGAGAAGGACTCGCCGCCCCGCGCCGCCATATGGCGAAGATTGCCGATCGCCGGCGCCATCGTCCCCATGATGCTCGCAAGCATCCGCTCGCCGCCCTCCTCGAAATAGCGCGCCGCGGGCGTACCGACACAGAGCTGGCGCAGCTGGCCGAGCTTGGCGCTCGCGAGCATGTCGATGAAGTCGTCGGACGTGCCGAGCTTCAGCGTCCAGAAATTCTCGAGCGCACCGGCGAGTAATTGCTGCGCATAGCTGATCCACTGGTCGTGATCGCCCTGCCCCAGATGCGGGAGCAGCGATGTTGACAGGAAGGCGAAGTCGCTCGGCCGTTCGATCTCGGCGAGCAGATCCCAACGCGCGCAGCGCGCATCGAACGGGTTGAGGATGATATCGCCCTCGGCATGAAAGGCTCTCAGCGAAGCCCCTTCGGGGTCGGCGACCACCTGCCGGTCGCCGCGCGACAGGGCATCGCGCATCAAACCGCGCAGCGCCGTCGACTTGCCCGAGCCCGTCGCACCGATGGTGGCGACATGCATCGTCTCATCGGCGCGCGCGAGCGGCACCCCCGCGAGCGCGACCCGGCCGCCATGCGGTGCCCAGGCGCGGCCGAGCCAGGTCGGCATTGCGGCCTTGAGCTTCGTCCCGCGCAGATGCCGCGATGCCCCCGCCATCGCGCCGAGCCGCGCGCCGATCGCTCCGCCGAGAAAGGCGAAGATCGCGGGCATCGGCACCGCAAAGGCCGGATCGTCGTGGCGGAAGGCGTCGAACAGGCTGTAGCCGATCGCTCCTCCCACGGCCCATCCGATCACCGCGTGGAGCAGCGCCCAGACATTGCGACGATCGAGCGCTTGCACCAGCCCGACGGCGATAGCGCCGGGCAGCGCCGCGAGCGCAAACCAGAGATGATAGCCATGCGCGGCGAGCCATGCCCACCGCTGTCCCATCCAAGGCTGCACCGCCTCGCGGTGCGCCCAATGCTCGGCGACGAGATCGGCCATATCGAACCGGCTGCCGACCGGTATCTGAAACCGGATGAGCGGCCAGCAGCCCGCGATCGCGATGAGCGCGAGGATGATCGCCAGTTGATGCGTCAGCGGATCGGACCCGCCTCCCCCGCCCTTCATCGCTCGGCTCCGCGATCGGCGCCGCGGACGAGCCCGACGGCCTTCGCCGCCTTCGCCATCGCTTCGCGCACCGTATCGGCGGTCGGCCGCGCCTGTTCGCGGTGCGCGGCAATCATCGCCCGTAGCGAGGCCGCGCGATCATTCTCTTTCGCGACGAGCGGGGCGCCGGAACCGGGCCCTTGCGCCGCCCCCAAAACCTGCCCCCGCTGCGGTGACGGACCACTAGCGGTTGGCGCGCGACCTTCGTAATCGAGCGCCATATCCTTGGGGCGCTCGCGGCCCAGCGTGCGCGCGAGCTTCGTCTCGTCCGCAAAATCGTCGCGGCCGTAATGGAGCGCCGTACCGATCCTGTGCCGACTGAGCGCGACATAGCTTGCGTGCGCATCGAGCCCCGGCGTCGCAAGGATATGGCTGTGATCGACCGTGACGCCCTGCGCCCTGTGGATCGTCACCGCATAGCCATGATCGACATGGGCATAGGATTTGAGATCGACCTCGACCCGCGCGCCGCTGTCGAGCCGCACGCTCAGATAATCGGCGCCCGCCCTCTCGACCGTCCCGAGCGTACCGTTTTTCACGCCGAGCGATCGCTCGTTGCGGAGGAACAGGATGCGGTCCTCGGCCGCGAACTGGCGCTCGCCGCGCTCGGTCTTCACCGGGACGCTTGTCCCGAGCACTCCTTGGGCCGCTAGGCGTTCGCGCGCCGCGTCGTTGAGCATTTTTACCTCCGCGTTCAAATGGGTCAGGATGATGCGCGACGCGCCCGGGTCGACACGGCGTTCGGATTCCCACCGGTCGAGCAAGGCGGCGCGCGCAGCCTCGTGCGTGTCGGCGGCCTGCACCGCACCCGCGCGCGAATAATCTTCGAGCGCCGCACGCATTTCGCCCCGCGCCATCGCGCGCGTCGCCTCGCGCATCCATTCGCTCTGCTGGCGGCGAACCTCACCAATCTCGGCAGCACCGTGGCGCTCGGCGAGCAGGCGGAACGCCGCGCCCGCCTCGATCGCCTGGAGTTGCTGCACGTCGCCGACCAGCACCAGCTTCGCGCCGGTGCGCGACACCTCGGCGGTCACGCGCTCCATCTGCCGAGTCCCGATCATCCCGGCCTCGTCGACGACGAGTATATCGCGCGGCGTCAGCCGGTCGAAATCCTGCGCCCAACCATGTTCGAGACTGGCGAGCGTGCGCGACGCGATGCCCGACCCCGCTTCGAGATTTTCCGCGGCGATTCCCGACAGCGCCGCGCCGCGCACCTGATAGCCCGCTGTCTCCCACGCTTCGCGCGCGGCGCCGAGCATCGTCGATTTACCGGTGCCGGCATAGCCGACGACGAGCGCCAGACCCGGCGCGCGCAGCACATGATCATAGGCCGCGCGTTGCTCGTCGCTGAGCCGGATTCCACTCGCCGCTTCGCGCGCCAGCGCCAATGCCGAATCGCCGCGCGACACGCCGCGCGCGCCCGATGCGGCGAGCTCTGCCGCGTCGCGCACCAGCCTCTGCTCGGCCGATAGCATTGCCCGCGTCGTGAACCGCTCCTCGCCGCGTCCATCGCGCCCAAGCTCGACGAGCGAGGCATTATGGCGCATCGCCGACATGACGCGCTCGAACTGTTCCTGCCCGTCGCTGTGGCGGTGCGCGAACTTCGCGAGATCGCGCGTCGTGAACGTCGCCTGCTGCCGCGTCAACGCATCGAGGCCCACCGCGGGATCGGAGAGAATGACCGCGCCGTTGCTCCGCGCAATCGCGCGGTGATCGCTCGCGCGCTCGGCATCTTCGCCCTTCGCCTCGCGCCGCGCGCCCGCAGCGCCAATCTTGTGCTGCGGCTCGAGCGCGACGCCCTGGTCGGCATAGCTGCGATGATCGATGCGCGCGTCGATGCCGAGCAGCGCGCAGTGCTCGTTCACATGGTTCGCCCAAGCACCCCGCCAATGCTGAAGCAGTGCGGCGGAATTCCAGTCGCGCACCTTCGCACCAAACCCGTCCGCATCCACTTCGCGCAATGTCAGCATGACATGCGCGTGCGGCTTGGCTTCGCCATCGGCGCCGACATCCCAATGGACATTGACGTCGGCGATCATGCCGCGATCGACAAATTCGCGCTGCACGAAGTCTCGGGCGAGCGCGATGCCCTGTTCCTTCGTCATCTCGCGCGGGATCGCGAACTCGACCTCGCGCGCGAGCTGCGCATCCTTGCGCTTTTCGGCCGCCTCGACATCGTTCCACAGCGTCGCCCGATCGGCGAGCCGCGCGGGCGCGCCCTCGGGCAGCATCACCTCCGAATGGACGACGCCCGACTTGTTCGAGAAATCATGCGCGCGGCCGAGGCGTTCGTCGTGCAGCCGTTCGGCGGCGCGGTAAGCGGCCGCCGCTACTGCGCTCCGCCCGGTGCCGCGCGAGATGATCTTTGCCGAGAAATGATAGATCGCCATGATGGGCCGATCTTAGGCCGAAGGTCCGCGACGTCGGTACGACGTATAAGCGCGCTCTCCTACGCTACCGCTCGCCGGAGAGATTCGACCCGTTGAATCAAGGGGTCACCGAACCACTTCGGCACCATCGACACGACAGCAGGAGTGGCATGATGGCAAAGATGCGGGACTTCGACGCCGAACTGAAAGCGCTCGGCGAACGGGCAAAGCTCTTGAAGCAGCGCAAGATTCAGCAATATGGCGAACTCGTCGAGGCGACCGGCGCCGATGCGCTCGACCCCGAATTGCTCGCGGGCGCCCTGCTCGCTGCAGTGGCGACGAAGGATAAGACCGTCACGACCGACTGGAACAAAAAGGGCGCCGAGTTTTTTCGCGGGCGCGAGCGGCGACGGTCGAGCCGCGATCCGGGCGGCAAGGCTGGCGGTGCGGCGGCTGGCGCAGAAGCGGAACCGTCTTGAGCGGACCCGAACACGCGCGGACAATCGGGCGTGGGTCGTGACCCGGCGCGCGCGCACCAAACATCTGATCGAACTCGGCGGCCTCGTCGCCAAAGCGGGACTCGTCGAGCACGCCGGCGACGATCGCGCGATGCTGTACGGCGCCTTCCTCGACATCGCGCAGCAGCTGGAAGGCGACGATGCCGAAGCCCGAAAATTGCGCTGGAAACGACGCGGCGCGCGCGCCTTCGCGGATGAGGCCGAACAGGCCTCGACGCGGCGCGCGACCCCAATGCGTGAAGATGGGACCGGCGCCGAATGAACCTGCAAGAGGCACCGGTCCCAAAGGTTGGCTGCGCAGCTTCTCACGGGCGCTACCGGTCGGCAGACCGGCAGGGGGTCACCCGCACCGCGCTGCCAAATCATATGACGCAGCATGTGCCATTTTCGGGAATGGCGAGAGGGCATTTTCAATATCGATCGGACCGAAGGGACGACCAAGCCCCACAAGGACATTGCAAAACGTTCACGACAAAAAGGGGACCGGCGCTGAGAGGAGCACCGGTCCCCAAGGATGTGCGAGGAATCGCGGGTCGCATGCGATTCAACAGGGCGAATGCAATGAGCGTCGTCCCCCCTGTCCGGATGCTAAGACGCGGCATCCGCCAAAATGAGGAACGGCTTTCGCTCATTTTTCTCCAGCGCTTGCGTCATCCGGATCAGCACGCGTCGGGGGTGCGAGCGGGAACAACTCATTGCGCGGCATCTGCGTCCCCACGTCTGGCGGCGCGGTGTGCGGGCGCGCGCCATCCAGAAACAAAGTCGCCTCCTGCCAGCGCGGCGGGGCATAAGTGCGCCCATCTTCGCGCCCGTCTTCGCGAACGCGCTGAGGCGCCGTTCCCGACAAGCTTGCCATATAAGCGACCGTTTCGGCGGGCAGCCGCGCGGTGCCCCGGACATGCCGCGCATAGCGAGCCGGTCCGGCGTTGTACGCGGCATAGGCGCCCGGAAAGCCGAACTGCCGCGCGAGTTCGGCCAGATACAGCGCGCCGCCCATCATGTTGAGCCGCGCATTCCAGGGATCGCTGCCGAGGCCGTGGCGCGCCGTCAGATAGCGCCAGGTCGCGGGCATGATCTGCATGCAGCCCATCGCCCCCTTCGGCGAGATCGCATTGGGCCGCCCGCGGCTCTCGACATGCATCACGCGAAGGATGACATGCGTGGGCAGCGCCGAGCGCGCCGCCGCCTCGGCGGCGTGCGGCGCGCAAGCGGCCGCCGATGACGGGAGCGATGCCGCGGCCGTTGACTCGCTCGCCGCACGCGCGGGGACGGACGCGAGCGGAGCGAGAGATGCGGCCGCCGCGATGCCGCAGGCGAGCAGGCGACACGCGCGCCGTCGCGTTCGCGCGATCACGGCACTATCCACAGCGGCACGGCGCGCCCGATCACATCGGCCGCCGCCACAGGCCCGAAATAGCGGCTGTCGAACGATGACGGCGATGCGCCGGCGAGCAGGAAGAGTTCGCCCTTGCCGACATGGTGACAGCCTGACCAGACCGGCAGCTGGCGGCCGAGGCGATCGACGTGCAGCGCCGTCGCGAGCGGCGCCCCGTCGACCGTGACATCGGCGCCGACCCGGCAGACATGCGCGCCCGACACCGCCGCGACGGGTTTGAGCAAGGGGATGCCGAGCGGGACATAGCGGCGCCGGTCCATGAAGCGCGCGACGCTTGGCTGCGGGCGGACGACCGCGAGCTCGCCCCGGCGAGGCGCGGCTGCGGACAAGAGGTAAAGCCCGCGCGGCACGCTTGCCGACGCATTCCACATCAGGCGCAGCGGCATGTCGATGACGAGCGGAACCGTCGTCAACAGGATCGCCGCCGCACCGAGCGCGGCGAGGCGTCGCCGCCAGCGGCTGCGCCGCGGCGGCGGCGCCATGGACACGATCTTCGGCGGGCGGCGCCACCGCTCCTTGTCGGGGCGCATCACTGTCCGCCTCCCTGCTCGCGTTCAGCCGCCGCGCCGCTCTCGCGGCGCACAGCGGGCGGGACGGCGTTGTTGTTCGGGTCCGAGGTAGAGGCGCAGACGCCGCGATCGGTCCAGGCGCGCAAATCCTCGATCGAGTAGATCACGCGCCCGCCGACCTTCCGGTAGGCGGGTCCGGTGCCGTAGGTGCGATGCTTTTCGAGGGTGCGCGCAGAGAGGCCGACATAGTGCGCCGCCTCCTTGGTGCGCAGATAGCGTGTGTCCTTGACGATATCGGGCATCGGAGTTTCCTTCGCGATGGGGTGGACGATCGCCCGCGCCGCGCGGCGATGTGGCCGTCAGCGGGGCTTGGCGATCATCGGCGCCGAAGGGCGGGGCGTGGTGGCCGGAGATCGGGGGGATGATCTCCGGCCACATCGCTGATGCGAAAGGCACGGCTCAAGGAACGCCGTGCCCCCACATTCAGCGAAGGAGCCTGCGATAGTCATGCGCGGCGAACCGCTCGGCCGCCGCGGCGAGACGGCGAAGGTCCGATCGGACCGAGCTCGTCCGCCAGTCGAAGGGCGCTGGATCGAGCAGCACCGCCGCCATGTCGCGGAGCGACGCGCCGTCGCGGCGCGCGTCGAACAGGTAGAGCATGATCGCGTGCCGCCGCGCGTCGGCGAAGGGCGGCAAGCGCAGCGGCGGCCCGAGCCCGATCGCGCGGCGGAAGCGCTGCGCCGCCCGCGCGCGCTCGGCCAGATCGTGCTGCGCATGGATGTAGAGGCCGAACGCGCCGCCGCGCGGCGGCGCGAGGCCGTGCGGCACCCAGAGCGCCAGCTCGGGTGCGCCGGTGCGGCGAACAAGCCATTGATCTCCCCCCAAGGCCCTTATCCGAAAGACCCGCTCGCCCCAGCGCTCGGGTCGAAATGCGATGTCATCGATCGCGCGCGCCCATGGCACGGGGCGCACGATTATGAGCTGGGTGCGATCGGCGGCGGGCGACCAGCCGATCGGCGGCGCGAGCATCGCGGACGTGTCGGGCCGCACCGCGAAAGGTGAGGCCCCAAGGGGCCCACCTCTTCGCAAGGGGGTGAAGCGCGATATCGATGCGCGGGCGCCGCGACCGCGCGAGCGAAGCGAGCAGCGCGGCGTCGGCGCGCCGGACGGCCGACGGCGAGCGCGCCCACAAGGACCGAAAGTCAGGATTGCGCCGCACCCACTCCCAGGCAAGGGCGCGCGGCCCGAGCGACGCGAGGACGCGATAGGGCGGCGGCAAATGAAAATGCTGGTAGCCGGGCAATGGACCTCTCCCACGACATCTGGGTGGGGCGTCTACCGGGCGCGAAGCTACCCGGTCAAAACGGGCAGAGCTTATCGCGCGATAAGCGCGATGCATGTCCCCGCCGCGATCAACTTGAGAATAAAAGAAAATCCCGCCCGGCGGCGCCGGGCGGGATCGAGCCCGCGCGGGATCAGTCGCGATTGCCGCGGGTCGGACGCGACCAGATCAGGCTGTAGGTCTTGCCGTCCTCGTCGTCGAACAGATTGGCGTAGATCGGGGCGGTGAACGAAGGATCGTCGATCTTGAGCCCGAGGTAGGCGCGGCCCTCGTTCGACTGCTTGCTCCAGGCGGCGCCGATCTCGGCGCGGCCGACGAGGATGCGGTGCGACGGGGCGTTTTCGCTGGGGGGATTTTCGTCGGGGACGATGCGGACCCCTTTGGCCTGGACGCTGAGGGTGACGATGTCGCCGACATATTCGCCGGTGGCGGTCTTCTTGAAGGTGCCGATGGTTGCCATTTTACTTGCCTTTCCAATGTCGGGACCATGACCATCATGGCCTCGATGGCTTGGGGCATGACCGGGACTGCCGCGGCCGCAGCCGAAGGCCCGGAAGCTTGCTGGAGGACGGCAGGACCGCGCTTTTTTGCCTCGCGAGGAATGCGGGCAGAGCCCGCAGGGGAAAAAAGTGCGGACCTGCCGTTGCGGCCCCGAGCGGCAGAGGCGCAGCCGTTCTCGGTCATCAAGCCATTTCGAGAGGCCGTGCTGGTTCAGGGTCTCGCTCATGCCCAAGGCAAGTGGCGACCCCCGATAGCTTCGAGAAGATCGGCGACCTGCCAGTCGTGCCATCGGTCATCGTCGGCGGTGCATTGTCGGGCCATGCAATTGGCAACCCGACACCACATCTCGCGATCACGCCGAGCCCGTCAAACCTCACTTAGATCGACCGCGCCGATACCCGGCGCCGAGCCATCAGGCACGCGGCGAGCGCCGCGCCGAGGCCGGGCCAGAACGCCGCGATCCCGAGCCATGCCGCCACGAGCGCGCCGACCGACCAGCCGGCGAGCGCGGCAGGCACCAGCATGAGCGCGGCCAGAGCTAGGCCGGCGCGAGACCCCGCAAGGCGGATGCCGCGGATCCCGCCGACACCGACGGCATATTCGAGAGCCAAGAAGGTCGCGGCGGCGGCGGTGGCCGCCGCTCCATAAGAGCCGGTCGCCGTCTGGACCGCGAAGGCGGTGCAGAGGGCGCCGCCGATCGGCACCGCCCGCGAGGACAGCGCGAGGAGAAGAATAAAAAGCGCGGCAAGCCCGAACAGGGCGAAGGGCAGCAGAAGCAGCATGGCGGGCGTCCGTTCAAGATGATGGGACGCGCCTCCACCAACCACCACGGCGCAAAAATTCTATAGCCTATCGGGGCAGGCCGCGAAAGCGCCTGCCCCGTCAATTTCTATCCAAAAGCCCGCGCCGATCAGGCGCGGACGGTTTGGCTATCAGGCGCTCGCCTTGGGGCGCCCGCGCCGCGCGGGTGCCGCCTTCGACGTCGCGGCGGGTTTGGCGGCGGGCTTGCGGCCGCCGCCGCGCCCCTTGGTGCCGAGGCCGATTTCCTTGGCAAGGGTCCGGCGCTTCTCGGCGTAGGCGGGCGCGACCATCGGGTAATCCTTGGGCAGACCCCATTTGGCGCGATAGTCGTCGGGGGTCATACCGAAGTTGGTCATCAAATAGCGGCGCAGCATTTTGAGCTTCTTGCCGTCCTCGAGACAGACGATGTAGTCGGGCTTCACCGAAGAGCGGATCGACACGGCGGGCGCCTGCTTCTCGACCGGTGCTTCGACCGGCGACCCAAGTCCCGACAGCGCACCATGGACGCGCGAAATCAGGTCGGGAAGGTCGGACATGCCGACGCTGTTGTTCGATACATGCGCCGCGACAATATCGGCGGTGAGAGTGAGCAGCATATCCTGCACTTCGTCGGCCATCGCAAATCTCCTTTACGAGGGGCGCCCTATCAACTGTTCTTGGCGCCTGCCATCAATATTCTTGACGATAGGGCATCGCGCCGCGCGTCCCCCAGGGGCGCGCGGCGCGGCGATTTTCGGGGCCTGCATAAGCATCGCTTATCGGAGCCAAAGCGGCGACACCGATCCGCGCCGCATAGGTAGGGCGGCGGCTCGCGCCGCCGCCCTCTCCGTCAAGCCGCCTCGCGCTCGACGTCGGTCGCTGTCGCGGCTTCGACGTCGGCGGCCTCGGCATCCTCCCCAACTTCGGCCTCAACCGCCTCGACATCGGCGTCTTCCCCACTCAGCACTTCGGCATCAGCCTCGGGCAGCGGATCGGCAGCGACAAGCTTGCGATGCGCCGACACGGTCCCCACCCCACCGCGTTCGGTGTAGGCGGCGGGCGGGAACGCCATCCAGCGCGGCACCCAGTTTTCGACCTTCGGGCGTCCGTTGGTGCCGTCCAGATGATCGCGGATGATCGCCTTCTGAACGCTGCCCTTTTCCTTGGCATTGGCCGCGGCTATATCCGCCCCGCCGACCTCCGCTATGATGGCGGTCAGCACCTCCTTGTCGCGAAGCCCCTCGAACAGCGCGTCGTCGGCCTCCCACCATTTGTCCATCTCGACCCCGATCTGGAGGCCCACCGCCTCGACCATGGCGCTCCCGGCGAACAGGGTTTCGCCCGCGATCACAGCGATGACGTCCATGACCGCGCGGTCGGGCAGTTCGACAAGGCGCTGGAACAGGTTCGCAGACCGCATCGGATTGCCGCCGGTAACGTTCGGCTCCTCGACGTCGAAGCCGAGCAGTTCGAGAACGGCGCGGCGCTTCTCGTCGAACACGACCTCGGCGCGGCACGTTTCGATGCTCTCGCTAACATCCTCATCCTTGGCGCTCTGCGCCTCGACGCGGACGTTCCAGAGCGGCGACCCCGCGATGGCATGGGCGACAAGGAGACGCAGCGCGATCTCGGCCTCGCCGGTCAAGGTCGCGCGGACGGCGGCATGCCGATGAAGATCGACATAGGTCTGGAGCCGCGAGGTCAGTTCGGGCCGAACCGCCTTCAACGCATCCGCCCCGCCCTTCCCGGCATCTTCCGCCTTCGCGAGCCGCTTCGCCTCCTTTTCGGTGACAAGACCTTCGTGGAAGCTGACCTCGCCGGTGTCGCTGACGTCGATATAGACGCGCCCGCCCTTGCGCTTGCTCGCTTTGCGATACTCATAGGACGAGAAATATTCGCGGCGCCCGATCATCACGACATCGCTCCAACCCTCGTCCAGATAGGCCTCGCGCCGCGCGTCGATCTCGGCCTCTTGGCGTGCCCAGAAGGCATCGCTGTCGGCAAAAAAGCGATCCTCGCCGAACAGGTCGGCGACGATCGCAAGGCCGCTCGCCTCGACATCGAACAAGGCCCGCTCGACCTTGATCGCGCCGCCGCCGAACAGCCACGCCTTCAACTGATGGCCGGTCGGGCATTGATGCTCGTCGTTGTCGTAGAGCGCCAGCCATTCGCGCTGCTGGCTCTTGGTCGCGAGCGTCAACTGGCGCACCGTCTCGGGCTTGATCTCGGCCTTGGCGTAGAGCGACCGAATGCGCGGCAAGAGATTGCCGAGCGCGAGGATGCGCTTCACCCATGCCTCGGGCATGCCGAAGGTCAACGAAATATCCGCGATGGTCCGCCCTTCCTTGGTGATCAGCCGCGTATAGGTTTCCCATTGGGTGACCTCGTCGGCATCGCGGCGCGCGACATTTTCGATCAGCGAGACTTCGAGCGCGTTCGCATCATCTCCGTCCTCCAAGATCGCGCATGGGAGCGGTTCGGCCTCGCCGCGTTCTCCCGCGACGATGGTCGCCGCCGTGAAGCGCCGCGCTCCCGCGACGATCTCATAGGCGCAATCGGGGCACGCCTTCCCACCCTCGGGCTGGGGATTATGCCGCACGATCAGCGGCACCAAAACACCCCGCGCGCGAACGGTTGGCAAGAGGTCCGACACATCGGGGGCCTTCTTGGCGTAGCGCATATTGGCCTTGCTGATCGACAGCTTGCCAAGGTCGATAAAGTCGAGTTTCATTGCATTCACCTTTCTTCTGGAAGGTGCCGGTCCGTCGGGATTTCGCGATTTGGGCGGACCGGCTTCGGGTTGGCGGCGAAACGCGCCGCCCGCGTCAGCCGTCGCCCCGGCCCGCGTCCCCTTCGGGACCGGAAGGGGGTTTCGGAAGCTGGTCGGCACCGCCACGAAAATTGCGGCGGAACAGCGTTTCGGCGGCGATGATCGACCCGGCGCGGCGCGCCCATGCGGCCCAACCCGACAGCGCCATGCGCGTCGAAAAGCCGAGATCGCGCTCGATGCCGAGGCCGAAGGGCAGCCGCACCGATGCCAACTCGGACAGGCTGAA
This sequence comes from uncultured Sphingopyxis sp., assembly GCA_966250105.1. GTDB lineage: Bacteria > Pseudomonadota > Alphaproteobacteria > Sphingomonadales > Sphingomonadaceae > Sphingopyxis. The sequence goes on along the minus strand of CBINGC010000009.1, from coordinate 41,621 downwards.
CGAACCCAGCTCGGGACAGCCGAACCCAAGGTCGGCCAAGCCGAACAGCGTGTCGCCATCTTCCCCCAATTCGGTCGCGAGCCACGTTGCCGCGCCCACCGGATTGAAGAATTTGACGATGGGCACGAAGTCCAGTTCGTCCAGATCGGCCATGACAGCGGCGCGTCGCGCCTCGTCGTTCGCGCGCAAGGCGGCGTGAAGTTCGGGGGTCAGGAGGGTCATGCCGCCGCCCTCCGCTCTATTTGACCTTGGGCGGCGACCGCATCGGCTCCGGCCTCGGCGTCGTGATGCCGCGCAAGCAGCCATTCGGCGGCCTTGCTGGCAAGGCTCGCGGCGCGAAAGATCGCGCGATTATCCTCGCGCAGCACCTCCAGCCACGACCCGATATAATCGGCATGACGGACACTCGGCACGATCCCGAGCGCGGCGCACAGGAAAGCGCTCCCCATCTCTGCGACCAGTTCCTCGCGCGCATAATCCTTGCTGCCGAAGCTGTTCAGCAATTTGCGATCCAGCCGCGAGGCGTGACCGGTCGCGTGGGTCAGTTCGTGGAGCGCGGTGCGATAATAGTTGATCTGATCGAAGACGGCGGGCTGCGGCGGCACCTGCACATAATCATGCGCGGGAACGTAAAAGGCGCGATCCCCACCGATCCGAAAATCCACGCCCGATGCCGCGATGACCGCCTCGGCGACAGGCACGATCTCGCGCTCGGGCAGCGGCGCGGGGTCTATACCGATCCCTTCGCGAAGCCCCTCGCACTGCGCAACATTGAACACGGTAAAGCTTTTGAGGAACGGCATCGCGCGCGCATCGCCGCCATCGCGCGCCACCCGCTCGGCCTCGCCCTTCGGAACGAAGCGGTCGGCATAAACGACGGTCGTCCCGCGCTCGCCCTTACGAACATTGCCGCCCGCTTGCCTTGCCTGACGAAAGGTCAGCCACCCCTGCGACGGATAACCCGCCTCGATCACCGCGCCCCACAAGATCAGGATATTGATTCCCGAATAGGCGCGAGCCGACGCGGCATTGTGCGGCAGTGCAGCGGATGCGCCGCCGCTGCGGCTCCAAGGCTGCACCCAAGCCAACCGCCCTTCCTCCAGTTCGGCAATGATCCGGTTCGTGACGCTGTCGTAAAGCGACGCGCGCGGCGCTCCCTCGCGCGCCTGATTATCGCGTGGCTGGCGCTCTCCCGCCCTGCCCCGACGTTCGACCTTCTGTCCCATGCTGTCCTCCTTGTCCCCGCCCCAAAACCAGCAGGCCCCCGGCGGAGCGGGGGTGGGCGGCGACTGGCGACCTGCCGGGCGCGGCCAGGAGGCGGCCCGCATCCGAAGGACCGGAACGAAGAGGAGGAGCCGCGCAGCGGCTTGCGGGACGCCGGGCCGCGCCCAGAAGGGAGCGCCGCCCACTCCCGCGATCGACGGGAGGCCCACGAGAACGCCGCCGCGCGAAACGCGGCGCCCTCATCAGCCGCCAGGCCATGACTCCCATGACCCGATCCGCCAACGCGGATCCAGGAGAAGAGACGCGCTCTTGGCGCGGCCGCCGGCGGTGCGGCGTGCGTGCGCAGATGTGCTTAGCCGCCGCACCGCCAAGACAGCCGCGACGAGTGCGCAGCGCGGTCAAACAGGCGCGCGATCCCTGCCGACGCCTGTCGGCGGCAGCGAGCGCTCGTCAGCAACCGCGCTCAATTTCGGGGGCGTCACGGGGGCGGCGAGCCCCTGTGGAAGGGGTACGGCCAGAGCCAAACTCGTTTTGGGGCTGGCCGTCAGGGGAAGGCCTTCCCCTCAAACCCGGACGCTAGCCCGACAAGCGTTCCATCTTGCGCGCCTTGCTGCGTTTCGCCGAAGCCCTGTTGATTTCACCTTTGGTGCCGAAATATCCGGCAAGCAGATAGGCATGGGTCAAACTGCCGAACCGCTGGTAGTAGAAGTTCCTACCCGGGAAATTCGGTTCGGAGTCGATGACCGGCCCCGACAGATGCCCGTGACGGGCGAGCAATGCCCGCAAATTGTCGATCAGTTGTTCATCGGTGAAGTGCGATCCGTCCGGGTTGCGCCGGATAGGCCGACGGAATGCGGTGGGCCCTTCGCCCATCCACGCCTTATGCGCCCGGCCCGCCATCTGGCGCTCACCCCAGGTCATCGGAAATCCGGCCAGGGAAAAGGCGTTGCCCAATGATCCAAAGCGCCGGACGAAGGTCGACTTGCCGGGCGTCCGCTCGTCGGTCACAATCGCATGCGCGCACAGATAGCCACGCTCGCGATGAATGCGGCGAAGCTCGTCGAGGAGATCCTCGTCGCTATATTCATGCCCTTCCGCATTCTTCGCCCAACGGCTCGGAACCTCATAACCGACCATCCGGAACGCCGCGCGCACACTGCCGAAATTATTCCTCAGCGCCATGCGGTTGGGCAGATAGGGGCATCTGTCCACGAGCGGCCCCGACAGATAGCCTTCCTCCTCCAGCAGCCGCGCAAGGCGCGTCAGCAATTCCTGCTTCGACAACATCATGCGCATCGTCGCTGCCCGGCGCGCCTGCGCGGCCTCGAACAGAGCGACGGGAACGATCGGCTCCATCACGTCGACCGCCACCCAGCGGTCGGGGCTCAGCATGGCCTTACGCCCGAGATTATTATACCGCCTGCCGAACACATAGCGCCCCGAATATAGTTGCTGGGTCAGAACGCCCCGCACCGCGGCGGATGTCCACGGCCTGCCGCTGGCCTGCCTGTATTTCTTCCTGTTCAGCCAGATTTCGATCTGCCCGAGCCGCATTTCCTCGTTGACGTACAGCTCGAAAATCTTGCGGACGAGCGCGATCTCCCGCGCCGGACCGGGCGCATATATGATCCTGTCGGTCCCGAACGCCTTGCGCTGCCCGGGCTGCAGGACATTCCGGCGCTTCCCGTCCTCGCCAATCACCTGGCGGCGCAGGCCGAGCGGCGTATCGCCGCCCTGCTTGAAACCGAGGCCCGCCTGATGCCGCTGCGCGCGCGAAATGCGGGTCGAAAGCTCGCGGCTGTACTCTGCGGCCATCACGCGCTTCATCGTCTTCAGAATGGCGGCGAGCGGCCCGCCGTCATTCTCGAAGGGCTCGGAGCAATAATGAACCTCCACCCCGGCATCGCGGCAGACATATTCATAATGGGCGGCCTGATCGGTATCCTGAAACCGTCCCCAGCGGCTGACGTCCAGAACGAGAATAGCCTTGAAGTCCGCCGAGCCCGAGAGAACGTCGGCGAGCAACTGTTGCAGGGCCGGACGCTTGCTCAGCGTAAGGCCGCTTTTCCCGCTGTCCTGATAGGTCCGGACTACGTCGAATCCGCGCTCGGCCGCAAAAGCGGTGATGACAGCCTTCTGATTGTCGGGCGAGTAGCGCTGATGCTCGGTCGACATGCGGATATATTGCGCGGCCGGACGCAGACCGGTGCCCGCCCAGGAAATGATATTCGACACAGCTTCTCCCATCCGATGAGGCGGAGCGCTATGCGGCCAATTCGCTTACGACATCTAAAGGTCACGAAGTCTCTCAGTATGTCGAGCCAATAACGTGAGGTGGCAGATTAAATCGTCTGCGACGAATAAACCGCTGTGCGGTCGCGGACGTTGAACTTGCGTCAACCCCACCAGCGGCACGTATCACGTCTCGGCAAGCTCCGACGCCAAGTCCTGATTTCGCATCCGGCTGCGTCATAGACATAGAGGAACTTGGATTTGTGGACCGTCGACGAGGGACGGCGTGCAGGGGAATACCAAGTGGCGAACGGAAGCGGCGCGGCAGGTCCGGCGCTCGACCAACATGTCTTCATGATCGCGGCCGACGATGCCGAGGGCGACTGCCATGTCGTCTTCACCGAGAGCGCGGTGCGCGCCATCGCCCATTATAAACAAATGTCGCGGATCTACCGCGACGTGCGCGGAAACGAGAATTTCGAGATTCTCCGCCCGATGATCACCACCTTCGAAGAGGATGCGAAGCGGTTCGGCCCCTGACGACGCGCCGGAATCATGACCAGCCTAGCGGATTCAAAGCCCATTAAGTGATTTGCGGGAGATGACGATGCAGATTGCGAGAACCGCGCCGATCCTGATCCTGATCGCGCTTTCAGGATGCACCGAAAAGCTCGAAGACAGCGATCCGCCGGCGATCGGATTCGCAGTCGAGCCCGGCATCGAGGTCGCCGCAGACGATGCACCTGTGGTCCAACAGGCCAATGATGTCGAAAACCCGGCCGAGCCGCAAGGTGAGGCTCTGGGCGAGCCAAGAATGCAGCGTCCCGTCCTATATGATTGAACCGGCGCTCAGGCCGCCAATTCATCCCGGACGGCGATGCCCTTGGCGTCGAGCAAGGCGAGACAGGCGCGGATTTCACGCCACGACCGCGGATCGCACTGCGGGAGCATCTCTGCGCCAAGTGGCCTACCCTGCGCCTGCATCAAGTCCGCAACCGTCTCGAAGGCCGACGCCGCGAGGATCGAGCGCGTGCGCCGACTCAGCGGCAGATAGGCCAAGGCCGTCCGCGGCGAGACCTCCGACATCGGGGTTAAAGGCTCCAGATGCGGCAACCGGTCGACCTGCGGGCCCAATTGCGAGAGTCGGGCCGGGGAAATGCCGAGCAAGGCGGCGATCTCGCGATATTTGAGCCCGGACTCGCGCAGCCTCCGGATTTCGAGGAGGCGGTCATGGTGCTCAATCTCGATATCGGGTTGGAACATCTGTTTCTTCCGAAAGATTGGCCGCGGCCGCACGGCTCGCGTCGCTTCAGGGCCGAATGAGAGAACAGCGGCTGGTCAAATCACCCAGTCGACGCTTTTGATCTGCGCGTAACCGTGCGCCTTGGCGCGCCGCTTCTCGACCATGATGGCATTGAGCCGCTGGATCGTGTCGCTGGCGCTCGTGATGCACCAGCCGGGCACGACCGCGTGAACGAGCGCACATAGCCCGCCGCGGATCATCGCGACGCCGAACGACGATGCGACGCCGAAATGCTCGATATAGGTTTCGTCGACGGCCTTCGGATGATCGACGAAGAGGCGTTTGAACATCCCGATGTCCTTCAAATGATCGGCTCCCCGCCGCGCTAGCAAGGCGCACGGCGGGGAGCCTGTCATGGCATCCCGCGATCGCGAGATGTCAGGAGACGCTTAGAAGCGCAGGCCGAGGCCGAGGAGCACCTGATGGCGGTCGATGTTGGCCGCGATGCTCGTGCCGGCGTAGTCGATGTTGCCGTAGTTCGAGTAACGATACTCGACGCGGGCGTAGCTCTTCGGACCGAGAATATTGAGCTGCTGCTCGATACCGGCGCCGATGCGATAGCCGTCACCCTTCGGGCGCGCCTTCGTGACAGTCGTGCCATCGTCGTAGCGGACGTCGATCGCACCGTTCACATAGCCGGCCTTGGCGTAGAGGAGCGTGCGCGGACCAGCGGCGAAGCCGAGACGGCCACCGAGGTAGATATCGCGGCCCGCGCCGATGGTGAGTTCGTCGCCGACAACGTCGACGTCGGTCGCGGTTTCACGGATGGTGCTATCGTTGAGTTCGGCTTCGATGCCGATGACGCCCTGGCCGACAGCAATATCGTAGCCCGCCGCAACGCCATAGACGAGACCTTCGTCACCTTCGACGATGTCATAGCCGGCGAGCACCTCGACGCGCGGGCCGGCAAAGCCGGCGTCCTGCGCGAAGGCAGGCGATGCGACGAGCGCAGTGGTGAGAGCCGCAGCCGAAACGAATTTTTTCATTATGTCCTCCTTGGTCGTGCGTCACATGCGCACACCCCAAAGACGTTCGGGCGAAGACAATCAGGATCGGCCACGCAAATTTATTTCATGGAGGTGAAATAATGTTGCAATCGTGCAACAGGTCCGCGTCCCGGCCATCGCCCATGAAAAAGCGGCGACCCCGAAGGGCCGCCGCAAGTCTCAATGGAGAAAGCTCTCCATCTGGGTCGCGGCGCGGCCAATACAGCAATGGCCTCGCGAAGATACCGACAAAGCTGTTTTCCGTAACGGAATCGGCAGTGCTGATGCATCGCTGCAACAGACACCGGTAGACAGTCGCGGATTTGCGTGAACGGTCGCAGTTCCTGAAATTTATCGCCCGACACCGTTCCTCATCGTCGCCTCGCGTGCGTCATAGTCTCTCCACGCAAAATCTTGGGGAGGAAAGAAAATCCGTGAGCATGATCGATCGAAGAGCGCGCGCCGCAGCGTCGCCGCATCAGGCGGGAGACGCACAGCGCCTCATGGCCAAAGTCGTCGATCGATATTCTCGGGAGAGCGTCGTCACCGAATCGCACCGGCCACAATGTTGGGGCCTAAGGTCTTGATATGGTGGTCGCTGGTGCCGCTTACAGGACTCGAACCTGTGACCCCATCATTACGAATGATGTGCTCTACCAACTGAGCTAAAGCGGCAACGAGGCGGGCCATTAACAGCGCGGCGGCGCGAAGACAAGCATCGTCGCGCAAGAATCTCGGACAGGCCGCGCCGCGCGCGCCGAGCCCGCTCTTTTTCATCAAAATCACAAAGGCGAAGCGGCCGCCGGCATCGGTCGGCAGTACGCGCGCCTGGCAGCACAAGGAAATCATCTCTCCATGTATCAATTCATCGGGTCCGACGGCGATATCGAGGGCGACATGCAAGCGACTCCGCCCGCCCCCGCACCGGAGCGCAAGAAGCGCGGCGCCAAACCCAAGCCGATCGTCGAATTCCCGCAGGCGGCGCAGGGACCGTGGATCGACCCGCGGTCGTTCCCAGAAGCTCTTGCCCTCCATATGCGGCGGCACGGCGACAGCCCCGAGCACCTTCAGAAAGCGGTGACGCTCCCCGATGCCGGGACGTGCCAGAAGACGATCCGCAAATGGATAAACAAGCGCAGCGCGCCGGAAAGTGTCGAGAGCTTCGCATTGCTCGGCCGGGTCGAACGGCGCTACCAATTGCCGCCCGGCTATTTCCAGACCAAGCTCGCCGCCAATGCGCGCGCACCGCGAGGGAGCCGACTTCCGGGAATCTCGCCGGCCGAGCAACGCCGCATCGCCTGGCACCTGCCCGCCGATTTCCGGCGCCGCCCGAAACGTGAGCGCGAAGAGATACTTGCTTGGGTGCGCGGCGTCATCATCGCGGGCTCGACCCAGTATCGCGAGTTCCAGCGCGAGAGCGGCAAGCATCGCTTCGCCCTGCGCTTTCCAGAAGCGGGCATCCGCAAATCGGCGCGCATCGAACGCGGGGCTGGCCGCCCTCCCGCATCGTTCGAGCCGTCTGACCGCGATGCACCCGCCGATCTCCAGCGCGATGTCGCCGCCTTCATCCATTTCAAGACCTCGACGCTGCCGCCGCCGCATCTGCTGCGCAACGGGCGCTGGGGCTCGGAGACCGCGGCGCAGAAACTCGAGCATCTGGGACTCATGTTCGGGGCACTGGTCGCACGCGCCGATGGTCCGGTGAAGGGCCGCGAAGTCCCGCGCGAGGAGCTGTCCTTCGCGATGCTGCTCTTTCCCGCGGTATGGGACTGGTATCTCGGCTGGCGCGAAGAGCGGCGCGGCTTCTACACGAGCTGGGAAATCAACATGCTCGATTTCGCCATGACGATGGCGCGCCCCGACACGGGATATTTTCGCCAGAACCCCCATCTCGCCGCGACGCTGCATCCGGTCGACGGCCTGATCTCCCAAGCGGACATCGCCGATGCGGCAAGCGACTGGGACGCGCTCTGCACGCGGTGCCACATCTATACGGCGGGGCGGAAGAAGGATGTCCAGAGCGTCGCGCGCGTCCACCGCGATCCCTTCGAGCCGATCCTGCCGATCCTCGAAGCCGACAGCCCGGTCGGCGAATATCGCAAGATCACCGAAGAGATATTGCAGCGCATGCCGCACGCGAAACGGCAACCGAAGGCGGCGGCGGAAAGTGCTCGCGCCTTTCTGATGCTGCGCTTCGGGCTACATCTGGGTCTGCGCCAGAAGAACCTCCGGCAGCTGCGCTTCGTCCCGCGCGGGCAGCGACCGACCAATGAACGGCAGCTTGAGACGCTCAAATGCGGCGAGCTGCGCTGGAACGACAAGAATGACGGGTGGGAAGTGCTGGTCCCCGCGGTCGCGTTCAAAAATGCGACCTCGTCCTTCTTCAGCAAGCGCCCCTATCGCCTGCTGCTCCCCGATCTCGGCCGACTCTACGAGTTCATCGACCTCTACCTGAAACGCGACCGAGCCATCCTGCTCGGCGGCGCCGACGACCCCGGCACCTTCTTCGTCAAGTCGGCGAAGCGGACCACCGCCAACGCCGCCTATGACCAATTGAGCTTCTACGAAGCGTGGCGCCTCGCGATCCAGCGCTATGGTATCTACAATCCCTACACCGGCCGCGGCGCAATCAAGGGCCTGCTGCCGCACGGCCCGCATAATGTCCGCGATGTCCTCGCGACCCATGTGCTCAAGAAGACCGGCTCCTACGAGCAGGCGGGATACGCGATCCAGGACAGTCCCGAGATCGTCGCCAAACATTATGGCCGCTTCTTCCCCCACGACAAATCGGCGCTGGCCGCGGGCATCCTTAATATCGCGTGGGAGGATTGAACGGCGCGGCGGTCCGTCGCGGACCGGGCAATATCTCGTAGCCCCACGCATTGTCCAAGAACAGTAAGGAGATAATCAGATGGCCAATCCTCTCGACACCCGCCGCATTCTCATCATGGCGACCGATGGCTTCGAGCAGTCCGAACTCGAAGTGCCCCTCGAGCGACTTCAGGATGCGGGCGCCGAGATCGACATCGCCTCGCTCCAGACCGGCGACATCACCGGTTGGGACGAAGATGATTGGGGCGACGAAATCGAAGTCGACCTGCTGATCGCCGATGCCAAGGCCAGTGATTATGATGCGCTCGTTCTTCCGGGCGGCCAGATCAATCCCGACCTGCTGCGTGTCGATGACAAGGCGATCGCGTTGATCAAGGCCTTTGCCGACGCCGGCAAACCCGTCGCGGCAATCTGCCATGCGCCATGGCTGCTCGTCGAAGCCGGTCTCGCAAAGGGCAGGAAGATGACGAGCTACAAGTCGATCCGGACCGATGTCGCCAACGCCGGCGCCGAGGTGGTCGACGAGGACGTGGTCGTCGACGGGAACATTATCACAAGCCGCTGCCCCGACGATCTGCCGGCCTTCTGCGACGCGATCATCGAAGCGCTCGCACCGGCCGATGCCGAAGCCTGACAACGGCAATTCGGGAAAGCAGAGACTTCGAACATGGTCCGGGCCGCGCAATCGCGCGGCCCGTGCGAACTCCACCCCCGAAACCCATGCTTCGCCCAACTGCCGCGAGTTTTTCAGACGTCAACCGGCGAAGACTTGCAGAATGTATTTTGACCGATCCGTCGACGCCGCTGGCGACGTGCAACCGGTTTCCACGTCGGTCGTTGTTTGAATATCGGCAGGACAATGCGTCATGATGCAGCAACTGATTCTCGAATTCCTCCTGACCGCCGCCGCTCTCGCGCCCGCCGAACGTCCCCTGCCGATAATTGCCGCGAAAGCAGAAACCCTTCCTGTGACCGAGAACACCGGCGATCGTGCCGATGATCCGGCGATCTGGCGCAATCCATCTGATCCTTCTAGCAGTCTCATCATCTCGACCGACAAGAAGGCGGGCATCGCGATCCACGATCTTGAGGGTCGACTGCTCAGTTTCCAGCCGCTTGGCGACCTCAACAATGTCGATCTTAGAACCGACGTCACGATCGCCGGCGAACAGAATATTCTCGTTGCGGCCTCGGACCGCAGCGACAAGGACCAGCCCCGCCTTCACCTGTTCCGCCTCGACCCTAAGAAGCCGACACTCGTTCCCATCGGCACGATATCGTCCCCTGAGGGCCAGGCCTACGGCCTCTGCCTGCATCGTCGCGGCAAGCAGGTCGATGCCTTCATGGTTCACAAGGAGGGTGTGATCGAGCAGATTGCGCTCGACCTTGCCGCCAATCCCGCGACCGGCAAGGTCGTGCGCCGTTTCGATCTCAAGAGCCGGAGCGAAGGCTGCGTCGCCGACGATCGCACGGGCCAGCTCTATGTGGCCGAGGACAAGGTCGCGATCTGGCGCTTCGATACGTCGCCGGGACGCCCGATGACGCCAGTCAAGGTTGCCGAGGTCGATGATGTCCGGCTTCACAAGGATGCCGAAGGTTTGGCTATTCTCCCCCGCGGTCGTGACGGCGGGCTGCTCTTTGCTGCGAGCCAAGGCGATAACAGCTTCGCGGTCTATCGCTTGCCCTCGGCAGATTATGTCGGAAGCTTCCGGATCGCGGGCGGCAACATCGACGGGACCGAGGACACGGACGGGATCGCCCTTCACGGCGGAGATTTCGGCAAGGCGTGGCCCGGCGGCCTCTTTGTCGCGCAAGATGGCAAGAACCGCGACGCCAATGACAAAAAGGCGCCGCAGAATTTCAAGCTGGTGCCTTTAGGAGCCATTTTGAAGCAGATCGATGGGTCGGACCCTCGATAAATTAACGGCACTGTCTGTTTCCGGTCCATCGCATTTGCCATGCCGCTCTTCATCGGTGCCGTCGGCAAGCGCCTTCGATGGGCTCATCGACCGATCCTGATTCAACTCGTCGGCGCGCCCTCCAGCGGGGTGGTCGGCGCATCGGGATTGCGCCCTTGGCTGCGATCGAGCCGCCGCATCACGGGGGTGACGGTCAGCCCGTGCAGAAAAATGGAGAAGAGCGCCACCAAGGCGACGAGGGCCCATAATCTTTCCTCATGTCCGAAATTAGCGTGGTTCAGCGCATAGGCCAGATAGTAGAAGGAACCGACGCCGCGAATGCCAAAGAAGGCGAGCGTGATCTTCTCGGCAAAGGGTGCCCGGTATCCGGCAAGGCTGGCCAGCCCCGCCACCGGGCGCACGATCAGCACGATCGCCGCCGCCGCGGCGACGTCGAGCCAGCCGATGGAAGCAAGCAGGCCCCCGACAAGTGCGCCGCCGAACAAGATAAGCAGCACCAGCATGCCGAGCCGCTCGAGCTGTTCGGTGAAGTCGTGCATGTCTTCGTTGAAGGCGTGGTTGCGGTGTGCGCGGCGCAGCGTCAGCGCGGTGACGAAGACGGCGAGAAAGCCATAGGCATTGGCAATTTCGGTGACACCGTAGGAGACCAAGGTCGCCGAGATCGCGATAAGCCCGTCACCGGTCCGCGAAAGCTTCGTATCGGCTCGCGAGCGGAAGGTCAGCCAGCCGAAGATCCAGCCGACCAGCCAGCCACCACCGACGCCCACGCCGATTTCCCAGATCACGTCGCGGAGCAGCCACTCGGAGAACCAAGCCGCTCCGGTGCTCGCCGCCAGGGAAAGCACGATCGCGAGGTTGACGAAAGGAAAGGCGAACCCGTCGTTGAGACCGGCCTCGGAGGTCAGGCCGAAGCGCACTTCATCCTCCTCCCCGCTTCGCGGCGGTCCGACCTGGACATCGGCAGCGAGCACGGGATCCGTTGGCGCGAGACACGCTCCGAGCAGGAGGGCGGCAATCCACCCCAGCCCGAGCCAGAATCCACCGATCGCGGTTATGGCAATGATCGTCAGCGGCATGGCAATTGCGAGCAGCCGCCAGGTGACCATCCAGCGCCGCCATTCGAAGGCGCGGTCGAGTTTGAGCCCCGCGCCCATCAGGGCGATGATGACGATGAACTCGGTAAACCGTTCGGCGATGTCGGGGTAGCGGAGTGGGTCGGGCCGGAGGTCGACGCCCGGAAGCGAAAAGACGATCGCGCCGATCGCGATGCAGATGATCGGGAGCGAAAGCGGCAAGCGCTTCAGCGCGAGGGGCAGCCAAGCGACAAGCGCCACGAGGATGCCGCCGCCGGTAAGCCAGAGAATATAGGGTTCAGGCGGAGATATCGTCACGGCAGCTCAACGCGGCTTCGATCTGGCAGTTCACCGGGCGTTGCCGCAAATCGATCCGCCCAGCCTCGCAAGGATTGGCCGCCGAGTCCGGTCAAAAGGGCGAATCGGGTCGTTCGAGCATCTCCGAAATATCGTCGGCCGAAAACGCCTGCCCGTTTTCGAGTATCAGCGTGAAGCGCTCGCGCTCAGCAGACGAGGCCGATACGAATATGCCGAGAATGTCGCGAAGCGGTCGCGGTTCTGCCCTTTCTTCCGGCAGCGGGGGCACCTCCACCCCGGCCTCCTCCTCGTGCGAACGCGTCAGCGTGCCGCGCTGATCCCAAATGCCACCATCATCCATCGATCGTCCTTCCCAACGCTCCAATCAGCGCGGCTGGCCCTTGCCCTCGCGCCCGGCGCGCGTATCCTTTTCCTCTCCGACGCGCGTGCCGCTTTGAGGATTATAGTTGGCCGGAATGCTCGCTCCGCTTTCCGGGTCGCGTTTGGGTTCGCGATCGAGCGTGTCGCTCGGCCTTCGCGCCGAACCCTCCGGCTGGTTCTCGGTCGAGATGTTCGGGTTTCTCGTCTTTTCGGTCGGCACATCGCGGACCTTGCGCTCGTCGTTCACTCTTCTTCTCCCGGCTCTTCCCCGATCGCGTGTCCACCAACCCAACGCAGAAGGGTCAAAGAAGTGTCGGCCGCCCCCAAAAAGGGGCGGCCGCTATCGTTCAGTTCGCGTCGAGGCCGTGCTTCAGGGCCGACATCTGGTCATGGCCTTGCCGCACCGAAGCATAGCCCGCTTCGATCGTCTGGCGGACAGCCGGGTCGAGGTCCGCGTCGCCGAGCGCGCTCTCGAACTTCGACTTGATATGATCCTCGCCGCGCTCCACCTCGGCGATCACCGCGGCGTCGTCACGGTCGCCGGTGAGCTTGTCACGCAGTCCCAGGAAAGCGCGATGCGCCGAGGCGAGGATCGTGCCATCATCCTCGGGCTCGCCGCCAAGCTCGCGCACCTTCGCCTGAAAGTCGGCGACGACGCGCTGGCGCTCATCGGCCCGGCTCAAAAAAATGTCGCGGAACTGGGCTGCGTTGGATTCGCCGGCGGCCTTGCGATAACCGTCGACGCTGTCGAGCGTGGTGGCGATCAGCGAGTTGAGGGTCGAGACATTCTTGTTGTCGAACATAAGGGAGATCCTTTCCTATCGCGACCGCCGCATCGGGCGGTCTTGGACCCATCAACCACCGAAAATCGCCGAAGTTGCCTGAGCTCGAACGGGGCTTCGCGCCCGATATATTCATCACAACATAGGTTTGGATCACCGTTGCGCCGGAACGCGGCGTCGCCGCGAACGTCTCTACCTTGTTGACTTACCAAAGCTCTCTCTCCGCCGACAGTTGCGACCCGGGGCGCCGCGCGGCCAGTCCCTGGTCGATGCCCGGCGCAGCGTGGCGTGCCGTCCTACTGCGATGCTGGAGGGAAGCATCCACCGATAATCTCGGCATCGTGTCGGCCGGCGTCGCTTTTTATTCCTTCCTCGCCATCGCGCCATTGCTCGCGGCGACACTGCTTGCCTATGGGCTGTTCGTCGAACCCCAGAAGGTCATCGACCATATCGGGACGCTCGCAAGCTTTCTCCCCGACGATATCGCCGCGACGATCGGGGAACAATTACTGCGCATCTCCGCGGCGCCGAGCGGCGGCAAGGGCTGGGGTCTGATCGCGGCGCTCGCCGTGGCGCTGTTCGGCGCACGAAACGGCATCGGTGCGCTGATGACCGCGCTCAATATCACCTATGAAGAGGAAGAGCGGCGCGGCATCGTCCGGCTCAATGCGATCGCAATCCTGCTGACCGTTGCCGCCATGGCGAGCGCGGGCGCGACCGCGCTCCTGCTGGCGGCGCTTGGCCTCGTCGAGGCAGCGCTTTCGTCAGGGCAACAATGGCTCACTGTGGTACTGCAAATCCTGACCTATGCCATTCTCGGCCTCGTCGGTGCCGCTGCTGCCGCTTTTCTGTTTCGCTACGGACCGTGCCGCCGAAAAGCGAAATGGATCTGGCTCACGCCGGGCTCGATCCTCGCCGCTGTCGCCTGGCTCATACTCGCGCTCGGCTTCGGCGCCTATGCCCGAACCATCGGCCATTTCGACACGACCTACGGCCCGCTCGGTGCGGTCGCGGCGCTGCTGACCTGGATCTATCTCGCGAGCTATGCGCTCCTCCTGGGCGCCGAGCTCAATTCCGAACTCGAGCACCAGACCGAGATCGACTCCACGCGCGGTGTCCCGAAGCCGCTCGGTGCACGCGGCGCTTGGGTCGCCGATCATGTCGCAGGCGAAAAATGACCCATCGGATCAACCGGACATTGGAATGGCTCTGGCACGCCGGCCTCGCAAGCCGACCGAGCCTGAGCCCGGCGGACATCCTTTCTAAGGCGGAACGACGGACGCGGGTCTCGTCTAACATCTTGCCAGCCGAATGGCTGAAACGGCTCGACCTGCTGACAAACGATCTCGAAGCCCATGCTTCTTTGACGGCGCTCGGGCGGACAATCGCGCACGGTCAACTTGTTTCGGCTGCAGCCAATATGATGCGGTTCGAGACTCTCTGGCGGACGCACCCCGAGATCGACGAGATGCCGATGACGAGCCCGATGCTGATCGTCGGGCAGATGCGCTCGGGTACGACCCGGATGCAGCGTTTGCTCGCGTGCGACGACCGGTTTCACTTCACGCGCTTCTACGAAAGCTGGAACCCGCTACCCCGCAGCTCCCTTCCCGCCTTCGACGACCGGCCATGGCGCGCCCGCGCAGCGCTCGCGGCCGCGCGCTGGATCAATCCCGGCTTCGATGCCATTCACCCGACGAGCGCCGCGTCGCCGGACGAAGAAATCGGTCTCCTCAACATCCTGATGCACAGCGCATCCTATGAAGCCCAATGGCATGTCCCGAACTTCGTGGCGCATTGCGAGGCTATGGACACGCGGCCGCTTTACCGCGATTTTGGAAAAATGATGAAGACGATCGCCTGGCTCCGACGGCGAACGGACGATCAGCCGTGGGTCATGAAGATCCCGCAATTCACCCAGGATTTGGCCTCGCTGTTAGCAACCTTCCCCGACGCGCGGGTCGTGAAGCTCGAGCGCGACGACCGGGATGTGCTGTCTTCCTCGGTTCGCCTCGTCCGGAACCAACGCGCGATCCAATCCACCATCGCGGATCCTCAAGTCATTGAGACGGAATGGCGCCGGAAGATCGCTTTGCGCGCGCGCCGCACGAGCGATGCGCTGATCCGCATCAAGCCGCTCCGGATCGATGTCCGATTTGCCGATATGGATTCCAACTGGGAGCACGAAATCGAGCGCGTCTATGGGCGTTTCGATATCGCGCTCACCGACCGAGTGCGGGAAGCGATGCGGCGCTATATTGCCCGAGCGGCGGTGGAAGGCTTTCACAAGGCTCAGGTGCCTGAGGGCGAATCGCGACAACGGCTGCCGCGCTCCCTTCTCCGGCTATCGACCTGACAAACGATGTCATCCGGCGCATCACACACGCTGGTATGGCACCGGTCAGCCTCTATGGCAGCCTCGATCACGCGAACGGCCGCTCCGTGGCGCGACGACGCGGCGACCATATCCGGGAGCTAGTCGCAGGGCCTTGGCGTTCTCGTCGCGAATACGTCGCTTGACGCCGCATATGACGACCAAAGGAGAGTGGAATGGCTGGCGAAGAAACATTCATCCTTCACGGACAGGGCTGGGTTCCGAACAATGAGCGCCTGCCGGTCGTCATCCATCGGATCGCCGTCGCGGCGGAGGGCGCGAGGGCTGCTGAGCGCTTCGAGACGATGTTCGCCGAAAACGGCTGGCCACCGCAATGGCGCGACACGATCTTCGACTATCATCATTATCATTCGACGACGCACGAGGCGCTCGGCGTGCATTCGGGAAGCGCAACGCTGCTGCTCGGCGGGCCCAAAGGGCGGCGGATCGACGTGCACGCGGGAGACGCGCTGATCCTGCCTGTCGGCACAGGACATTGCCGCGCCGAGGCTACCGACGATTTCGCGGTTGTCGGCGCTTACCCCGAAGGAATGGAATGGGACATATGCACCGAGGCGCCCAGCGCGGAGATTTGGGATCGGATGCGGCGCGTCCCGCGCCCCGATCGAGACCCCGTCACGGGCGGTGCGATCTGGGAACAAACGCGGAATTAAAATCTTGGAACCGTGCAGAAACCAACTGTGCCTACCCGCAATAAGTCACCGGTGGCGATTCCGGCGCCCCGGGACCGCCTCAAACTGCGCCGGTATTGACTAATGTCGGCCGGACTGGTGACCGGTCAGCATCGGGAGGCGTCGTCGGCAGGAGTTGCCATAACTCGGCACTGCTCTTGGTCATCCGTGCCAGCAACCTGTCGTGGTCCCAGAGCTCGCAATAGGTGCCGTCCGTGACATTGCGCGCTACCTGAAACGCCTGGTCGGGGCTCTCGGCGATGAAATCGACCCGTTTCGCGGCGTGTGCCTCCGCGTCGGATATCATCATAAAATAAGCGGGCATGTGCGACTCCCTCGCCGACTCGCTCTGTCCTCCGGCGTTGCAGGAAGTTACCACAGGTTCGCCGCGATGCCCAATTTTGGCGCGGTGGCATCACATGGAACGATGTCAGCTATCGCTTGTTGCATCAGCTCGGACCGTCCAAGGACACGCTGTGATCGGACCCGCAGCGCAGGCGTCCGCTACCGGTAGAAGCAGTTCATGACGTTCCGCATTCTTGTTGTCGAAGATGATCCGCTGGTCGCGATGATGCTCGAGGGCTATCTCGAAGCGCTCGATCTGCAGACCGTCGGCTGCGTCGAAAGCGTGGCCGGCGCGCTAGCCTGCATCCGTGACGGCGGATTCGACGCTGCCATCCTCGACGTCCATCTTGCGAGCGGAGAGACCAGCGGTCCTGTTGCCCTTGCGTTGAAGGCGGCAGATTTGCCGTTCATCGTGACGACCGGCTCGGGCGCGAGCGACGATGCCGTCTATGACGGCGCGCCGCTGCTCACCAAGCCTTTCAGCCTGCAGAGTCTGGAAACCGCGCTCGCGCAGCTGAATCTCAGTGCGTAAGCGCCACGAGAAAAGTCACCCTTTAAGTGTTACAATAAAGGGCGCCGTTTCGCGCATGATCGCAGCACCTCGCAGTTCCACTGAACGGTCCATCGCATCTCGCCGCAACGCTCCGGAACTTCCCGGGCGGCGACACGTCACCTTCATGCCGGGGGGTTGTCGACCAATCCGGCAGCCTGCCCGCCACAACAAATTGGAGATGGACGATGGACAGGTTCGATGACCGCACGCCCCTTTGGGATTATCAGGACAATAGCGTTCCCGACGACGGGCGCGAACGCGGAGGGTGGTCGAGAGGTCGCGCCGAGGATGCCGCGCGAAGCTATACCGCAATCGAAGACGACAATCGCCGGTCCGGACGCCGGCGCGAGACGAGCCGGGAGCAGCCCTATCGACGCGACGACTGGGACGATCGCCACGCGAGCGAGCCCCGCGGCTATTCCGAGCGCGGATGGCCGCGCTACGACCGGGAACCCACACGCTCGCGATATTATGACGCGGTCGGCGAAGCCCGCGGCGGACAGGGCGAGCGTTCTGGCTCGATGTGGCCGAGCGAGCTCGGTTATCCCGCTTCTCGCGGCTACTCGCCCTATGGTGATGATCGATATGGCCGCCGCGACGATGGCGGGGATGAGCGCGGCTTTTTCGAGCGTGCCGGCGACGAGGTCATGTCATGGTTCGGCGATCGCGATGCGCGGCGGCGGCGCGAGCAGGACCATCGCGGCCGCGGTCCGAAAAACTATTCGCGGTCGGACGAGCGCATCCGCGAAGATGTGAACGACCGCCTCACCGAAGACGTCTGGGTCGACGCCTCGGAGATCGAGGTGTCGGTCGAAGGCGGCGAAGTCACGCTGACGGGAACCGTCGAGGACCGCCGCTCCAAGCGCCGCGCGGAGGACTGCGCGGACGCGGTCTCGGGCGTCAAACATGTGCAGAATAATCTGCGCTACACCTCGGGCGTCGTCAGCCCGAAGATCGATTGACCGGCCGGAGGCGTCGCACAGAGCGGCGCCTCCCCGATCGCGCTCCGTTCGCGACTGAGCGTAAGCTGTGAAAACCGGCCCTTGCGATAGGCGCCATGAGCATCGAGCACCCTTGACGATGGCTCTCCAAACGAGATGATGCCCTGATGCGAACCCGCAGGCATCAGCCGCCATCTATGCTCGGAGATTATATTCGCTTTTTCTCGGAGCGGACCGCTGAACTTCGCGGTCGCGGCGTGTCGGTGCCGCTTCCGGCCCGCGTCGATCAGTTGATCGAGTTCTATTTCGAAGATCGATATCTGGTTTCACGCGACGGCGGGGCCGCCTGTCCCGCACCGGAGATGGCGATAGTCGGACCTCAAGGTCGTTCTGGTGCCCGGCTTCACCTCTCTGGCTCCCTGAAAGTTTTTACCATCCACTTTCAACCTGGTGGGTTGAACGCGCTGTTCGGCATCGCGACAAGCGAGCTTACCGATCAGGGTTTCGAGGCTCAGAGCGTCATTGGACGAGGTGCGGACAACCTTCGCGACAACCTCATGCGTGCCAGCGATTTTGTGGAGCGCGTCGACGCCGCGCAGCGCTGGCTGCTGGATCGAGTGAGCGGTGCGAAGCCCGTCGACATCGTTGCACGGATCGCCGAGGCGCTCCTCGCGTCGGACGGTGCCCCGCCTATCTCGGACCTCGCCAGACAGACGGGCCTCAGCGATCGCCAGTTCGCACGGCGGTTCGAATATCAGACCGGTCTCACGCCAAAGCTCTTTGCCCGCGCCGTACGCTTCGGTGCGGCGCTCGAAGCCAAATCCGGCGCGCCGGAACGAAGCTGGACCGACATAGCCTATGAGGCGGGATATGCGGATCAGTCGCACCTGATCCGGGACAGCCGGCAGCTGGGCGGCGCGCCGCCGCGAAGATTCCACGCCGACTGGTCCGCCGTTCCATGACGCATTTGTTCAATTTGTCAGAGTTCTGCCGAGCTAGGATGGGCGCGGCAGCGAGGAAGATCGATGGAAAGACGACAGGCATTGGCGGGATCGGCAGCGGCAGCGATGACTGTCGGTACGACGCAAGGAAATGAAATGAAGGGTTTCGACCTGAAAGACGAGGTCGCGAGACTGGCTGCGGACTATGCCAAGGCATGGAACAGCTCGGACATGGACGCCATGGGGGTCCTCTACACCGACGATGTGCATTGGGTGAACATTGTCGGCATGCACTGGCGCGGCAAGGCCGAGGTCGACAAGGCGCACCGCATCTTCTTCGAGATCATGTTCAAGGGCGTGCCTCTAACGCTCGAGGAAATTGAATCGATTACCGAGCTACCGGGCGGAGCCGCCATTGCCGTCATTTGCTGGTCCGTCGGCGCGTTCACCACGCCTGCCGGTGCGCACGTTCCACCAAGCCGCGATCGCATGACCCTCGTTCTGGTTCGCGAAGGCAGCAAGCTGCTGATCAAGCATGGCGCGAACGTCCAGATCGATGAGCTCGCGCAAAAGTCGGACCCGGTGACCGCGAGCGGTAGCTCCGGGTCCTAGCGGAGCTTTGTAAATCACGCCGTCAGTCGAACAACCGCATTTTCCTGCGCTCCACGATGAGCTGCCGTCGGATCGGAACGACTTAGCGGTCTTGGCTGCGGCGCGCGAGCCCGGCGTTCATACTGGCAACAGATTGGCGTTTAGGTTGTCAGCGGGACCACGACCTGGAAGCAATCCAGCTATGGCGTATTATCGACGGACGCGACCTCATCCGTGTGAACGAGGAAGGATTGCACCTTTGCGGGTCCGAACGCCGTGGTGAGCGCAGTATCGGTCGCGTCGCGGCCGCGTGCCATCAAGATGCGGCCGATACGCGGTCGATTATGGCGCGCATCGTGGGTGTACCAGTCGCCGTCGATGTAGACGTCGAACCAGGCCGAGAAGTCCATCGGCGCGTCGACAGGCGGAATGCCGATATCGCCAAGATAGCCGGTGCAATAGCGCGCCGGTATATTCATGCAGCGGCAAAGGGTGATCGCGAGATGGGCGAAATCCCGGCATACCCCCTGCTTCTCCTGGTAAGCGTTCCAGGCCGTCTTGTCCGACCGCGCATGCTCGTACCCGAACTTGATATGATTGTGGACGAACGTCACGATCGCCTCGACGCGATCGCGGACCAAGGCGATATGAGCAAATTCGCCCCAAGCGACGCCCATCAGCCTGTCGGTCTCGCAATAGCGGCTGCCGAGCAGGTAGATGAGGACATCGTCGGGAAGCTGCTCGACGGGCGTCGGCGGCACGTCGGGCGCGCGGGCATCCTCGAGACCGCTATCCTCGATCACGAAGTCGGCTGAAAGCGTGACGCCGCCTGTCGGCACGGTGAGGCGGGTGCAGATATTCCCGAAGCTGTCCTCATAATTATAGATCGGGATGACGGGCCAGGTCTCGATCTGTTGCGGAGTCCGGAGGTCCTTTTGCCGCGACGGATGGATGCTGAGCATCGCCATCATCGGCGTCGGACTGGCGGTCTCGAAATGTATTTCATATCCAGCCCTGATCAGCACGATTCCGTTTTCCTCATGTTGCCGGCGCTCCGGCTGTTGGTTGCTCCACCCGAATGAATGACGGGGTCGCCATCGGATTCTGTTCCCAGCTTCACCTCGACGGCGACGTCCATGCCGATGTAGCTTGCCGGAAAGCCGCTCCAGCTCCCCGACAGCGGGACCGCCTGATAAGGGTCGCGCGCGACGGCTACACGAACAAGTCCGCGACTGCCGACGATACCGTTGGTAGGATCGAACTCGATCCAGCCCGAGCCGGGAAGAAAGACGCGGACCCACGCATGGGTGTTGCCGCCGCCGACGCGCCCTTCGCTGCGGCTCGGATTATAGACATATCCCGACACGAAACGGGCCGCCAGACCAAGCGCCCGGACCGCCTCGATCATCAGCACCGCGAAGTCGCGGCAGGTTCCCTGACGCAAGGTCAGCGTCTCGATCGGAGACTGCGTCCCCTTCTCGTGCCGGGGTACGTAGGTAAATGTCTGTTTGATCGTCATCGCCATGTCGGTGAGCATAGCCAGCGTGTCGGTGGGTCCGCCCTTGCGCAGGAATTCGTTCGCCCATTTGTCGATCACTCGCCCCACATCGAGATATTGGCGTTCGATCGAGCGCAGGAGATCTGGCATGTCCTCGGAGGCGTAGGTAAAAGGAAAATTGCGGGCGTAATCTTCGATGTCGATCTGCTCACGCTCGAGCGGCGCATGATCGAGGGTCATTTCGCTCACCACTCTCAAGACCTTCGCGCGCCTGTCGAAAAGCGCGATCGCCACCGAGTTGCCCAGTACGTCGTGCAACCATCGCAGCTCGCATGGATCAGGTGAGATATGAAGCTCGGCACTGACAAGGCGCTGGTCGAAACTCTCGCGCGGCCGCATCATGATCCGGTGCTCGCCGAAGGCGACGGGCTGCCGATATCGATATTCGGTCGTGTGGCGGATCGTGAGCAGGGGCATGGAAGACTTTCGCGATGACGCTCTCTGGAAATCCCCTCCTAGGGAAGGACGAACCTGCGCCCGCTCAGCTGTTCAACGCGGACGGACGGTCTCCGTTCCTCATCACCGGCGATCATGCCGGGAATGCCATTCCGCACCGCTTGGGGACGCTCGGTCTCACCGAAGCCGATCGAGCGCGGCACATCGCATGGGACATTGGTGTGCGCGACTTGGGGACGGCTTTAGCCAAGGCGCTCGACGCGCCCTTCATCTTCCAGCCCTATTCGCGCCTCGTCATCGATTGCAACCGCGACCCTGCGCATGCCGAAGCCGCGCCAGCCGAAGCGGACGGAAGCCGGGTTCCCGAAAACGCCATGCTGACGGCCGATGAGCTTGCTGCCCGGGCAGCGGCGATTCACGCTCCCTATCATGACCGGATCGCAGCCGAATTGGAGAGCCGCGCTGCTGCGGCGCGGCCCACCATATTTCTTGCCCTCCATAGTTTCACTCCGGCGCTAGCCGGCCAAACGCGACCATGGCATGTCGGCATCCTTCACGAGGCTGGCGACACGCGCTTTGCAAAGTCGCTGCTCGGGACGCTTGGCGCCCACGCCGATCTCGTCGTGGGCGATAATGAGCCATATCGTATGGATGCCACCGACTATAGCGTACCGTATCACGCATACCCTCATGGCCTTCCCTATGCCGAGATCGAAGTCCGGCAGGATCTTCTCGCTACCCCGGAAAGTATGGCGCATTGGTGCCAGATTCTCGCTCTTGCCTGTGAAACGGCGTTAGCCGAGATCGGCCGCCTCGCTCCCTAGCTATCAAGGCGGGGAACACTCGGCCGGCAGCCAGCGTTGATCCTGAGCAAAGGCGCGAATCCCTGCGGCGCCAACGGGATGATCCACGATGCACGGGCAGATTCTTCCTGACAACGGCCTGATCAACCGCAGCAGCATCGAGGCGATGCGCGCGTGGTCGGCCATCCTTGGCTTCTACCAGGTCGAGATTCTCGTCGCGGTCGCGGCGGTAGGTCCGTGGCATGAAGACGTCCGCACATATCTTCAAGAGAAGTTCTGCTTCTCCAGCCGCGAGCCAGAGGCCCGCGTAGACCATATTGTTCCGGAAGCGGATAAATTGGCGGCGTAACATTGGGATTGCCTAATGTTGCCAACTGGAGGCGGGCAGCTTTCGAGAACGGGAAATTACGAAGCCGAGATACATCCATCGGAAATTTACGATAGGTGTTGACCAGCTCGAATCCATCGAATAATTCCGATCCATGAAAAACGACGCTGCCCTGCTGGCGCTCGCCGCCCTCGCCCATCCGACGCGGCTCGATGCCTTCCGCCTCCTCGTTCAGCATGAACCCGAAGGACTTTCGACAGGACAGCTCGTCGAAAATGCGGGGCTCACGCAAAGCACCTTCTCCACGCACTTGGCCGTCCTCGCCAAAGCCGGGCTGGTTCAGTCGGAAAAGCGCGGGCGCAACATCATCCAGCGTGCGGACATCGATGCGCTTCGCGGCCTGATGCTCTTCCTCGCCAAGGATTGCTGCCAGGGCCGCGCCGAACTCTGCGAGCCGCTGCTCGCCGAACTGGCCTGCTGCTGAGGGATGAAGCCGTGCCCGACATCATCATCTATCATAACCCCGAGTGCGGAACATCGCGCAACGCGCTGGGTCTGATCCGCAACGCGGGGATCGAACCCCACGTCGTCGAATATCTGAAGACACCCCCGTCACGCGCCCTGCTCGAACAGCTGATCGAGCGCGCCGGGATCAAACCTCGCGAGCTCCTCCGCGAGAAGGGCACGCCCTTCGCCGAACTCGGCCTCGACGATCCCGCGCTCAGCGACGCCGAACGCATCGACGCGATGATGGCGCATCCGGTGCTGATCAACCGCCCACTCGTCGTGTCGCCGCTCGGCGTCAGGCTGTGCCGCCCCTCGGAGGCCGTGCTGGAGCTCATTCCGGACGATCAGCTCGGCGCCTTCGCCAAGGAAGACGGTGAGCAAGTGATCGCCGCCGATGGCAGCCGCATCCAGCGCTGAGAGGCTCACCATGTCAGCCGCTACCAAAAACGAACGCCTGTCGTTCCTCGACCGCTACCTCACGCTCTGGATTTTCCTCGCGATGGCGCTGGGGGTTATTCTCGGATCGACCTTCGACGGCCTGCCCGCCGCTATCGACGCGATGTCGGTCGGAACGACCAATATCCCGATCGCGATCGGCCTGATCCTCATGATGTACCCGCCGCTCGCCCGCGTTCGCTATGACGAACTCCCGCGCGTGTTCGACGACAGGCGCGTACTCGCCATATCGCTCGTCCAGAACTGGATCATCGGTCCGGTGCTGATGTTCGCGCTGGCGGTCCTCTTCCTGTCGGACAAGCCCGAATATATGACCGGCCTGATCCTGATCGGCCTCGCGCGCTGCATCGCGATGGTGATCGTGTGGAACCAGCTCGCCAAGGGCGACAATCAATATGTCGCCGCACTCGTCGCGTTCAACTCGATTTTCCAGATCCTCTTTTTCAGCGTCTACGCCTGGTTCTTCCTCACCGTGCTGCCCCCGCTGTTCGGGCTCGAAGGCAGCGTCATCGACGTGAGCTTCTGGACGATCGCAGAGGCAGTTCTCATCTATCTCGGCATTCCCTTTCTCGCCGGCTTCCTCACCCGCAAATGGCTAGCCGGCGCCAATGGCAATGAGTGGTATGAGACGCGTTTCCTGCCGAAGATCGCTCCGCTCACTCTTATCGCGCTTCTGTTCACGATCGTGGCGATGTTCAGCCTCAAGGGCGGCGAGATCGTTACGATCCCCAGCGATGTCATCCGGATCGCGATCCCGCTCACCATCTATTTCGTCGTTCAGTTCGTCATCAGCTTCTGGATGGGCAAGTTCGTCGATGCCGATTACCCGCGCACGACCGCGGTCGCCTTCACTGCCGCGGGCAATAATTTCGAGCTCGCGATCGCGGTTGCGATCGCCGCCTTCGGCCTTGCCTCGCCGGTCGCTTTTGCGGCGGTCATAGGGCCTCTCGTAGAAGTGCCCGTGCTGATCCTGCTGGTCAGTGTCGCCTTCTGGTTAGGACGCCGCTGGTTTCCCGCATCCGCCCCCGCGAAAGACTGAAAGATGCCGACCACGACCTACGCCCGCCTGCGCGCGCTCGCTGATCACGACCATTTCCCGGCTCTTAGACCCGAATATATTCGCTCGCAGCCGGCGCTCGGGCTCGGCCCGCTCGATCCCGCGCCGCGGATTCTGCTCCTTTACGGCAGCTTGCGTGAGCGTTCCTATTCGCGGCTCGTCGCTGAAGAGACTGCGCGGCTGCTCCAGCTGTTCGGCTGCGAGACGCGCATTTTCGACCCCTCGGACCTTCCGCTTCCTGACCAAGTCCCAGACGATGATCATCCGGCGGTCGAGGAATTGAGGCAACATTCGCTCTGGTCCGAAGGCCAGGTCTGGTGCAGCCCCGAGCGTCATGGCCAGATCACCGGCATCATGAAGGCACAGGTCGACCATCTGCCGCTCGCCTACAAGGGACTCCGCCCGACGCAGGGGCGCACGCTGGCGGTCATGCAAGTGTCGGCAGGCTCGCAATCGTTCAACAGCGTCAACACGCTGCGCATCCTCGGCCGCTGGATGCGGATGATCACGATTCCGAACCAGTCGAGCGTCGCCAAGGCCTATCAGGAATTCGACGAGACGGGCCGCATGCTACCCTCAAGCTATTACGACCGGATCGTCGACGTCGCCGAGGAACTCGTCCGCTTCACCGTCTTGACGCGCCGTCATGCCGATCAGCTCGTCGACCGCTATTCGGAACGAAAGGATCGAAAGGAGCCCGTGGTCACGCCGGCTGAACTTGCCGGAATTCCAGGAGCATAGAGTTGCAAATGCCCGATTGCGGTGAGGCAGTTTTCAGCTGAGGATCGCCTACAGCTGACATAGACCGAACAGTCTCGGAAAAGTCGTTATACTTCTGACCTCACAATTTCAGGCGGACTCCAGCTCCCGTCCAGAACCGATGGCGCCACCGTCTTTGGTTGGAACATCCTCAGCATCGGGATGAACGCGCCCGCAGGCGCCGGAAGCCAGTTCGCTTCCTTGCCCGGACCGGGCGACCGGCTCTGAAGGTAGATGGTCACCGATCCGTCGGGATTATATGCGAGCGCATCGCGTTGGCTGATCGTGAAGCGGTTCAGCGCGTTGCCGACGAACCACCAGCCGCGATCGACCTGGTACATGGTGAGCGACCAGAAGCCATTGACCGGCGGCAGCTGGCCCTTCGCGAAGGTCATCGTATAGTTATGGCGTCCGCTCAGCGGGCGGCCTTCGCTGTCGGCGACGGCATATGGGTAGACCGCATCTCGCTCCAGGTTCGCGGGCC
Source organism: uncultured Sphingopyxis sp. (assembly GCA_966250105.1). Taxonomy (GTDB): domain Bacteria; phylum Pseudomonadota; class Alphaproteobacteria; order Sphingomonadales; family Sphingomonadaceae; genus Sphingopyxis. Next base: position 15,807 of record CBINGC010000009.1, on the reverse strand, counting down.
AGCCGAAAGCTGCGACGACCGCGCGCTTCATATAATCGGTGCCGTAGCGGCCAAGCCCCTTCGAGATCGTCCAACCTGCGGCCTGCTGCCCCATTGCTGATTTGTTCGCTTCGATCTCGGCGAGCGCGGTTCGCGGTAGATCGGCCAGCGCTTCACGCGCCGAAGGATCGAGACGATCGATGTCGAACGGACGGCAAGGTACGATGCCGATCCGCGCCATTCGCGCCAGGATAGGCGCGTCCTCCGGCGCTGGGCGCGCGTCCTTGCACATCATCGCGGCCAAGCGGTCGAAATAGCCTTTCGTCCCCATGTCGAGGATCACGGTCTGCGGATTGTCGGTCATGCTGTAACCGGGATCTGCATCGACGGGCGCCGCCGCGGGCGCTCGGGGCTTTCCGAACGCCGAGAGCGGGGTGAGCCGGTATTGAGCCTGCAGCGCATGGACCTTCGCATAGTCATCCTCGGTCCCATCGGCATAGGTGCGGCCGAGGATTACGAGATGGCGCGTCGGCGATCGGATTTCGGTCATTCCGGCAGGCACGGTCCCGTGCCAATCGGGGCCCGCAATCAGATAGGTGCGGGCGCCGCCGCCCGCCGTGCGCCGACCGGGTGAATCGACGACGGGCATCCACAGGCTGTACATCGGAAACAGGAAAAAGCGGTTGCCCATGTCGGGGTGCGAGAAGACCATCGGCTCCGCGCCGAGATCGAGCCATGCGACCGAATAGAGCGTGTCGGCATTGGGCGCCGAAATGCCGCGATATTCCGCCGGCGGATAGCGCTTCACATGGGCGAACTGGCCTGCCGGGGCATGCAGTCCCTCGGCCTTTTCGACATTGCTCATCTGGACGCGCGTGACTTCGCTGGTCATCAGCGAATAGCCGTAAACATAGGCTTCCATCGCGATCGCCCGTGTTTCGCTTGCTGAAGGCGTGGCGAGCGCGGCCGACGAGCAGACGAGACCTCCGGCAATTGCGAAGGCGGATGTCAAAGCCTTGATCAATGTCATCTGTTTATCTCCCATTGTCTCACGGGCCCCCCGAGCGGAACACCCAAACCGGCTGATTCCGCCCGCAGTCCGCAAGCAGAATTATCGGGAGCGCAAAAGCCTGCGCCGAAGCAGAGCAGGAATGTCGCCGCCGCAAGCCGTGCCGCGCTCATTCTCATTCGCCGAAATGCGTGACGTCGCGCGGGTCGAGGCCCCGGTCCGCGCAATAGGCGAGATAGCGATCGACCGCGGTCCGCCAGGTCTCGATCGCCACCATGGCGCCCCTGTCGTCGAAATAGATGAGATCCCCGACGGTGATATTGAGCGTAACGATTTCATCGCCGTGCCCCTCAACCGTGATCGGCGTGTGACGCGACCCTGCCGTTTCATAGACGATACTGCCCGGGGTCGCGACCCAGTCATGTTCGGCGTAGCGCCACGCGCCGCTGACCGTATAGACGATCACCGTGCCGCCGTGATGGTGCATCGGCAGGACGGTGCCCATGGGTGCGCGAAGGAACGTGACCGTTTCCCCCCGAACCGGGTCGGCCTTTATCAGCTTCACATGGACGGTCTCGCTGTAGGGCGTGAAGGGCGTCCAGGGCAGATCGTCGGCGCTGATCAACGCGGTGTCGATCGTCTCGAAATTCATCACGTCCATTCTCCCGGCGCTCACAAATGCCCGGAGCGGACGCTGCGACCGCCCGCTCCGGAAGTGATGGCCCTCTTCCCCAGGCCGACATCCCTCTAACCAAGAAACTCGATCCGAAATTGACTTTGCGCGCCAAAATGCCCAGTCCACCAAGAGCGCGTAATTATGAGCAAGTGGATTCGCGCGGGTGCCCTTGGCGGCGCGCGCCAACTCGTCGAGGACATGGGCGGCGACTTCGCCGCGCTCGCACGTGCTTGCGAGTTGCGCGACGACTTCGATGCCCACCCCGATCTGCCGATCGCCGCTTCGTCCGTGCCGCGCTTTCTCGATCTCGCGGCGCAAAGGCTCGATTGCCCGACTTTCGGCCTGCAGTTCGGGCAGCGGCAGGATTTCAGTCTGTTCGGTCCCCTTGGCAGCCTGATCGCGAATGCGAGGACGATCGGGGACCTCATCGCGAATCTCGCTGCCCTGTTTCCGCTCCACACCCACGGCGCGATTGTCGCGCTCAAGCAGGAGGGGACCGACACATATATAAGCTACGAGCTTTCGAGCGACGTCCATCCCTCGCACCGCCACGTCGTCGAGCTGGGCTACAGCGTCCTGATCGGCGAGATCAGGCGACACCTGCCGGACTGGAACCCAAGCTTCATCGCGTTCCGGCATGGCGGGCCAAAGATGAAGCGCGCTCATAAACAGCTTCTCGGCGCAACACCTCTGTTTAACGCCGACCAGAATCTGATGCTGCTCGACAACGCATTGCTTGCCTGCCCTCTCGCGAGCCCGCCGCGACAGAGGCACGACAGCACTCCCGCGCACGCCTTCGACGTTTCCCCACGCTCTCTGGCGCTGGAGACCGAGCGCGTCGTCCGCCTGGCGCTGCCTGCGCGCCTCCTGACCGTAGGGGAAACCGCCAAGCTTCTGGGCTTGGCGCGCCGCACGTTTCAGCGCCAACTGGCGACAGAGGGCACGACATTCGCGGTGATCGTCGATGCCGTAAGGGCCGACCTCGCCCTCGCCTATTTGCGCGATTCCGAACTTAGCGTCGCCGAGATCGCCGAGACACTCCAGTTCTCGGAAACAAGTGCTCTCTCGCGAGCGGTGCGGCGATGGCACGGGAAATCGCCTCGCCGCTTGCGGTCATAGTGGCGGACATTGGTCGGTCCGCTTTTGAACGACCAACTCCGAATTTCAGCCATTCAAATTTCAGATCTATCGATCGAAATGCGCACATTGCTGCCCCCGATCCCGCAGCATCTCCTCATAGGGCGCGGTCAAAGACAGGCGCGCGTCACGAAGAGAGCGATCGAGCCCAGAGCCGATACGAAGAGCAGTATCGCGAGCCGCGTGCTCCAGAGACTTGACCGGCCACGTATCATGTTCGCCCCGCTCACGATCAGCGCGATGCCCATCAAGAGCATGGCGGCAAGCACGACAATAACAAGCCGCGCATTTTCGGCGGACGCGGCGGGATTTCGGAGCGGCTCGCCCGCGAGAGCTGCGGCGAGGTTGGACGCGAGCATCCAGATGACTGCCCCCATCGTCAGCGAGAGGATGGCGCCGAGCTGGAGCACATGCCAGCCGCGGCGCGCCACATCGTCATCGGCGAAGACGGCGCGCCCGCACGATGGACAAGCCGCGACGGGATAGGGCGTCCGTTCACCGCAAAATGGGCTGAGACAGGTGCGCCCGCGGGTCGTATTGATATTCAATCGCGCATCATTTCGTAGATCTCGGCCGGGGTCATCCGGAAATTATGATTGCTGATGCCATCGAGCACCTCGAGCATATAATCGGCCCCCGGCATATCGCCAAACCAGGCCTCCGCCATCGACCGCGCGCGCTCCTCGATCGCTTCGTCGGCGGGTGCCGCTTCGCGGCGTGCGAAGTCCAGAACCGTACCCCGACAAAATTCCATGACGCGGGCGCGGCCGCGGATCGGCGAATCCCGGTCCGAACAGATTTCCAGATATCTGCGGAAGGGTCCGCGCAGGAAAGCATCGGCATCGAGTTGCGGTTTGGCCGCATTTGCAAGATTGGCGAGGTCGACATAACTATCGGTCCGACTCCAGTCCGGCGGGAGGAGCGGCACAACCGCCCCGCCCCGCCGTCGCTGGGCCAGTTCGAGAGCCCAGACGAGCACAGCCGCGACGCTTGCCGCGATCAGGGAGCCATGGAGAAGATATTCGTCGCGCCACCACTCCATGGCTCAATAGCCCGCATTATACTGCCCGATCCGCCGGTTGACCTCGTCGATCCAGGCATTGCCCTGCTCGATCAGGTCGCCCACCCGGCCGCGCTGGTCCCAGAATAATTTGTCCTGTATCTTGACGAGAGCCACATTGGAATCGGTGGCGATCGATGCGATGGTGTTGAACGGCTCGTTCGGGATGCAGTTCGGCTTGTTGCCGCTGGCAGCACAGGTGAAGCGGCGCGTCGCATGAATCCATTTGTTCGCGCTTTCGATCCCGAAGGTCTTGTTGATCGGCCGGTCGTCGTCGTAATAGGATTTGATGCAGGTTCCGTGCTGCTGCCGACGCTGGTTCAAGCTGGCGATGTAGCGATTATTGTCGTCGCTTCCCGTAATCGCCGGCTGGGTGAAATCGATCGCACCGCACGCCTGTTCGAGCGTCTTGACCGCCTTCAGTGCCGCCAGATCGGCGCGAAGTTTCGCGGGCTGGTGCGAGTCCCACGTCATGCCGAGATATCTGGCTGGATTGGCTTCGACCTCGCGCCGCGCCGCATCGAACATCGCTGCAACCTCGGTATCGGCGGCGCCAACGACGCGGCCCGCCTCTGCCTTGTCCGCGGCGCCCGATGCATCGCGCGCGAGATTGGAGAGGCAGAGCTTGTACCATTTGGCCTTTTCGTCGCGGTCGCGGACGAACGCCTTGTCCTGCTCGGCCTGCGACGGGATCTGCGTCAGCATGCTCGCCCAATCGTCCGCTTTATAGTCGAGATCATTCTCGCGGCAGCGCGCGATCTCGGATTTGAGGCGGGGCGATACCTCGACCGCCCCCGGAGGGGGAGGCGGCGCCTGGACAGGATAGCCCGCAGCCTTCCAGGCCGCGATCCCGGGCCGCATCCAGAAGACGTTGGGATAACCCGCCTGCACCGATCGGAGCGCGACATTATAGGACAGAAAGCAGCGCTCATGGTGGCAGTAGACGATAATCGGCCGGTTCTTGTCGCCGCGGGCAACCTCGGCGAGTGCAGAGGCATAGCGGGGCTGGAGCGCGGCATCCGCGCTCGAAGCGGAGCCCGCGTCGATCGCGCCCGGAAGCTTGTCGCCGTCGTCCATCGCAGCGAGGACAAGGACTTCCGCGCCGAACCGGTCGATGATGCATTTGGCCTCACGCGCGGAAACGGTGGTCGCACCCGGAATATGCTGCGGGGTCAGCCCACTCCCGCGCGGAGAAAGCCCGCCGGCATAGCTTTCATCACCCGCCGCCTGCGGATCGGCGCCTGGCTTGCACGCCGCGTCGATTGCCGCCCGCGTCGGGATTTGCGCTGCGGCCGGAACGGCCGTCCATCCCCAAACAAGTAGTGTTACGGCGCAAAGCGACCTCATGACCTTAAGCATTCAAAGCCCCCCAGTTGGCGACGATCCTTCCCCGGCGTTATTGCCATTCTGATAATAGCAGGCCGCATACACGTCAGCCTGAGCGGCCTGCGGCGCCGCTCCGACGATCGCCAGCGACGCAATGATTGCGAACTTTCTCATATATCCCCCGTTAGCCCCGAACAGCCTCTAGCGCGCAACCTTACGACGCCAATAACGCACGTTAATTCGGTGGCTGAAATCGACGTACAACCCCGAATTTTTTCGGGTCGACACCTCCTCGACTCTCCAGCCATGCAAGGCTTCCACGAGCATCCGACATCGATTCAAATTGCACGGACCGACCGGTCTTTTGCTGCATTATGATCGCCCGGGTGCGCATTTCCCGCCCGCGACGAGATCGCCGATCTTCATCTTCACCAGATCGCACCCTCGAAGCTTGCTATCGATCGCGAGGTCGAAGAGCGCGAGGTCCCGAAGCCGGTGCTCGCGATCGAGGTGGAAGCGAATTGCCCATATTTGCCGGGGCTTCAGCGGGCGTTTTGCTCCGACCTTTCTGCCGGCGTTCCAAGCGGGACGCGGCGATGAATAATCATATTCCGATCTTCCCACGATCCTTCCCCTGCGGCCGAAATGGCCGACAGAAATACGCCTGAGACGCCGACACGAAGACCAATAAAATGCTTGATTATCCCAATGCGATAAGTCTTTTTTGCTATTTCTAAAGTCAGGATACTCTCGGATATTATGAGAACCAATGTCGAAATATATTGAAAATCCTTGACTTTTTAGAAATGACGCTCCATATTCCATTTGCTAACGTCGCCTGCGACGGAATTTTGATACCCCGATCGGGGCGATTCTTCCCTTCTCACGCTTCCAGCTCTGTCGGTGCTTTTGCCGGCGGACACCCTGTTTTCGTGAAAGGAAACATCCAATGCCGATCGGCACAGTCAAATTCTTCAACAGCGACAAGGGCTATGGCTTCATCTCGAATGAAGACGGCTCGGGCGACAGCTTCGTCCATGTGACCGCCGTCGAGCGCGCCGGAATGGCGACGCTGGGCAAGGACCAGCGCGTCTCTTACGAACTGGAAACCGGTCGCGACGGTAAAATCTCCGCAGTTAATCTCGAAACGGCCTGACCGGCCTTTCGGCGATGGCCAAGGAAGATGTCCTCAGCTTCGAGGGCTCGATCGAGGAAATTCTGCCCGACGGGCGGTTCCGAGTGACCCTAGAAAATGGCCATCGGCTGATCGCCTATACCGCCGGACGGATGCGACGCTTTCGCATCCGTTCGGTGGTCGGCGACGCCGTCCGCGTCGAGATGACGCACTATGACCTGACCAAGGGCCGGATCGTCTATCGCGATCGCGGACCCGGCGGTCCAACCGGCGGCGCGCGCAAGCGCCGCTGACGCCTGCACTCCAAGAAGACCGATATGTTTCAGACCAATAGCATTCTACCCGCGCTCGCCGGCCTCCCGCTGGCAGGCAATCCGATCGTGATAGGCCGCACGCCGCGCCGTTCGCCAACGCTCTCGCGCCGCGAACTCAAGCGGCTGATCGCCGACATGATCGACTGAACGAAAGGAAAGTGCCGTGGCAGCAACCAGCGTCGATTATCGCGAACACGCCGAGCGATGCGAGGCCGACGCAGCCGCGGCAGACCTGACGGAGGTTCGCGATCGCAATCTCCGTTCGGCGGCCGCATGGCATGCGCTGGCCAACCGCCAGTTCAAATCCGAGCAGGCCCGGGCCGACAGGGAACGGCTCGCCGAAGCGGTTCGCGCGCAATGCCTTGCCTGACGTCGCAAACAACACGCTGCATCGCGGTCGGCCGACCGCGTCCGCGTTGCTGTCGAACTCGAAACTCCGGATAATTTGAATGGATATGAACCAGCTCTTTTATCATCACCAGATGGCGGTGATCGCCGCCGATCAGGCACATCGCAAAGGCGAAGCGCCCGCCCGCTTCGATCTGCCGAACCATTATGCGCGGCGGATCAACCAGTTTCGTGCAAAACGCGGACTCGAACCTGATTTTGTCGGGTATAGCAGCGCACATGCACGGCGCCCCGTCTCGGTGATAAAGGCCGGATCAGGTGCGATAGCGCTCGACATCGCCCAGCATCGGCCTATCGTCATATAACAAAGGCTTTCCTCGCGACCCGGGAAGCCAATGGGCTTCCTTTGGTCACGACCGCAGAGGATGAAAGGGCTTCGCATGCAGATGCGAGGCCCTTTTGCGACGGAGCTTCATGATCCTCCGGAGCAGCCCTCACGATATCCGGCGCGGTACGAAAGTTGGAATTCCCGCGCCCTCTTCAAACGCGCGGGAGCGACAACAAGGCTACCGGCGGGAACCCTCCACCATCGACGGTGAGATAGTAGCGCCGCGACGAGCCATGCGATAGCGCCACGATACCGACCTTCTCTTCCTGGAACCAAATCCAGAAGCGATGGACGCCGCCCTCTATCCAGTCGACAATCTGATCGACCAGAAACAGGCTTTCACCGACTTTTACCGCCTCGATGTGGTGGAGCCTGCCATCGACACCGCCTTGCCGGATGCCGGTGATTTCATAATCGGCCATCGCCGCTTCTCCTGCCCCATCCGGACTTCAGTAACGCACCGGCACGATACGGATCCGATCGATCGCGCCCGGCGAGGCCCGCGACCGGGCGATCGCAGCGGCCCGCAATGTATCGAGCGTCAACAGGTCATACCCCTGCTCGTCGGGCTGCATGGCCAGATCGGTTTCGACAACGAGGATGACTTTGCGCGCCAGCCCGTCGATCTCCCATTCGAACCAGGTGCGGATGATATGCCGTTCGGCTTCGTGGTCAGCCGGCATGTCGGTCTCCCACGATCATCGCGCGCGAACGGATCTCGCGTTCGACGATCGCAAAGCCAGCGTCGCTAAGCGTCGCGATGGCGATCGGCCTCCCGAGCAGTTCCGCGCATTCGCCGTTGAGAAACGCCAACGCCGGATCGCGCCCGCCGAGCAACTGGAAAGCGAGCGTGCTGATCGCACCCTGACGCCTCGCTTCTTGCGGAGGAAGCGGCGCGAAGGACCGTCGCCGCCTGAACGGATTGGTACGCGCGCGTCCCGGCATCTCTTTGCTGTCAGACATCGTTGGCCTGCCTGCCGGCGGTCGAGGTGCTCCCGCGCTGACGACGAAGCGCAGCGCGGGCATCCTCGATATTGTTATAATGGAAGCCACCCACGCTGAACTGCTCGACATAGCTCTGCGTAATGCCCTCGTCCGACTGCGAGCGGAATGGCCGCAAATGCGCGGCCTGCCGGTGATCGGAGGCGGGAGGAGGCAGGTCGTCAGCGAGCTTCGCGAGTTTTTCCTCATCGAGATCGAGGGCCTGATAGATATCGTGGCCGATGACCCACAGCGCTTCGTGAAGATCGGTCAAGCGCTCGACGATGCCGTCCAGCGCGCATGCGACGCGCTCGGCCTCGGTCATGGCCAGCGCCCGGTTGACGAGAAGTTCGGCGACCAGCGTGTCGCCAAGAAAGACCGGATAGGCGTCGTGCTGTCCCGAGGTCGGGGGATCTGCCCGCGGGCCGCCCTCTCGATCGGCCATGGGTGCCGAACGGACGCCGAGGCCGCGCCGCGCGCGATACTCGTCGATGCGTTTCGCATAATAGCGCGGAAGATCGAAATTGGAGGCGGCGCGCCCGTCCCGATGGGCCCGGTTCGCGGCGATCAGCGCCATCTGGTGATGATAGAGAAGTTGATTGAGATCCATGGCCAGCTCCCGTTCAGCGGGAGCGCGTTGGTCTCTCAGTCGCCTGCATGCCAAAGGAAGCCAGCGATGTTCGTTAAATGGGCCGTCGCATCAGCTTTTACAAGGCATGTCCGATGCACCATTAACGATCCGCGCCGTTCATGACATCTGGCCGATACAATTCGCTTCACTTTTCAGCCCGGGAGCCTGCTCGACGAAGCGTTTTCGTCACCGATACCGCCGTCAGGTGAAGGGCCTGCTTGACCATAGTTTAACCTTGCGGGCGCTCGGGGCGATGATAGCGTTGCGCCGCAAGAGAAGGAACCGAACATGCGTCATGCTCTCATCCCTGCCGCCCTCGCCGCGGCGTTCGCCAGCAGTTCCGCGGTCGCGCAGAGCGCACCCGATGTCGAGGACCTCGTCGGCGCCCGCGCCGCGGGCGGAGAAACCCAACTTCTCTCACGAGGCTATGTGTCGCGCCAGTCCAATATCGTTCGTGACCAGCGTTTTACCTTCTGGTGGAACGAGCGCACAGGGCGTTGCATCTCGGTCTCGACCGTCGATGGACGCTACGCCGCGATCCGTGGCGTTCCGCCAGCCAATTGTTCAGACGGCCCGCGCAGCGGCGAACCGGCCGATCATGGTACCGCGCTCCCGGCTTCGGAAACGCGCGATCCGCAATCGCTGGTGCTGATCTGCTATGGTTCGGGCAACCGCCCTACAGTGAACACCCAGCCCACCTACAATTGGAACCATTCAAGCCACAAGTGGGAGTGGAGCAATCAGGTAACGAGCGGCACCGAGGGCTTCAACAGCGACATCCAGATCGAACTCTACGGCGATCATGGCCGCATCCACCTCGGTCCCAAGCTTGTTCCGCCGATCCACTCGGGCGGCGATCATGGCTGGTGGGACCTCGAAAATCTCGTGGTCGGGCGCGACCAGATCACCGCCAGCTATCGCCTCAACGGAATGAACAAGCCCAAAATTACCGTCGACCGCCGGACGGGGGTCATTACGGTCAAGGCGATAACCGACTTCGCCGGAAGATGTGACGTCGGCAACTGGGGCAACGGCCAGCGCAGGTTCTGAACCGGGTGAGCGAAGGCGGCAGCGAATAGCCGCCGCCTTGGCCCGGAGCCCACCGGCGGCTTTTGGGGTTGGGATCCTGACTAGCAGCGGTCAACGTGCCATGCCGGGCGTAGGCCAATCCGCTGTCGTTAATCTGGTCCTTGCAACCAAATTCCGGACTTCGCATTCTCCCGATCGATCGCTGGCATCGGCAATGGAAAGGAGATTCCCGTGCGAACGATTGAGATTTGGCCGGACGAAATCGAAGGCGGGGACACCGAGCGCGACGGCAAAAGCTATGCAACAATGCGCTTTATCGATCATGACACGGAAACGGCGGTGGTCGTATTCCTGCAACGCGAGACCGAGCGAGGCATGATCGCGGATCTTTACGGCTGGGCCCAAAGCCGGGGATTGACCGGTCGATCCAATTGATCATGCCGCACCGCCGCCGTTTGACGATGGGCATAACCCCTCGCCTGTGCTAAATCGGCGCTTCTGGATGTGCCTAGCTCCACTGCGATCCCGCGTCCGCCCTCTCGAACGAGTTTCCGGCGCGCCTCCCCATGTCAATTCCATCCACGATGATTCCCCTCACGCCCGCCGCGACGATAGCGCGGCTCAATGCTCATATATCGGGCACCGGCGAGCGAATGATGATGTTCGCCCACGGCTTTGGTTGCGACCAGAATATGTGGCGTTTCGTAGCCCCGGGCTTCGAGAGCGACTTTCGCACCATCCTCTTCGATTATGTCGGTGCCGGCGGGAGCGATCTTACGGCCTATGATCCCGCTAAATATGCCTCACTCGATGGCTATGCCGATGATGTCGTCGCGCTGGCCCGCGCCTGTGACATGGCCGGCGGCAACTTCGTCGGCCATTCGGTGAGTGCGATGATCGGACTAATCGCCGCAAAGAAGGCACCCGAATTGTTTTCGAAGCTGGTCCTGATCGGTCCCTCGCCCTGCTATATCGACGATGGACATTATGTTGGCGGCTTCACGCGCGACCAGATCGACGAACTCCTCGAATTTCTCGATACCAATCATATGGGCTGGTCTCAGGCGATGGCACCGATGATCATGGGCAACCCCGACCGTCCCGAACTCGGCGAAGAACTGACGAACAGCTTCTGCCGGACCGATCCCGTGATCGCGAAACAATTCGCGCGCACGACATTTCTTTCGGACAACCGCGCCGATTTGGAACCGCTCGATGCGCGCGTGCTGATCCTCCAGTGCCGTGAGGACATTATCGCCCCGACGTCGGTCGGTGAATATGTGCGCGATGCGATTCCCGGCAGCGAACTCGTCATTCTGGACGCCACCGGTCATTGCCCCAATCTGAGCGCGCCCGACGAGACGATCGCCGCTATCAGGGCCTTCGTCTGATGGATCAAGGGCGATGACGGCTGGAGACGAAGTTCGCGCCGATATCGATTTCGAGGACCTCTTTGAGACGGCCCCCTGCGGCTATCTTGCCGCCGACCGGGACGGACGGATCGTCCGCGCCAATCGGACGTTTGCCGACTGGATCGGGGCTTCGGCCGCAGAACTCGCCGGCAGGCGCTTTGCCGACCTGCTCCCGGTCGTCGGCAGGATGTTCTACGAGACCCATTTCGCGCCGATGCTGCATATCCAGGGAAGCTTCAATGAGGTCGCTCTCGATCTTGTTGCCACCGACGGACGCAAGATTCCGGTGATCGCCAACGCCGCGGCGCAGCGAGACGAGAGCGGGCGGCCAACGGCGATCCGCTTCACCCTCTTTACCAGCGCCGAACGCCGAACTTATGAGCGCGAGCTCCTCGATGCGCGCAACGCAGCGCAAGCGACGGTGCGCGAAGAGCGCGAGGAATCGGAACTCCGTGAACAATTTATCGCCGTGCTCGGCCATGACCTGCGCAACCCGATCGCCTCGATCGCGAGCGGGGTGAGCCTGCTTCTCAAGGAAGTCACGAGCGAGCGGGCGCAATTGATTCTGCGCCTGATGGATGGCAGCACCGTGCGCGCCGCCCGGCTGATCGACAATGTGCTCGATTTTGCGCGCGGCCGTCTCGGCGGCGGGATCAGCCTGACACGCGATGCGCGGGAGCCGCTCGAACCCGCGCTCCGACAGGTGGTGTCCGAACTGCGCTCGATCGCGCCCGATCACCAGGTCGACACATTCTATGCGCTAGCCGAGCCAATCGACTGCGACAGGGTGCGGATCGGGCAGTTGCTTTCGAATCTCCTGGGCAATGCGCTCACACACGGCGCGAAAGATATTCCGGTCCGAGTCGATGCGTTCACGACGCCCGAGGCGCTGGTAATCGAAGTCGCCAACGGCGGTGATCCCATTCCGCCAGTTGCGCTCGAGCGGCTGTTTCAACCCTTCTACCGTGGCGACGTCCATGCCCGGGGACAGGGCCTCGGTCTCGGGCTCCATATTGCCTCGGAAATTGCGCGCGCGCACGGCGGCACGCTAACCGTCCGATCCGACACAGCCGAAACGTGCTTTCGTTTCTCGATGCCATTGACGGCGGGGGACTGATCGACCTTCAAAATAGGAGAATTTCCGCTGGCGAATGGCGCCAGAGCGCAGCGCTCTTTTTGAGCTTTGCGATAGAGATAGCACTGATCGATGTCCGACCTAGAGCGCTGTCCGGCCGCATGCGTCCGTTTCTCGGCTCCGGATTATTCGATCCGTCCGATTGTCATGGGACGATTTGACTTGGGGGGCGTTGGGTACCCATCGGCCACACCGCGCGAAACCCCGGCCGCGAGGAGACTTCAGGTGGCAATTGAGGAAAAGGTCGGCGTACTTGTCGTCGAGGATGACGCATTGATCCTGCTGTCGGCGGTCGATACCGTCGAGGCGGAGGGATACAAGGTTTATCAGGCGAGCAATGCGGACGAGGCGATTCTGCTGCTCGAGAATCATTCCGATATCTGTATCATCTTCACGGATATCGAAATGCCCGGCTCGATGGACGGCATGAAGCTTGCCGCGTACGTCCGGGATCGCTGGCCTCCGGTATCGATCATCATTACCTCGGGACGGGTCCCCGCGAGCGATGTACAGCTTCCTGCGGGCGGCATCTTTCTGCCGAAGCCCTATGCTGCGCAAGCGTTGACCGACAAGCTGAGGACTTTGGCGTAGCGAAAAAACGAAGACGCGAGACGCCATGGAAGCTCCGAACGCCATGCGCAGCAGGACTGGCCGGATGGAGACGGTCATCTGTGGATGGCTCCCGCGTTGCAAGCATAAATTGATGATCGGCGTTTCGGTCGGTTTCAGTCGTCTGTCCGGCCTGTTGATGCAGTCGGTAGCGATTGCTGGCCCTGATGGAGTCCGCGAGCCGGGTCCCGATCGGCTTTTCAGGCTACGACACCTTTGACTGTCCTGGGTCGTCCCAGCTCCCGGTCTGACGGTATCGCCATCACACCGCGTCGCGCTTACAACATCTTTAGGCTGATCTCCCCAGCCAAGCTTGTTCTATTATCCTGCCAGTAATGGGCCGTGATGGGGTTGATAGACCTGCCCCCCGCGTCATGAGCGCCCAAGCGATCCAGGCGATTTTGTTCGCCATGGCAACCGTCGCCACCCTCGCGGGCTTCCGAGCAAGCGGGCAACGAGCCGCGGATCTGCCGTGTCGGGCTTGTTTTTCGCGCGGCGAACTAAATGAGGTCCTCAGTCCGTATCAATTGGCGAATGCTGATGCGACGCCAGCAGCCAACTGTCCGATCGCCGCACATAGCAAGAACCGATCAGCGCGGAATAGGCGACACCATCTGCCCGCGTGACATCTGCCTTGTAGCTGATGATGGCCGCATCATCGGACAGCTTCAAAAGCTGCCGGTCACTCATCTCGAGGTCTCGCCACCGATTAGCAACTGTCGCGGTCGCGGCGACTTCCTCACGCGAAAATAACCCGTGCATTTCTCCGGACTGTGGAAAGGCGAGCAGGCAACGTTCGTCCAGGTGCGCTGCGAAATAGTCGGCACCTTCTATCCAAAAACCGCGCTCGATCCCGAAGAGTTGCTCTTCCAGCGACATGCCTGTTCCTTTCGAGATGCAGAAGCCAACGGATCGACAACGCGCGGAAGGATGTCGTGGTTTCTCCGCGTAGAGCTGGCCGTTAGGAGCCTGCCCGGTTTAGGGCGTCGAAGGGAAATAACGGACCTTTCGCGAAAGCGACGGCCTGGCTAGAAGCCGGTCGCGGCCGCCGGATCGCATCGGGTACGGAGAAACTCCATCGCGAAAGCAACCCTCGTCGCAATATCTGCGCCCGGCAGAATGAACCTGTAGGTACGGCTGCCTTCTTTGACAGTAATCTGGTCATTCTGCCTTGTGACCTCGGCGACCTGCGACCAACGAAACGTGCGGTTGAGGGCCGCGATCGGGTCGCGCGTGTAGTGGGTATTGCCCTGCCGGAAGGAAAGTTCGGCATAAGGCGCCGATGCAGACACCACCCCGACGCAATTGTCCTGGCGCCGGTACTGGATCGCCCTGTATGCTGGGGCGGACCAGTCGCCATATTGTGTGTCGCTGCACACATCGTCATATTGTGCAGGCATCAGGTCCGACCCGGCAAACACCATCTGCCGCCTGCAGCTGTACCACGACATCCGCCCTACATTTTCGCCCGAACCACCATTGTAATAGCCGCCCACGCCTCCGCTTGCGAAGGTGATTCTCAGAAACTCGTGCGCCCCCTCTAGCGTCTGCTCAACCTGTGCCGCCGCAGCAGTCGGAATGGCTGCCAGACATAAAATCGATAGTCGAAACAGACTCATCGGAACTTCTCCCAACGCAGCTATTGTTCATCGACCCTTCTCCATCGTTAGCGCGGTGCGCCAGCGAAGCAAACATCATTACTGCCACCCTGCGGCGCGCTGCCCGACAAAAGTAAGCCGCGGTCTGACGCGGTTGACGCCGCAAGAAACAATTGCTTTCTCCGATCAGCAAAACGCAGTGCCCGGCGCTTCGTGGGGGGGAAGACATGAGGCAAGCCAGATCGGAGGGTAATCGATCATATATGCAGTGGATCCGGAACTAATGAAGCGTCCGCCAGCTGGGCAGCACCGGGGGGCGGCATGGTGCGGCGCGGTGTTCGCACTGCTTATCGCTCCGTTCGTCGCCGCGCAGGGCGTCACCGAAGTCACCATAACCAGGGGATGCGAAAGCAACGTCTTTAGCAGCAATGGAAGCTGCATCGACGCCCCTTCGCCAGCCGAGCGGCGCTTGCAGGTGCAAAGGAATAATCTTGAGCGCGAAAAGCGCGAGCGCGACCGGGCTAGGCAGGAGGCCGAACAAGCGGAATTCCGTCGGAAGGTTGACGAACGAGTGAAGAGCCTCGGCGGCGAACATCGGCGCGCCGAGGCCGAACGCTTTGTCACGATGCGCGACGCCGCTGACGCCGCGCGCCCGAAGCCGCCTGGGGGCGAGCAATGCAAGCGGCACGCTTACAACTATGAATGGAACACCGGCGGTCTCATCGACGTAGCCGAAGCAAGGGCGGAATATTCTGCATTGCGAGGCAAGGCGTGCCAAGTGCGGGGGGCCAGCATTGGCCCGATAACTTGCCGTCGCGTAACCGTTCTTGGCGAGAAATTCGCCAGCTGTCAGGCGAGCATCTCCTGCGCATCGTACACCTATCCGTGCTCATCGAGCCGTGTCGTCGGACAGTAGGAACGGTCGGACCTTCGAACGAATGTGCAGTTATTTAAAGTGAGGACGTTCACAGCCTCTCCTGGCCGGTGCACGAACCGCTCCGCGGAAGGGTGCGAGCCGTGATGTAAAGCGGCCCAGCGAG
>CBINGC010000008.1:0-130879 GCA_966250105.1 uncultured Sphingopyxis sp. | reverse complement strand
GGGATGCGGTCTATTTCAGCTTCCCTTTGGCGGGGCAATGTCCGCTCACCACCCCAATGCCGACCCCACGGCGACCTTGCGATTGCAGACGGATCGCGCCTAACGCTCGGCGATCTGCCGCGCGAAGTGGACCTGCACCGCCTCGCGGACGCCGCGCGCGATCTTCTTCTGGCCCGCGGGAGAGACGAGGAATGCGACGTCGTCCTTGTTCGAGATAAAGCCGGTTTCGAACAGCACGGACGGGGTATCGGGCGCCTTCAGCACGATGAAGGAGGCGAAGCGGTGCGCGGTGGTGCGGAATTCGACCTCGTCGGATGCCTCGCGCTGGAGCAGCCGCGCGAAGTCGGAGGCGAGGTTCATCGTCTCGCGCTGGGTGAGGTCGAGCAGGATCGCCGATACGTCGCCGCTGTGCGCGCCGAGGTCGACGCCATTGATGATATTCGCCTTGTTTTCGCGCGACGCAAGCCGCGCCGCCTCGCGGTCGGATGCGACTTCGGCGAGCGTATAGATCGACGCGCCGCTGGCATCCTGATTCTCGGCGGCGTCGGCGTGAACGGAGATGAACAGGTCGGCCTTCAATCGCCGCGCGATGCCGTAACGCTCCTCAAGCACGAGGAAGCGATCGTCCGCGCGCGTGAGCGCGACGCGCACCCGGCCCGAGGCGAGCAGGTCCTTACGGATCGCGCGGGCGAGCGCCAGCGTGATGTCCTTTTCGCGGCTGCCATCGTGGGGCGAGACCGCGCCGGGGTCGTGCCCGCCGTGCCCCGCGTCGATCACGACCAGCGGAAGGCGGGCGTCGGCGGGGCCCTCGATGCGCGGCAGCGCCACCGCGGGCTTGGGCTTTCCGATCGGGACGGTCACGCTGTAGCGTTTTTCGGGGCGTCTGGCGCGAAAGCCGGTGAACGGCTGCAATTCGCCGCGCGGCACCCGCGATGCCGGGTCGAACTTGCCCGCGGCGACCGGACGCGGGTCGACATGGAGCGCGCCGGCGGGGCCCGGCAAGGCTGCCGAAGGGGCTGAGATCAGGCCAATCAGGACGAGCAGCGGGCTCATGGCGCGTCTATGCCGTCCAAGGCGCGCGATGGTCCAGCGTTATTCGAAATCATCGGGCTCCGGGCGCGACATCGGGATGAATCCGCCGTCGACCATGACGAAACAAACCGGCGTCAACCGGCACGGCCGGCCGCCGATTCCATCGACTTGTGCCCAATGGCTTTCTTGCAACACCTCCAGGCCATCCTATCTTTCTGCGGTGGTTGTGGTTGCCGTCGGTCCATGCCGATGCTAGCACGCCCTCACTGACGGCGTCGTTCCCGGTGTCGTCCGGCCTTTTGAGGGGAAGGCCTGTTCCGCAATCAAGCGGATCATGGCCGCCTTGGCGCCGGACATATTGGGAAGGACATGCCTGCCGCCAGTCCACCCGGTTGACCGGACAGTCGGGGCGTTCGCTTGTACGCCCGCCCTGCCCGCCCGCTCATCCCGTAACAGGTTGATGCCGTATGAGGCTTGCCATGCCCTCTTTGGATCCCGACGCGGGCGCTTTCGCCCGGGCCGTCGCCGGATTTGAAGACCGCATGCGCGTCCAGGACCGGACGCAGGCTCCTTTCGGCAATAACGTCTTTTTTTCTTTCACCCGTATCCGCCGCGGCCTTCCGCAAGGAGGGCTAGCGGGATTTTTTGATGGCGCGCCGAGGCGCGCTTGGAGTGTAACTAATGACCACGCGCATGTTGATCGACGCGCGGCACCGGGAAGAAACCCGGGTCGCCGTCACCAAGGGAAACCGAATCGAGGAGTTTGATTTCGAGTCCGCCGAGCACAAGCAGCTCAAGGGCAATATCTATCTGGCCAAGGTAACCCGTGTCGAACCGTCGCTGCAGGCGGCGTTCGTCGAATATGGCGGCAATCGCCACGGCTTCCTCGCCTTTAGCGAAATCCACCCCGATTATTACCAGATTCCGAAGGAAGACCGCGACGCGCTGCTGCGCGAAGAGGCCGAGCATGCCGCCGCCGCCGCCCAGCGCGCCGAGGAAGATCTCGACGAGCTCGAAGGCGATGTCGCCGACGTCGAATATCATGACGACGAGAATGGCGACGCCCCTGCTCCCGAAACCATCGGCGAAGATAGCGACGGCGACGAGGATGAGGGCGCTGACAATGGCGACGCCGAGGAAGGCGAAGAGGGCGCCGAGGAAGGCCGGGAAGGAACCGGGGACGGCCGCGGCGACCGCAAGCGCCGCGGGCGCGATGGCCGCAAGGGCGGCCGGGGCCGCGGGCGCGGGCGCCGCAATGACGACGAAGACGGCGAAAGCCGCATGTCGCTGCGCCGCCGCTACAAGATTCAGGACGTCATCCGCCGCCGTCAGGTGATGCTGGTGCAGGTCGTCAAGGAAGAACGCGGCAACAAGGGCGCCGCGCTCACCACCTATCTGTCGCTCGCCGGCCGCTATTGCGTGCTGATGCCGAACACGATGCACGGCGGCGGGATCAGCCGCAAGATTTCGAACGGCGCCGACCGCCGCAAGCTGAAGGCGATGATCGACGAGCTCAACCTGCCGCCGACGATGGGCTGCATCGTCCGCACCGCGGGGATGAGCCGCACCAAGGTCGAGATCAAACGCGACTTCGACTATCTCGCCCGCCTGTGGGACGAAATCCGCGAGAATACGCTGGGCAGCTCGGCGCCGGCGCTGATCCATTCGGACAGCGACCTCGTCAAGCGCGCGATCCGCGACATCTATCATAAAGACATCGAGGAAGTGCTCGTCGAAGGTGACGATGGCTATAAGGCCGCGAAGCAGTTCATGAAGCTGCTGATGCCGAGCCACGCGCGCCGCGTGAAGCAATATGCCGACCCGGTATCGCTCTATCAGCGCTACGGCGTCGAGGATCAGCTCGCGGGGATGCTCAATCCCGTCGTCCAGCTGAAATCGGGCGGTTATCTGGTGATCAACCCGACCGAGGCTTTGGTGTCGATCGACATCAACTCGGGCCGCTCGACCCGCGAGCATAATATCGAGCAGACCGCGCTCAGCACCAATCTGGAAGCCGCGGCCGAAATCGCCCGTCAGCTCCGCCTGCGCGACATGGCGGGCCTCGTCGTGATCGACTTCATCGACATGGATCATGGCTCGAACGTCCGCAAGGTCGAGCGCGCGATGAAGGATGCGCTGAAGAACGACCGCGCGCGCATCCAGGTCGGCCGCATCTCGGGCTTCGGCCTGATGGAGATGAGCCGCCAGCGCCTGCGCACCGGCGTACTCGAAGCCTCGACGCGTCCGTGCCCGCATTGCGAAGGCACTGGACTCGTCCGCACCGCATCGTCGGCGGGCCTCAGCGCGCTGCGCCTGATCGAAGAGGAAGCCGCACGCGGCAAGGGCAACAAGATCACCCTGCGCGCGAGCCAGGAAGCGACCTTCTACCTCCTCAACGAAAAGCGCCGCGAATTGCGCGAGATCGAGGAGCTTTACGGCGTTACGGTCGAAATCCTGCCCGACGGCGAGACCGAAGGCGCGCGCATGGCCGTCGAGGTCAGCGGCCCGCCGCCGGTCGCGCGCCGCAGCTTCGCCCCGATCGCGCCGATCGAGGACGATGACGAGGATTATCCCGAGGACGAGGAAGAGGAAGCCGAAGAAGAAGCCGCCGAGGAGCGCCCCGCGCGGTCGCGCGAACGCGGTCGCGAAGACGGGGATAGCGACACCGACGGCGAGGGCCGCCGCCGCCGCCGCCGCCGCCGTCGCGGTCGCCGTGGACGCCGCGACGAGGAAGGCAATGAGATTGCCGAAGGCGGCGAGAACGGTGAAGATCGCGACGACGATACCGCCGAGACCGCAGAAGCCGACGTCGCACCGGCCGAAACCGTCGAGGTTGCTGCCGATGTGGAGGCCGAAGAAGCCGAAGCCAAGCCGCGCCGCCGCCGTGGGGGCCGCGGTCGCAAGAAGACCGATACGGTGGAAACCGCCGAAGACGCCGCGGTCGAAGCTGAAGTCGCTCCGGTAGAGACGGTCGAAGTCGCCGAACCGGTTGCCGAAGAAGCGCCGATTGCCGAGGAAAAGCCGAAGCGCAAGCGCGCGCCGCGCAAGACCAAGGCTGCTGCGGCGGCCGAAGCCGAGGCGGCGGAAGCCGCCGAGGCGCCGACCGCCGAAGCGCCCGCTGCCGAAGCTCCGGCTGAAGCAGGGGCCGAAGCCGAACCCGCCAAGCCCGCGCCCAAGAAGCGTGCGAGCCGCGCGAAAAAGGCCGTCGCCGCCGAAGCGGCAGCGCAGCCCGCAACGGCCGGCGAAGTCGAACCGGTTGCGGCCGATGCCGACGACGAGGGCGAAGGCCCCGACGGCGAGCCGCGCCGCGGCTGGTGGCAGCGCACGTTCGGCAATTGATCGTCCAAGCCGATCGGGTGGCAACCAATTGGCGGCCACCCGTCGCAGAATTAGCAAGCTGACCTTGCGTCCGCGCGACCTGACCCCCAATAAGCCGTCATGGCTTCACTCGGGGTTCAGGCGCGCGGCGCAAGAGAAGCGC
Source organism: uncultured Sphingopyxis sp. (assembly GCA_966250105.1). GTDB lineage: Bacteria > Pseudomonadota > Alphaproteobacteria > Sphingomonadales > Sphingomonadaceae > Sphingopyxis. The sequence continues at coordinate 126,366 of CBINGC010000008.1, read as the reverse complement.
GGATGACCGCTTTCCCGCCGCAGACCGCGTTCGGGGCGCAAAGGCTGCGCCCCCTTTTCCGTATCCTGCTGACCTTGCTCGCGATGCTTGCGGTCGCGATGCGCCCCGCGATGGCGCAGTCGATCCTGCGCGATGCCGAGACCGAGGCGCTGTTTCAGGACATGATGGATCCGCTGCTCGTCGCGGCGGGGCTTCAGCCCGGACAGGTGCGCGTCCACCTGCTCGGCGACCGCAGCATCAACGCCTTTGTCGCGGGTAGCCAGGATATCTATGTCTTCAGCGGCCTCGTCGAAGCCGCCGACAGCGCCGAAGAGGTGCAGGGTGTGCTTGCGCACGAGCTCGGCCACGTCATGGGCGGCCATGCCATCCGTGTGAACGACGGCGCCAAGGCGGCGACCAATATTTCGCTGCTCAGTCTGCTGCTCGGCGCGGCGGCGATTGCGGCGGGTGGCGGCGAGGCGGGGATGGGCATCATGATGGCGGGCCAGCAAGCCGCGCTCGGCAAGTTCCTTGCCTTCAGCCGCGTCCAGGAATCGACCGCCGACGCGGCGGGGGCACAATATCTGTCGAAAGCCGGGATCAGCGGCCGCGGAAGCCTCGCCTTTTTCAAGAAGTTGCAGAATCTCGAATTCCGCTATGCGGTGAAGCAGGACGACGATCAGGCCTATGGCCGCACCCATCCGATGTCGGGCGACCGCATCCAGACGCTGCGCGAGGTCTATGTCATCGATCCGGCGTGGAACAAGCCCGCCGACCCCGCGATCGAAAAGAGATTCCAGCGGATCAAGGCCAAGCTGTCGGGCTATATGGCCGAACCCGAGCGGACGCTGCGCAAATTTCCCGAAAGCAACACCGGCATCCCCGCACGCTATGCCCGCGCCTATGCCTGGCACAAGAGCGCCTATCCGCAAAAGGCGCTGGCAGAGGTCGAGGGGTTGCTCGCGACGGATCCGGACGATCCCTATTTCCTCGAGCTCGAGGGTCAGGTGCTGCTCGAATCGGGGCGCCCCGAGGAAGCGATCCCACCGCTGCGCAAGGCGGTCACCAACTCGCGGTCGCAGCCGCTGATCAGCGCGACGCTTGGCCACGCCCTGATCGCGACCGAAGATCCCGCCAATTACCCGGAGGCCGAACGGGTATTGAAAACGGCGGTCGCGCTCGACAATCAGAATCCCTTCGCCTGGTATCAGCTCGGCATCGTCTATGCGAACAAGGGCGATCAGGCGCGCGCCGCGCTCGCCTCGGCCGAACGCTATAGCCTTGAGGGTGGACAGGCGGGGCTGGCGCTGCGTAATGCCGAAATGGCGATGCAGGGACTGCCCCAGGGCTCCCCCGACTGGATCCGTGCACAGGATATTTCGATGGTGGCTCGCGCCGAGGTGGAACGCGAGCGCAAACGGCGTTAGGTTCGGGTGAAGGCAGGGGCGATGCGTCGCAAATATGTGATGCTCGAGGGCGATAAGTGACTGATAAAAAAGACGATTATTACCAGCCATGGCTGCGCGACCCCGCGCCGACGCCGGGTATGGGCGCGCCGATGCGCGACGAAGGCCTGGCAAAGCCGAAGGAGGAGCCCCCCGTCGGCATCGATCTGACGCAATACAGCAAGCCCGAGAAGCCGCGCGGCGAGCCGCTGGTGAAGCCCGAGGCGATCAGGGCGGGCGCTGCCAGCCTGTGGGACCGAGTTCAGAGCGGCGCCGAAGCCTTTGCCGAATGGACGATCCGCGCCGGCCAGCGCGCGGACATTCCGGCGCGGGTCGAGGCGATGGAGATTCCACGCCGCGCGCGCGAACTCGCCGCGAAAACCGGCGCCGTCACCGCGCGCGCCGCGCGCGCCGCCGGTCGCGGATCGGCACAGGCGAGCCGCGCCGCGGCCAAGGCGAGCGGCGAGGCGTGGGAGAAGATGGCACTGGGCGACAAGGCGCGGAAGCTATCAAGCGACGCCGGGCGCGGGCTCGGTCAGGTCGCGGGCAAGACCAAGGCAGGGGTCGTCGATATCGCCAAGGCGGGCAGCGACAGCCTTCGCGAGCAAATTGGCGACGCCGCAACCAAGCTGCGCCCCGTACCGCGCGAGGAGCTTGCGCCGCCGCCATCGGGGCTCGAACAATTGCTCGCGCGCGAGGAAGCCGAGGCAAAGGCGGCCGCGACGGCGACGGTCGCGCCCGACCTGCCGCTGTTCGCGGGCGACACCGCGATTCCGGCGATGTCGAAGCCGGCGCCGGAAAACACCGCGAGCATGATGGAAGGCGACGACCGATCGCCGATAGCAGCGCCGACGAAAAAGCCGGCGGCCGCCAAAGCCATGGCATCGCCGCATCTGCCGCAAATCAAGGGGACCGGGATGGAAGGCGTTTCCACGCGCGCATGGGGTCTGGCGCTTGGCGGCCTGTTGCTGCTCGCACTCGCCTTCTGGCTCGGCGGGCGTTTCGGCGGCGGAATGAGCAAGGGCGAAGTCGAGACCATCGTCTCCGACTATATCAAGGCGAACCCGCAGATCATTCCCGAGGCGCTCGAAGCGCAGCGCAACAGCCAGATCGCGAAAGCGATCGACGCGATCCGTCCCGCGCTCGAAAAACCCTATGCCGGCGCGTGGGCGGGCAATGCCGACGGCGACGTCACCCTCGTCGTATTCACCGACTATGCCTGCGGTTTCTGCCGCGCCAGCGTGCCCGACGTCGACCGGCTGATCCGCGAAGACAAGCGCCTGAAAGTCGTGTTCCGTGAATTGCCGATCATTGCGCCGCAGAGCCGCGACGCCGCGATCATGGCGCTCGCCGCCGCGCGGCAGGGCAAATATGACGCCTTCCATCATGCGATGTTCCAGGCATCCTCGCTCCAACCTGCCGCCATCGCTGCGGCCGCCGCAAAGGCCGGGGTCGTCACCGACGGCAGCGCCGATGCGACCGCGAACGAGGCGCTGTTCCAGCGTGAGCTCGACAGCAACCTCGCGATCGCGACCCAACTCCAGCTCAACGCCACCCCGACGTGGGTCGTCGGCGACCAGCTGTTCCAGGGTCAGATCGGCTATGACGCCTTGAAGCAGGCGGTGGCCAAGGCACGCACGGCGAAAAGCTGAGGCCTGCGGCGTTGGGAACCGTCACGCTCGACCAGGCGCTCGCCAACGCCCGCCAGCTCTTGAACGGCCAGCCCGCAGCAGCACTCGCGCAGGCGCGGGCGATCGTCGACGAAGTGCCGACATCGGCAGCGGCGCATCGGCTCGCCGCGCATGCGCTGCGTCTGCTGGGCCGCGAGGAAGAGGCCCAGGCGGCCTCGCTCGCCGCGGTTTCAGCGGCGATCCACGACGAGGCGATGGTCGCCGCGGCGCTCGCGCTCTCCGAAAACCGCCTTCCCGACGCCGAGGGCGCGCTGCGCGGGCGGCTGCGCGAGGATGCGACCGACGTCGCGGCGATCCGCATGCTCGCCGAGGTCGCGGGGCGGCTCGGGCGCTATGAAGATGCCGAAAAATTGCTGTCGCGCGCCTTGCAACTCGCGCCCGGCTTCGGCGCCGCGCGCGCCAATCTTGCGACGGTCTATTACAAGCAGAACCGCTTTGCCGAGGCGGCCGAGACGCTGGACGCCGTGCTCGGCGACGATCCCGACAATCCGGCGCATGCGAACCTCCGCGCCGCCGCGCTCGGCCGCATCGGCGGCTATGACGAGGCGCTGGCGCTCTATGAGCAATTGACCCGCCGCTTTCCCGATCATGCCAAGCTGTGGATGAGCTATGGCCATATGCTCAAGACGGTCGGGCGGCAGGACGACGGCATCGCCGCCTATCGCCGCGCGCTCGCCGCCGATCCGGGGCTAGGCGAAATCTGGTGGAGCCTCGCGAATCTCAAGACGATCCGGTTCGGGGCGGAAGAGCGCGCGGAAATGGAGGGCGCTCTCGATGCCGCCGAACCCGGCAGCGACGCGCGCGCCGACGACCGGCTCCACCTGCATTTCGCGCTTGGCAAGGCCTATGACGACGCCGGCGAGCATGAGCCGGCATTCCGCCACTATGCCGCCGGTAATGCGATCCGCTCGGCGCAACTCGGCTATCGCGCCGCCGAAACGAGCAAGACCGTCGACGCGATCATCGCCGTCTGCACCCCCGACTTCTTCGCGGCGCGCGCGGACGCTGGCAATCCGGCCCCCGACCCCATCTTCATCCTCGGCATGCCGCGCGCGGGATCGACGCTGATCGAACAGATCCTGAGCTGCCATTCGGCGATCGAAGGCACGATGGAGCTGCCCGACATTCCGGCGCTCGCGCTCGAGCTCGGCCGCGAGGCAAAGCAGGACGGCCGCCGCTGGATCGAAGCGCTGGCCGAAAACCCGCACGAGCAGCTTGCGGAACTGGGCGCCGCCTTCCTCGAGCGCACCGCCATCCAGCGCAAGACGGACAAGCCCTTCTATATCGACAAGCTGCCGAACAACTGGCTCTACACCGCCTTCATCCGTCTGATCCTGCCCAATGCGAAGATCATCGACGCGCGGCGCCATCCGCTCGACTGCTGCTTTTCCAACTTCCGCCAGCATTTCGCCAAGGGGCAGGCGTTCAGCTACGGCCTCGCCGATGTCGGCGCCTATTACCGCGACTATGTGCGATTGATGGCGCATATCGACGCGGTCCAGCCCGGCCGCGTCCATCGCGTGATCCACGAAGCCTTGCTCGACGACCCCGAGGCCGAAGTCCGCGCGATGCTCGCCTTTCTGGATCAGCCGTTCGAGGAGGCTTGCCTGAGCTTCCACGCCAGCGCGCGCGCCGTCCGCACCGCATCAAGCGAGCAAGTGCGCCGCCCGATCAACCGCGACGGCGTCGGGCAATGGCAACCCTATGAAAAATGGCTGGGTCCACTGAAAGACGCATTGGGGCCCGTGCTGACCGCCTACCCGGCCGCGCCCGCCGATTTCGGCTGAGCGACCCCGCGACAAAACGTTGCCTTTCGGCAACAGCGAACGACATTTTCGACCAACGACCGCCGCGCCGCGCAACAATGCTTGCGCTTGCGCTGCGCTGCGTCATTCTCCGTCACATGACTGTCATTTGAGGGGGATCTCATGCGGAAGCTATCGACAGTATTTACGACCAGCGGCGCCTTTCTGCTCGGCAGCACGATTTTGTGTTCGTCGGGGACTGCGCTCGCACAGCAAGCCAACACCAACGACGACCGCGACATCGTGGTCACCGCGTCGAAGCGCGAACAGAATCTGCAGGACGTGCCGCTCGCGATCACCGCGATCGGGACCGAGCGGCTCGACGAGCTGCAGGTCAAGGAATTCCAGGACGTCGTCAAATTCCTGCCGTCGGTGACGATCCAGACCGCGGCGCCCGGGTTCAGCCAGGTCTATTTCCGCGGCGTCGCATCGGGCGAGAATGCCAACCATTCGGCGTCGCTGCCGACGGTCGGCACGTACCTCGACGAAATGCCGATCACGACGATTCAGGGCGCGCTCGACATCCACGCCTATGACCTTGCGCGCGTCGAGGCGCTCGCGGGACCGCAGGGCACGCTTTACGGCGCGAGTTCGATGGCGGGTACGATCAAGCTCGTCACCAATCAGCCCGACACCAGCGGCACCTATGGCGAGATCGGGGTCGAGCTCAACAATGTCGCGCACGGCGATTTCGGCGGCGTCGTCGAGGGTTTCATCAACGCCCCGCTCGGCGAGCGCGCGGCGCTGCGGCTCGTCGGCTGGTATCGCCACGATGCGGGTTATATCGACAATATCGCGGGCAGCCGCACCTATCCGATCAACATTCCGACCGATACCGACGGCGATGGCGAGAATGATACGCTCGTCAACGCGCCGGGCGACGACATTACCCAGACCAACGCCGGGCTGGTCGAGAAGAATTATAACGACGCCGACACCTATGGCGCGCGCCTCGCACTCGGCATCGACCTGAACGACGACTGGACGCTGCGCCCCACGATCATGGGCCAGATCCAGAAGACCAACGGCAGCTATGCGCAGGAACGGTCGAGCGCGGTTACCGGCAAGCTCCAGACGGTCCAGTACAACCCCGAATCGTCGAAGGACAAATGGCTGCAGGCGGCGCTGACGATCGAGGGCAAGCTCGGCAATTGGGACCTGACCGTCACCGGCGGGCATCTGCGCCGCAAGACCGATGTCGAAAGCGACTATTCGGACTATGCCTATTTCTACGACGCGCTCTATGGTTCGGCGGTCTATCTCTACGACAATGCGGGCGACCAGATCAGCCCGAATCAATATATCGAGGGGATCGACCGCTATCGGCGCAACTTCTTCGAAGCGCGCGTCGCGTCGCCCGCCGACGCGCGCATTCGCTTCATCGGCGGCGTCTTCTGGCAGCGCCAGAAGCATAATATCGAGCAGCATTATGTCATCGATGGCCTGTCCGATGACCTGCAGGTCCCCGGCACCGTCGACAATATCTGGCTGACCAAGCAGATCCGCGTCGACCGCGACTATGCCGCGTTTGGCGAGGTGAGCTTCGACATCACCGACCAGCTGACGCTGACCGGCGGCGGCCGCGTGTATAAATATGACAACAGCCTCGTCGGCTTCTTCGGCTACAACAACCCCGGTTTCAGCAGCAATCCGGTCTATGCGTGCCAGGGGCCGGCGGTGGTCGACGGGTCGCCCTGTACCAACCTCGACAAGAGGACGAAGAAGACCGACTTCATCCACAAGCTGAACCTGACCTACAAGTTCAGCGACGACGCGCTCGTCTATGCGACCTGGTCGCGCGGTTTCCGTCCCGGCGGCATCAACCGGCGCGGATCGCTCCCGCCCTATGGCTCGGATACGCTCGACAATTATGAATTCGGGTGGAAGACGAGCTGGGGTCCGGTGCGCTTCAACGGCGCCATCTATCAGCAGGACTGGAACGACATCCAGCTGTCCTTCCTCGGGCTCAACGGCCTCAGCGAGATCCGCAACGCCGGCATCGCGCGGATCCGCGGGATCGAGCTCGACCTCGGCTACCGGCAGAATGGTTTCTCGATCAACGCGGGAATGAGCTATAACGACGCCGAAATCCGCCGCGATTTCTGCGCGATCGCCAATGACGCCTTCGATTGCACATTGCCGGGTGCCGACGGCGCCGAAAATGCGCTGCTCGCGCCGAAGGGCGCCGGCCTGCCCATCACGCCAAAGTTCAAGGGCAATATCGTCGCGCGCTATGAATTTCCCCTCGGCGACCTCGGCGCGCATGTCCAGTTCGCGGTCAACCATATCGGCAAAAGGCGGAGCGACGTTCGCACGCTCGAAAACGGCATCAAGGGCATGTTCGAGGCCTATACGACCGCCGACGTCAGTGTCGGGGTGAAGAGCGAAAGCTGGAAGGCCGAGCTTTTCGCGACCAATCTGTTCGACAGCAACGGCGTCATCAACGCCGGCGTCCAGTGCCTCGAAACCACCTGCGGCGACCCCGACGGGCTGACCGACAATGGCGGCGTTTTCTATGACACGGTCGTTCGCCCCCGCCTAATCGGGATCAAGGTCAGCAAGGAATTCTGACCGGGTGACCAGCGTTCAAACCAGCAGCGAAAGGCCGGGCCAAAAGCTCGGCCTTTTGATGTGCATCGCGCTCGGCATGGGCAATATGATCGGGTCGGGCGTTTTCCTGCTTCCGCGCGATCTTGCTCCGCTGGGGTGGAACGCAATCATCGGCTGGCTGGTGTCGATCGCGGGCACGCTCTGCCTCGCGGTGGTGTTCGCACGGCTCGCCAAAAGACTTCCCGAAGGCTGCGCCGCCTTTACCTATGGCGCGGCCGCCTTTGGTCCCGGCACCGGCTTCATCGTCGCGTGGAGCTATTGGATCAGTTGCTGGACCGTGGTCGCAACGCTCGCGGTGGCGGCGATCAGCAATATGTCGATCTTGATGCCTTGGCTCGCGGAACGGGGGGCCATGCCAGCCTGGATCGCGATCGGCTGCATCTGGTTCTTCACGCTCGTCAACCTGTTCGGCGTCCGCCGCGCGGGCGGCGCGCAGCTGCTGACGCTCGGTCTGAAGCTGATACCCGTGGTCGGGGCGGTGCTCGTGGGCGTCTGGGCGCTCGGCACCGGCACCGCGCCACCGCCGACAATGGCGGGCACCGAACCCATCAGCCTGTCCGGCGTCAGTTCGGCGGCTACGCTGACTTTATTCGCGCTGCTCGGCTTTGAAAGCGCGTGCGTCGTCAGCGATCGCGTCGAGGATCCCGAACGCACGATCCCGCGGGCGACGGTGATCGCGGCGGCGGCAGTCGGCCTTCTCTATCTCTTGTCCTGCACCACGGTGACGCTCTTGGTGCCGATCGAAACGCTGCACCAGTCGAACGCCGCCTATGCGACCTTCTTCGGGCGTCTCGTGAGCCCGGAGGCGGGCGACGTGGTGGCGCTGTTCGCCGCAATCGCCGCACTCGGCGCGCTCAACGGCTTCGTACTGCTACAGGGCGATATTCCGCGCGACCTGGCGCACCGGCGCCTGCTCCCGGCCGCCTTTGCGCGCGACAATAGATTCGCGTCGCCGTGGGTGACACAGATCGTGTCGAGCGGGCTCGCCAGCATCATCGTCTACGCCAATTATTCGCGCGGTCTCGCCGACCTTTTCGCCTTCATGGTCAAGGTGACGACCTCGACCGCGATCATCCTCTATATCGTCGGTTCGCTCGCCGCGCTGCTGCTCGAACGGCAGGGCACGATCAAGGTTTCGGCAGGTTTCGTCGCCGCGACGATCATCGGCTTTGTCTATAGCTGCTGGGCCTTCTATGGCGCCGGGCTCGAGGCGAGCCTGTGGAGCGTCTTGATGACCGCCGCAGGGCTCCCGATCTATTTCCTGATGCGTCGCTCAGCGCCAGCGCGGCGCGAAGAGGCCCCGGTCGCGTAAGATCACCTCGGCCGCATTATGCCCTGGCGCGCCGGTCACGCCGCCGCCGGGATGCGTCCCCGCCCCGCACATATAAAGCCCTTTCACCGGCCCGCGATAGCCGCCGTTGCCGAGCACCGGGCGAGCGGCCCACAGCTGATCGAGGCTCATATTGCCGTGCATGATGTCGCCGCCGACGAGCCCGAACTTGCGTTCGAGCCCTTTGGGCGAAAGGCGCGTTTGCGCGATGATGCTGGCGCGGAAGCCCGGCGCATATTTTTCGACCGTGTTGATGATGCAATCGGCTGCCGCTTCCTCCTCATCGTCCCAGTCACGCCCGTCTGGAAGCTCGGGCGCGAACTGCTGGCAGAAGAGGCTGGCGACATGGCTTCCGGGAGGCGCAAGACTGTCGTCCACGGTGGAGGGAATCAGCATCTCGACGATCGGCGCCTTCGACCAGCCGGACTGCTTCGCGTCGAGGAAGGCGCGGTCCATATAGTCGAGCGTCGGCGCAAGGATGATCCCCGACTGGTGATGCTCGCCGGGCTCGGGGAGGCAGGTGAATTTGGGGAGCTCGCTCAATGCGACGTTCATGCGGAAGGTGCCGCTGCCCGCCTTGAAACCCTTGATCCGGCGTTCGTACCCGGCAGGCAGATCGCTGGGGTCCATCATGCGCTCGTAAAGCAATTTCGGCCCGACGTTGGCGATCACGCGCGCCGCCGCGATTTCCTCGCCGCCGACGAGCTTGACGCCGACCGCCTTGCCGCCGTCGACGAGTACCTTGGCGACCGGGCTTTCGAGGCTGATCTCGACGCCCAAATCGCGGCAGACCTTCGCCATGATCTCGGTGATCTTGCCCATGCCGCCGACGCTGTGGCCCCACGCGCCCTTCTTGCCGTTCACCTCGCCAAAGACATGGTGGAGGAGGACATAGGCGCTGCCCGGCGTGTCGGGGCTGGCATAGTTGCCGACGACGGCGTCGAAACCGAAGGCGGCCTTGACCGCCTCGCTCTCGAACCAGCTGTCGAGCATCGTGCGCGCCGATTTCGTGAACAGGTCGAGCACATCGCGCTGCTGTTCGAGGCTGAGCCCTGCGAAGCGCCGCCCCTGCCGCGCGCCGTCGAGCAAGGTGCGCAGCCCTTCACCGACATTGGGCGGGACGCGCAGCGCGAGGTCGCGGAGTAGCTCGGCGACATTTTCGAGCGCGTCATAATATTGCGGCAGCACCTCGGCATCGCGGTGGCTGAACTTGCGAAACTCGGCCTGCGTGCGCTCGAGCCCGCCGCCGAGCTTGAGATAACCGCCATCCTCCTGCGGCAGGAAATTGCTGATCGGCCGTTCGATCACGCGATAGCCATGATCGGCGAGCTTCATGTCGGCGATCACCTTCGGCTGGAGCAGGCTGACCGTGTAGCTCGCGACCGAATTGCGGAAACCCGGCGCGAACTCCTCGGTCACCGCGGCACCGCCGACGACATCGCGCGCCTCGACGATTCGCACCTTCAGCCCCGCCCTGGCAAGATAGAAGGCGCAGACGAGGCCATTGTGGCCAGCGCCGATGATCAGCGCGTCATAAGCTTTGGTCATGAAAATTCTTTCGCAAGCGGGGATTGGACATGCTGGCGGTCGAAACCGAGGCCGAGGATACGGCCGGGAATGCGGCGGAGCAGCGGGAAGCGGTCGAGCAGGCGCACCGCGAGCGGCACGCGCGTGATTTCACCGCGCAGCATCGGTTCGATGATATTCCGATGCGCGAAACGCTGGAGCGCCTGCATCCGTGTCGTCGGTTTCCAGCGGCGCGCCTGCACCTTCGCGAGCAACGGATCGGGATCCGTGCCAGCGGCGAGCGGGGCGGCGAGGATGTTCGCGGCGGCGACCGCATCCTGCACCGCGAGGTTGATCCCGACCCCGCCGACGGGCGACATCGCGTGCGCGGCGTCGCCGATCGCGAGCAGACCGGGGCGCGACCAGCGCGTCAGCCGGTCGAGCGCGACCGTGAGCAGTTTGACGTCGTCGAAGCTGGCGATCGCATCGATCCCGGCGCCAAGGCCGGGGACGAGGCCGACTATATTGTCGCGGAAGGCGGCAATGCCCTTTGCCTCGATCGCCGCGAAACCGCCCTTCTCGATCACTTGCGCGCATTGCCAATAATCGCCGCGCGGGATGGCGACGACCATGCCGCTCCGGTCGATCGTGCCGAGCGCGACCTCCGACATGTCCGTGCCCGGGGGAACGGGGACGCGAAACCACAGCACATCCATCGGCGCGCCGAGATCGTCGAGCGGCAGTTCGGCCGCGCCGCGCAGCACCGAGCGGCGCCCGTCGGCGGCGATGACGAGCCGCGCGGGCAAGGTCTCGCCGCTCGCCAGCGTCACGCCGCTGACGCGGTTCGCGGCGTCATAAGTCAGCCCGGTCGCCTCGGTCGACATGCGCAGGTCAAAGGTCGAATATTTCCGGCCCTGCCCCGCAACGAAATCGAGCAGATCCCATTGCGGCATCATCGCGACGAAGGGCGCCGCGACGGGCAGATGCTTCATCGTCGCGATCGTATATTGGCCACCCAGAAGATTGAGCGTCATCGTGTCGATCGCGGCGTGCGGCTCCTTCAGCAGCTCTTCGAGCAATCCAATCTCGTTGAACAGTTCGAGCGTCGAGGGGTGCACCGTGTCGCCTCGAAAGTCGCGGAGGAAGTCGGCGTGCTTTTCGAGCACCGTCACGCGGACGCCGGCGCGCGCGAGGAGCAGGCCGGCGACCATGCCGGCGGGGCCGCCGCCGACGATGATGACTGGATCGCCCATACTCCCCTCCCGCTTGCGGGAGGGGCCGAGGGAGGGCCTGTCCCGCTTGACAATCGACTGGAGGGAACAGGCCCTCCCCTAACCCCTCCCGCAAGCGGGAGGGGAGACTTATCGGCTCCACCCCTCTGCAGGCGCCCTCTCCAGCCGCGCCTCAGGAATGATCTCGCGCATCCGCGAACAGAAATGTTTGAGGCAGACTTCCTTGTCGCTGAGCGGTCCCATGGTGAAGCTTTTGGACGCCATCCCTTGCTGGACGCGCGTGATCAGTGCGGTGTCCTCGGCGTTGACCTGGCGGTTGATGCGCCAGTTGAGGTAGCGCGCGGCCTTCATCTCGCGGCGTTCATCGGGAAGGACGTAGCTGATCTCGCGGATCAGGCAGCTCGTCGGGCCGGTCGGCAGCCACTGCATGAAATCGACCTGATCGGGATAGATGTCGAAGGCGACATTGGGCCAGAGCTTGAAATAGAGCCAGTGGCGCTGGTTCGCTTGCGGCAGATGCGGGACCGGCGGCAGCAGCCGCTGATACATGCGTTCGGACCAGTTCATCGACGGCCGGTCGATCAGATCGCCCCACATGCGATCGACATTGTCTTCGGCCTCGACACCATAGCTTTTTCCGAACAGGCGCGTCAGGCCGGGGTGCGCGACGGGGATGTGAAGCCCGTCGGAGTAGTTATCCCCGACATTCTTCCAATTGACCTCGCGCGGGCGCAGCGTGACGCGGCCCAGCGCGCCGAGTTCCTCGAAGCGATAGGGTGCGACCTGCGCCTCATAGGGCGCCATCATCGACGCGACCGACGGCCCGCCATCATCCTCGAGCCGCACGAACCAGAAGCCGCGCCATTGTTCGAGCCCGACCGGAACGAGTCCCGCCTTGCCCTTGTCGAGCGTCGGATAGCTCGCCGAATCGGGCACGCCGCTCAGCCGGCCGTCGAGTTCGTAGGTCCAGGCATGATAGGGACAGACGAGCTTTTTCGCGCAGCCGACCGCGCCATCAACAAGGCGCGAGCCGCGGTGGCGGCAAACGTTGGTGAAGGCGCGAACATTGCGATCGGTGCCGCGCACGAGGATCACGCTTTCGCCGCAATAGTCGATGCTGTGCCAGTCGCCAGTGTTCGGGATGTCGCTGTCGTGGCAGACGACCTGCCAGCTCGGACGGAAAATCCGTTCCATTTCGGCCGCGTAAAAATCGGGATCGCTGTATGTCCAGGCGGGCAGCGACCAACCGTCGAGCGGGTCGAGATTCGAATCGCGAAGCGGTGCAGTTGCCATGGCTCGTTCCTTGTTGTACGTATGTATAACAAGATGACGGCCGTTCGCCAAGCCTTTACGCGCGAAAGCGCCGATGCCCGCCGGGCGGACCTGATCGAGGCGACCGCCGCGTGCCTTGCCGAACATGGCCTCGCGGGCACGAATGTGCGTGCGATCTGCGCAAAAGCGGGGGTTTCGCCGGGGCTGCTGCGCCATTATTTCGGCGGCATCGACGATCTGGTCGGCTCGACCTATCAGGCAACGAGCGACCGGATGGACGCGATTTTCGCGGATGCGGTGGAACGCGCAGGCAGCGATCCGCGTGCGCGACTGACCGCCTATCTGACCGCGAGTTTCCGCCCGCCGGTGACCGATCCCGAACTGCTCGGCGCGTGGACCGCCTTCTGGGCACTTTCCCGGCACGATGCGCGGATGGCCGAAATCCACGTGGAAAGTTACGCGGGCTATCGCGCGCGGCTCGGCGATCTGCTCGTCGCATGCGGTGCGCGCGATGCCGAGCGGCTCGCGATCATGCTGACCGCGATGGTCGATGGGCTGTGGCTCGAACTGTCGCTCGACGCCGAAAGCTTCGGCGCCGAGGCAGCGGTCGAGATGGTCGAGCGCGCGGTGGGGGCTTTGCTGCCCGAACCGCCCTCACCCTCATCCAACTTCGCTTAGCCGCTTTACGGCAAGGCTGCGTATCCTTCCCCCCAAGGGGAAAGGAATCACTTCGACAAATCCCTCAGCAAATAGTCCCAATGCGCGAGTGCGGGAGCGATCGCGTCGACCGGCACGCGCTCGTTGAGACCGTGGGCGAAGCTGTCGCTCGCTTTCGAGAAGAGCCCGGCGACGCCGTAGCTCGGTACGCCTTGTGCACGGAAATGATAGGAGTCGGTCGCCCCCGCGCTCATCGACGGGATGATCGGCAGGCCGGGGGCGCGGGCATGCACCGCCTTTTTCACCGCCGCCATGACGTCGGGACGCAGCGGCGAGGCGTCGCTGGCGCTGGCGTCGGGATCAGTGTTCACCTCGACCGCCGGGTCGGCGATGACTTTCTCCAGCTCGGCACGCACCGTTTCGACCGGCACACCGGGAAAGATGCGGCAGTTGATGTTCGCGGTGGCGCGTTGGGGCAGCGCATTTTCGGCATGGCCGCCCTTGACCAGCGTCGGCACGCAGGTGGTGCCGATCTGGCCGACATATTCAGGCTCGGCGCGAATCTTCGCGATTGCCGCGGCGTCGGCGGGGTTCGCGGCGAAGGCCTTCAACGCCGCGCCGATCTCGCCGCCGACCTGGTCGGCGACGATCGGCATGCCGACCTTGGTCAGCTCATTCTGCTGCGGCGTGAAGCGATAGGCGCCGACTTTTTCGAGCGCCGCCGATAGCTGGACGATCGCATTGGTGGCCGACGGGCGCGAGCTGTGCCCGCCGGGATTGGTGACTTCGAGCGTGAAGTCGGCATAGGTCTTCTCGCCCGCCTGCAGCCCGTAATATTGCGGCTTGCCGTCCTCGGCGATCAGCCCGCCACCGCCGTCGCCGTTCAATGCGAATTCGGCATTCTTATATTTGGCGGCAAGCGCGCGCGTCGTCGTCATCGAGGTTTCCTCGTCGCCCGACAAAAGCAGGATGATCGACCGCTTCGGCTTGAAGCCCTCCTTTTTGAGCGCGGCTATCGTCGCGACCATCATCGCGATGTCGAACTTATTGTCCTCCGACCCGCGGCCAAAGATATAGCCATTTTCCTCGACCGGCACGAAGGGGTCGCGCGTCCAGTCCTTGGGGTCGGCCTCGACGACGTCCATATGCCCGAGCAGCACGATCGGCTTTTGCTTCGTCGTCCCATGGAGCGTCGCGGCGAAGGTCGCGGTCTCGCCCATCGGGGTGATTTCGATGTCGCTGTCGGCATAACCCGCCGCCTTGAGCACGCCGGCGTAATAAGCGGCGAGTTCGGGCACCTTGCCGCGGCCCTCTACGGTCGGGATCGCGACGCTGTCCTTCAGGATCTTCTTCGCCGTCTCGGGGTCGGCGGGCTTGGCGTGGACGGGCGCGGCGGCGAGCAGGGCGGCGGAAGCAAGCATGGCGGAAGCAAAACGCATATTATCGACCCCTTTTGAGTATTTCTGTTCATCCGTTTGCCCTGAGCTTGTCGAAGGCCCGTTCTTTTCCCGGCCATGCTGGAGGAAGAACGGCCCTTCGACAAGCTCAGGGCAAACGGAATTTCATACAGCCGACTCCCATCCCTTCGGCGCGGGCGTCTTGGGCTTGTAGCGGCAGAGGTCGGCGACCGGGCAGCGCCAGCATTCGGGGGTGCGCGCCTTGCAGATGTAGCGGCCGTGGAGGATCAGCCAGTGGTGCGCGCCGACGCGGAAGGGCTGCGGGGTTTCCTTGTCGAGCTTCTTTTCGACCGCGAGCACCGTCTTGCCGGGGGCGAGGCCGGTGCGGTTGCCGACGCGGAAAATATGGGTATCGACCGCGAAAGTCTCCGCCCCGAAGGCGCAATTCATCACGACATTGGCGGTCTTGCGCCCGACGCCGGGAAGCTCGACGAGCGTGTCGCGGTCAGCGGGGACTTCGCCGCCAAAGTCGCGGACGAGAATTTCGCTCAGCGCGATGACATTCTTCGCCTTCGCATTGAACAGCCCGATCGTCTTGATGTGCTGTTTAAGGCCATCCTCACCGAGATCGACCATTTGCTGCGGCGTCGACACCTCCTGAAACAGCCGCCGCGTCGCCTTGTTCACGCCGACGTCGGTCGCCTGCGCCGAGAGCACGACCGCGACGAGCAGCTGATAGGTGTTGCCGAACTCGAGCTCGGTCTCGGGGCTGGAGTTGAGCTCGGCGAGGCGGCGGTAGAATTCGAAAATATCGGCCTTTTTCATTTGAGGTCAAATACCGCCAAACCAATCCGGATCGATTTTGACTCTTTCGATCATCGCCGTTTCAACGCCCAGCCTATTCTCTTTCAGAAGATCGCAGAGGCGATCTCCATCAATCAAATCGATCGCGATCGCTCCGTCGCGAGTGGCTTCGTCGGACGCTTGGCTGGTGAAATGGCCAGTCGTTATGAAAAGCCCCTTGTCCGCTCGACCCTGTAACGCGCCGCGAAAGTCCCTGATCTCCTTTGATCCGACGCTGCCTTTCCATCGTTTGCATTGGAAATAGACTTGGAATGAAACAAGATTCACTCGCAAAACTCCAAGACCGTCTATCCCCCCGTCTCCTGATTTTCCCCTGACTTCGACCTTCGTAAATCCAGCCTCGCGAAGTAGGCGTTGCGACAGTCTCTCGAAAGCATCGGGCGCCATGGAAACAAGCACTGCCAGAAGCTGAGATTTCCAATCTTCTGCGTTGTCTGGCTCTGACTCCGGAGTCTCTACAGCCTCCACACCGGCCAACTTCGCCGCGCTGCGCTTGGCTTTGGCACGGGCTCGTTCTTCTAAAGTTACGAGCTCATAGATTGCGCGCGTTTCCTCGATCGAGGAAATAGTCGATCCTGCTTCGGTCAGCGCCCAAACCGCTCTCGCAGAGTTCTCTAACGCGCCGCCCCGTTTTAAATAGGTCCTTGCCCAAGCGAGGTAGTAGTTCACTCTTGGGCGATTTTCATCACGCGGCATAGAGAATGATTGCTCTTCCTCGGATACCCCTTCCAGTTCGATGACCCGTTCATCAAGCTCTTGAATCGTAGCTGATCCACCCAAATCCCTTAGCGCCTCGACGGTCACCAGCATCATCCCTGGCAAATCCGGCAAGCCGTCGACCTCAATCTGGAATCGCCTCTCCATTTTCATCATAGCCCCAGCACCTGCGGCATCGTGTAGCGATCGGGCTTCTGGTTCATCAGCCACAGCGCCGCGCGGACCGCGCCGCGCGCGAAGATCATCCGGTTTTCGGCGCGGTGCGAAAGCGTGATCATTTCCTCGGGACCGGCGAAGATCACATCATGGTCGCCCGCGACCGTGCCGCCGCGCAGGCTGGCAAAGCCGATCCTGCCATGCCCGCGCGCGCCGGTGACGCCGTCGCGGCCGCGCTCCGAACATTTGGCGAGATCGATGCGCCGCCCGTCGGCCGCCGCCTGCCCGAGCAGCAGCGCAGTGCCGCTCGGCGCGTCGACCTTGCTGCGGTGGTGCATCTCGACGATCTCGATATCATATTCGGGACCCAGCCGCGCCGCCGCCTCGCGCACCAGATGCGCGAGCAGCGTGACGCCGAGCGAGGTGTTGCCCGTCTGGAGCACCGCGATATCCTTCGCGGCATCGTCGATCAGATAATGGTGCCGCTCCTCGAGCCCGGTCGTGCCGATGACGATCGGCCTTTGCGCCGCGACGCAGGCGTCGAGCGTCGCTTCGAGCGCGGCGGGCGAGGAGAAATCGACGAGCACGTCGCTTTCGCTCGCAAGCTTCACGACATTGCCGCCGCGATCGACTCCGCAGCTGCGCTGTCCCGCCTCGGAGATCGCGGCGGCAAGCGCGACGCCCATCCGCCCTTCGCTGCCGATAATGCCGATGCTGGTCATGATACGTCCCCTTGGCTTCCGCCTCCCCTTAGCCGCTCGCATCGAGCGAAGTCGAGATGCCCCTCGTCTCGCGCCATTTCGACGGGTGTCTCGACTTCGCTCGATACGAGCGGATAGAAAGGAATCATGAACTCCATCCAGAATATCGTCATCCTGACCGGCGCGGGCGTTTCGGCCGAGAGCGGCATCGACACCTTCCGCGATGCCGGCGGCCTGTGGGAACAGCACCGCGTCGAGGATGTCGCGACCCCCGAGGCTTTTGCGCGCGACCCCGACCTGGTGCTGCGTTTTTACGACATGCGGCGCGAAGCAATTCAGACCAAGAAGCCAAATGTGGCGCACCGCGCGCTGGCGCGGCTCGACGCCGAATGGCCGGGCGAGCTGCTGATCGTCACGCAGAATGTGGACGACCTGCACGAGCGCGCGGGGGCGAAGCGGCTGATCCATATGCACGGCGAGCATCTGAACGCCTGGTGCACCGCGTGCGACACTCGCGTGCCGTGGACCGGGCCGCTGCTGGCTCGCCCGGCGTGCACGGCGTGCGGCGCGGCCGGACACCTCCGCCCCGACATCGTCTGGTTCGGCGAGATGCCGTACCGAATGGACGAGATATATCATGCGCTTAACCATGCCGACCTGTTCGTGTCGATCGGCACCTCGGGTGCGGTCTATCCCGCCGCGGGCTTCGTGCGCGAGGCGCGCGCGGCGGGGGCACGCACGATCGAGCTCAATATGGAGCCGAGCCAGGGGAGCCACTGGTTCGACGAGGCGCGCCACGGGCCGGCGACGGCGCTGGTGCCGGCGTGGGTGGAAGAGATGCTGAGCCGGTGAGAGGCCCGTGCGATGTGGTAGGGGGCGGGTTGCGGCCGATACCAGCCGTCACCTCCGCGCCGCGAAGAAATCCCTGAGCAGCGCCGCCGCTTCCATCTCGCCGATTCCGTCGTAAATCTCCGGCCGGTGGTGGATCGTGGGCTGTGCGAAGGTGCGCGGGCCGTGGACGATCGCGCCGCCCTTCGGATCGTCGGCACCATAATAAAGACGCGCGATTCGCGCGTGAGCGATCGCACCGGCGCACATCGCGCAGGGTTCGAGCGTGACATAGAGGTCGCAGCCGTCGAGACGTTCGTTGCCGAGCTTTGCCGCCGCCATGCGAATCGCGACGATTTCGGCGTGCGCGGTCGGATCGTGCGATTCGCGCGGGCGGTTGTGCCCCTCGGCGATGACGGCGCCGTCCTTGACGACCACCGCGCCGACGGGCACTTCGCCCCATTCGGCGGCGATCCGCGCGAGATCGAGCGCACGGCGCATCGGTTCGGGAAGTGGAAACGCGGGCATAAAAGCGCCCTATTCGCTTGACGAATCTCCGGCAAGCCGATAAGCGCGCGCCTTTCCCGGCCCAACCGGTCCTTTCGGCGCTTCTGGCGCCAACCGGCACGCCGCCCAGATTTTGTGAGGAAGAAGACGATGTCGCGCATCTGCGAACTGACCGGCAAGGGCCGCCAAGTTGGCCACAATGTCAGCCACGCCAACAACAAGACCAAGCGCACCTTCCTGCCGAACCTGCAGAATGTGACGCTGCTGTCGGACGCGCTCGGCAAGGGCGTGAAGCTGCGCGTGTCGACGCACGGTCTGCGTTCGGTCGAGCATAATGGCGGCCTCGACAACTGGCTGCTGAAGGCCGGCGACGACCAGCTGTCGTCGAACGCCCGCAAGGTGAAGAAGGAAGTCGCGAAGAAGCTGGCCGAAAAGGCCGCTTAAGCTTTCAAGCCTTTCGAAACGCAGAAGGCGGCCCGGTTACGGCGCCGCCTTTTTGCTGTCCCGCCCTTTTTTCGGCGGCAGATCGACCAGCTCGAACTGCAGCAGCAGGCTGCGCTGCCAGACGTTGAAATTATTATCGGCGACGAGCCAGAGAAAGATGCGCCCGTTTTCGACCGACACGGCCGCGCCCTCGTAATTTTCGGCAAGCGGCCGGGGCACGCGGCCGATCGTCCGCGATCGCAGGATGGCATCCTTCCCGATGTCGGCGGGATCGGCGACCGAGAGGATCGTCGTGAACACCGGATCGAAGCCGAGCCGCCGGTGGACGAGCAGGATGCGCCCGTCGGGCAGCGGCGCGGCATCGCTGACGGCACCGCGGCCGTCCGATGCGTAGAAGAAGCGGGTCGGGGCCGGGCCGGGCTTGGCGGGATCGCCGGTATAGAGCAGCGCCTCCCGCCCGCGCGGATCGTCGTCGGCGTCTTCCGAAAAAACGACCGTGCCCCCGTCGGCGAGCCGCGCCATCGCCTCGGGACCGAGATTCGAGGGCCAGTGCGGCGGGGGCAGCTTGCGGCGCGCCTCGATCGCCGCGAGGTCGGCGTCCAGCCGCCAGATTTCGTTGATCCCCTCGAGCGCGATCCAGCTCTTGCCGCTGGCGGGATCGACGAACATCGCCTCGGCATCGGCCATCGTCTTGCGTGGCGGGCGCCCGTCGGGGGTGGGCAGCGCGCGAACCCGGACATCGGACACCGTGCCCTGCGAATCAAGCGAGAACCGCGTCCAATAGCCATTGTCGCCGACCAGCTGGAATCCGCCCGCCCCCGTCCGCGCGAGCGCGGAGAAGCCACCGAAGCGGCTGTGCGGGCTGACGAGATGCCAGCCGCACACGAAGCGCACCATCCCGCTCGTCCCCGGCGCGAGCGCGACCGGGCGCGCGGCGACGCTTTCAGTCAGGTCGACTTTCGCAAAGCGCATCGCGGTGCCGGGCATCGGCCCGAGGAGGACGAAGATCAGAGCGGCGGGGAGCAGACGGCGCATCGCGGCGGGGTTAGGGCGGCGGCAAGCGAAAGGAAAGGATTTCGCGGCCGAAAGCTGAACGGCAGCCAACAATGATGTTCAGGCTTCGCTCAATGCGAATCGGGCAAAACATCTTCATCGACCACAGCCCCCAAGGGCCAAACGACGAAAAAGGAGAATGACGATGAAAAAGATGGTGACTCTCTCGATCGCCGCCCTGATGTCCACCGCGACGCTGGGCTTGGCAACTCCCGCCGCGGCGCAGAACGGCTATTATGACCAACGCGGCTATTCGAGCTATTACAGCGGCTATGATCGCGACGACCGTCGTTACGATCGCTATGATCGCCGCGATTACCGCCGCGACCGCCGCGATTATCGCAACGACCGTCGCTATTATCGCGGGGACCGCCGCAACTATCGCCAGTGCGACAAGGGCACCGGCGGCACCGTGATCGGTGCGATCGCGGGCGGTCTTGCCGGTCATGAAATCGCCGGTCGCGGCGACCGTACGGTCGGCACGATCATCGGCGGTGCCGTCGGCGCCCTCGCCGGCCGCGCGATCGACAAGGGGAATGACGGCTGCCGTTAAGAGGCTGTCCCGACCCCCAATAATTTCCTCTCCCCTTTCACCCCGTCCGGCCTTTGCCGGGCGGGATTTTCTTTGCGTGCCTGCGATGGCGGGAGGAGGCCTTGCCATGGCGGCGCGGGAAGCCTAGGCTTGCCGCAAGTGCACGTCCGCGGTTTTGCGGGCGCGTGAGCAGACAGGTATAATAGCCATGCGGCAAATGGCAGCGCCATCGCGGCGACCGCCGCGGCCCGGCCCGGCGGGTAAAGGACGAAGAGCGGGCGACGCCGAGCGCCCCGTGCCGGTGACGCGGCCGCGCAGCTATGCCGCGATCGACCTTGGCACCAACAATTGCCGGCTCCTTATCGCGCGCCCGCAAAATGGCGAGCTGGTCGTGATCGACGCCTTTTCGCGCATCGTGCGGCTGGGCGAAGGGCTCCACGGCAGCGGGCGGATCAGCGACGCGGCGATGGACCGCACCGTCGCCGCGCTGGCGATCTGCGCCGACAAGCTGCGCCGCCGCCATGTCTCGCTGTCGCGCGCGGTCGCGACCGAGGCGTGCCGCCGCGCGAGCAACGGCGCGGAACTGGCCGAACGCGTTCGCCGCGAGACGGGAATCGTCCTCGACATCATCTCGGCCGCCGAGGAAGCGAAACTGGCGGTCCTGGGTTGCCACAATCTGATGGAGCCCGGCGAAGGCCCGGCGCTGATCTTCGACATCGGCGGCGGATCGACCGAGCTGATGCACGTCGATGTGTCCGACCAGGACGTCCGGATCCACGACTGGATCAGCGTGCCGTGGGGCGTCGTATCGCTGACCGAGCACGCCCCGCTGCCCGACGACAGCCTGGCGGGCCGTCAGGCCGCCTATGCCCACATGCGCGAGGTCACGCGCGAGGCCTTTGCCGCCTTTGCGGCGCGCGCCGAACGCTTTGCCGGCGAGCCGCTGCGCCTGCTCGGCACCAGCGGCACGGTGACGACGCTCGCCAGCGTCTTCCTCGACCTGCCGCGTTATGACCGGCGCGCGGTCGACGGGCTGGTCGTCCCCGCCGACGCGATGCGCGAAATCAGCCGCCGCCTTGCCGACGCGAGCATCGCCGACCGCGCCGAAATCGCGTGCATCGGGCGCGAGCGCGCCGATCTGGTCGTCGCGGGCTGTGCGATCCTGGAAAGCATCATCGACCTGTGGCCCGCCGCGCGCGTCGGCGTCGCCGACCGCGGCATCCGCGAAGGCATTTTGCGCTGCCTTGCGATGCAGGGCCGCGACATCCCCGTCACCCGCCGCGAGTATCGCAAATGAGCGGCAGCGGCGGGAAAGGCGGCAGCGCCAAAGGATCGGGGGGGCGTGGCGGACTGCACGTCCGCGTGAAGACCGCGAAGAAGCGCAGCACCTCGTCGACGCGCTGGCTGCAACGGCAATTGAACGACCCCTATGTGCGCCGCGCGCAGGCCGAAGGCTATCGCTCGCGCGCCGCATACAAGCTGATCGAGCTCGACGAGAAATTCGGCTTGCTCAAGAAGGCGCGCGCGGTCGTCGACCTGGGCATCACGCCCGGCGGCTGGTCGCAGGTCGTGCGCAAGGCGAATCCGCGCGCGCGCGTCGCGGGAATCGACCTGCTTCCCTGCGAGCCGATCGAGGGCGTCGAGATCCTCGAGATGGACTTCATGGACGATGCCGCGCCCGATGCGCTGATCGAGGCGCTCGGCAGCGCCCCCGACCTCGTCATTTCGGACATGGCGGCGAACACCGTCGGCCATCCGCAGACCGACCATCTGCGTACGATCGGACTCGCCGAAACCGCCGCCGATTTCGCGGTGCGGAATTTGCTGCCCGGCGGCGCTTTTGTGGCCAAAGTGTTCGCGGGCGGCGCCGACCGCGAGCTGTTGACTTTACTAAAGCGACACTTTTCAACGGTAAAGCACGCCAAACCGCCCGCCAGCCGCAAGGGGTCGCCCGAACTCTATGTCATCGCGCAAGGGTTCAAGGGTCGCAGCAAAGCCGCGGAGACGGAGACGGAATGAACTGAATGGGTCGAACCGGGGGAGAATTTTGATGGTCAAGTCGAGGCGGCCGATCGCGGCTGTAACGCTTGCAGCGATGATGCTGGCATCGTGTGGCGGCGGCGATGGAGGGACATTGGGCGGCGGCCCCGTCACCGTCACGCCGACACCCAGCCCCACGCCGACCCCGACGCCCACTTGCGCACTCGCCTCGCGCCAGTCCTTTGCCAAGGCGGTGATCGACGAATGGTATTTGTTCCCGGGCGACGTCGCCAGCGTCAATCCCGGGGCCTATAGCGACGTCCAATCCTATATCGACGCGCTGGTCGCCCCGGCGCGCGCGCTGAACAAGGACCGTTTCTTCACCTACATCACCTCGATCGCCGAGGAGAATGCCTTCTTTGAAAGCGGATCGAGCGCGGGATTCGGCGTGCTCATGGCCTATGATTCGGTGGGTCAGCGTATCGTCATCGCCGAAGCCTATGAAGGCGCGCCGGCCTTTGCGGCGGGAATCGACCGCGGCACCGCGATCGTCGGGATCGGCACGAATAGCGGCAATGTGCGCACCGTCGCGAGCATCGTCGCCGCCGAAGGAACCCAGGGACTCACCGACGCTCTCGGCCCGAACGATACGGGGGTGAGCCGCGTGCTGCGTATCACCGACGCGGCGGGCACGCGCGACGTCACCGTCGCCAAGGCCGACTATTCGCTCGACCCGGTGTCGGACCGCTATGGCGCCAAGATCATCAGCGAGGGCGGCCGCAGCTATGGTTATCTCAACCTGCGCACCTTCATCGCGTCGGCCGACGATCAGTTGACCGATGCCTTCGCCGATTTCCGCGCGCAGGGCGTCACCGACATCATCATCGATTTCCGCTATAATGGCGGCGGCCTCGTTTCGACCGCCAATCTGATGGGCGACCTGATGGGCGCGGGTCGCGCCGGCCAGCTCTTTTCGCAGACGCGTTTCCGGCCGAGCAAATCCGCCGAGGACGACGAGCATCGTTTCGCCCCCGGCGCGCAATCGATCGCACCGACACGGATCGCCTTCATCGGCACCGGGTCGACCGCGTCGGCGAGCGAGCTCGTGATCAATTCGATGCTGCCCTATCTCGGCGCCGATATGACGCTCGTTGGCAGCAACACCTATGGCAAGCCGGTCGGCCAGATCGCGCTCGACAAGGCCGAATGCGACGACCGCATGCGCGTCGTCGCCTTTGCCACGGGCAATGCAAGCGGCCAGAGCGACTATTATGACGGGCTGGCGCCGAAGATCGCGAACAGCTGCGCCGCGAACGACGATCTCGCCTTCCCGCTCGGCGACCCGCGTGAGGCGTCGATCCGCGCCGCGATCGACTTCCTTGCCGGCAACGCCTGCACGACGCGGATCGCCGACGCGAACGCCCGCACGGCGTCCCGCGACCGCCGTTTTGCCGTAGCAGCCCCGCCCACGATGCTGGTGCCCGACCGCCCGAGCGCGGCGCAGCGCGAATTGCCGGGACTGTTCTAGACACGCACCAGACAGCAATTGACCGCACCCCCTGAATAGAGCTAACGGCCGCGGCAAGCGACAGGTTCTCCGGAAACGGAGACGAAGAGGGAACGGGAAAACCCCGGCTGCCCCTGCAACTGTACGCGGCGAGCCATCGGCCAAACGCCATTGGGACCCCGGTCCCGAGAAGGCGGCCGACCGGCGCTGACCCGCAAGCCAGGAGACCTGCCCGTCGCCGTCGTCTTTCGCGCGGACAGGGTGTGCCGGGCGGACGGGGGTGAACCCGCATGACGACAAAGCTGGCTGCGCAGGTGCGCGGGCGATGTCGTGCGTCCCCGAAGGACGCGCCATCGGCCGCGCGCATGGGCGGCATTGTCGATGGGTTTGTCCAATGTCCAAAGTGTTTTTCCGAAGTTCGTTCTGCCTCGCCGCCCTCGCGGCCTCCTCCGCCGCGTCGGCCGACGAGGCAGCCACCGCGCACGCCGTCGCCGCCGATGCCGACAGCATCACCGTCACGGCGACCCGCGCGCCGCTGACGCTCGACGAGATCCCGTCGTCGGTCGCGGTGCTCGACAAGGAAGCGGTCGACCGCGCGCAGGATATCGGCGTCACCGAACTGCTGCTGCGCTCGCCCGGCATCAGCGCGTCGCGCAACGGCGGTTACGGCACCTCGACCTCGCTGCGCGTTCGCGGCGCCGAATCCGAGCACAGCGTCGTCGTGATCGACGGGGTCAAGCTCAACGATCCCTCGTCGACCGGCGGCGGCTTCAATTTCGCCAATCTGCTCGCCGGCGACATCGACCGGATCGAGGTGCTGCGCGGGCCGCAGTCGATCCTGTGGGGCAGCCAGGCGATCGGCGGCGTGATCAATATCGTCACCGCATCGCCCGAGAAGGAACTCGAAGGCAGCTTCGACCTCGAGGCGGGGTCGCGCGAGACGGTGAGCGCACGCGCCGCGATCGGCGGACGCACCGGCCCCTTAAGCTGGCGCCTCGGGGGCCAGCGCTTCACCACCGACGGCATTTCGTCGCATGCCAAGGCGTTAGGCGGGGTCGAGCGCGACGGTTATCGCAACAGCAATGTATCGGGCCGCGCCGAACTGGCGCTCGCCGACAATGTCAGCGCCGAGGTGCGCGGATATTATTCGAGCGGCCGCGTCGAATTCGACGGCTTCAACACCGACAGCAACGATGTCGGGCTGAACAAGGAATTCGTCGGCTATGCGGGGCTCAACTTCGACCTTGCCGGCGGGCGGTTCCGCAATCGGGTGGCTTACGCCTATACCGACACCAACCGCGACAATTTCAACCCCGACCGCGCACGCCCGCAAAGCTTCGAGGCCGACGGCAAGAACAAGCGCTGGGAATATCAGGGCAGCTTCGACGTCAGCGACCGCATCACCGCGATCTTCGGGGTCGAGAATGAGCGGTCGAACTTCCGCAGCCGCTCGCCTTCGGCGTCGCTCGCGATGCCGCTTCCCGGTTTCGTGCGTGGAAAAGCCGAAATCACCAGCTTTTACGGCCAGCTCAGCGTCGAGCCGATCGGGGGGCTGACGCTGAACGGCGGGGTCCGCCATGACGATCATAATCGCTACGGCGGGCAGACTTTGTTCGCGGCGGGGGGCGTGTGGCGCCTGCCGACGGGAACGGTGCTGCGCGCGAGCTATGGCGAGGGGTTCAAGGCGCCGGGGCTCTACCAGCTGTTCAGCGAATATGGGAATGTCGGGCTCGACCCTGAGGAGGCGCATGGCTGGGAAGCGGGGATCGAGCAGCAGCTGTTCGACCGCAAGCTTCTCGTCGGCGCGACATGGTTCGACCGCAAGACGACGAACCAGATCATCTATAACGGCTGCTCATCGCCGACGACCGACCCGATGTGCTTCGTGCCCGGCAGCAGTCCGCCGGCGCCGCGCTTCGGCTATTATCTGAACGTCGCGCGCAGCGAAGCGCACGGGCTCGAAGGCGCGGCGGCGCTGACACTCGGCGGGCTGACGGTGGATGGCAATTACAGCTGGATCGTCGCCGAAGACCGCTCGGAAGGCAGCGTCCATTTCGGTAACTGGCTGCCGCGCCGGCCGCGCCACAGCGCCAATGCGTCGGCGAGCTATGCCTTCGGCTTCGGGCTCGAACTCGGCGCGGCGCTACGCTGGTCGGGCAAGAGCTATGACAATGCGAGCAATGCACAGCGGCTCGACGATTATACGCTCGTCGATCTGCGCGCCGAAGTTGCGCTGTCCGACGCGGTGAAGCTGTTCGCGCGTGCGGAGAATCTCTTCGACGAGCAATATATGACGGCCTACCGCTATGGCTCGATCGGCCGCAGCATCTATGCCGGCATCCGGGGGCGCTTCTGATGCTGACGCGCGTCGATCCGGGCCCCGCGGTGGTGGTGTGCAGCACCTGCCGCCACAGCCGCGAGGCGCAGGTCGACGCGGCCGGCGTGCGCGGTGGCGCGCGGCTCGCCCAGACGCTGACGCGCCTCAAGGCCGCCGAGCCGCGCTACGCCGGCATCGCGGTGCAGGAAATGGCGTGCCTGTTCGCGTGTGCGGATCATTGCACCGTCCATCTGCGCGCGCCGGACAAGATCGGCTATGTGCTCGGCCGTTTCGCCGGCGACGAGGATTCGGCGCGCGCGATCCTCGATTATGCGGTTCATTATGCCGCGAGCGAGCATGGCCGCGTCGCCTATGCACTGTGGCCCGAGGGCGTCAAAGGCCATTTCATCGCCCGCACCCCGCCGCCGGGATTTATCGCCGAATGACCGGCTTTGCTTCGATCGCCGCCTTCGAGGCCGCGCTCGCCGGCCTTGGCGAACCCGACGCCGATGCCGCCGCCGATGCGCGGGTGCGGCAGGGCGAACTCACGAAGCCTGCGGGCTCGCTCGGGCGGCTCGAGGATCTAGCGATCTTCTTCGCCGGCTGGCAGGGCCGCGCCCGGCCGCGGATCGAGCGAGCGCGCGCAGCGATCTTCGCGGGCAACCACGGCGTCACCGTCCACGGCGTCAGCGCCTTTCCGCCAAGCGTGACAGCGCAGATGGTCGCCAATTTCGCAAGCGGCGGCGCGGCGATCAACGCGCTGTCCGACGCGGCGGGGCTGGATCTGGCCGTCGTCGCGCTCGACCTCGACCGGCCGACCGCCGATTTCACCGTCGATGCCGCGATGAGCGCGGATGAATGCCTCGACGCGCTGAACCGCGGCGCGGCGGTGGTCGACGCCGACCTCGACCTCATCGTGCTCGGTGAGATGGGCATCGGCAATTCGACCGCCGCCGCCGCGCTCTGCGCGCGCAGCTTTGCGGGCGGGGTGGCGGGATGGGTCGGACCGGGAACAGGGGTCGACGGGCACGGCGTCGCGCGCAAGGCGGAGGTCATCGAACGCGCGCTCGCCTTCCATGGCGTCGCGCCGCGAACGGCGTTCGAGACGCTGCGCCGCGTCGGCGGGCGCGAGATCGCGGCGATCGCCGGCGCGGTCCTGCGCGCGCGCCAGCTTCGCGTGCCGGTGCTGCTCGACGGCTTTATCTGCACGTCGGCGATCGCGCCGCTCGCGGCCGAGAATCCCGCCGTCGTGAATCATTGCATCGCGGGCCATTGTTCGGCCGAGCCGGGGCACAAGCGCCTGCTCGCGCTGCTCGGGCTCGACCCTTTGCTCTCGCTCGATATGCGGCTGGGCGAAGGCAGCGGGGCGGCGGTCGCGGCGAACATCGTGCGCAGCGCGCTCGCCGCACACGACGGGATGGCGACCTTTGCCGAGGCCGCGGTCTCGGCGTCGCTGTGAGCGGCTTCGCGCTCCACCTGCTGCGCCACGGCGCGCCCGAGACGCCGGGCTTGCTGATGGGGCGGACCGACGGTGCGCCGACGCACGACGGGATTGCAGCTTGTGTCGCGCAGGCCGGCGGCATTGGAATCGAACGCCTAATCGCCTCCGATCTTCGTCGCAGCCGCGAAGCGGGCGACGCGATCAGCGCGGCGAGCGGCCTGCCGCTTGCGGTCGACCCGCGCTGGCGCGAGCTCGATTTCGGCGATTGGGACGGCAAGGCGGCGAACATGATCGACCGCGACGCGATCGGGCGGTTCTGGGACGATCCCGACGCCAATCCGCCGCCCGGCGGTGAAGGCTGGTCGGCACTGGTCGCGCGGATTGCGGCGGCGATTGCCGATCTCGCGCCCGTGCCGACGCTGGTCGTCACCCACGGCGGCGCGATGCGCGCGGCGCTGCATATCCTGTGCGGGTTCGATCAGCGTCAGCTCTGGGCGTTCGACCTGCCTTATGCGGCGCTGTTGTCGCTCCACGTCTGGCCCGGCGAACCGCCGAGCGCGCAGATCGCGGGGCTGCGGTCATGAAAGGCCTGATCGTCGCAATTCAGTTTCTGACGCGCCTGCCGACACCGCGCATCACGGTGTCGAGCGAGGAGTTCGCGGCGTCGATGCGCTGGTTTCCCGTCGTTGGCCTGATCGTCGGCGCGATCGTCGCAGCGGGCGGCTGGACCGGCGCGCGGATCGATCCGTGGACCGGTGCGCTCGCCGCGCTGATCCTGTGGGTCGCGGTGACCGGCGCGCTGCATCTCGACGGGCTCGGCGACATCGCCGATGCGAGCGGCGCCGCGCATAAGGATCGCGAACGGCTGCTCGCGGTGCTCGGCGACCCCCGCGTCGGCAGCTTCGCGGTGGTGGCGATCGCGTTGCAGCTGATCGCAAAGCTGGTGCTGCTCCACGCGCTGATCGAGCGGGAGGCGTTCGTTGCCATCGCGCTTATTCCCTTTGCGGCGCGGATCGGCCCGCTGGTCTGGTCGCGCGCGCTGCCCGACCTGCACGCCGGATTGGGCTCGCGTTTCCGCAATGCGGTGCGTCCAGCCGATTTCGCGGTCTGGGGCGTGTTGCTGCTCGCAGCGGCGTGGGTATCGCCGTCGCTGCTCGCCGCGCCGATGATCTTCCTAGGCTGGGGCTGGTGGCTGATGCGCAAGATCGGCGGGATTTCGGGCGACGGGCATGGCGCGGGAATCGAGATCGGAGAAAGCCTGCTGCTGGCCGCCGCGCTGCTGCTGGCGCATCTTGCATGAGCGATCGCTGGACATGGCACGGCGGAGGCATCGAGGCCGCGAAGCGCGAATTTGGCGACGGCGACTGGATCGACCTGTCAACCGGAATCAATCCGCATCCATGGCCGCGCGCCGCCGCGATGGCGTTCGACTGGCGACGATTGCCCGAGTCCGAGCATCTCGCGCGGCTGGAACGCGTCGCGGCGGACTATTTCGGCGTCGATCCGCGTCATGTCTGCGCGGTGCCGGGCAGCGAGATCGGCCTTCGCCTCGTCGGGACGCTGATCGGAGGCGACACCTCCCACATCGCGCCCGGCTATCGTACGCATGGCGAGATGATGGCGGGAAGCGTAGAGGCCGACTGGAGCGCGGCGCCGGGCACCACCGAAAACCTGATCCT
Organism: uncultured Sphingopyxis sp.; assembly: GCA_966250105.1. Lineage (GTDB taxonomy): Bacteria > Pseudomonadota > Alphaproteobacteria > Sphingomonadales > Sphingomonadaceae > Sphingopyxis. The sequence goes on along the minus strand of CBINGC010000008.1, from coordinate 96,716 downwards.
CGCCAATCCGAACAATCCCGACGGGCGCACCATTGCTGCCGACGTCCTGCTCGAATGGGTCGAACGCCGCACCGGCTGGCTGCTGGTCGACGAAGCCTTTGCCGACGCCGATCCCGCGCTGAGCGTCGCGGCGTCGGTCGGCGACGACCGAAGGCTGATCGTCTTTCGATCGTTCGGGAAGTTCTTCGGCCTCGCCGGGGTGCGGCTGGGTTTCGTCCTTGCCCCGCGGAGGATCGTCGCGGCGCTCCGCGCGCGGCTGGGCGCGTGGCCGCTATCCGAAGCGGCGATCACGATCGGCACTGCCGCCTATGCCGACGCCGAATGGATCGCCGCGACGCGGCGGCGCCTGCCTGGCGAGGCCGCCGCGCTCGACGCGATGCTGGCGCGGCACGGCTATCGCACGGCGGGCGCCTGTCCGCTGTTTCGCCTGATCGAAGCCGACGACGGGCGCGCACTGTTCGGGCGTCTCGCGCGGCGCGCGATCCTCACCCGCCCCTTTGAGGGTCAGCCGCGCTGGCTGCGCCTCGGTCTGCCTGCCGACGCCGCCGCGCTGGCGCGGCTCGACGCGGCGCTGGGCGATGGCTGATCCGGTTGTGCTCACGGCGCTCGCGCTCGATGCGGCGTTCGGCTGGCCCGACGCGCTCTATCGCCGCGTCGGCCATCCGGTCGGACTGTTCGCGCGCTTCATCACCGGCTGCGAGGTGCGGTGGAACCGGGACGAATATGACTTTGCCCAGCGGCGTGCGCTGGGCGTCCTGACGCTTGCCCTCCTGCTCGTCACGGTTGGCAGCCTCGGCTTGGGCATCCAGCATCTGCTGCTCGCGGCCTTCGGGAGCTGGAGCTGGGTCGGCGTCGCGATCCTCGCTTGGCCGGCGCTCGCGCAGCGGAGCCTGTTCGATCATGTCCGCGCGGTCGGCAATCGCATCGACGCGGGTGACCTGCCCGGCGCGCGCGATGCGGTCGCGATGATCGTCGGCCGCGACACCGCCGCGCTCGACGAAAACGGCGTCGCGCGCGCGGCGATCGAAAGCCTCGCCGAAAGCTTTTGCGACGGCGTCGCCGCGCCGCTGTTCTGGCTGCTGCTGCTCGGACTGCCGGGAGTGTGGACATATAAGGCGGTGAACACCGCCGACAGCCTGATCGGGCACCGCGAGGAGCGCTGGCGGGCCTTCGGCTGGGCGGCGGCGCGGACCGACGACCTTTTGAACCTGATCCCCGCGCGGCTGTCGGGCGTGCTGATCTGCCTTGCGGGCGGCGGCGGATGGCCTGTCCTGTGGCGCGACGCGCGCAAGCATGCTTCGCCCAACGCCGGCTGGCCCGAAGCGGCGATGGCGGGTGCGCTGGGGCTTCGGCTCGGAGGTCCGATCGCCTATGACGGCGTCATGCACGACAAACCATGGATTGGCGACGGCACGAATAGGGCGGGCGGCGAGGACATCGACCGCGCGCTCGCCGTCTATGTCCGCGCCTGCCTTTTGCTGTGGCTGATCGCAGGGGGCGCGGCATGGCTGCGCTGATGCTGCAAGGCACCGGGTCCGACGTCGGCAAGTCGGTGCTCGTCGCCGCGCTCTGCCGCGCGCTGGCCAATCGCGGGCTTCGCGTCCGGCCGTTCAAGCCGCAGAATATGTCGAACAATGCCGCGGTGACCGCCGACGGCGGCGAGATCGGGCGCGCGCAGGCGCTCCAAGCCACGGCATGCCGCGCCGAACCGCACAGCGACATGAACCCGGTGCTGCTGAAGCCGCAGGCCGACCGCACGTCGCAGTTGATCGTCCACGGCCGCGTGCGCGGGACATTGGGCAGCGGCAATTTCCGCGAGGCGCGCGGCGCGCTGATGACCGAGGTGCTCGAAAGCTATCATCGACTGCACAGCCAGTGCGATGTGGTGATCATCGAGGGTGCGGGATCGCCGGCCGAGATCAATTTGCGCGAAGGCGACATCGCCAACATGGGCTTCGCGCGCGCCGCCGATGTGCCCGTGGTGCTGATCGGCGACATCGACCGCGGCGGGGTAATCGCCTCGATCATCGGGACGCGCGCGGTGATCGAGCCCGATGACGCGGCGATGATCCGCGGTTTCCTGATCAACAAATTCCGCGGCGATCCCGCGCTGTTTGAGGACGGTTATCGCGAGATCGAGCGGCGGAGCGGCTGGCGGGGGCTCGGCGTCATTCCCTGGCTCAGCGCCGCGGCGCGGCTGCCGAGCGAGGATGCGGTGATCCTCGAACGTCCCGCCGACCCGCGCGAGGGGCGCCGGATCATCGCCTGCCCGATTCTGCCGCGCATTTCGAACTTCGACGATCTCGACCCGCTGAAGCTCGAACCCGGGGTCGAGGTGGTGATGGTGCCGCCGGGGCGGCCTATCCCCGCCGAGGCCGCGATGATCGTGCTGCCGGGGTCGAAGGCGACGATCGCCGACATGGCTGCGCTGCGCGCCGAAGGCTGGGATATCGACATCAAGGCGCACCACCGGCGCGGCGGCATGATCGTCGGACTGTGCGGCGGATATCAGATGCTTGGGCGCCGGATCGCCGACCCGCTGGGGATCGAGGGCGCGCCCGCCGAGGCCCACGGGCTCGGCCTGCTCGATATTGAGACGCGACTGTCGCCCGCGAAGGTCTTGCGGCGGGTGACCGGGACAGCGCTGGGCGCACCGGTCACCGGCTATGAGATGCACATGGGCGAAACCCGCGGACCGGGCACCGCGCGGGCGTTCGCGGTGCTGGAGGATGGCGCGAGCGACGGCGCGGCAAGCGCGGACGGCAGGGTGATCGGATCCTATCTCCACGGATTGTTCGCCTCGGCCGCGCTGCGCGAAGCGCTGCTCGCGCTGATCGATGTGGCAGGCGGCGGCCGCGACTATGCCGCCGATGTCGACGCGGCGCTCGACGATGTTGCCGCGGAGTTCGCCGCGCACGCCGACATCGACGCGATGCTGCGGATCGCGGGGATCGGCGCATGAGCGGGGCATCGCTGTTCGTAATCGGCGGTGCGCGGTCGGGCAAGAGCCGCTATGCGCAAGCGCGCGCCGAGGCGGCCGGGGGCGCTCCGGTTTTTGTCGCGACCGCCGAGGCGTTCGACGACGAGATGCGCGAACGGATCGCGCGCCACCAGGCCGACCGCGATGCGCGCTGGTCGACGGTCGAGGCGCCCCGCGACCTGCCCGCCGCGATCGACGCGCTGAACGGCGGGGACGCGGTCGTGCTCGTCGATTGCCTGACGCTCTGGGTATCGAACCTGCTGCTCGCCGATGCCGACATACCGCGCGCCGGGGAACAATTATGCGACGCGATCGCGCGCTTCGACGGCACGCTGATCTTCGTCGCCAACGAAGTCGGGCTGGGCATCGTCCCCGACAATACGCTGGCGCGGCGCTTTCGCGATGCGGCGGGGCTGCTCAACCAGTCGGTCGCGGCGACGGTTGAGGAGGTCGTGCTGTTGACGGCGGGGCTACCGCTCACGCTCAAGCAGCGGGGTTAGAACCCGTCAACATCCAAGACCTGATCATTCTTGACTGAATCGTCAACCCGGCCGCGCTCCAACCCGACATGCTGAATGCGTCGTTTACCATGACCGTGAAGCAGATTCTCACGCTGCCCCGGCAAAGCGGGCGGCATGAGCAAGTCTGCCCATCCTGTTTCCGAGTCGCGGTGGCTTGCCGCTTCGGTGGCGCTTGCCGTCGTCCTCGCGCTGACGCCGGCGGCAGCTCATGCCGCGCCGAAGCTGGTCAATACGAAGTCGGTGATGGGCGGCAAGGCCGCTTGCCCGGTTGCCGCAGGCGCTGCCCCCGCGGGCGACATCGCACGCGCCATATTGGGCGGCGCACCGAGTGCGCTCGACCGCATCCGGGCGGAGCAGGCAGTCGCCGCGCCGCTCGCAGCAGGCCCCGAGCGCTCGCCCGTCCGGCAGGCTCTTGAGCCTGCGAGCCGGGATGCCATGTCTTTCGCGCTGCCTCCGAACGATTGCGGCGCATCATCACTCTTCGCCCCGCTCGCCGAAGCCGACTCCGCTTCGGAACTCGGCACGCGCGCGATCCCGGTCAAGCGGACGCGCTTCGACAACCGCTGGGACCGCGTCCGCCGCGCCGCGCCCGCAGCACTGATGCAGGGCAAGCTGCGCCGCGCGAATGCGTCGCCGGGGCTGACCGAGCAGGAATTGCTCGCCCGCGTCAATCAATGGGTCAATCGCGAGATCGCCTATGTCGGCGACGACCGCAATTACCGCCAGCGCGATTATTGGGCGACTGCCGAACAGACGATCGCGCGCGGCAAGGGCGATTGCGAGGATTTCGCGATCCTGAAGATGCAGATGCTGCGCGCAGCGGGGATCGATCCCGAGCGGATGAAGCTGGTGCTGCTCCGCGATCTGGCCGCCAATGCCGATCATGCCTTTCTGCTCGTCGAGACCGACGCGGGCAAGCTGGTGCTCGACAATGTGACCGATCGGCTCACCGACGGCAGCCGGGCGAATGCGGTGCGCCCGGTGCTGTCGTTCAGCGAGAACCGGCGCTGGGTGCATGCCTACCGCGGCACGCAGCCGTCACCGAACCTCGCCGCAATCCCGGCGTCGCGGAAAAGCTATACGCTCGCTCTCAACAATCAGCGTTCGGTGAGCGCCGACCCGCTGACCTTCAAGACAGGCTTGAGCAAATAGCTCAGCACCGATTTCTTGCCCGTCACGATCTCGACATCGCATAGCATGCCCGGCGTGATCGGCAGACGGCGGCCGTTCGAGGTCAGATAGGCGTTCGTCGTTTCGACGACGACGGTGAAATAAGCCTGCCGCTCGACCTCGTCATAGATGCTGTCGGCCGAGACGCGGACGACCTTGCCGTTGAGGCCGCCATAGATCGAGAAGTCATAGGCGGTGACCTTGACGTTCGCGGGGTCGCCGACCTTGATGAAGGCGATGTCGCGCGGGGTGACGCGCGTTTCGATGAGCAATTTGTCGCCCAAGGGCACGATCTGCATGATCTGTTCGCCCGCATTCACATAGCCGCCCAAGGTATTGACGAGCAGGTCGTTGACGACGCCGCGCGCCGGCGAGCGGATTTCGGAGCGCGCGAGCCGGCCTTCGGCGCCGCGGATCGTCTCTTCGTTGACCGCCATCTTGGTGGTGAGCTGGCTGCGTTCGTTGAGCGCCTCCTGCTGGAAGTCGAAGCGCGCGCGCTGCACCTCGGCGCCCGCTTCGCGCACCGCGGCCTGCGAGCGCGAGATCGCCTGGCGCGCCGCGGCGAGGCGGCCCTGGATATCGACGACCTCGCGCTGCGCTGTGAGCAACTCAGTCTGTGGCACCACGCCCTTCGCCGCGAGTGGTTCGAGCATCGCGACCTGTTCGCGCGCGAGGCGCAAGCTGCTCTCGAGCGACGAAGCGGTCGCCTGCGCTTCGCCCATGTCGCGGCGGCGCTGTTCGACGCTGGCGGATAGCGCGGCGAGCTGGCTTTGCAGCGACGAGCGTCGCACTTCGGCGAGTCGCGCTTCGTCGCCGCAGTTCGTTCCGGTGCAGCCGGCGCCGCTGCCGCCTTCGCCCGCGAGGCGCGCGGCGCGCTGGGCGAGCCGGGCATTCTCGGTTTCGAGCTGGCCAAGCTCGGACTGCGACATCGTATTGTCGAGGCGGACGAGCAACTGGCCTTTCTTGACCGTCTGCCCCGAGCGGACGAGGATTTCGCGGATCGTCGAGGGTTCGGCCGACTGGATGATCTGCACCTTCGATGACGGGATCACGCGCCCCTGCCCGCGCGACACCTCGTCGACGCGTGCGATACTCGCCCACAGCAGGAACAGCACGAGGCCGGCGGCGGCGGCGATCATGATCTGCTCACTTCCGCGGAGGCGCTGCCAGAATTTCACGATCGACATATTATTTTCCCGCCTGGGGTTCGGGCGTGGCGGCGGGGCCCTGCTGGCTCGTCAGGCTGTCGAACCGCGACTGGCTCTGCGTCGGGTCGGGGATGTTCGGCACCCAGCCCTTGGTAACGTCGACGCGGCCGCCGACGTCGTTGTCGGCGCGGTGATCGGTCGGGTCGCGCGGCAGAGGGACGCCTTCGACCGCGATCGCCTCGCCCGGCAGAACCGCCGCGAGCGCCGTGCCGCCCTGATAAAGCTGGCTGAACGCAGGAATAAATTCGGCGCCGGCATAGACGTCCGAAAAGGCGCGCGGCTTTCCCCACGATCCGGGCCAGCGATAGAAGATATGCGCGCCGATCTGTTCGATCTTGGTAAGCTTGGGCGCCCAGCGCGGCAGGACGTAATCGGCGTGATAATGCGTCGCCATGCCGACGCTCGCCTCGACATGGCCGGTCAGCGCGGCGCGCGCGATCTCGGCCGAACGGCGCCACAGCGCGGGCACCGGCGCGCGGCGCATCGATCCGTCGCACGCGAAGCTGAATTGGCAGCCGGGGCGCGCGCTGCCCTGATAGATGACGCCGCACACGGTGTTCGGATAGGCGGGGTGCTTCATGCGGTTGAGGATGACCTGCGCCACCGCCGCCTTGCCCGCGTCGGATTCGGTTGCCGCTTCATAATAGATCGCCTGCGTCAGGCAGCGCTGCGCGTTGCTCGACTGGGCGAGCGAGAGGGTCGGCATGATGAAGGGCCGCGCCGCCTCGACCGGCAGCGTCGACACCGGGAGCAGCGCGTTGCGCGCGACCGCGTCGGCGCCCTCGGCAGTCGGGACGACGGAATCCGTCTCGGTCTCGGCGATCAGCTTGGCGATCGCCTTCTTCTTCGCCGCCTTCGCGGTTTCGGCGGGGTCGGCCGTCCAGCCCTCGACGACGCCTTCGACGAAGCGCGAAAGCCGGTCGTTCGACGCAGCGAAGAGGATCGCGGCGGCGAAGAGCGCCAGACCCAGCAGGACGAGCTTGAGACTCTTGGGCGGCCCTCGTCGGTCTTCGGCCCAAGGGGCGTCCGCCCGCGCGGCGCCGTCCTGCCCGATGTTGAGCTCGGGGATCATGATGCCGGTTCCTTGCTCGCCGATTCCTTGCTCGTTCGCGCAAGGATTTCGGCGCGCGGGCCATCGGCGACGATGCGCCCGCCGTCGATGACGATGATGCGGTCGCACATCTGCAGGATCGCCTCGCGGTGTGTCGCGATGATCAGCGTCTGCGATTTGGCGACGGCGCGATCGAGCGCCTCGATGAACAGCCGTTCGCTCTGCGTGTCCATCGCGCCCGTCGGCTCGTCGAGGAAGAGCAGCCGCGAGGGCGAAGCGAGCGCGCGGGCGATCGTCAGAAAACCGCGCTGACCGCCCGAGAGCTGCCCGCCGCGCTCGCCCGTCCCGCGGTCGAGCCCGGTTTCGTCGCGGCCCATGAAGCGGTCGGCCCCGATCGACTGGAGGGTGGCGAGCAGTTCGGCGTCGCTCGCCGCGGGCGCGCAATATTGCATATTCTGCTTGATCGAACCGCTGAACAGCACCGCATCCTGTCCGACGAAGCGGAATTGCGAGCGGAGGTAAATCGGCGAATGCTGGCGGCTGTCGAGCCCGTCGATGAAGATATTGCCCGCGTCGGGCGCGTAGAGTCCGCAGAGCAGGCGCCCGAGCGTCGACTTACCCGACGCGACGCGGCCCACCACCGCGATCCGCTCGCCCGCCTCGATCCTAAGGTCGATGTCGGTTAGCGACGGCGCCGCGGCGCCCGGATAGGTAAAGGACAGCCCCTCGACCGCGATGTCGCCCCTGTCGATCGTCAGGTTGAGCGCGCTGCTGCCCATGCGGCGTTCGTCGCCCGCCTCGATCATCTGCTGGATGCTCGCCATCGTCGTGATCGCCTGCCGCCCGCGCGTCATCAGAAAGGCGAGCTGCCCGACGGGGGCCATCGAGCGCCCGGCGAGCATCACGATCGCGATGATCGCGCCCATCGAAATCTTGCCCGCGTCGAAGAGATAGAAACCGCCGACGACGAGCGCGAGACCCGAAAATTGCTGGCCGAGCGTCGCGAGGTTGATCGCCGCGGCGCCGGTGCGGCGCATCGCCGCCTGCGTCCGCGCACTGGTGTCGACCATCCGGCGCCACTGGCCGAGCACCTGCCCCTCCGCAGCGCAGCTCTTGACCGTTTCGGCGCCCCCGATCGCCTCGACGAGCATCGCGTGCTGGATGCTCATGTCGGCCTGATTGTCGAGCGAGGCCTGCATCATGCGCCGCTGGAGGAAAAAGCCCGCGACGCCCATCGCGGCGATGATCGCGAGCGGAACGAGCGCGAGCCAGCCCGCGAGCGCCGCGATCATGATCAGGAAAAGGAAGAGGAAAGCGAGGTCGACGATCAGCACGATCGTCGTCGAGGCGAAGAAATCGCGTACGCTTTCGAATTCGGAGACGCGCCGCGCGAGCATCCCGGTGCTGCCGCGCCGGTCGGCGAGCGGCATGTTCAGCACCTTCGAGAAAATCTTTTCGGACAATTTGACGTCGAGATCGCGGCCGAGATCGTCGAGCAGCGTCGCGCGCGCGAGGCGCAGCGTGAATTCGACCGCGAAGGCGAGCAGCGCGCCGATCGCGAGCACCCAGAGGCTCGACACCGCCTTGTTCGGGATGACGCGGTCGTAGACGTTCATCGTGAACAGCGGCAGCGCGAAGCCGAGCAGGTTGATCATCAGCGCCGCGCCGAGCACCGGATAGAAGGAGCGGCGCATTCGCCGCACTTCGCTCCAGAACCAATGACGCTTCGCCGCCTCGTCCCACGGCCGCTCCTCGGCGCGGATCGCGGTCGGATCGGCGGCGACCGCCACCGCCTGTCCCGCGTAGCCGTCCTCTATCGCGGCCTCGTCGGCCCAGAAAGGCGCGGCGGCGCCGGGTTCCCATACGAGATATTGCGCGTCCTTCGCCTCAAGCAGCACCGCGCAGCTATTGTCGGTGCGGCGGACGATCGCGGGCAACTCGCGCGCCAGCTTCCGGACCCTGCGCGCATGGAGCCGCTCGTTGTTGATCAGGCAAAGATCCAGCGCGGCTTCAGCCTGATGAAAGGGAAGGAAGCCCCGTTCATCGCGCGCGAGCGCCGACAGCGCGCCGCGCTGAAAATTCTGCCCGAAATGCTGCGCGACAAAGAGGATGCAGGCGATCAGCGGATCGCCCGGAGCCTCCCTACCGATATGCGCAATCGTGGATCGATCCTGCAACATGTCCGATTTTTCTATTTGGAATCAATCCACTAAAATCATTGCGGATAACGGCGACGCTGAAGCTCGGCGGGCGCCGGCGGACCGTAACCGACCTCTTCGCGCGCATAGACGCGGCGCGATTCGGGCGCGGTCAGGCCGAATGCGTCGAGCAGGTTATTGGTCGAGGCGAGGATCTGATAGACCGCGAACATCTCCGAGAAGCGCGCGGTTTCGGCGCGGACCTGGACGTTGAAGCGCGTGTTCTGCGCGTCGAGCACGTCGAGCAGCGAGCGGCGGCCGACCCCGAACTGGTCGCGGTAGGACAGGAGCAGCTCGTCGGTCGCCTTGCTCTGGTCGACGAGGTCGCGGAACACCGCCGTCTGCGTCTCGCGGGCGTTCCACGCGCGGCGCGTGTCGGCTTCGGCATTGCGTTCGGTTTCGTGCAGGCGGAAACGGCTCTCGCTCGCGCGGCGCACCATCTCCTGATATTTGGCGCGGTTGATCCCGCCGTCGAAAATATCCCAGCGCAGCACGACACGGCCGAGCAGGTCGTTCGTCTCGCCGCGGAAGGCGTCGATATCGTCGCCGATGCGGCCCGACAGTTCGAGGCCGACCGTCGGGGCGAAATCGCCCTTTGCCTTCTTCGCTTCGGCATTCGCCGCATCGACGTCGGCCTGCGCTTCAAGCACTTTCGGGTGTCGCGCGCGGGTGAGCCCGACGGCTTCGCTGAGGCTGCCGGGAAGCTTTTCGGCCATCGCGGGCGGCATCTGCACCTCATCGACCTGAAGCCCGCTCAGCGCGAGCAGCTCGATCCGGGCATTTTGCAGTGCTTCCTTCGCTTCGCTGACGCGCACGCTCGCCGCCTTGGCGCGTTCCTGCGCCTGCTGGAGATCGGCGATGCTGATCGAGCCCGCGCTCACCCCACTCGACAGGTCGGAGACGAGACTGTTGTGAAAGGTCATATTGTCTTCGGCGGCGGCGACCACGCGCTGCTGGAGCAGGACGTCGAGATATTGCCGCGCGCTTTGCAGCGCGATGAATTCGGAGCGTTCGACGACGCGCAGCGCGGCGCCATCGACGCGCGCCGCCTGGCGCAATTTCTCGCCGCGCCGGCGCCCGAAATCGATCAGCGTCTGTTCGGCGCGGATCCCGGCTTCGAGCGGGTAGAGTTCATCGTCGGCGATGCCGAGCGCCCGGCGCGTCGAATTTTCGAGCCGGCGAACGCCCGCCGACATTTCGAGCGTGATGCGCGGCAGATACAGGCCCTTCGCCTGTTCGAGTTCGAACTCGATCGCCTGCTTGTTCATCTCCGCCTGATGGATCTGCGGGTTCGAATCGATCGCGACCGCCATGACATTCTGCATGCTGGTCGGCTCGGCGGCAGCCGAGGCGGCGAAGAGCGATATGGCGAGCGCCGAAGCGAAGCCGGCGAGCTTATGTTGCGCTTTCATCACTGTCCCCCCATCCCGTTCACTTCGACTTCGACGCGGCGGTTTTCCGGCGTCCGCTGGCCGTCGACGGTCTGGACGCGCGGCTGGCGCTCGCCCATTCCCGAGACGGCGACCGTGCCCGCCGGAATGCCGGCGCCACCCATCATGTCGGCGATCGCCTGCGCGCGGCGCAGCGCCAGCCCGTCGTTGTAGCTATCGGGGCCCGAGCGGTCGGTGTGACCGACGACGGTGAAATTGGCCCAGCCGCAGCGCGTGCGATTTTCGGCCATGAAGGCGACCGACTGCGCCGCGTCGGCGGGCGGAGTGGTCGAATCCCAGTCGAAATAGAAGGTCGAGGCGACCTCGGGCGGACAGTTTTCGGTGCCAGGAGGAGGAGGAGGCACCAGCGCCGCTTCGGCGGGCGGCGCCGGCTGCCGCGTCATCATGCCATAGGCGAAGTCGCAGCGGCGCAGGCTTTCGGCGTCCTTGCTGTTCGATTTGAGGAATCCCAGCGCGATGCCGCACTGGATCTTGGCCTCCGACGCCCAGGCATAGCTACCCGTGTCCGCCGCCGCGACCGAAGGATCGACCGACATCGCCAGCGCCGCGTCGTAGCGACTCCCCACTTCGGTTCTGAGCTCACCGATCGGCCGATCGGCGAGCTCCTGCGCCATCGCGCCGCCCGGCTGGGCGAGTGCCAGCGCGGCCAGAGCCCCCGCCATCCCCCCCGTCATCCAATGTCCCGGTTGATATGCCATGGTCTAATCGCCCTCCCACTAGGTCTTTCTGGTCCTGAAATGCGCCGGTCAGGCCGTCGCCACTTGGTGAAGCTCCTGTTCGATCGTCTGGTGCGGCACGATCGCTACCTCCGAGACCAAGCGCTGATCGAGGAACTGCGCCAAATCGAAGACCGGCGCTGCCACCGCTTCCTGTGCGGTGCCGGCGCCCGCGACGGTGTCGATCAGCTGGTCGATCGCATTGGCGCCTTCGATCACTTCGGCGAGCACCGCCGTCGCGGCGGGGTCGTGCGCCGCGGCATCGGCGACGCCCGCTTCGGCCGGCAGCGCCGCGAGCGCGAGCAGCCCGTCCATCAGGCCCTGACCCGGCGCCGCATGGTCCGCGACCTGGTCGAACAAGGCACCCGCATTGTCGTCCGGACCCGCATCGCCCCCGGCGTCGGTGCGCCAGTCGCCGCGATCTTCGTCGATCGAAGCGGGCGCCGCGTCGTCGTGGGTCGTCGTCGACGGTGCGGGTCGGGCCTCTTCCGCCCGTTCGGGCGCGGTTTCGGCCGCGATATGCGGTGCGGCCGCGCGGGCGATTTCGGCGCCCGCCGCTACTCCGCTTCCATCGACCGCTTCGATGGGGACCGCATTTTCGCTCACGGCCTTGCCCGTCGCCGGGCCATCGGCCCCCACCTCATGCGCGATGGCGACCAGCGACGCGGCGACCAGCGAGCCGGTCAGCGCCTGATGGCCCGCCGTGCGCTCGATATCGTTCGCGGCGCGCGGGGTGATGAACGACACGTCGCCGACCGCGGCGGTGCTGCCGTCGGTGCGCGTGAAGCTCGCCTCGCCATGGACGATCACCTCGCCGTCGCCCGCAACATAGGCTTTACCGTCGGACGTCAGCGCGATGCTCGCGATGCCGAGGTCGGTGAGCGAGCGGAACTCGCCCGCGTCGGTGACGCCGTCGCCGTTCGCGTCCTGCCACACGCCGAAGCTGGCGAATTCGGCGTCGGCGGCGCTGAGCCTGCCGTCGCCGTCGCTGTCATATTGCAGGCGCAGCCCCTCGAGGTCGGTCGAGCCGCCAACCGAAAAGCTGATCTCGCCGCCATTGTTGGCGATGCCGTCGCCATTGGCGTCGCGCACGAGGATGCCGTCGCCGCGCCCCGCCCACGACGTCGCCTCGCGCACGCCGTCGCCGTCATGGTCGAAGGCGGCGCCCGCCGAAGACGAGACGAAATCGAGCCCGTCGCCGCCCAGATCGAGCGTCACCGGGGTGACGCGCGTGCCGATCAGCGTGTTCAAATTGGAGATCGCGACGCCCTGCAACTCGATGAGTATGTCGTTGGCCGGGTTCGGATCGGTCCCGACCTGCTGATAGACGAAGGTCCGCGTCCCGGCGACGAAGGCGACTGTCGTTCCTGCGGGGCCGAGGTCGTTGCGCTGAAGATAGTCGACCGCCGCCGCCACGCGCGCGTCGCTCGACAGGGCGAGCGCCGTACCGAAGCTGTTGTCGTCGTCGAAGCTGATCACGCCACCCGTGACCGAGTGCGACTTGATCGTCTGGCCGCCGATCGTCAGCGCCGAATTGGTTCCGTTGACCGGCCCGTCGCCGTCGGCGACCGGGGTGCCGGGCAGGTTCAATATGTCGGTCGCCAAGTTGAAATCGGTGATCACATCATGGCCGGTGATCGTCCCGACATCCCCGCTGCCGCCCAGCGTCGGCCGGCTTTCGCCCGCATTGAAGAGGAATGTGTCGGTGCCCGTGCCGCCGGTCATGACGTCGCGGCCCGTACCGCCGGAGATCAGATCGTCGCCGGCCCCCGCATTGATGATGTCATTGCCTTCCTGACCGAGAATGACGTCGTTTCCGGCGCCGGCGTTGATCGTGTCATTACCGCCCGTCCGGCCGCTTTCCCGCGCCAGCTCGGTGTAATTGGCGCGGATGTAGGCGATCGTGTCCTGACGATTCCAGTCGGCGCCATTGCCGGCGGGATCGATCGATTCGGCGTTTAAGCGGCCTTCGAGCGTCTGGAACACCGCCCAGCCCGATCCCGGCGCCAGGTTCACGCCGAGATTGGCGGCGAGCGTATCGGTGTAGAGGACGTCGCCGAAGATGACGTCGGCGCCCTGCCCGCCGTTGATTATGTCGTTCCCGGCCGCGGCAAGGTCGGTCGAGCCGCCGAGCACCTGGAGCACGGCGGCGAGCTCTTCGGCCGAATCGGCATTGGTCGCGCTGCCCGTGCCGCCCGACGCGATACCGTCTTCGACGTCGCTCAGCCGTGCAAGAAGCGGCGCATCGACATTGATCCCGACCGCATCGATCGAATAGCCCGTCGCGAGGATCAGCGCCGGTTCGTTCGTGCCGTCGGTGCCGAGGATCTGGTTCATCGAATTCTGGACGTTGGTGGTCGTTTCCTGCCCCGTGCCGCCGCTGTTCCAATAGGTGGGATTGCCATCGGAAACGAACACGACCTTGTTCACATCGGCGCCAGCGATGTCGTTATCGCCGTTGATCCAGCTCAGAGCTTCCTGCAACCCGTCTTCGAAATTGGTGCCGCCCGAATCGTTCATGCCGTTAACCGCCGCCTTGGCCGCGGTGACCGCACTCGCCTGAATGACGCCGTTCACGATCAGGTTGAACGTGCCCAGATTGTTGCCGTTGGTGTCGAAATCGATCACCGTGATGCGGACGTCGCGCGCGCCCGATTGCGAGAGGCTGTCGATCAGCGCGTTGACGCCGTCCTTGAGCGCATCCATCCGCGAAATCGTGCCGCCGCCGAACGAGATCTCCTCGTCCATGCTGCCCGAACTGTCGAGCACGAGCACGACATTCGCCTGCTGCCCCTCGGTGATCGTCACCGAGCCGGGGTCGCCGACGAGCGTGTCGTCGAAGGCGCCGCCTTCGATCGTGCCGTCGGGCTGGCCCTGCGGATTGGCGACGACATGGTCGGTCGCTTCACCCGCGACATCGCCCGTCGCCGAGCCGACGACGAGCAGCGGCGGCGCGGTGGTGATCGCCAGCGAGCCCGGCGCGGTATCGCCGTCGCCGTCGACGATCGTGACCGGCACGTTGAAGTTCACCGGATTTTCGGTCTGCACGACCGCACCGAAGTCGCCGATCTTGAACGTATCGCCACCCGCGTGGTGGAATTCGATGCTGTTGTAGCCATCGGCGGTAAAGCCCGCGAGACGGGTGTTTTCAACGACCCCCGCGACCGTCGCTTCGCCGCCGCTGAAGCTGACCGTATAGTTCTGCCCGCCGACATTATAGATGCCCGCGGCGGTTACGATCAGCGTCACGCCGTTGAAGCTGATCGCAACCCCGGTGATCGTGTCCTTGACCCCGTCGCCGACGTCATTGTCGGTGTCGAGATCGTCGCGCGCGACGATGCGGACGCTGCTGCTGCTGTTGATGTTCGAGAAAAAGGCCGACGCGCCGTTCGCCGAATAATGCGAATCGAACGCGTGAGTCTGATTCGCGAGCGGCGCATAATCATTGTTTCCGGGCGTTCCGGTGAGATCGACGACGAAATCGATGCGCACCGCCTCGGTCGGGCCGACGCTGTTGCCGTCCGATACGCCGGTGCTGGTGGCGTTGGCATTCATCTTGCCGCCATCGACGCCGTTCGTCATCGGGGTGACGAGGATGTCGGGGCTGTTGTTGTCGCCGGCCTTCGCAAAACCGATCCACGCGGTGTTGCCGCCGACGATGTTGTAACCGCCGCTGTTGAAATCGATCGTGGCGGTCGAATCGAGCTTCTGGACCATCTCGACCTGATATTGATCGGCATGGCCCGCCGGTTGCAGGCGGATGATGAAGACATCGTCGCCGTTCGGCTTTTCGGCGGTGAGCACGGTGCCGCCCGCCGACAGGACATAGGTCAGCGCCTGGCCGCCCGCGCTCAGATTCTGGCCTTGCAGCGCGGCGATCGTCGCGGCGGTGAAGATCACGCTGCCCGGGCCGTCGCCGCCATAATTATTGTCGACGTCGCCATCGCTATCGAGCGACTGATAGACCGACGAGCCCGGCGCGTTGATCAGCGCGGCGGCGAGCGGCGCGATCGCGGCCGGCGCGTCGTCCTCCAGCCCGATCGTCAGCGCGGCCGCATTGGTTACCGTCGTCGTGCCGTCGTTTGCGCTGACCGGCACCACCAGCGAAAGCGCATCCTCCAGCGTCACGTTGGGGTGATCGATCGGCCCCTGCAGCGACACGGTGAAATTGCCGCCATTGTCGATGGCGACGCTGATGATCGTTTCGGTCCCGACCTTGCCGAGCAGCAACTGCGGGTTGGTCGTGTCCCAGACGATCGGCTGACCGCCCGAGAACAGCGCCGTCGCGGGCGCCCCGAGCGACAGCGTCAGCGGATCGCCATCGGGATCGCCCACCGCGATCGTGCCCGTGCGGAGCGTGAGGTTGGTCGTGTCGACCGTCCCCGCGCCGTCGGGCAAGCCGCCTGACAGCCCCTCGTCCGACACCGCGGTCGTCGCCGTTCCGATCGTCGGCAGGTCGTTCGTGCCGTTAATGGTGATTTTCAGCGTCGTCGTCGACTGGTCGCCGTCGCCGTCGGTGATCGTATAGGTGAAAGTCTCGGTCAGCGCCTCGCCCACGCCCAGCGCCTGCACCACCGCATTGCCGTTGTTCAGCATATAGGTGTAGCCGCCGCCCGCAGTCAGCGTCAGCGAGCCAAAGCTGCCGGCCAGTGCCGCGCCGACATTGCCCGCGACCGCCCCGGCCGACGTGCCCGCCGCAACGCCGGTCACCGCCGCGCCGTCGGCGCCCGCCGTGTCGGCGCTGCCCGGCGCGTTGGTCGTGCCGGCGCCGGTGAGGACATTGCCCGTCGCACCGCCCGGCGCGTCCTCGGCCACCGCGTCGGTGTCGGGGCGGGCGGTCGGCACGTCATCGATAATGGCGATCGACAGCAGGCTGTCGGTATCGTCGCCGTCACTGTCGGTCAGTTCGACGATGAAATCCTCGAACAGGCTGTTTTCGCCCTGGATGCTGTCGTGGGTTTCGGCAGCGTTCAGCGTATAGCTGTAGCTGACCTCGCCCGTCGCGGCGTTGTAAGCCGTGATGTTCAGTATATTGCCGAGCGGAGTCGGGATCGTCGCGGGCGTGAAGACGCCATTGTCGATCAGCTGCACGCCATGGACCGACAAGTTCGCGACTCCGTCGGGCGCCGAGATATTGAAGCTGCCCGTCGTGGTCAGCGATTCTTTCGTCGTATCGGATCCGGCGGGAAGATCATCCTCGTCGACCGTCGCATCGCCACCGCCCAACTTGGGCGTCAGGTTGGTGATCGTGACGCCGTCGTCGGCGCCGGTCAGCGTGACCGTCAGCGTCGCGGGGTCGCTGTCGCCATCCTTGTCGGTCAGCGTATAGGTGAAGATATCGGTCAGCGTCGCGCCGGGCGCCAAGCCGTCGATCGCGGCCTGCCCGGCGGGGGTCAGCGTATAGGTCTGGGTGCCGTCGGGATTGACGGTGATCGTGCCATAGCTGCCGGTCAGGCTGGTGAAGCTGCGGCTGCCGAATCCGTCGGCGCCGTTGTTGTCGTTGGTATCGACATCAAAGGTGATGAAGCTCGGCCCGCCTTCGGTCAATCCCGCACTATCATCGTTCGCTACTGGCGCGTCGTCCTCGAAAACGAGATTCTGGCCGATATTCGCGGTGGCGCTGGCGGTATCGCCGTCGCGGTCAGTGACCGTCGCAGTCAAGGTGACCAGATTGTCGGCCAGGAGGCCCGTCGGCTGGTCGGGGCCGCTGTCGGGCGTATGCGCGACGGCGCGGATCTGGTCGAGCGTGACCGTCCCGTTCGCAGCGACGCTGACCGTGAAGACGAGCGCGTCCGAGGTTGCGGTCCGCCCTTGAACCACGCCGCTGACGACGCTGAGGACGACAGCTTCGTTGGTGGCGGTGTCGACAAGCCCCGTCGCACCTGCGTTGACGCCGAGCGCATAGGTCGTCGCGTTCGTCATCGCGGCGCCGTCGGCGCCGAACGCGGGCGTGAAGACCGACGCAAAGCTGGCCTGCGCGTTGGTGCTGAGCGACGTTTCGTCGACCGTCAGCGCCGGCTGCGTCGTGTCCGCCACCACCGTCGGCGCATCGTCGTCGAAGCTGATCTGGAGCGTGCCGTTCGCGGTCGAGCCATCGCTGTCGATCACGGTGAAGGTCAGCGTCGCGGTGGCGTCATTCTCGTCGCCGCCGGCTGCGTGCAGGACATTGTCGAGCAGCGTCACCTTGTAGGCGCCCGCCGCGCTATCGGTCACTTCGACGGTGAACAGCGCCCCGCGCGGGCCGGTGGCGGTCAGCATGCCGGTGCCCGCGTTCCAGGCGAGCTGGACCGATTCCTGTCCGACATTGACGAACAGGCCGTCCATCGCGGCAAAATCGACCGAGCCCGCGCCATCGCCCCCGAAATCGAGGTTCAGAAGGCCGCTGAAGGTCGCCTGATCATTGTCCCCGTCGCTGTTCGGGTCGGGAAGGTCGCCTGTCATGCTCGCCGGGTTGCCGCTGGCGAGCGCGTCGTCGTCGACCGACGCCTGCGTCGTGCCCGCGGTCGGCGCATTGGCGTCGACGATCGTGAAGGCGATCGGCGCGGTCGCGGTGTCACCGTCGCCGTCGGTCACGGTGTAGGTTGCCGCGGCGGCGCCCGTTCCCGCAACCGCGGCATCGGCGGTGAAGCTGTAGCTGCCGTCGGCCTTGACCTTGATTATGCCGTCGCCGATGTCGATGCCCTGCGAAAAGCCGTCCATGCCGAAGACCAGCGCGGTACCGTTGATCGCGGTAACGCTCGCGCCGTCGGCGCCTTCGACGAAATCGAGCGTCCCGGTGACGGTCGCGCCCTCGGCGACATTCTGGTTCGGCTCAGCCGACGCGGCCGGGACATCGTCGATGACCCTGACGTCGAGACTGGCATTCGCGCTCGACCCGTCGCTGTCGGTGACGGTGACCGGGAAACTGTCGGTGACATCGTCCTCGCCCGCCGCCGGGTGCGTCAGCGTATTGTCATCGAGCACATATTCGTAAGTGAAGGTCCCGCCGATCACCGAACCGTCGCCCGCGAGGACGGGGGTGAAGCCGGTGATCGTCACCGTGCCGAGCGGGCTCGTCGTCGTCAGGCCGGGGGTGAAGACGCCGTTCGTCATCACCTGCGCGGTGCCGATGGTGACGTCGTCGAGGCCATCGGGCGCGGTGACGGTGAAGTCGCCCGTCTGGGTCAGCGCCGCCGCATCGGGCGACGATCCGTCGGGAAGGTCGTCCTCGTTCACGACCTCCTCGCCGCCGGGGACCGCCAGACCATTGATCGTCACGCCGTCGTTGGCGCCGTTGATTATGATCGTCAGCGTCGTGGTCGCGGGATCGCCGTCGCCGTCGGTGATCGTATAGGTGAAGATTTCGGTCAGCGTCTGGCCGGCCGAGAGGCCCTGCACCGCGCTGTTCGCATTATCGAGCGCATAGGAATAGCTGCCGTCGGCGTTGAGGGTCAGCGTGCCATAGGTGCTGACCAGCGGCGCGCCGACCGTGCCGCCAACGAGCGCGGTGACGGCTGCACCGTCGGCGCCCTGCGTATCGGCGGCGCCATCGGTGGCGTTCGCGTCAATGCCGCCGCTGCCCGTCAACACATTGCCGTCCGCGATCAGCGCGCCGTCCTCGGTCACGCTGTCGACATCGGGGTTCGCCGCCGGAATATCGTCGATGACCTGCACGGTGACGACGCCGGTTGCGGGGTCGCCGTCGGTATCGGTCGCCTGCACGGTGACCGTTCCCAGCGCCTGCGTCTGCGCGGCATTGGCGATCGCGTGCGGCAGATTGTCGGCGAGGGTGACGGTGACGCCGGCATTCGCCGTCGCGCCGGGCGCGATGCTCGCGGGCGCGGTCAGGCTGATCGTAATCGCGGCGGGCCCGCCCAGCGTCAGCGAGCCGGTGATCGTCTGCCCGTCGGGCGCCATCGACCAGAAGATGTCGGTGCCGGCGCCGTCGAGATTGGCGACAAGGCCCGCGACGCCGGTAAAGGCGAAGCCCGAGAGCGTGTCCGACCCCGCGGTGAAGGCAAGGATGCCGCTGTCGGTCTCGTCCGGGCTTGCCGGATTGCTGCCGATGCCGTCGATCGCCGCCTCGTTCACGGTCAGCGTGACCGGCGTCGCGTTCACCGGGCCTGCGCCGTCGGCGATCGCGATCGTCAGGCTGTCCGACGTCGGATCGCCATCGCGATCGACCGCCGACAGGGTAAAGGTCGCGGACGGATTCGCGGCGTCATCCTGATCGTTCGCCGCCGCGAAGCTGAAGCTGCCGTCGGCGCCCACCGTCAGCGTGCCCGTCGGCTGCGCGATCGACACGCTGCTCCCCGGCGTCAGCGACAGCGTGGCGCTGCCGCTGCCGAAGCTGACGAGCACCGACGCGACGCCGTCGGCGCCCTCATCAAGCGTCCATGTGCCGTTCACGGTCGCGCCTTCGACGACGCTCACCGGCGTGTCGGAGACGCTGAGCGTCGGCAGATCGTCGACGATCGTGACGTCGAACGCGCCCGACGACTGGGTGCCGTCGCTGTCGGTGACGGTGAAGCCGATGCCCGCGAGCAGATCGCTGTCCTCGACGCCGGGCAGCGCCTGATCGACCGCCTGCGACAATGTGACCGTATAGCCATAGGTGACTTCGGTCGCGCCGGGGCCGGCAACCGCGCTCGTCAGCGCGATGCGGATCACCTCGGCGCCGCCGACCGAGCCGACGAGATCGTCGCCGTCCTTGGCGAAGGTCACCGGAACGGCGCCGACGGTAAGCTGCGTGTCGAGCGCGCCGCTGTCGTTCAGGACAAGCGAACCGGCGAGCGCCGCCGGCACGTCGCTGCCGAAATCGACGGTGATCGTCCCGGCCGCGCTCGCGCTGCCGGTCGAGGTCACTTCGCCGGCGAGGCCATTGTCGGCATTGGCGCCCGAAAGCCCGTCCTCGTCGACCGTCACATCATCGGCGTTGCGGATCTGCGGCGCCGAATCGGCGACGAGCGTGATCGTCGCAGTGGCGACGTCGGTGTCGCCGTCGCCGTCGGTGATGCGATACTGGAAGCTGACGGTGCCGCTTTCCTGCGCCGCGGGGGTATAGGTGAAGCTGCCGTCGCCATTGTTGACGAGCGTGCCGGTGCCGGTCAGCGATCCGGCCACCAGCTCGACCGCCCCCAGCTGCACGCTGTCGGCGCCCGCGACATCGTTGGCGAGCACATCGATCGTGACCGGCGCATTTTCCAGCGTCTGCGTCGTGCCGTCGTCGATCGCGTCGGGCACATCGTCGGTGATGCGGATGTCGATCGCCGCGCTGGCGCTCGACCCGTCGGCGTCGGTGACGGTGACGCCGACGCTGTCGGTGCGGTCGTCCTGACCCGCGGCGGGATGATCGGCGCGATTGTCGTTCAACATATAGGTGTAGGTGAAGCTGCCGCCGATCACCGATCCGTCGGCACCCGTGATCGGAGTGAAGCCGGTGACGGAAAGCGTGCCATAGGCGGTCGCGACCGATTGCGGCGTAAGGCTGCCGTCGGCGGTGACGAGCGTCAGCGGCGCGCCGAGCGGTACGCCGTTGAAGCTGTCGAGTATGACGCTGCCCATGCCGTCGGGGGTCGATATGGTGAAGCTGCCGCCGTCGGTCACGCCGTCGGGGGTCGTATCCGACCCCGGCGCTTCGCCGGCGCGCACCGGCAGATCATCCTCGTCGACGAACAGCTCGGCGCCCTCGGCATCGAGCCCCTCGATCGTCACGCCGTCGTCGGCGCCATTGATCGTGATCGTCAACGTCGTCGTCGCGGGATCGCCGTCGCCGTCGGTGATCGTATAGGCGAAGACTTCGGTCAGCGTCTCGCCCGCCGACAGGCCCTGCACCGGCTGCGCCGCATTGTTCAGGACATAGCTGTAGCTGCCGTCGCTGTTCAGCGTCAGCGTGCCATAAGCGCCCGCCAGCCCCGCGCCGACGCTGCCTGCCGCCCCGCCGAAGCTGACCGCGGTCACGCTCGCGCCGTCGGCGCCCTGCGTATCGAGGACGCCGTCGGTGCCGTTCGCGTCCCCGCCGCCGCTGCCGGTCAGCAGATTGCCGTCGGCGGTCAGCGGCCCGTCCTCGGTCACGCTGTCGGTGTCGGGGCGCGCCGTCGGCACGTCATCGACGATGTCGATCACCAGCGTGTCGGTCGCGGTGTCGCCGTCGCTGTCGGTCACCACCGCGGTGAAGCTGTCGAAGGTGTCGTCCCCCGACGTGTTGGTGGTGAGCGTATAGCTGTAGCTGTAGGCGCCGCCGCCGACCGTCACGGTCAGCACGCCGACAGGCGTCGTCACGGTGCCGCCGGCGGTCACATCGACGCCGTTGATCACGAGCGATGCGACGCTGTCGTTGCCCGTGGTCAGCGTGAAGCTGCCCGTCGCCGTCTCGCTGTCCGAGGCGAAGCTTGAGCCGTTCGGCAGCCCCGCCTCGTCGACGTTGTTGTCGGCGCCCAGATCGATCGTCGGGACCGAATCCTTCGCGAGCGTCACCGTCACCGTCGCGGTCGAAGTATCGCCGTCGCCGTCGGTGATCGTGTAGGTGAAGCTGTCCTCGCCTTCCTGCCCCGCCGTCGGGGTATAGGTGAAGGTGCCGTCGCCATTGTAGACGACCGTCCCTTTCGCCGGCGCGGTCGCGAGCGCGACGCCCGTCGCGGGATCGACGCCATCGGCGCCGCGAACGTCGTTCGCCAGCACGTCGATGACGACCGGCGTGTCTTCGGCCGCGCCGGCGCCGTCGTCGGCCGCGTCCGGGACATCGTCGATGATGCGCACGTCGAGGCTGGCGTTCGCGCTCGATCCGTCGCTGTCGGTGACGGTGACGGCAAAGCTGTCGGTGACGTCGTCCTCGCCGGCGTTCGCGTGGGTCAGCGTGTTGTCGGCGAGTATATATTCATAAGTGAAACTGCCGCCGATCACCGAGCCGTCGGCGCCGGTGACGGGCGTGAAGCCGGTGATGTTGATGGTCCCAAGCGGACTGGTCGCGGTGCCGGGGGTGAAGACACCGTTGGTCACGACCGGCACGCCGCCCACACTCACATTGCCGAGGCCGTCGGGGGTCGAGACGCTGAAGCTACCGTCCTGCGTCAGTGCGGCGGCATCGGGCGAGGAACCATCGGCAAGGTCATCCTCATCGACTATGAGCTCGGCGCCCTCGGCGTCGAGGCCGCCCACCGTCACGCCGTCGTCGGCGCCGTTGATGGTGATCGTCAGCGTCGTCGCTGAGGTATCGCCGTCGCCGTCGGTGATCGTGTAGGTGAATATCTCGGTCAGCGTCTCGCCCGCCGAGAGGCCCTGCACCGGCTGTGATGCGTTATCGAGAACATAGCTGTAGCTGCCGTCGGCGTTCAGCGTCAGCACCCCATAGGCGCCCGCGAGCGGTTCGCCGACGCTGCCGCCCGCCACGCCGGTCACCGCCGCGCCGGTCACCGCCGCGCCGTCGGCGCCTTGAGTGTCGGCGACGCCGTCGGTCGCATTGGCGTCGCCGCCACCCAAGCCGGTCAGAACATTCCCGTCGGCGATCGCAGCGCCGTCCTCGGTCACGCTGTCGCTGTCGGCGCGCGCGGTCGGCGCGTCGTCGACGATCACGATGTCGAGCGTATCCGACGCCGCATCGCCGTCGGCATCGGTGATGACGAGGTCGAAGCTGACCGTCGTGCCGTCGCCGTCGAGCGTATTGTCGATCAAATCATAGACATAGGTGACCGATCCCTCGCCGGTCGCGGGATCGTAATTATAGCCGGTGACGACGAGCGTTCCGGTCGCATCGCTCGCGATCGTCTGCGGCAGCGCGCCGGGCGTCAGCGTTACGCCGCCGATCGCGACGCTGCCGACGCCGTCGAGCGCAGTGAAGGTGATGGTACCGCTGGTCGAAGCGCCACCACCTTCACCGCCCCCGAAGGCCGAACCCGGGGTCTCGCCATCGCGGCCCGGCAGGTCGGCTTCGTATACGATCGTCCCGTCATCGCCTTCGCCCGGGACGAAGGTGATGACGGTCGGCGCATCGGCGATACGGATGGTCAGGGTCGCCGTCGATGTATCGCCGTCGCCGTCGGTAATCTGATAGGTGAAAACATCGTCGACGCCGCCCGGCGTGCCCGGATCGCGGACATAGGTGTAGCCGCCATCGGCACCGATCGTAAGCGCGCCATATTGGCCCTGAACCGTGCCGGGCGCCGCAAAGCCGCCCTCGCCGTCTGCGCCGCGGATGCCGGTCAACACCGCACCGTCGGCACCCGGCGTGTCGGCGCCCGCCGCGCCGCTCGTCGTCCCCGCACCCGTCAGCACATTGCCCGCCTCGGGCGCGAAGCTGCCCGCCGCGACCGCGTCGCTATCGGCGCGCGCGGTCGGGACGTCGTCGATGACGCCGATCGTCAGCGTCGCGGTCGCGGTGTCGCCGTCGCGGTCGGTGACGATGACGGTGAAAATGTCGGTCGGGTTGCCGTTCGCATCGCTGTTGTCGGCGAGCGTATAGCTGTATCCGACCTCGCCCGGCGTCAGGCTGGTAATCGTCAGCTGGCCGAGCGGGGTCGCGATGACCTGACCAACGGCGGTGATCGCGGTGCCGTTGATCGTGATCGCGCCGAGGCCATCGGACGCGTCATAGACGATCGATCCGGCCGTTGTTTCGCTGTTCGCGGCGCTGTCGCTGCCCGCGGGCTCGCCCTCGCGCACCGGAAGCCCCGCCTCGTCGACGCTCGCGGTGGCGGCCGCGGCCCCGGCGGGCTGGTCGGGGGTGACGATGACCACCTCGGGCTCGTCATCGGGGATGGCGGGCAGCAGCTCGCGGTCCTCGGGCTGCGAAAAGGCAAGTTCGGTGTAGGGCAGGAGGTCGCCGAGCGCATAGGCGTCCTGGATCGGCCCTTCGGGGTCGGCGAAATTGCCGCCCGAGCTGCGAATGCCGGCTTCGGGGTTGAGCTCTCCGATATTTTCGAGCAACTGCGCGACGGTGCTGGCGGGCACCGTGTCGCCGTCGACGACGATCGAGGGAATATCGACCGCGCCGTTCGGGATGATCAGCACCTGTCCGTTTGGCAGCGTGACGATCAGGTCGGCGCCCGATACGCTGACGTCGTCGATCGACGCGCCTGCCGGCAGGACGATGCGTCCGCTCGCGTCGGGAACGAGGATCGCCTGGATCGCGAGCGGCAAAGCGGACGCGGTGGCGGTGACATGCGCGGCTGCTGTGAGAAAATCGCCACCCGAAGCGGCGCCCGAAACGGCCTTGTTCGTCTGGTCGCCCGATGCGCCGTCATGTTGAGGGCCAATGATTCCGTCGCGGGCCGGATTGTCGAAAGCATCCATGTCTGTTTCCCTCGCACGCACCTCGCCCTGCCGCGAAAACGGCACAGCAAAATTTCCACCAATGTCAGTGCGACCCACTGTCCGAGCGACTCGGACCTTCCCCATCCATCAGGAGAGCATGGATTCTCGAGACTCTGCAAGCGTGTTAACAATTTTTTAGGAAAGGCGGTCTTTGGCTTATTGTTTCGATAGTGACCGTCTTGTTTCCCTCGACAATAATCTTTTTATTCAAGCGGCTGGCGGTCGACCTCAAGCAATATGCCGCGCGCCGTCCAGCCCGCTCTCGTCCCAATTCGATCCACAAAAGCTAACGACTGGTCGCATGCATTTCGCTCGCGAGGCGAAAACTTGCCTAATTGTTAAGTTGCGTCAGCGGTGGGGCAAGGGGGCGGGCCGGCCGCCCTTTGCCCCTTCGGGCCGAGGAAGAGACTGGGGACAAGGCAATATTAAGCTTGCCGTGCGATAGCCGTTCGCCAAGGAGACGGTAGTGAGATCGCTGCTCGCCCATATCGCGGAACCCATCGAGACTGCCGACCGCAGGCGGATGCGGCGGCGCACCTTGCGGCTCGACGTCGCGGCGCGCTCGGCGACGACCGAGGCCGCGGTCGTCATCCGGAACCTGTCGCGAACGGGCCTGTTGATCGAGACCGACGCCGCCTTTTCGCTCGGCGAAACCTTTCTGCTCGTCCTGCCCGAGCTGGGCGCCGCCCCGGCGCGCGTCGTTCGCAAGGACGGCAGGCGTTTCGGGTGCGAATTTCTGGCGCCCGTGCCCGCCAGCGCGATCAGCGCCGCGCTGCTCAAGGCATCGCATGGCGACGCCGCGGGGGACGATGCGGGCGCGATGGCGACCGCCGATTTCGGCGAGCTTTATCCGCGCCGACCTTCCAGCGCGGTCCTGTTCACCGCGGTGACGGCGCTGTTCAGCGCGGTGATCCTCCTCTTCATCGTCGCCCTCGCCTCGCTGACCTTCTCCTGATCCCGCGCGCCGCTTCGCGCCATTGTATCGGTCTTGTTAAATACGCCCGGCGGCGACATAGCCCTGATGATCGGCGAACGACGAGGCCGAGTGAGGGATGACGCGAGCCGCTGCGTATAATTGCCAAGAGGGAGCAGACGAGACGGATCGATGGACGACGAACTTCGCATCTTGAACGGTATCGCTTTGCCGGTCGCGCTCGATACGCTGGACGACCGCGTTTTCGGCGCGCTTGCGATCCGCCGCCGGGAGGGGGCGGCGACGCGGCGCCTGATGGCATTGGCAGCCTTTGTGTCGCTCGGCGGCGGCGTCGTCGCGGGCGGGGCGATTTCGGAACCCGCCAGCGCGGCGAACCCGCTGAGCCCATTCGGTCCGGTGAGCGCGTTGGCGCCGTCGACCTTGCTGGACCCCTGACAGGATGCCGTCGCGCCGCCTGCTCCTTTTGGCGCTCATCGCGTTCGTCGCAGCGCTGAGCGGGGTGTTCGTCGGCCGGCTGGTCTCACCCGCGCCGAAGGCCAGCGAAACCGAACTCCACGCGCTTCTCCACGAGGAACTGGACCTGACGGCGCGGCAGGAACAGCAGATCGCGCGGATCGAAGCCGATTTCGTCATGCGTCGCCGCGGGCTCGAGACCGAGATGCGCGCGGCGAACATCCGGCTGGCACAGGCGATCGAGGCCGAACATGGCTATGGCCCGCGCGTCACAGAGGCGATCGACGAGACGCATTCGGTGATGGGCGACCTGCAGAAGGAAACGCTTCAGCACCTGTTCGCGATGCGCGGCGTACTCGACCGCGATCAGGCCGCGATGTTCGACAAGAGCGTGGTCGAGGCGCTGACCGCCGATGCGCGGTGAGCCTCGACCTGTCGCAATGCAGCGACGGCGAACTCGCCGCGCTTGCCCGCACCGGGCGTACGGATATCTATGGCGAGTTTCTGGTTCGGTACAAGGCGCCGGTTTTCAGGCTGATCCGTAGCAATGTGATCGACGAAGACGAGGCGATGGACCTGACGCAAGAGACGTTCGTGGCGGGTTTTGCGGCGATCGCCCGCTATGACGGCGAGCAACCGTTTCGCCCGTGGATTTCGCGCATTGCGATCAACAAATGCCGCGACTGGGCGCGGCGCCGCGCGGTGCGATCCTTCTTCACCCGCGCGATGCCGCTCGAAAGCGCGCGCGACCTGGCGAGCGACGGGCCGGCACCCGATGTCGAGGCTGGCGACCGTGCCGAACTGGCCCGGGTTCGTGCGGCGATGGCGGCGCTTCCGCACAATCTGCGCGAAGTGCTGGTGCTGCGCGGGGTCGAAGATCTCAGCCAGGCCGAAACCGCCGCGCTGCTGCGCATCAGCGAAAAGACGGTCGAAACACGGCTCTACCGCGCGCGAGCAAAGCTCCGGATGTTGCTCGAAGCCGACGGCGTCTAGGGTCCTGGCCCGCAGGTCCATACCCCGATGGCGCGCCCTCTCCTGCCGATGGTGAGGGCCGTTCCATCGGGCTGCGTATGAGATTGCAGACAAACAACCGGCAGTCAGGAAGATCATGCAGATGGACAGGCGTCGTTTCGTGAGCGCAGCACTGGGCGGCGGGGCGGCGGCCGCACTGGCGCCTTGGTTCCCGGCGTGGGCCCAGCCGATATCGCCCGGCATCACCGCGCCTATCCCCACCGTGTCGGGGAACGACATCAGGTTGCGCATCGCGCGCCAGACGATGCGGATCGACGGCAAGGTCAGCCGCGCGATCGGCATCAACGGCACCGTGCCCGCGCCGCTCGTCCGGCTGAAGGAAGGCCAGACCGCGCGCCTCACCGTCGTCAACGACCTCGACGAGGACAGTTCGATCCACTGGCACGGGCTGATCCTGCCCTTTCACATGGACGGCGTGCCGGGGGTCAGCTTTCCCGGTATCGCGCCCAAATCGACCTTCGTCTATGAATTCCCGGTCGTCCAGTCGGGGACCTATTGGTATCACAGCCATTCGGGGCTGCAGGAACAGCTCGGCCATTACGGGCCGATCGTCATCGATCCCGCCGGCGCCGATCCCATCGGCTACGACCGCGAGCATGTCGTCGTGCTGTCGGATCACAGCCAACTCGCGCCCGAGGAAATCTTCCGCAAGCTCAAGGTCAGTCCCGGTCATTTCAACATGCAGCGCCAAACGCTCGCCGGGCTGCTCGCCGGCAGGGACCAGCCGCTGAAGGATCGCATCGAATGGGGTGCGATGCGGATGGATCCGACCGACGTCGCCGATGTGAGCGGCTCGACCTATAGCTTCCTCGTCAACGGCCACGGCCCGCGCGACAACTGGACCGCTCTCTTCGCGCCGGGGGAACGTGTGCGGCTGCGGATCATCAACGCCTCGGCGATGTCGATCTTCAATGTTCGTATTCCAGGCTTGAGGATGACGGTCGTGCAGGCCGACGGCCTCAACATCGTGCCAGTCGAGATCGACGAATTCCAGATCGCGGTCGCCGAAACCTATGACGTGATCGTCACCCCGGTCGAGGACCGCGCCTATACGCTGGTCGCCGAGGCGAACGACCGGTCGGGCATGGCGCGCGCTACGCTCGCGCCGCGTGCCGGCATGGTCGCCGAGGTGCCGCCGCTTCGCGAGCGGCCTCTCGCCACGATGAAGGACATGGGAATGGGCGCGATGGCGAGCGGCGGCGATGCGTCATGCGCGCCCGAACACGCCGCAATGGGCCATTGCACGCCGGCGCCCGCCGAACCGGCGGCCGGCGATCATGGCGCGCACGGTGCAACGGGCGGCGCGGCGGCCGGTGCGGCCATGCAGCACAGCATGCGCGACTTCAGCGTCGCGCCGCAGGTCCGGCGCGATCCGGGCGTGCAGACGATCTCGCCGATGCCGACCGACCGGATGGGCGATCCCGGACAGGGGCTGGAGGATGTCGGGCACCGGGTGCTGACCTATCACGACCTCGTCGCGCTCGAACGCAACCCCGACGTGCGGGCCGCCGCGCGCGCGCTGGATATTCATCTGACTGGCAATATGGAACGCTTCATGTGGTCGTTCGATGGTGTGAAGATGTCCGACCATCACGAGCCGATCCCGTTTATCGAAGGGGAGCGGGTGCGGATCAACCTCATCAACGATTCGATGATGAGCCATCCCATTCACCTGCACGGTCATTTTTTCGAGCTCGTCACCGGAAAGGGCGACCGGTCGCCGCGCAAGCATACGGTGCTCGTCCAGCCGGGCGGGACCGCGAGCTTCGACTTCACCGCCGACGCGCTCGGCGACTGGGCGTTCCATTGCCATCTGCTCTACCACATGCACGCCGGAATGATGCGCGTCGTCAGCGTTCGCCCGAAAGGGGATGCGGAATGACCCGGGTCGCGCTTCTCCTTGCAGGCCTCGCACCGTTTGCTTTCGCGGTTCCGGCGGCGGCGCAGTCGATGGATCATTCGGGGCACGGTTCGCGGCCGGCGGCGGAACCTGCGCCCGAAGCATCGGGCTGCACGTCCAAACATGCGGCGATGGGGCATTGCACGCTCGACCCCGCTCCGGAAAAGGGCGCTTCCGATTCCGGTGCCCCTGACATGCAGGCGATGGATCATGACGCTCCGGCAGCGCCTTCCGATCCGGACTGTCCGCCCGAACATGCCAGCATGGGGCATTGCACCCCCAAGCCCGCGCCTGATAGCTCGCACGAAACCCGCGGCACCGATCTGCCGCCCGGCGACGCCCCGGCACCGCCGCCGCCCGGCGACTGGTACGCCGACCGCATCTTCCCGAAAGAGGCGATGGAGCATTCGCGCCACGAAATGATGAAAGAGAGCGGCGGACTGACCGTCGGCTTCATCAGCCTCAACCTTGCCGAATATCAGGCGCGCGAGGGCGGCGACGGCCTCCGCTGGGAAGGCGAGGCCTGGTACGGCGGCGATATCAACCGGCTCACGCTCAAGAGCGAAGGCGAGACGGTCTTGGGCGAAGGCGTTGAAACCGTCGAAACCCAGGCCCTCTACAGCCGCGCCATCGGACCCTATTTCAACGCGCAGGCGGGCGTCCGGCAGGATTTCGGACCGGGGCCCGACCGGACCTATGCGACGGTCGGTTTCGAAGGGCTCGCACCCTATTGGTTCGAGGTCGAAGGCGCGCTGTTCCTGTCGAACAAGGGCGACGTCCACGCCCGGCTTGAAGGCTATTATGATCAGCGCATCACCCAGCGACTGATTCTCCAGCCGATGACCGAGGTCAATTTCGCCCTGCAGGACGTGCCCGAAACCGGCGTCGGCGCGGGCCTGTCCGACGTCGAGCTGGGGCTGCGCCTGCGCTACGAGATCGTCAAGGAATTCGCGCCCTATGTCGGCGTCGAATGGGCCCGCAAATTCGGCGATACCGCCCGCTTCGCGCGCGCCGTGGGCGAGGATGCCAGCGGCGTCAGCTTCGTCATGGGGGTGCGCGCCTGGTTCTGACGCTCGGCGCGAGGCCGAAAGCGACCCACGACGAGAAGGAGCCGCATATGCCTGTTCTGTGCAGGAACAAATAATCCCGGCCCGCATCGCCTTGGTGCGCATCCCAAGCGGGCCCCGATTCGCGAGCAACAATCGCGTTGCGACACATGTCGCGCAACTAACTGTCGAATATATTTGGGATTCTGGAGCGGGCGAAGGGATTCGAACCCTCGACCCCAACCTTGGCAAGAAATTACTGCAAATACCCCAGAGCTTCTTTTTCTACGCCAAGGTACGAAAAACCAAGCTTTTGTTGACTTCAGCCTACGATATTCTATCCTCGACCTACCCTGCGAAGCGGTGATTTTCTATTACGTCCTTATTACTTTTCGAATCTGCCACCCTCGCGTAATATGATGGAGGAACTTGTGGCGCTTGCAAAGCTCAATAAGCGGACGGTCGATGCGCTGGCTGCACCAGCGACAGGCCAGGCATTTCTTTGGGATACCGAGATCAAAGGTTTCGGTGTCCGTGTCGGCGCAACCGGGACGAAAACCTTCGTCATCCAGTATATGAATGAGGAAGGCCGGGTTCGGCGAGTGAAGATCGGGCGCTTCGGCGTGATGACGGTCGAGCAAGCCCGCGAGTTGGCAAAGATCCAGTTGGGCAAGGTCGCCTCTGGCGAAGATCCCGCAGAGGAGTCGCGCCGGGTACGGAAGGATCTCAATGTCGCCGAGATGTGCGAATGGTATCTCGTCGAAGCGCGGGCCGGCCGCATTCTTGGACGGAAGAACCGCCCGATCAAGGACACCTCGCTCAACATGGATGAGAGCCGCATCCGGACGCATATCATCCCGCTGACGGGTAAACGCCTCGTGCGGAAGCTGACGATCGCCGACGTCGAGGCCATGCAAAATGACATCGCCACCGGTCAAACCCGAAAGCCTCCTTCGGGCGGGCGCGGCGGCCGCCCGACGGGCGGTGCCGGCGTCGCCGGGAGGAGCCTCGGCACCCTTCAGGCCATTCTCGGCCATGCAAAGCATAAGGGACTGATTGCCGAACACCCCACGAAGGGCGCGAAGAAGCTCGCAACCAAGAAAAAGACCCGGCGTCTCAGCATCGCCGAGATCGAGCTGCTCGGTCGGGCGATCGGCCGGGCCGAACTGAGTTCCGAGAACCCCGTTGCGCTCGCAATTGTCAGGACTCTCCTTCTGACCGGCTATCGGCGGGAAGAGGCGCAGGCACTGCAGCGGCAGTGGGTCAACCCCATCTGCGGTTACGTCGCGTTCCCCGACACGAAGAGCGACGCGCAATATCGGGCGATCGGACCCGAGGCGGTCAAGATCGTTGTCGCACAGCCCGAAATTGCCGGCTGCCCCTACGTCTTTCCCGCGTCGAATGGCGAAGGCCCTTTTACCGCCGTCAGCGACTGCCTGGCTCGCCTGTGCCGCTCGGCCGGCATCGAGGGTGTAACGCCGCATACGCTGCGCCACACCTTCGGGAGCATGGCTGGCGAACTCGGCTTCTCCGAGCTCACGATCCGCGCGATGCTAGGCCACGCGTCGCAAAGTGTGACGCAGGACTATGTTCATATCGATGAAGCTGTGAAGCTGGCGGTCAGCCGCACTTCGGACGAGATCGCAAAACATCTCGAGACTGGCGTGCGGAAGGCGGCAAAGATGAAGTTCGCTCAATGACTCTTTCGGTCAGCGCATCCGGAGCGCGGATTGATCGGGTCGATCGAGTGCGCGGCTACTCCGGGAATGCGCTGGCCTTCAGCAATGTCATAGCTCATAGCGCCTCCCGGCAAGGTCGCCTCGTTCCCCTTTCGAAACCAGCATCGACTTGCTCCGCAATGCAGCCGGCAGGCTCGTGCAATCGGCGGCCCGGACGGGCCCAAGAATCCGGCAAACCTCGGCAAGATATTCGTCTGGAACCCGCATCCGGGCGCCTTGCAGGGCGGCATGAAGCATGACCGCTATCTCTTCTTGATTCAGCACGCCGCGCGTCACCGGACTCAGTAGCAATTCTGCCGAGCTAACGATTGGCAAGGCCGGGAAGCGCCGACTAGCGAGGCCGATCGCCTTGCGCTCGTCAATCATCGCGGTACCGCCGATCTGGAGGGCGTGCGCCAAAGTTGCGGCCTCACCATCGTCGAGCGTCTCGCTGATCGAACCGACGACGAACCCCATGAACAAGGCTTCTGCGTCCGCGTGCAGCTCGGCGACTTCGACCAGCCCCATCTCGATCAGCTCGGCCATCCTCTCGGCCGTCGCTCGCCCCTTGTCGCGGCCTCGCTCAAGTTCACCGAGCACAATGCGAGGCAGGATGGGCGGGCGGACAAGCGCTCGAAGGATCGCGATGGCCTGTCCCCCTGCGATGATGTTGATCCAGACGCTGGCATCCGCGACGAGCGGACGGCCGCCATCAAAGCAGGAACGAGGGGGACTCATCGGTCTCCGCTCCTTCCGCTTCGAACTCGTCGATCAGCGCGCGGGCATCCACGCGGTCGATATGCAGCAGACGCGCGACCTGGCCTTCGCTGATCAGCTCGCGGCGCCATGCCTCGCTCGC
Source organism: uncultured Sphingopyxis sp. (assembly GCA_966250105.1). Classification (GTDB taxonomy): domain Bacteria; phylum Pseudomonadota; class Alphaproteobacteria; order Sphingomonadales; family Sphingomonadaceae; genus Sphingopyxis. The sequence continues at coordinate 64,192 of CBINGC010000008.1, read as the reverse complement.
CATGAGGCTCATGCGCATCGACACCTGGCGCCGTGCGTCCGCGCGCGCATCGTCGGCCGGAATCGCGTCGCCGAGCACTTCGCGCGCCTGGACGTCGGTGATGCGGCCCTGATGCGCGAACCAGTCCCAGGTCCCCGCCTTAGTTAGGCCAAGTTCCTCGAGCCGGCGCACCATCGCCTCGCGCGACACACCGAAATAATGCGCGAGCAGGATGATATGGCGGCGAGTGAGCTTCGCCGCGCCCGCGGTCAGCTCTTGGAACTTGGCCGCAACAGCCCTCGCCGGGGTCAGGAAGCAGCGCCCGAACGCATTGGCATAACGCTCTTCGCGGCTGGATTCGGGGGAATTGGCATGGAGCGCGTCCGGCGACCTCCGGGTCGAAATGAAATGGCCAAGCTCATGCGCCCCGGTCTGGGTGCGCCGGTCGCGCGGATGGGCGGCGTTCAAAAGAATGCACGCGCCGATCGCATCGTCAAAGGCATAGAGACCCGAAATCTTCGGGTCGATGCGGCGGATGAACACTCTGGCGCCCAGCTGCAGTTCGAGCAAGGAGACAATGTCGTGGATCGGCGCCAGGCCGAGCCCCAGCAGCTGCCGCAGCTCCCACGCATCCTGTTCGGCCTGGAGCAGGACATTGCCCGGCAACAGTGGGCGCTCGGGCGGATCGAACCGCACGCGCTTGATGCCAAGGAGATTTTCCAGCTCGAGTTCGGCCTGGACAAGGCTGTTGAGCAGGTTGATCGCCGGATCGATCTCGTCGCCCTGCTCGCCGGCTTTGCGGAAGCGCGGCCGCAGATCGACCTTCGCGCTGTCCTGCCGGAGCAGCACGTTGAGCGAAGTTCCATAGAGCGCAGCCAGCTTCTGCAGTTCATCGACGCGCGCGCGGCGTTGCCCCTGCTCGATCGCGACAAGTGTGGTGCGGGCGACATTGAGCGCCGCCGCAGCCGCCGCCTGGGTCATCTTGGCATTCTCGCGCGCGTCGCGCAGCAGCTCGCCAATGCCTTCGGCGGTCAGGGATCCGGTGATCATTGCCATGGCGACACCATCGCGATCCGCGAGACGAACGATTCCTTGCCGAGGCTCGCGAGAAAGGCGAGCCATTCCGACCGGTGCCGTTCGAGCAGATCGAACATTTCCCGCTCGGCGACCGCCGCTTCTATCCCGAGCCCGTCGGCGGTTTCATGCGCAACGCGCCGCACTGCGCGGCGATGCAAGTCCGAGCGCGCGAGGGCGGCGAGATGATCAAGGTGAAGAATCCCCGCGATCGCATAATCCTCGAATGCCTTGCTCATCCGGGCAAACCCTTTGACGGTGCCGCCGTGAATGTCGCTCGCACCGAGATTTTCCCAGATATATTCGTCGGATGCCTCGACGATCCCGGCGGTGTGCATGCTCATGCGGCGCAGCATGCAGGCCGCGCAGATGCCGCACTGGCGTCGGCGGCCGCCGAAACTGACACGCCGCGAATCCTGCCAGCACGAGCGCGTGTCGTGCCAGGTCGGAGCAGCCTCCAGCGCGTGAGCCGCGGCAAGAGTCTCGCCCTTCGTATACCAGATGCGCGGATACTCGTAGGTCGGGACGCTTTTTCCCATGGCCGCGAACAGCTTCTCGATCCGCTGAGTGAAGGCGGGATGCACGCGATAATCGGGATAGATCTGACCGCTCGACGCGATGATCGGACCGAGTGCGCCTTGTCCGCTCTCGGTGACGACAATCCGATCGACCTTCGCCAGCTGCGCGGCGATGCCAGTGATCATCGCGAACTTGAACCCGCGTGACCGCGCGGAGGATTCGACGCGCTGGCGCTTGCCCAGCTTCACATCGAACGGAACCGCAGTGAACCGCCGCTGCTTGCGCGGCGTCCCTTTAGTGTCGGCCCCCTTGGTGCCGAGACGGACCCGCACCAGCCCGCCTTTCTCCTTTGCCGCGACGAGGGCGGCCACGGCCCGTGAATCGAGACCATCGCTATAGGGCATGATGATCTTGTCGGGGATCGAGAGATCAAGCTTACGCGGACCGACCTCGACGACATCGTGCTGGCGCCGGACGAAGCTCAACGCCCAGCGGTCGCCGGTGAGAAAGGCAAGTGCTTCCCCCAGCGCTTGTCGCACCGATGGCTTGTTCCAGAGGCTGTCGTCATGAACGGCGACGCGCAGATCGAAGGCGCGCGCCCAGCCCCACGCCGGACGGCGCACGCTCAGATCGCAATATTCGACGGCGGCAGCGATGATCATCAGGTCGACCAGCTCGGGATGCCAATCCGCGAAGAAGAAGTCCTTCAGCCCCTCAATCGACAGCGTGATGCTCTTGCCAAGGATCGCGCCCTGCGCCCCGTCACGCAGCGGCTCGTCTTCCTCCACGGCGTCGATCCGAACGCCTTCCGCATCCGCCACATGATAAGCCTTCACATTCACAGCGGCACTCCGTCGTCTAGGCCGGAATAGGTGGCAGCGGCCGGAGCCTGCGGGGCATCCGCGGTGCGAAGCACTTGCCGCGCCACCGCGGAAATATCGATCTCGCCATGCGCGCCTTCGAGACGCGACCGCACAGCGCGAGCGCGCTGGCCGGACGCCTCGCGGAACATATGCTCTTCGACCTGGCGAAATCCTGCGAGCAGCCGGTCGGAGACGGTGCCCTCGGCCGCCTGTTGCAGGGCGTCGGCCGGAGCGCAACCGTCATTGAGGGCATCGACCGCGTTCCGAAGGAAGCTCGCCTCCATCGGCGAACTGGCCTGGGAGTGCATCGCGCGGAGATCGGCAACGGGGAGGTCGCGAAATAGGCCAGGTTCATCAGGGCCGATGATCAGGCTGGACACCCTGCTGAGAAAGCCTGGCGACAATTCGGCGCGGCAATCCCGCTCGGCAGCAGCATGCAGCGCGTCGGCAATCTCGCGGGTCGAGAAAGCCTCAACATAAGCGCATTTGGCCGCGAGCTTCCAACGTGGCGACATAGGCAGTGAACGATAGGGCCCATCACTCATGGCAGATCTCCTGCCACGCTAACTAATTAGCAATCTGACATTGTCAATAATAATTTTTTATAAAGCTGACATTTCTCGCATATTGCCTTCCCCGAGCAGGCGCAGTCGGTCGCCAGCGGCCAACCCGCTGGTCGTCTCGGGGCCTCCGCAGACTTGTCGGTGCTCAGGCGGACTGCAGGTCCGGAAGCGACATTTCGGGTGCCTATTCGACGCTGGCGAAAGTCCGCGAACCCGATGGCAAACTGATCACGCCGGCTTCGCCGCCGTCGCGGGTATGCGGCATCCTCTGGCGGGGAGGTGTCGACACCGACCGGTTTCGCTTTGCCCTCAGCTTCTGCCGTCGATTCGGAACGGGGTACCTCCAATTCCGCCGCTGCGAGATGCGACAGCACCGCCGCGTAGCTGCCGAGACCGCGCACCGTTTCCGCCGAGATCAGGATTTCGTCATCGTCCGAGGCGCTGAAACGCCGAACGGTCGTGCCGTCAAAAACCACCCGCTCCGGGCCGAACGCCCCGGGAGCGCCGCCAGCCCAGCGCGCGAATACAAGGGCATGATCGACACAGAAAGTCTCGATCGCCTCGAACCGGCCCAAGGCAACATCATGGACGGCCAGGGTAAGCGTCCGGATCCCCTGGACAGGCAAAATCTGGGACAAAGCCGTCGTTAGCAGGTCAGACGGCGTCCGTCGGCTTTCGGTAAACGCGGACGTTCGATGAGCTTCCCTTCAGAGACGTGGGAGCCAAAGAGCAAGAAACGCCGCTGCGTTCAATTCGTAGCCAGCAGCGCGCGGGCTTCAATGGGCTTGTTTCTGCACTACCGCGCCCTGCGAATCCGGATCACCTGTACGAATGACCAAATAACGACGCTCGGCCGGGGCAGCATCCGCGACAATCTGGCGGATCGGCCCGACGGCGTTGACGATGGCGGCGCCGGCCGGATTGGTCATGAATTTGGCAAGAGGTTGAATCGCACCCGTCCCGTCTGCTTTGGTCGCCAGTCCAAGCGTGAACGGTTGCTTTGACGGCAGGCCCGCGACGGCGGCCTGCAGGATCTGGACCTGCCCCTGATCGAACAAAGTGACCTGGCTCTGGCCCTGGCCTGACAGGGTCAACTGGACCTTGCCGCTGGCCATATCGAGCGGGACCAGATTGGCCATGCCGTCGCCCGAAGGCACCGCGCCCGGCACATAGGCGACGCCCTGCGGCCCCTGACCGATAGGGATGGTCGTGAGCAGGCGGTTGGTCGCAGTATCGATGACCGCAACGCCGTCGCCATTCTCCAGCCCAACATAGATGCGGGTGCCGTCGCCCGAAGGCCATAACCCGTGCGGCAGCGCGCCGACCGGGACGGCGGCGACCTGCTCGAAAGTATCGGTCCGGAACACCTTGACGATATTCTGCGTGCCGACCGTCACATAGGCGAACTGTCCGCGCGACGTGCGGGCGATGTTGACGTGATTGGTGATGGCGCCGGTGTCGATCGTCTTAAGGACAGCGAACGGCGGCTTGGCATCGAACACCATCACCTTGCCGACATCTTTGAGCGTCAGCCAGACCTGCCTGCCATCGGGGGTCGCGGCGATGTCGGGGCAGAAGGGGCTAGCTTGGGCGACACGTCCGACAATCTTCTTGGCTTTGGTGTCGATTACGACCGTCTCGGGCGAGAAGCTCGAGCAAACGTACCCGTATTTGCCGTCGGGCGAGAAGATCGTCATGCCCGGGCCGTTCGGGACGGTGATGCGCGTGGCAGGTTCGAACGTCTTGCCATCGAGCACCTGGATATAGTCCTCGCCGCGAACGCTGACCCAGACCTCGCGCCCGTCGGGACGGAAGAACGCCTCGTGCGGCGAGCGGCCGACATAGGCGGTGTGCTTGACCGCGTTGGTGGCCGTATCGATGAAGGTCACCGAGTTCGACCCGATCGAGATCACCGCCAGCGTCCTGCCATCGGGTGAGAAGCCCATGCCGTGGACCAGAAGCTGACCCTTGTAGAGTGGGCTCAGATTGGCGGGCGTCAGATCGCCGAGCTTGATGACGCCGAGCAGCCGGTTGGTTGACGGGTCGATGACCGATACCGTGTTGGAAAACTGGTCCGAAGTATAGAAGCGGTCCTGCGAACTGATCGGCCGGTCGGGCGTCGCATTGGGCACCTGCTGCGCGGATGCGGTGTTTGCAAGCAGGCCGAGGGCGGACATGGCGAACGCCGTCTTGAGGTGATTCATAATCATTTTCCGTCTCCCTGATGCTGGTGAGGCACACTCGGCGGTGCGCCCTTCTCGGCAAGGATCGCCTGCATGACCTCGATCTCCTGACGCTGTTCAACGATGATGCCCTGCGCGAGACGGCGCAGGCGTTCGTCCTTGCCGTAGCGCAGCTGCGCCTGTGCCATCTCGATCGCGCCCTGGTGATGCGGGATCATCATCGCCGCGAAGTCGCGGTCCGGATCGCCGGACGGCGCGACCATCATCTCATGGTGCATCTGCTCCATCGCGGCGGCCATGTCGGTGGCGAAGTCCTGCGGCGCCGCTGCGAGCGCGCCTGCAGATGCCGCGAGGCCGAGGCCGGCAAGACCCAGTATCAGTTTCAAGCGCATGCCCCTTCTCATGATAGTCTCGCGATAACGCCTATGATGGCAGCCAGTGTCATCATCGCCGCCGGCAGCAGGAATATTTGCATCGTCGCCTCGCGGCCGCTGATCGTCAAGGCGAGGATTTCGACCGTACCGTTCAAGAATTCGCCGAAGCTACGCTGCCGCTCGCCCGGCACCGGACTGTCGGCAAGCAGGATGCCGCCCACGATCAGCGAGAAGTAGATGACCATGAACAGGGTCACCATCACCAGTACGCTGGCGGCATAGGCATCGCGTGCAAAGAAGGTCCAGAAGGACGCCACCATCATCGCGTAGAAGCCGACCAACGCGACCAGCACATGCGGATGCACGCCGCGATTGGCGACGCCGGGCGCCGGACGCTCCAGCTCCGCATAGGGATCGTCGGGCCGGACCAGCCGTAATGCTGGCTTGGCCGCCGGCTCGACCTGTGCCTCGGCCTGAAACTCGGTCTGCTTGATGCGCGTTGCCATGTCGGATCTCCGGATCGACAGCGCTGCGAAATGAAGCGTCGCTGTTCCTGTGATCAAGATGACGGCTCACCAGTCATCGATCCAACCGATGATACTTGTCGTTCCGATCACGAATGGAGATGAATGGCCTGGCTCGACGAACCCGACCTGATCAAGCGACGGCGGCAGTCCTTGGCGGATACACATGTCGCACAGCTCGAATGCTGGCGCGAAGGGCTGTTGGCCGACGGCAGACCTGTGCCGCATTTCGACCCGGCGGACGGCGGGATCGACGCCCGGCTGCTGTTGCTTCTCGAAACCCCGGGTCCCGGGCCTGAGCGCACGCGCTTCGTGTCGCGCGACAATCCGTCCGGGACCGCCCGCAATCTGCGGCGCTATCTCGACGAGGCCGGCATCGACCGGTCCGATTGTGTGCTCTGGAACACCGTGCCTTGGATCATGCATCCACCCGGCGCCCGCAATCGCACCGTGCGCAAAGCCGAGATCGATGCCGGGCTGGCCACGCTTCCCGGGCTTCTCGCGCTGCTGCCCAAGCTGAAAGTCTGCTTGCTGGCCGGCCGGGTGGCGACCAAGGCCGGACAACTCGTGTCGGCGCATGATGCTTCGATCAAGATCATCCCGATGCCGCACCCCAGCCCGGCCAACGTCTGTACAAGTCCGCAGGTTGGGGATCGCCTTCGCGCGGCATTCAGCGAAACAGCGGCCCTGCTCGACCAATCGTAAATGACGATTGGAACGATCCAATCAACAAGTTGGAACGATTGATCGCGCCGGTCTATTGATCCCTGCAGGAGATCGATATGACCCTCGAACAACTTCGTATTTTCGTTGGCGTCGCCGAGCGCGAGCATATGACCCGCGCCGCCGAGGCACTCAACGTCACCCAGTCGGCGGCGAGTGCCGCCATCGCCGCGCTCGAAGCGCGCCACGACGTGCCGCTCTTTCACCGGGTCGGGCGCGGCATTGAGCTCACCGAGGCCGGCCGCATGTTTCTGGACGAGGCGCGCGCCGTCCTTGGCCGGGCCGCGAGCGCCGAACTGGCGCTGTCGGAGTTCGGTGGTCTCAAGCGCGGTACGCTGCGGATCGTCGCGAGTCAGACCATCGCCAGCTACTGGCTGCCTGCGCGCCTCGCTGAATTTCATCGCCGCCATCCGCTGATCGGCATCGAACTGGTGATCGAAAACACCGACGGTGCTGCTGCGCAGGTGCTCGACGGCACGGCCGAACTGGGCTTTGTCGAAGGTTCGGTCGACCAGCCGGCACTTGCGCACTGGAAGGTCGCCGAGGACCGGATGCTACTGGTCGGCGCAGAGCGAACCAGGAATGTTGATGAAAACTGGATCCGCGAGGCCAACTGGATCGTGCGCGAACAGGGATCGGGCACGCGCTCGACCTTCGAGGAAGTGCTGCGCCATCGCGGCATCGATCCCGCTGACCTGCGCATCGGCATGACCCTGCCGTCCAACGAAGCGGTTCGTTCGGCGGTCGAGGCCGGCGCCGGGGTGGCGGTGCTGTCCGAGCTGGTCGTCCGCCGTGCGCTCTTGGCCGGGCATCTCCAAGATCTTGGCCTCGGACTGCCGGCGCGTCCGTTCGAAGCGCTGCGGCACAAGGAGCGCTTTCGCACCAGGGCAGCCGATGCGCTGACCGATCTCGTGAAGGAGCTTGGATGATGACCGGCGATCTCAAGCCCGTGCTCGACGGCCTGCGACCGCTCTCGCGGCTCGATCATCCCCGCGAGATGATCCGCCAGTTCACGCCCAACTGGTTCGCCGCGACCATGGGCACCGGCATCCTCGCACTGGCGCTTCCGCAGGTGCCGGGCATCGGCCCGACGCTGAAGCCGGTCGGCGAGGTGCTTTGGTTCTTCAATATCGCGCTCTTCGCGCTCTTCACCGGTATCTATTCTGCGCGCTGGATCCTGTTCGGCCATGAGGCGCGGCGGATCTTCGGCCATAACACGGTGTCGATGTTCATCGGCACCATCCCGATGGGCCTCGCCACGATCATCAACGGCTGCCTCGCCTTTGGGATCGCCCGGTTCGGCGACGGCATCGTCGGTGTAGCGCATGTCTTGTGGTGGATCGACGTTGCGATGGCGGTGACCTGCGGTGTCGTCATTCCCTATTTCATGTTCACTCGCCACGAGCACAGCCTAGATGGCATGACTGCAGTCTGGCTACTTCCAGTCGTCGCGGCCGAGGTCGCGGCGGCGAGCGGCGGCCTGCTCGCGCCGCATCTCGCCGATCCGCATGCTCAGTTCGTGACGCTGCTCACTTCCTATGTGCTCTGGGCCTATTCGGTGCCGGTCGCCTTCAGTATCCTCGCGCTGCTCATCCTGCGCATGGCACTGCACAAGCTGCCGCACGAGGGCATGGCCGCGTCGAGCTGGCTCGCGCTCGGCCCGATCGGCACCGGTGCGCTGGGCATGCTGGTGCTGGGCGGCGACGCGCCCGCCATCCTTTCCGCACACGGCCTCGCGTCGATCGCCGGCGTGGCACAGGGCCTCGGCAGCATCGCCGGGCTGCTGCTCTGGGGCTTTGGGCTGTGGTGGCTGGCGCTCGCGATGCTGATCACCTGGCGCTACTGGCGCGCTGGCATCCCGTTCAACCTCGGCTGGTGGGGCTATACCTTCCCGCTCGGCGTCAACACGGTCGCAACCTTCCGCCTCGGTACGACCTTCGACCTCGCCTTCTTCGGGATCGTCGGGACGGTGCTCACCCTTGCCCTCGCCATGATGTGGGTGGTAGTCGCCGCCAAGACGCTGACCGGCGCATGGAAGGGGCATCTCTTCGTATCGCCCTGCATCGCCACACCCAACTGATCGCCTGAGGCGATCAAAATCGAAAATCCGATCGCTTGGCTCGACGAGCCGGGTCGGCCACGTTCGCCCGAAGAAGGGAATGCTATCATGGACAAGCTCGACACCTGGCTCGCCGCGCAAAGCAGTCGTCGCCGTTTCCTCGGCCAGGCCGCACTGGGCGGTGCCGCGCTCGCCGCAGGCCCAGCGCTCGCACAGAGCCTTGTCGATCTCCATCTGCCAGGTGGCAATGCCGGACGGCCGATGACCAGCGCCTTTCCCGGCAAAGGCAGCATGATCCTCCAGCGCATGCACCCGCCGCTGCTCGAGACCCCGATGGAGGTGTTTGACCGCGACGTGTTCACTCCCAACGACCAGTTTTTCGTGCGCTGGCACTGGGCCGATATCCCGACGTCGATCGATGTCGATACCTTTCGGCTCACCGTTCGAGGCCACGTCAACCGGCCGCTATCGATCAGCCTTGCGCAGCTGCTCCGCCTGCCGCGCGTCGAGATGGCCGCGGTCAATCAGTGCTCGGGCAACAGCCGCGGCCTGTTCCAGCCGCGTGTGCCCGGCGCACAATGGGGCAATGGTGCGATGGGCAATGCCAAATGGCTCGGCGTGCGGCTGCGCGACATCCTCGATTTTGCCGGCGTGAAGCCGGGCGCGGTGCAGGTGCGTTTCGGCGCGCTCGACCAGCCCGTCGTCGCCGGCGCGCCGGATTTCGAGAAGGCGCTCGACATCGATCACGCCCACGACGGCGAGGTGATGATCGCCTTCGGCATGAACGGTGAGCAGTTGCCCTTGCTCAACGGCTTTCCCTGCCGGCTGATCGTGCCGGGCTGGTATTCGACCTACTGGGTCAAGATGCTCAACGACATCGAGGTGCTGCCCGGCCCCGACGACGAATATTGGATGGCCAAGGCTTACAAAATCCCGGCGACGCCTGGCGCCAATGTGAAGCCCGGTGCCAAGGACTTCCCGACCGTCCCGATCAACCGGATGATCCCGCGCTCCTGGGTAACGAGCCTCGGCGAAGGACAGGCCATTGCCTTTGACCAGACGATACCACTCGGTGGCATCGCGATGGGCGGCGATTGCGGGGTCGCCAAGGTGGATGTCTCCACCGACGGCGGGCGTACCTGGTATCACACCCGCCTCGGTCCCGATCACGGCAAATACAGCTTCCGCCGCTGGGACACGCAGGTGCCGCTGCCGGCGCGCGGAAATGTGCGGCTGATGTCGCGCTGCTGGAACACGGCCGGGGTCGCGCAGCCGATGGCGCCGATCTGGAACCCGGGCGGGTTCATGCGCGGCAATATCGAAACCACCAACATCACTGCGTCCTGAGGAGAGCCGAGATGAAAGTCCCTTCGATCGGCACGCTCTCGTTCGGCGCAGTCGGCCTTGCTGCCCTCGTACTAATCGCGATCGGCCCGCCCGGCAGCCGTGTAGCCCCGCCACCTCCGGCTCCCAGCGGGCCGGCGCCATCGAGTGTCGCGTTTGGAGGCTTCACACTCACATCGGACGCGGTCGACCTGCCGCTCGACGACCAGCAATATCCTGACGGACCGCACGCCGACGTGATCAATGCGAACTGCACCTCGTGCCATTCGGCCAGCATGGCGCTGACCCAGCCCGCGCTCACGGCCGACCAGTGGAAGGCGACGGTCACCAAGATGAAGGAGGTCTATAAGGCACCGGTCTCGGAAAAGGATATCCCGGCGATCGTCGACTATCTGACGGCGCTGAGCGCGAAGCAGGGCAGCGCGGCGCCGGCCGGCAAGGAATCCGGAAGTCAGGGCGCTCCCGACGCGTCGGGCGGGACTGGCTGAGTGACTTATCGCCGCGCGCCGCGTTGCTTGAATGAAGGAGGCGCCCGATGCGTATCGAGAAATTTGTGCATAGCTGCCTGCGGCTGACGCTCGACGGCAAGCGGCTGCTGTTCGACCCGGGCAAATTCTCGTTCGTCGATGGGCGCGTCGATCCTCGCGACCTCAGCGACGTGGATTTCATCCTATTTACGCACGGCCATCCCGATCATTTCGACTGCGAGGCGCTACGCACCATCGTCGGCGATGGCGAACCGCGGATATTCGGAGGCAACAAGGTCGCAGCCACGTTGCGCAGCCAGGGCTTCACCGTCAGCGAGGTCGGAGAGGAAGGGCTCGACCTTGGACCATTCACGGTCCGTGCCCTGCCGGTGCGCCATGAGCCGATCCTCGCCGAAGAAATCCCGGCCGTTCTGGCATTCGTCGTCAATGATCGCCTTCTCAATCCCGGCGATAGCTTTGATGAACGGCTCCACCAATTTGCTGGAATTGAGGCGCTGGCGCTGCCGGTGATGGCGCCGTTCCTGACCGAGATCGGCGCCTACGAGTTCGCCAGCTCCATGCGTCCAAGCCATGTGCTCCCGGTCCACGATGGCTATGCCCGCGACTGGTTCCTGACGCAGCGCTACGATACCTATGAGCCCTATTTCGAGAAGGCTGGCATAACCTTCCACCGGCTCCAGCAGCCCGGTGACGGGTTCGACCTGTGACCGACGACACCCCGCCGGACCCGGCAAAGCCCGCCCACGCGGCCAAGCAGTTGGTCAAGAGCGCCGACAAGCTCGCGACCAGCGCCGAGCAGCAGACCAACAGCGCCGATCGCCGCACAGTACTTGCTGCGGATCGGACCGTCCTCGCGGCCGAACGGACCTATGCCGCCTGGGTGCGAACCGGGCTCGCTGCTTTGGCAGCCGGCATCGGTGCTCGCGCCTTGCTCGACAAGCTGGTGCCCGACTGGATGATCGCGGGCACCGGCTCGGTTCTGGTCCTATTCAGCGCCCTGTGCTTTATCGCCGCGATCTGGCGCGAGTTCGCACCGGGTGTGCCGCCGCCCAAGCCCGACACGGCGAAGCTACCCGGCTGGCTATTGATCCTCGTCAACGGATTCCTGGTCATGGTGTCGATCGCAGCGCTGATCGGGCTCTGGCTCGCCTGATCGCGGCGTCGTCAGCTGTAGTACCGGATGCGCGCTCGGCGCAGGATCTTGTCTTCGAGTGAGTAATAGAGCCAGATAAGCGCAATGGCTGTGCGGATAACATCCTGCGTTGTGCAGGGTGTGTTGAATTTCGAGGAGAGCGACAGGTTTGCCCGCAGCTGCCGATACAAACCGATTGAGCTGAGGCTTCGAAATTTGCTGCGACGGCTAGCGCCGCGCCCTGGCAAATCCGCGATCGGTCGCGACGAACCGTTCCAGCATCGGCGGTATGAGCCGTTCGATCGACAACGGCTCCGACAGGCCATTTTCCTTCGCATGTGCCGCCGCATAGTCAGCGAGATCGCGCGCAAGCTTGCCCGTGAGTTCGACAGTAGCCTTGACCGGCTTCTCCTCGACGATCGGCCCAAGTCGCAGCCGACTCATCTCCAATCCGCCTGTGGCTCGAGAATAAGGTCGCGGGTAACGACTACGCGGAGCGCGAAACCCGGCCGGATGGTGAGCGTCGGACGCACCGCCAGTTCGCGCTCGACGATGCGGCGCCCGGCCTGGCTCGTGCTGTCCTGCATCCCGTAGCGGAGCGCCCGGGCGAGTTCGTCGTCGCCGCCGACGCTGAGCTCGCTCCCGACCCCGAGCAGGGTCGAGACGAGCGCGGCGCGGACCATCCGGCCCCAATGATTGTTCACCCGATCCTCCAGCCCCGACATGCCTGCGGCGTCGGCGCCGGGCTGCCGTTCGAGGCGGATCGATCGTCCGCCAGGCAAGATGAGGCGATCCCATGCGAGGAGAACCCGGCTCTGTCCCGCCGCGATCTCGCTGTCATATTCGCCGATCAACCGCGACCCTTGCGGGATGAGCAGGATACGCCCGGTCGGACTGTCATAGATATTCTGCGTCACCTGCGCGCTGATCTGGCCCGGAAGGTCCGAGCGTATGCCCGTGATGAGCGCTGCCGGAATGACAGTCCCGGCCTGGACGATCAGCGCGGAGCTCGGGGCGATCAGCCGCTCGCCACTTTCGAGGGGCCGTTTCGAACCCGATGCCAGAAACTGACGCCGCCCCTCATTGGCCGTGCGAGGCTCCGCCGCCTGTTCGGGCGCGGCCGCCTCGGCAGACACAATATCTGTTGCTGCGGAACTTGCGGTTCCGCCCCCCAGAAAGAGCCGGCTCGTCTGGGCGCTCTCGCGCTCCTGCAGTGCCCGCTGCCGCGCCTGTTCGGCGGCCGCCACGCGCGGATCGGGAGGATTGCGCCCTTCCGCGCCGATCGGCGGGACGGGGATGGCTTCGCCGCTCCCCTGCGCCGCAACGATCGGCCGGCCAAGGTCGCCGGGGAGCGGCGGACCGAGCTTCGGCACAGCGCCATAATCGGCGGGTGCTCCGGTGACCGCGTCGGGCCGCGCATTGTTGCTCGCTTCATGGAGCTCCTGACGCTCGGCCGGGGCCGGCGTTCGCAGCGCCCACATGAGCGATGCCGCAATCGCAAGACCGCCGGCCCCGCCGATAACCGCCAGCGTTTTCCGCGACAGACGCATGACCCGCGGCGTCTCACCCGCCAGGCGGAACGCATCAGGACTAGCAGGGGCGATCGGCGCGACCTCGGCCTCGGCGGGCACAGCCTCTGTGCTCTGCTGTTCGGGCGCCGTCACGACCGGCCTCGCGGGCGCGGCGTTTCGCGTTCGATCCGCACGGCCTTGGCGCCGCGCCCGCTCCCCAGCCGGAGTTCGGCGCGATCGAAGAGCCGGTCGACGATTATGTAACGCCCGTCGACGCGGTAGTTGAGCAGCTCGGCCGCGCCTTTCTCGCCGACCGCGAACAGCGGGGGCATGTCCGCCGTTGCGATCGCACCGCCGAACTCGACGAAGAGCTGGCGCCCATCATCAAAGACCCGCACCGGCCGCCAGGGGACCTTCGCGCCGGAGATGCGATAGGCAAAGCTCAACGCCGCGAAATCGATCCCGCCTGCAACCGGAGCGAGCCGCGCCTGTTCGGTCTCGGCGGCGCGAAGCGCGATCAGCTCGTCCTGCGGATAGGACCAGGAGACCGCCGCCATATAGGTGGCGGGGGTCGCGCGCAGCTCGATGTGATAGGTCCGACGGCTGGTGTTGATGACCAGATTCGTCATGATGTCGGGGCGCGTGGGCTTCACCAAAATATGGACGCGGCGCGACGCGCCCGTCCCGCTCACCGTATCGCCGATCACCCAGCGCACGGTGTCGCCGGCCGCGACAGGCCCCGGACCGACAAGCTCCTCGCCTTCCTGCAATGCGATGTCGGTGACCTGTCCGGGCGCGGTGTAGACTTGGAACAGCGCGCCATCGGCCCAGGCATATTTCTGGATGGCGTTGAGGAAGGTCGCGCGCTCGGGCTGGACGCGCGCCGCGTCGTTCGCGCGGCCGACCTGCGTGCGCGGATCGGCGGGTGCCGCCTGCGCCGGCAGCGCGAGCGCGGCAGCGCCGAGAAGAAGGGTAATGCGGATCATTGGCTGAGCTCCTTCGACCAAGAAATGGGCATCACCGCATAGCCTTTTGTCGTTTCGATAAGGACGATGATCGTCATCATCGTGCGGGCGAGGCTCCAGCCGAGCGATTGAGCGGTGGAAAGCGGCATGGGTTTGGCTCCTGTCCTTTCGGAGCGGGACCGTTCCCGCTCGACAGTCGCCCCGCCGGCCGGGGGCGGGCCGCAATCACCGCAGCAAGGCTGCGGCCGCACGCGGAGCGTAGCGGACCCTTCACGGGTTGATTGAAGGAGGCCCGGCTCCGCGCCCAGGGATCAGCGGCTATCGAGAGCGGGTACGGTTTCGCGGGGGGACGAGAGGCCCTTGCGCCTTCCTCCCAGACCATAATCTGCGTGCTTCGTCGCCCCGGCGTGCGCGAAGAACAGGGAGAATGACGTAATGGCGGGTCAGCGCAGCGAGTTCGGATATTTTCCGCGGCCGCTCGATATCACGGTCGGGCCGGTGTCGATCGCGACCCTTGCCGGTCTCCCGGAGACGGTGGCGGACATCGAGGCCGATCCTGGCCGCGAAGGGAAATGGATCTACGCCCAGCTACAGCCGGTTGCCCATCTTGGGGGCGGGACGACTGTTCGGCCCTATCCGGCGCGCATCTTCGGCCTGCCGAAGACGCACGCCATCGTCCACGCGACAGCGTCGGAGATTGATCAGGTCGACTTCCATGTCTGGAGCCTGTCCTTTTTCCACGGCATGCGCTTCACGATTACCGAGGCCGGCTTCCTCGATTCGACACCGATCGAGCGCGGCGTTCTCGTCGACTTCGTGCTGCTGGGCGGGAGCCTGGCCAAGTCGATCGAACTCGCCGAGGCTTTCTGGACCGCCAATCGGGCCTCGCCCGAACGGGCCCGGATCTGGGTTGCGGCGGTCCATGCCCTCTTCATGAGCCAGAATCCGCAACATCTTCAGTTCGAGCGCTTCACGCTGCTCTACACTGCGCTCGATGCGTGCTTCGCTCTCGCAAAGTCCATGAACCCGCCTCCCAAAAGCCTCACGCATTCCCAGCGCATCGCGTGGATGTGCGACTGGCTCGGGATGCCGGTTCCCGCATGGGCCGACCCCGCGAGTAGTGGCGGTGCGCAAGTCGCCGGGATGCGCAATCCGACGGTGCATGAAGCCCTTTATATGGGCGAACCGCTCGGCTTTGCGCTGCACGGCGTCGGCGGGGGACCAAACCTCACGCTCGAGATGTCCGGCCTGGTATCGCGTCTGCTCGTCGCTCTCCTCGGCGCACGGAACAATCGCTACATAAGCTCATCCACAGGCACGCGCCAAACACAGGGACTCGATCTTGGCTGAACGCAAACGGCAGAATTTCGCCATCCGCCCCGGCTCGGCAATGCAGGGGAGACAATCGTGACTGCGCCGCAAGGCGTCGCGGGTAGCGACGACAAGGCGGCGGCTCCCGTAACCAAACCAGCGGCGCCAGCGGTCCCCGCGCGCCCGCATCCGTCCATCTTTCACTATCCGATCGATGCCTGCGACGTCAGCGACAAGGCCTCGCTCGAAGCGTTTCGCGAGAAACTCCAGCATTGGTCCGAGTTGTTCGAGCGCGATCCCGACGCGTCGCTCGCGGGGCAGTTCGCCGACATGATGTGGTTTGACATAGCCTGGCGCACGGCGAACGAGGCGCGGAAATTCGCCGATGACGACGGCACCCGCGGCTCGACCGCGCCGCTCATCGCGATGATGCTAGACCGCGGCTATCTTGCCGGACAGGTCATCGCCATCACCCGGCTGCTCGAGAAACCACCTGCGAACCAGCCGAAGAAGGCCGTGATCTCACTCCCGCGGATCGTCGACGAGATGCGCGCGGCGCGCGAGCTCATGACACGCGAGAATTTCGTGTGCCGCGACGCGCTGCCCTATGATTATGAGGCCTTGCTTGCGGCCGAGCTCGAGCGGCTTGCCGCGGATATGGCAGCCAATCCGAACAAGGCAAGGCGCGTGAGCCTGAGCCTGTCGGGACCCGAAGGGTTCGACCAGGCCAAGGCGGAACATGAGCTGTTCGATCAATTGTCGGGGGTCGCTCCCGAAAATCGCGCGCGCGGCGACCTGATTGGCGAGGCCTTTTTCGACCGGCTCGACGAGCTGATGGCGAGGCCGCCGCTTCCCGAGATCAAGGCGCTGCGTAACAAGAGCATCGCGCATGCCGCCGATGCCTTTTCGCGCGCGCAAGCGGCCGGGCTTCGGTCCGGCCTCACCATCCACGACCTCGACCGCGCCCATTATCTCCTCTTCGCGGTTTTCCAGACGTTGTCGGTTGTGCTGTTCGGCGTCTGGCGCGCCTCGCCCGTCCCCGTTCCCCAGCACAATATGTTCGAACATCTCACCGAGCCCTATCTCGCCGAGAAGCGGCTCGAGGCGATGCGCGGCTTCTGGGACAAGCATATCGGTGAGCGGGAAGGCTGGATGCAAGACGGTTTCCACGAGGTCGTACCCGACAAGAAAGCCGCGAAAAAGGCCCCGCCCGAAGGCGGGGCCTGATCGATCCGTCAGCTCGGCGGGTTCCAGATAAGCACCTTCTTCATCGGGTCGTCGCCGGGCGCGTTCGCGATATTCGCGTAGATCGTGCCGAATTCGGGGGCCGAAAGGGTGACCGAGACATATTCGGTGCCGTTCGACTGCGACGTGCGGGTCCAGCCGGCGCCGACCTCGTAGCCGTTCTTGCGCGCGATCACGCGGAAGTCGGGCTCATTGTCCTTCACCTTGCGGCCGTTCGGGACGATCGCGATCGGCGCGGTGACCAGAAGGGTCGTCAGCGTGCCTTCGAAGCTGCCGTCGGCCTTGACGGTGAGATTTGCGATGGTGGCCATGTCGTGTCTCCTTGGGTTGCTCGGGACCATCCCCGATGGCGCCAACCGAAGGGCCTGCGAGCCGCCGTCACCGAGCGGCACGCGAGGGCGAACCCCCGCAGGGGGTTGACGGCATGAGGCGAGCCGAGGCCCGCAGTCAGGCAGCCAAGGAGGGAGTGGTCCTGCAACCGGAGCATTTGGCCACCATCAGTGAAAGTCATGGCTCCGGACGCGCAGCGCAGGCTCACGGCTATCGGGCCCGCTCCCGTTCCGCGCCCCGTCCCCGCGTCCCGGCGCAATGGGAAGATTGCTCCGCCCGACCTGCCGCAGCATCGCGTCATGATCGGTTATCCGGTCACAGATGACATGGATGATCTCGCCTTCCTTCTGAACGCGGCCGCGCATCGCGATCATCGACGCCGCCATGACCTGACGCCGATAGATGTCGAAGCGATCGGGCCAGAGGATGCCGTTGGCGATACCGGTCTCATCCTCGATCGTGACGAACAGCACGCCCTTCGCCGAGCCGGGCCGTTGCCGCACGAGGATCACGCCGGCGACCTCGATATTCCGGCCATCGCGGATCGAGCCAAGATCCGCGCAGCGGACGATCCCCATCGCGTCCAGCTCCTCGCGCAGGAAACTTAAGGGATGCGCGCGCAAACTCAGTTGAAGCGTGCGATAATCCTCCACCACCTCGCGCCCTTCGGTCATCGGCCGAAGCGCGGTCGGCGGTTCGAGCCCTTCGGGCGAGAAGTTCGCCTCGCGCGCGTCGGCGGCCGCGAAGAGCGGCAGCGGCGCCTCGCCGAGGCCGCGGACGTTCCACAGCCCCTGCCGCCGGTCCTCGGACAGACAGGCAAATCCATCCGCTTCGGCGATCCGCTCGATCGCGGCGCGCGGCACGCCGGCGCGCCGCCATACATCCTCGACGCAGTCGTAGGGCACATCGCCGCGCGCGCCGACGATCGCCGCGCCATGGATGTTCGCGAGCGAGCGCACCTGGCGGAAACCGAGGCGCACGGCGAGATAGCGCCCGTCGCTCCTTTCCAGCGTACAGTCCCAATGGCTGTCGTTGATCGAGACCGGGCGTACCTCGACGCCGTGATTCCGGGCATCGCGCACGATTTGCGCGGGCGCGTAGAAGCCCATCGGCTGCGCGTTCAGCAAGGCCGCACAAAAGACGTCCGGATGATGATGCTTCATCCAGCAGGAGGCGTATGCGATCTTGGCAAAGCTCGCGGCGTGGCTCTCGGGAAAGCCATAGGACCCGAAGCCCTCGATCTGCTTGAAGGTGCGCTCGGCAAAATCCTTGGGATAGCCCCGCTCGACCATGCCGCCGACGAGCTTGTCGTAGAAATGCGACACGCCGCCGGTGAGCTTGAAGGTCGCCATCGCGCGGCGCAGCTGGTCGGCCTCGACTGGCGTGAAGCCGGCGCCGACGATCGCGACCTTCATCGCCTGCTCCTGGAAGAGCGGCACGCCCAGCGTCTTCTCGAGCACGGCGCGGAGTTCGGGTTTCGGATATTCGGGCTTCTCCTTGCCCTCGCGGCGGCGAAGATAGGGATGAACCATGTCGCCCTGGATCGGACCGGGGCGCACGATCGCGACCTCGATCACGAGGTCGTAGAAACATTTGGGCTTGATCCGCGGCAGCATCGACATCTGCGCGCGGCTCTCGATCTGGAAGACACCGAGCGTGTCGGCCTTCTGGATCATGCCATAGACCGCCGGGTCGTCGTCCTGCAGGTCGGCCATACCCACATCCACCGCCTTATGCTCGCGGAGCAGGTTGAACGCCCGGTTCATGCAGCCGAGCATCCCCAAACCCAGCACGTCAACCTTCATGAATTTGAGGACGTCGATATCATCCTTGTCCCATTCGATGATCTGCCGGTCTTCCATCCGGGCGGGCTCGATCGGCACGAGATCGTCGAGCCGCTCTTCGGTCAGCACGAAGCCCCCGGGATGCTGCGAGAGATGCCGCGGCGTCCCGATCAGCTGCCGCGCGAGATCGAGGGTGAGGCGGAGCCGATAATCTCCGGCGTTGAGGTTGAGCTCGGCAATGCGCTCCTCGGGGATGCCGTCGACCGACCAGCCCCATACGAGGCCGGTGAGCATCTTGGTGAGGTCGCGCGGCAGGCCGAGCGCCTTTCCCACCTCGGCGACGGCGCCGCGGGTTCGATATCGCGTGACCACGGCGGTCAGCGCGGAGCGGTGACGCCCGTAGGTCTCGTAGATCCACTGGATGATTTCCTCGCGCCGTTCATGCTCGAAGTCGACATCGATATCGGGCGGCTCCTTGCGCTCGCCCGATACGAAGCGCTCGAAGAGCAGCTCATGCTTGATCGGGTCGATCGAGGTCACGCCGAGCAGGAAGCAGACGCAGCTGTTCGCGGCCGACCCGCGGCCCTGGCACAGGATGCCACGGCGCCGGCTCTCGGCGACGATCGAATTCACGGTCAGGAAATAGGGCGCGTAACCGAGCTCACCGATCAGGCGCAGCTCATGGTCGATCTGTTTCCGGTAGGCAGGCGGAACGCCGCCCGGAAACATGCGCGCCGCGCCTTCCTCGGCCAGCGCGGCGAGCGCCTCTTGGGCAGTTCGGCCCGCCATCACTTCCTCATAGGGATATTGATATTTGATCTCGGCGAGGTCGAAGCGGCACGCCGCCGCGATGTCGGCACTCGCCGCGATCGCGTCGGGAAAGAGCGCGAAGCGCCTTTCCATCTCGGCGGGCGACTTCAGCGCCCGGTCCATGAAGCGTTCGCGCTTGAACCCGAGCGCATCGACCGTAGTCTTCTCGCGGATCGCGGTCAGCACGTCCTGCAGCGGCCGGCGCTCGGGCGCATGGTAGAGGATGTCGCCGAGCGCGACGCTCCGCACCCCCACTTCCTGCGCCAGCGCATCGAGCGCGCGAAGCCGCGCGAAGTCGCCGGGCCGGCGGCGCAGCGCGAGCGCGAGAAAGGCGCGCGGGCCGAAGGCGCCGCGCAGCTCGGCGAGATCGAGCCGCGCCTGCTCGTCGGCCTCACCGGGCAGGAGGATCGCGACGAGGCCCTCGGCCGCGGCCGCGACATCGGGCCAGTCGAGCCAGCAATTGCCCTTGCCGCCGCGCCCCTTGCCCAAGGAGAGCAGCCGGGTCAGCCGCGACCAGGCCGCGCGATCGGTCGGGTAGAGGAGGATCGAGCGACCGTCGCGGAGGTCGACGCGCGTCCCGGCGATCAGCCGGACGCCGGTTGCTTCCTGTCCTGACAGGCCGCGCACCATGCCGGCGACGCTACCGCGGTCGCAAAGCCCGAGGGCCGAATGGCCTTGGGAAGCGGCGGCCGCGAACAATTCCTCGGGCGAAGAGGCCCCCCGCAGAAAGGAAAAATGGCTCGTGGCGTATAGTTCGACATATGTCGTAACGGGGTCCGTCATCCGAACACGCCGTGCACGTACCAGCTGAGGTCACCCGTCTTGTCGGTGATCGCGTCGCCGCGGCGAAAGAGCCAGAAACGCTCGCCGCTTGTCGCCTCGACCCGGAAATAGTCGCGAACCGCCCACATCTCGCCGGGACGACGCCACCATTCGCCATGGATCCGCTCGGGACCATCGCCTGCGACCACAGCATAGATCCGCCCGCGCCACGCGAAGCGGCGCGGCGGATGGTCGGGAAGCAAGGCGACGACGCCCGACAGCGCCTCGGGCCGCGCGAGCATCCGGATCGGCCGCGGCCAGACGGGCCAGCCGGCGGGCTTGGCCAAAGGCCCGGCGCGCACGATCGCGCGCTCGGGGACATCGCTTTCGATCGCGGACAGGCGGAACAGCGCGGCATCGCCGGCGCGGCCGGCCAGCGCATCGACGAGCGGCGCGAGGTCGGGCGCCTGGCGTGCCGTGTCGAGCGCGGCGGCTATCGCCTCGGGCACCAGCGCTTCGACCTGCGGCGCCGCGAGAACCATTGTCTCGATCCCGAGCCCCGGCTCGATCCGGTCGATCCGGAGCCTGAACAGGCGCAGCAGATGCTTTGCATCGCGCGTCGCACGCGCTGTCCCGACCGTGATGAACTGCGCGCCCATGTCGAGCCGGTCGCAGCGCAAGACGAGGCTCCGCACGCCAAGACTGCGCTTGCGCAGCGCGAGCACGAGATCGCCGAGCAGGTCGGCGATGACCTGCTCGATCGCCTCGGCGGTCCCGATCGGCTCGAGCAAGGAACGGCGCGCCTCGGGCATGTCGAACGGGACGACCGGAACGATCGGCTCGGGTACGAACCCGCGCGCCTGATCGAGCCGCTCGACCGCGCCGCGCCCGAGCCGCCGGGCCAAGGGCCCGCGCGGCATCGGATAAAGATCGGCGATCCGCTCGATCCCGAAGCGTGCCGCCGCGGCGAGCGCCTCCGGCGCCAGCCGGAGCGCCGCCGGCGGCAAAGGCGCCAGCGCCTCGCTCTCGCCTCCTTCCGGCAAGATCCGCACGCCCGCGCCGCCATAGCGCGCGAGCGCGTGCGCAGCGCCCGGCGTGCCGGCGATCGCGACACGCGCGGTGAAACCGAGGCGCCGCAGAAAACCGAGCAGACGCGCCGCGAAACGCTCTTCGCCGCCGAAGAGATGCGTCGTGCCGGACAGGTCGAGCCACAGCCCGTCGGTACCCGATACTGCCGCCGTCGGCGTCCAGCAGCGGGCCGCGTGGAGCGCAAGGCGATCGAGCCACGCGCGATCGGCGTCGGGTGCGGCATCGAGTACTTCGAGATCGGATACGAGTGCGCGGGCATGGGCGGCCGCCATGCCGGGCACGAGGCCGAGATCGAGCGCGGCGGGACAGGCGGCCGTCACGACATCGCGCTGCCCGGTCCGCGCGACGACGATCGTCGGATGGATGCCCCAGAGCGGCGGCAGCGGCGCAGCGATCCCGCCCGACATCCCGTCGTCCGAGCGCAACGCCCGGAACACCGGTGCGGCAGCTTCGCTCCGCCGTCCCAGCTCGCGCATCGTCGGTCGCTGGTGCGCCGGGAGTGCGTCGAGCGACGGCCCGCCGGAGTGCGTGCCTTGCGCCCAGCGCGCGCCCGGACGCCAGCCGCCGCCGCGCGGCACCGAACAGGTGCCGGGATTGTCGTCGACAGGCTCGGGGAAGCGCGGACCAGCCCGCGCCCGATCAGGCGGCGTGCCCGAATGCGACGGTGTCCGTTCTGCCCGGCGCAACCGCTCGATCGGCAGTTGCGGCAGGAAGAGCGAGGCGACCCTGGTCATCGCACGCCTCCAGTTCGAGGGAAAAAGGCGGCCCGCCGCGCTGCCGGACCAGCTCGACGTTCCAGCGCCCGCGCCCGACACCGGGCGAGGCGAGGCGGCCCGACGACAAGGTGCCGATGCGCCAGCGGGTCATTGCGAGCGACGGATCGGCGAGCGGGCATTGGCCGTAACGCCGGTACCGGCGATAGAGGATCATCGGCGTGTTGCCCTCGGATGCGGCCAGTTGCAGCCGGCGCGTCGCGGTCTGATCGGCCGCTTTCACTTCGGCAACGACGCAGGCGAGCGAACCATCGCGTAGCGCATCCTCGCACATCGCGAGGAGATCGCGATCGGATGTGCCCTGCGCGTAGAGGATATGACCGGGCGCAAGCCCGGCCTGCTCAAGACCGGGCGCGTAGAGATCGAACCGCGTCAGCGCCCAGAGGGCCGAGACGCCGGGAGACGCCGCGAAGCGGGCGGCAATCCCGGCGGCAAAGAGCGTGGCGGCCGCGTCATCGCTCCAGCTTGCCGACGCGCCCGCGACCTCGTGCAGGCCCGCGCCATCGAGCCCGCCGCCGGCGAGCAGATGATCGAGCGGGCCGATCCCAAAGGGCAGCACCGGCCCGCGCGCCGCAGCGACGCGCGCGACCGCCTCGCGAAGCGTCGCGAGCTGTTCGGCGGATGGCCGGTAAGGGGCAGTCGGTACGGCAGTCATCGGGCAACATCACTTCAAATGTTCTCCTTATGTTCTAGAGAGTCCAGCCATTCGTCAAGCAAGCTGCCAAGAGCGGCGGAAAAGCGGGCTTTATGATGGGTCGGCAACCAGGCGGTCCAAGGTGTGCGAATCGCGCTCGCCTCCGAACCAGCGATCGAGCGCCGCGGAAAACAGCCGATCACCGCTCACCGACTCGAAGAGCGTCAGCGACGAGCGAAGTTTCACCGCATCGACGTCGCCGAAAACCGCGACCGGGTCGCTGCCGACGAGATCCTGAAGCGCCTCGACGCATGCGACATAGCGCGCGCCGAGCAGCGGGTGCGCCAGATAGGCGCGGGCTTCATCGGCTCCACCGATGCCATAGAGCTGCGCCATCGCGCTCCGCCCTAGACCGGCCAGCTGCGGGAATATGAACCACATCCAGTGCGAGCTCTTCTTGCCGCGGCGAATCTCGCCGAGCGCGCGCGCGTAGATTTGCTCCTGCGCGGTCACGAACAGATCGAGCCCCTCATCGTTCGTCATAAGGCAAGAGCGCCTTGCGCGGGCGGCTTGCCATATACCTGCGTCACCTCGAGGCGGCCCTCGGGAAGCCATTTCAATATGTCCTCGGCCGGAACGCGCGGATCGAGCCAGGCCGCCCATTGATCGCGGGCCAGCGGAATGATCTGGCGATGATGATAGGGGGCGATATCCGGTCCGGCGTCCATCGTCAGGAGGCTGAAGGCTTCGCCGACATGGCTGTCGCGCCAGACGCCAGCCATGCAGAACCAGCGATGATTCTTCAGCGTGAAGAGCCACTTATCGAGCCGCTTCTGCGCGGGGTCGGTGGGATCGGTGAACTCATAGAAACCGTCGCAGAGGACGAGGCATCGCTGCATGCCGAGATCGCGGCGCTCCGAGCGCACATTATAGACCGGTTTGCCGCCCTGTCCGGGCCAACTCCAGCGCCGGTTGACAATCGATCCGGCGGAGGCGCCGTCGCTGCTCTTCACGATCGGCGCGGTATCGGTGATGCGGACATCCTCGCGCGCCGGCACGTTCGGTGCGCCCTCGGGCATATCGATCTTGATCTGGAGGTTGTCGAAGTCTTCGGCGATCGACGCGATGTCTACCTCGAGCCGATAATCATTGCACATGCGCGTCGGTCCCCTCGCCCTTGCGACTCAACATCGTTCCCATTATGTTCCACATATGGGTATCGCGCCAACCCCTTTCGATCCCGACGCCCCGAGCGGAGGCGTGCAGGCGCTCGTCCGGCGCAATCCCGACAATATGACCGAGATCGAAATGGTCAAAGCGGTTTGGGGTTCCGACCCGCGGTTCAACGACGGGATCAATTATCGTTTCGTGCGCGCCGAGGGCCGTGCCTTCCCGGCGCGCCGCTGCCTGATCCCGGCGTCCGAGTTCCGCATGGGAACCGGCGACCACCGCTACCGGGTGACGCTCGACAGCGGCAATTTCTTCTATCTCGCCGCAGTGTGGGACCCGCCACTTGCCGACTGGCCGCTGTCCTACCGCATCCTCACCATCCCGGCGGGCGCCGATGTCATTCCTTATCAGTCGCGCCACGGCGTGATCATCCAGCGGCGCGACGCGAACCATTGGCTCGACGGCAGCCTGCCGAACGAGCTGCTGTTCGAGGAACCACCGCGTCATACGCTGTTCGTTGAGCCTTTGCGCAAACAGGCAGAGCTTCCGCTCTAGATCATGATGTCGCCGGCCCGCAGGGCCCGCACAACCGCACTCTTGGCGAGCCCGCAGCGGGGCGGCGTGCGATGCGCGTCCGTGCCTAGCCGACGCACCGCAAGGATAGCGAGCCGAGTGTGCCGCGCGGCCAAAACAAAAGTGCGACCCCTGGCCGAGCCTGCGAGGCCAGAGCGCGCTCATCAGATGCCGCGCCCGACATGCCGCCGCGCGGCCGTCCCGTCGGCACACCGGCGGGACGTACCGGCTCAGCCGTTCAGACGGTCCTTGACGGCCTTCGCGGCGCCGAAGGTCAGCTTCTTCGAAGCCGCAATCTGGATGGTTTCGCCGGTCGAGGGGTTACGACCTTCGCGCGCGGCCGATTCCTTGACCTTGAACTTGCCGAAGCCGTTCACCGAGACTTCGTCGCCCTTGGCGGCGGCGTCGGTGATCGCGGCGAAAACGGCATCGACAGCCTTCTTCGCATCGGCCTTGCTCAGACCAAGTGCGGTTGCGACGCTGTCCGACAGTTCGGCGTGGTTCATAAAATCATCTCCTTGAGCGACCGGAAGGATCCCGGCCGGGCGGGCGCTATAGCGCCGCGGACGGATCGGCGCCATCTGCGCCGCGCCAAGGCGCGGAACGGCGAGTTGCACTCGGTGGCGACGTGCGGCAGTAGCGGCCGATGCTACCCCACCGCCTCATCGCATCCGCGCTTCTCCTGCTTGCCACTGCTTGCGCGCCCGCGACCTCCGCACCCGCAAACCCGACTATCCCATCGAAACCGCTCAAGCTTGCGAGCTGGAATCTCGAATTTCTGGCCGAACTGAATGGCGTGGGCTGCAACCCAAGGGATGACAGCGACTATGCAGCGATGCGCCGAATCGCCGACGGCCTCGATGCCGATGTGATCGCCTTTCAGGAGGCCGAGAATGAAGAAGCCGCGGCGCGGGTCTTCGACCCCGCCAAATATGTCGTGATCATGGAAGCGCGGAAGGGTTCCCCGGGCGGCACCTGCGGCGGCAAGTTCCCGTCGCAGATGGTGATCCGCCAGGCGGTCGGTTTCGCTATCCGCAAGTACATGGCCTTCGATCGCCATGTGGATGTAACCTCGCTGATGCGCGGCAACGAGCAGCTTCGTTCGGGCGTCGACATCACGCTCCGACCCGAGGGCCGCGCACCGATCCGCCTTCTCGGCATCCACCTCAAGTCAGGCTGCTTTGCCGGGAATGAGGCGAAGGCCTGCCCCATATTCCAGGATCAGATTCCGGCGCTCGAAGCCTGGATCGATGGGGCCGCCGCCGGGCCCGACCGCTTCGCGGTGCTTGGAGACTGGAACCGCCGGCTCGCGCTTCCCGGCGATATGATCTGGACCGAAATCGACGATGGTGATCCGGCGAACGCCGATCTGACCCTCGCCGACGCGGGCAAGCCGCCGGCCTGCGATCCGCGTTACGACAGTTTCATCGATCATATCGTGCTCGACCGGCGCGCCGCTGCCGACCGGACGGGGTTCAGCGAGACGCTCTATGCGCCCGGCGAGAAGCATTATTCGGACCATTGCCCGATCGCGGTCACGCTGCGGCGCTAGAAAAATTCCGGGCATCGAAGAAGGCCGCGGAACCATCGCGCGCCCGGCACGTTTCATTTACCTGTCCAGACGAAAGAATGGCAGAATTTGATGGCATCTTCGGATGCAATCTAGGGAAGCCCCGCTGCAGAGATGTAGCGGGGCTTACCATTTCTGCTCGCTGAATCGGCGCGCCGCTCTGCCACAGGCGACGCGCTATGCCCGCCAATCATTCCGCTTCGGGTACATCCTCGACACTTTCCCGGCCGTCGTCATCAGGAAGGGGAACCTGCTCCGGAACTTGCTCGGGGCCGGTCGGCGGAGAATCGGGATGCGGGTCGGGCGGTGCGCTTGCCATGATGATTTCCTTGCCGGGACAAGGAGAGCAACGGCGCCTCGGGCCGATAGTTCCGTCGTCGTGACCGAACCTCTGGAAACTCAAGAAACTGCTCAATATGCGCGGCGAAGTTGTCCGACGCGATCAATGGCCTTCCCGACGAAAGAGCGAGCCGATGTGGAGCAAAAAGCTTTTGAACTTGAGTGGTGCCTCTCGGTCATTGCCTTTATGAACCTAGCCGCGGAATGTTCATGCTGAACTAACAGGTTAGAAAGCCTAAAAAGGCGTCGGGAGGGCATAATGGATATCACTCAGGCTCTGGCCCTGGACAACGGCGCCCGGTTCTTCCGTGGCGATCTTCATATTCATAGCATCGCGGGCTCCCATGATGTCAGCGACGCAACCGCTACCCCGGAAGCAATTGTCGCGACCGCGAGGTCGGAGGGCTTGGACATTATCGCGATTGCCGATCACAACGAAATCGGAGGTGTCGGGCCAGCGATTGAAGCTGCGAACGGAACCGGCCTGCTCGTCGTTCCCGCCGTCGAGTTGTCGACGCCTCATGGCCACCTGCTTTGTTATTTTGCTACATTGGACGCGCTGACGCGCTTTCATGCGAAGCTTTCGCTTGCCGATCGAAATACCGCGAACTCGCGGTGCTCGAATGGCGTCGTGGATATTCTTGATCTTGTGAAACAGGGCGGTGGATTTGCGATCCTCGCACATGTCGATGGCGGGAAGGGCCTAGAAACGGAAATTCCGGGCAACCCGCCCCACAAGAAAGACATAATTTGCCATGCAGCCCTTCTCGGAATCGAACTGAAGCGTGCCGACAGCGAAATCTCCTATTCGGACCTCGACCCCGATGGCGATAGAAAGACCCTTGGCCGCCAACGGATAGATGCCCTCGGCCTTGGAAAGTCGCAATTTCTGGCGCGGCTACTCAATTCGGACTCCCATACCCTCAATGCGTTGGGACGAAACGCCGCCGGCGACCGCAAGGTCACCCGGTACAAGATGCAGGAGGTCAATTTCGACGCTTTGCGGCTTGCGCTGCAAGACAGCGATGCCCGTGTACGTATTGAGGAAGATGTGCCGGCACGGATTCCGATGGTGCGGGCATTGGCCATGCACGGCGGCTTCCTCAGCGATCAAGGTGTGCATTTCAGCCCGAACCTCAACTGCATCATCGGGGGGCGTGGCACCGGTAAGTCGACGACCTTCGAAGCAATTCGTTGTCTGACGGGTCATTCCGGTGCTGGTGATGTGGTGGACTCTGAGGTTTGGCCTGACCTCATAGATCTCGTGGTCAATGACCAGTCGGGGCAGACGATAAGGATGCAGCGACGCCGCGATTCCAACGTCGAGGATCCCGATGATCCGGAGGCATTGCTACCCCATTTCGCGGTCGAATGTTATGCGCAGAGCGAGGCTGCGACGATCAGCCAGAATGCCACTGCCGACCCTGCGGGATTGTTGAGCTTCCTCGATCGTTTCATCGGAGTTTCGGCCGACCTCAAGGAAGAAAGGGAAGTTCGGCAGGCGCTTCTAGATTCCGAAGCCGAGCTCAAAAAGGCTACGGAATATGTCGCTCTCATTCCGGGCGTGGACCGCGATCTCAAATATAAGAAGTCCCAGTTGGCCGCGCTCGAAGCACAAAAGGGCAAAGAGGTGATCGCCCTCATCCGAAAGCTTGAAAAGGAGAAGGAGGTTCGCTCATCGCTTCGCCGTGATCTGGATGAGCTTCTCGGACTTACCTCCAACGAGGCGCTTCGGGAGTGTATCGAGAGTATCGAGACATCTGTCGATCCTGCCGACCTCACCATTGGCGGCGACGAGTATCAAGCCATCGCAACTCAAGCGTCGGCTTTCAAATCGAAGGTCGTTGCCGCGGAAACAGATCTTCAAGACGCAGCCAAGGCCCTCGGCACAGTTATGGAACGCGAATTGGCCGCATGGCGCGTCAAGGAAGCCGCGGCCAAGGCCGAAATCGATCAGAAACGCGAAGCGCTCGAGCAAAGCGGGGTCCGCCTCGACATTGTATTCATCAATAGCCTGTCCACTGACGAGGCCAAGTTGACCGAGCGCCTACGGAAGCTGAAAACATGGGAGCCCGCCCTCGACCGAGCACGAAAGGAACGCGCCGAACTCGTGAAGAAGCGCTGGGAAATTCGACAACGGATTGCAACCAAGCGAAGCGCGTATGGTGTCAAGGCGAGCAACACTCTCAAGGCGGTCCTGACCGACCTCAGCGTGTCGCTGAAGTTTCTTCACAGCGCATATTCACCGTCGGGCAGCTCCGTCATCAGTGAGGCGATGAGCTGGCGGACGTCGCGGGTACCGAGGGCAGAGTTGCTGATCGAAACTCTGTCATTGCCTGTATTGGTGCAAGCCGTGCTGAAGAAGGACAAGGCAACAATCAAGGGCGTGAAGGAGAAGGACGGCTCAACGGTCTTCTCCGACGCCGATGCCCAATCCATCATCGATAACCTGTCGCCGCCTGAGGTTATGTACAAGCTTCAGGCAGTCGAAGTTAGCGACAAGCCGCAGTTGATCGTCGCAAAGTCCATGGTCGGCAGGCCGCAGCCGATGATCCGGGATTTCAGCCGGCTTAGCCTGGGGCAGAAACAGTCCGTGTTGCTTGCCCTCATGCTCTCAGCGGAATCGAACCGTCCACTCATCATCGATCAGCCCGAAGATCATCTGGACAGCGAGTTCATTTATCAAACGCTTGTTCCCGTCCTTCGCCGGGCAAAAGAGAGACGTCAGGTGATCATCGTAACCCATAATGCGAATATCGCTGTGCTGGGGGATGCGGAACAAATCATCGTGCTGAAGGCGCAGGATGACATTGGGCGGATCGTATCGAGTGGCTCGATCGACCATCCCGACACCCGTCAATTCGCTTGCGATATTCTCGAAGGATCGGCGGAGGCGTTCAAGCGGCGTGCCACAATCTACGGCGTCGTTTAGTTAACAGTCTCGATAGGTCAGCGCCCTCATGCAGATGCCCTGACCGGAGGCGCGATCGGCTAGAGGCGGTCGTAGATCGCGTTCGGCAGAAATTTCATCAGGGCCGCGACGAGCCGCCAGCGTTTGGTGACATAGGCATGAGATTTGCGGGCGCGAATGGCGCTGTAGATCTGGTTTGCCGCCTTTTCAGGCGAAGCAACCCAGAAGAGTCCGTCGCCCTTCGCCATCGCGGTGTCGACGAAGCCGGGCCGCACGTCGGTCGTTGCAATCGGCAAGCCCCGGCGTGCCATGTTCTGGCGTAGCCCCTCCATATAGTTGGAGACGAAGGCCTTGGACGCATTGTAGGCAGGCGCGTCGCCGCCGCCCCGCAATCCCGCGATCGACGAAATAGCGACCAGATGCCCCGTGCCTTGGGCGATGAAGTGCTGCATGCCGATATTGGCCGCAGCCGCGAAACCGTCGACATTCACTGCGATCGTCTCGCGCTCCGCCTCCCAAGCAAGATCGGCATTTATGTGGCCAACCCCGGCACTGATCACCAGCAGGTCGAGCCCGCCAAGCCGCTCGATCAAAGCGCCGAACCCGCGCTGCATCGCGTCCACATCAGCAACGTCGAACGCCTCGTAAATTACTGGACCGGGAGAATTGCCAGCGAGATCGGCGAGCAGGTCCCAGCGCCGACCGGTGACGCCAACCGAGTAGCCATGACGCGAGAGCAGCATCGCCAGCTCTCGGCCGATCCCTGAACTTGCGCCGACTATGATCGCTTTGTTCACGGTCAAGCTCCTGAAATGCGCCGGAACGAAACTGCGATCACAGCCTTCGTCATCAGATTTCGAAAGCCTTGAGGAAGTCGGCCATAATTTCTGCGGCATGTCGCTGCCGCAGGATCCGGGCGTTCAGCAGATCGGGGTCGGCCGATACATCGGCTTCGTCGTCTTCGAAGCTTGCGACGGCGACCGGTCCGTCGCGCAAATAGCTCTCGTCGGGATTGGGATCGCGGAAGCGAACCGCCAAGCGGGCAAGCGCCTCGCATATGGCATCGGCATGCGGACCGGTCAGTGCCGCTCCGAATGCGGCTTGCGCCGCGCCGACGCCACCTTCCAGATTCTCGATACAGTAGATCAGGTCGTGCGCATCCTTCCGCTCGAACCTCTGGTCGAAGGCAAAGGACTTGAGACAGGTGAAGGTGACGATGTCGGCGTAGCGCACGACCTCGGTGGCTCGCCCCTTGCCGTTCAAAAGGTCCGCCGTGATTTCGACGGTCCCGTGATGGTCGAACACCATGGAAGCGTGGGGTATGTTCAACGCCGAGACATTTCCGTCCGAAGGAAGTTCCTTGACCTTGCCGCCTCCAAGTTCCGGTGAGTCCGCCAGAAACTCGAGGATCATCGTCGTGCCGTCCTCGATCTCGGCGCGCCACCGCCAGGATTGCTTCGCACCCTTGTCGTTCTCGGCGCGCTCGAAGTTCATCGCCTTTAGATTTTCTTCTAGCGTGCTGTAGGCTTCGGTCGTCGTGAGGATTCCGACGTCGACGACGATATCGACGTCACCCGTACCCGCATGTTTCGGGACCTTCGGCGGCCTTGCGGTCACGAGATAGCGCGGCGCGAGTCCGCCGACGAGGAAGACCGAATCCTTCCATGGCCCGAGCCCGCGCAAGAGCGTGACCAGCACGCGCTCGCACGCGTCGGTGACCATGTCCTCATAGCCGCTGATCGTCTGTGGTTTGGGCATTATTTATCCAGACATTCGCTACGGAGGTGCATCGCCATTTCACGGGAACGGCCGGACGCCTGGAGCAGGTCGAGATAGACCTGCAGCGGCGGCGCGTAGCAGACGCCATCGATCCGTTGGCCGACCACGACATCGCGCCGGCTCTTCGCCTCGATGATGCCGAGGTTCCACCCCTCTGCGACCGGCCGCGCGTCGAGATTGAGCAGCGCCTCGATCATCTTCTGCCCAGGCTCGATCCGGCAACGAAGCTGCGAGATGGAAGAAAGATAGGGGGCATAGATTTGAGCGGCGACTTCGCCGGTGACCGCATAGGCGGCCGTCGCCTCGTCGCACGCCTGATCAAGGCGCAGCGCCAGTTCCAGTGCGTCACTCCCTTTCGGAACATAGTAGCGCCGCACCGTCGGTGCCTTCTGATCGCTCGCATAGCTGGTCCAGGTTTCGAGAAGGGGCCGTGCGGCGCGCAGTCGACGCTGTTTCGACGGACCCGCGCCCTGCACATCGACCCACTCGCGCCGTTCGAGTTCCGTGAGGGTCTCGGAAGCCGTGGCTGGCGAAACACCGCTCGCATCGGCGAGATCCTTCACGCCCAGCCAGTCCTGCCGCCTCTCATAAATTTCATGGAGTGCGCGCGCTTTTTGCCCCTGAAAAATGGAATCGAATTTCTTCGTCCCTTTTTTCGGAGCCGGTTTATCGAGAAATATAAATGCCTTTTTGCCCGGAATATAAAGCGAGCCTCCGAGGTCGAAATATCCGACGCGCTCTTCCCGAAAAATCTCGCGAGCGCCCGGCGAGATCGCACGGGCGACAAAAAAGGGAATGATTTCCCGATCGTCATCGGAATTGCTGAGATGGGCCTGATTATTCCGAAGCTGCCAGATTGCTTCGCGCACATCGCGTGGAAAGAGCTGCGCCTTGATTTCCACGAGCAGCAGGAGCGGCTGTCGGCCGATAAATGCACCGATCAGCGCATCGGCTTGGCCTCGAGGCCCGATTTTGACTTCAGATTGTTCGATTTGCGCATGCGATTGCGGAAGCGCCAAAAGCGCCTCCAAAAGTGCATCGAGCAATTCGCGCTCGGAATTTTCAAATTCGGCCATATTTTGTGCCCAGCAAAAATCACTATAAAAGTGAATATTCGGAAAAACGTTGATATTTGCTGCGCAGAAAATTTGCATTAAAAAAATGAGAAAAATCTTCGGAGCCAATTCCGACCATTCGCGACCGCCTCCGATTATCTCAAATTATCCGAATAAGCGGAGAAAATGAGATGAGCTGCGATTTCCAAGGCTGCTCCAGCAGCCGACTGAGCTCCGCGCAACGCCGAAAGCGCTTGAATTGACCGAAACCGCCTCCCACTCTCCGGGCATGGGGCATCGGGAACGCGTGTTGGATTTCGTGAGCCGGTTTGCTGACCGTGACGATGACGAAATTGCGCAAGCGCTCCAAATCACACGACGCCAGACCGTCAATCAGATTTGCAGGGCATTGGTTCAAAGCGGCCATCTTCAACGGCGCGCCAACGAGCAAGGCAAGATCGGCAATTTCCCTGTTGCTGGCGAAACCGGACCAGTGACCGACGCACATTCGGAGAGGGCCACGAAGCTGCCCACTATCCTCCCGACAGACTGGTTCTGGGAGGGGAATGTCGTCGAGAGGCTCGCGGCACATTTCATCAAAGAGGGATGGACGATCGTCAAGTGTGCGGACACAGCAACGCGCGAACCGGGGCCTGACATCCACGCCGAGCGGTCGGGAGCGACGCTGCTGGTCGAGGTCAAAGGCTATCCCTCGGCACAGTATCGCGATCCGAGACGCGCAGGAGAGAAGAAGCGCACCAGTCCTTCCCTGCAAGCCCAGCAATGGTTCTCGCACGCCTTGCTCAAGGGCATGCGACTGCAAAATGAGTATCCGCACGCCACGATCGCCTTGGCGTTTCCCGATTTCCCTCGATATCGGACCCTCGCCCAGGAAATCGGAGGCGGATTGGACAGGCTGCGCTTGACGGTGCTGTTCGTAAGCGATGCGGGCACGGTATCCATTGTGGCCGCTCCCGCGCCATAGCCACGGCGGCATTCCACTCTCGATCATGATCGAAGGCATGAAGAGACCGAGACAATTAGCCCCAATCTGGTTCTATCTGCCGCCACGCCCCTGCATGGACCTGACCGTCGGCGCTAGGTTCGTTCATCGGAGGTAGTGATGATCGATTTCAAGATGCTGGCGATCGCCAGCCTGGCGACCCTGTCAGCATGCGCTGAGCCCGAGCCGCGCAGCATTCAATATTTCGAGGTTAATCTCGATGAGGCACGCGACGTCGTCCAAAGCTGCACGGCGGGCGACATGCGCGGCGATGAATGCAGCAATGCCAATGTCGCGGTTGAGACCGCCGAGGGAAAGGCTAAATTCGAGCAGTTCCGCGGGAAAAAGTAGCGGGTCTCAGCCTGCCTGACGCGCTGTTGCCTCAAGCTCAGCGATGCGGTCACGGCAAATAGTCTCGACGATATCGGCGAGATGCTGAACCCGCGCGCCGAGCCATTCCAGTTCGTCGGCGGTGATCGCGTAATGCTTAGAGTAGCGCGCCTTGATGTACGCTTCCTTCAGCTTCTCGAAGCGCGATCGGTCGGCTTTCGCCTCGCGTGGCCAAGCCTCAAATAATCGGTCGTCGATCCGCTCCGCTTGACCACGTAGAAATGCTAGGTTGTGGATGTGCGGCGAATACGACGTGCAGACCAGCAAGACGCAATTGTAGAGACGCTCGGCCGCCTGATGAAAATCAAATGCAGCCTTCTTCAACCAGCCCTGCTCGATGGCGTGTGCCGCTGATCCAGCGAAGTGCCCCGCTGTTGAATGCCACTCGTCAAAATACTCGCGCGCCATCTCAAGCGCGGCATGCGGCGTCATCGGCTTGGGCTCGGCGAGTTCCCTGCCATCGGCATCGTACAGCGCGATCCCGTCACGAGCGACGTCGATAAAGAAATAGCGCCCCTGCGTAAGTCCGGAATTCACCTCGTCGAGACTGTGAACGATGAAATTCACAGGCGTGCGGAGCCGCTTCGTCACCGACAACTCACGAATGAGCCGATCGTCGAGCTTCGACCAATAGTCCGCCCGATCGGTCAGCCGCTTGTCGTTGACGATGATCAGGAGGTCATAGTCCGACTGATAGCCCTTCGCCGTGTGCGGCTCGTCGACCCAGCCACCCCGCGCATAGCTGCCATAGAGGACGATCTTGGAGATGCGGCCCTTGCGCTTCCAGTCCTGCGTCGCGAGCGCCAGCGCATCCTCGAATTCCTCGAAGATGATCTCGACGACGCGCTCGATCTCGCGTTGCTTGTGCGGGGGAAGATGTTCGAGGCTGCTCTGCATTGGGGTCACCCTAACAAGGTGGCGGCACCCTTGCACCCGGAAGATTGTTCCGATGCGCAAGGGTGCCGCAAGATGGCTGCCGCTCAGTCGGCGGGTGTCCAGATGATCGCGAAAACATCGTCGCGATCCTGCCTCGCGGCCCGCCCGAGATTGGCGTAGATACGCCGCGGCCCGAACTCGGGGGTCGCGAGCGACAGCGACACATAGGGACGGCCCGATTGCTCGGCGATGCGGATCCAGCCGGCGCCGATTTCGACACCATCTGACCAAACGCGATAGTCGGGCTGCACATCGCTCGCCTTGCCGCGGTTGGGGCGTATCTCGACCGGTGCCTTGATCGACAGCGTGATGAGCTGGCCCACAAAACCCTTCTCGATGCTGCCGCTGACGATGCCGATGCTCGCCATGTCGATACTCCTGCTGATTTGCCCGGGACCATCCCGGGCGTGCAGCCGGACGGGTCAGCGGCTTGAGGCGCTTGCGCACCCGAAGGGCCGAAGCGCAGCGGAGGAGTGAGGCTAAGCCTCGCTTGCGCGGGCGCCGCCGCCGACCAGATTGGCGGAGCGCTCCTGGGTGGGACCGGTCGAACTTCGACAACGGAAGAGCGATCAGGGCGAGCGATCGCGCCAAGGATATGACGAAGCCGAAAAGGGAGCTGCATCGATACGGATGCTTCCCGGCCTCGTCGCGGCGATATATAGGCCTGCTCTATCGGACGTGGTTCTTCTGAAGGCACGCGCTCGACGGTCGTAACTCTGCTGAACAGGATCGTGTCGATGCCGTGGCCCAAAGGTACGCGCGCCCTCGTGCTGCACAATGCGAAGGCGCGGCAGGGCGAGCAGGCGCTCGTTCCCGTTCGCGAGCGCCTCGCTACCGGCGGCCTCCTGGTGACGGTCGAGCCGTTCGAGAGCTTGCCCGAAATCGCACGCGACGTGACACGGCTGCATCAGACCGCCGATATCATTGTCGTGTGCGGCGGCGACGGTTCGATCTCATCCGCTGCGCCCGCGGTGATCGAGAGCGACCTGCCGCTGGGAATCATTCCCGCCGGAACCGCGAATGACCTGGCGCGCACCCTGTCGATCCCGCTCGACTTCGCGGCGGCGGCCGACGTTATTGTCGAGGGTCACAGCCGACGGATCGATGTCGGCACGGTCAATGGCCATGCCTTCTTCAATGTCGCGAGTATCGGGATCAGCAGCGAACTTGCGCAGAAGCTCGACCCAGCGATCAAGAAAAGATTCGGCCGCCTCGGCTATGCCGTCGCCGCGCTGCGGGTCATCCTGGCCGCCCAGAGGTTCCGGGCGAGGATCAGGGAGAAGGGCGAGTCGAGGACCGTCAGCACCTACCAGGTCGCGATCGGCAACGGGCGCCTCTATGGCGGAGGTAATGTCGTCGAGGAAAATGCCGCAATCGATGACGGCACGCTCGATCTTTATAGTCTCGAGGTCAAAAACCTCTGGAAGCTCGCCCTCATGCTCCGGGCCTTCCGGTCTGGCACACATGGCGCGTGGAAGGAAGTGCGCACCGCCAAATGCGTCGAGTTCGATATCGAGACGCGGCGGCCGATGCCGGTGAACACTGACGGTGAGATCGTCACCGCGACGCCGGCGCATTTCCGGATTCTGCCGCGCGCGATATCGGTGCTCGCCCCGTGCGAATGCCCGACCACCGCACGGCAATTCCCGCTCTACCATCACTGACCGAGCGAAGGCCCAGCGCGGTTGCGGCTGCAGCGTGCGGCGACGATTTTCAGTCGTTCGAAATGGCTCTGTGACATCGCGCCGCGCGGACGTCCAAAAATCATCTCGTTAAGTATTTGAAAAATTTGAGTTCATATCGAAGGTTGAAAAACCAGGAGGCACAAGGTAGTTAAATTAATAAATTAAGCAGTGTGACATCGATCATGACCACCATCGCGCAATTTCTTTCAGATCATGGCCCATCGCGTTCGTCGCTGATTGTAGAGGCGCTCGTCGCTGCCGGAGCGAGCCCAGAGGCAGCGCGCCAGCGCGTCGCTCGGGTCGCCAAACCGATACGCCGCTTTCCAGTCCCGATGCTGCCCAAGCGCGAAGCCTTTCTCTATCTCGACAAGGATAGGAACAGCGAACGCTTCTGGCAGAATTTCATTCGCGACATGCGCGCGACCAATTCGGTCTTCGCTGCATCGGTCGATGGCATGATCGCACGCGGCGGCCTCATCCGTGCCGACCAATTCGCGTCGATCAGCGGCGCGACGGTCATCCCGCAGCGCGGACAGCTGCCAGTCGAGACGGTCGCGCAACGCCTGATCGCCGCAGGGTTCATCAAGGAAATACATAATATCGACCACGGCCGATGCTTCGAGCTCGCGCCGTCGCTGGCTTTCGGCACGCCTGCAGGATTAAGAGCCCGCGACCTCACAGAGGGGATTCTGCTCGACGGAATGCGCGAATGGGCGAGGAAGATCGGATTTGCGAGCTACAATCTGATCCGCATCCGCGGCGACGAAGAACTCCAGCCCATCGGCCCCTTCGCCTTCGATTTCGCCGGCCCGAGCTACCTGCTTCCGCTCCAGGGTCCGGGCGGCAAGCCCGGCTTCATTGTCGCCGACGTGTTCGCTGAGGGGCGGCTTACCGCCGACGAAATCCAGTTCTTCATCCGCAAGGCGAGGATGCTCAAGGCGACCCTCAAGAATATCGGGGTCTTGTCGATCATTGTCGCGGAAGAATTTACAGGCGAAGCAATGAAGGCTGGCCATGCCGCAGGCGTGATGCTCGCCACGCCGAAAGATCTGTTCGGCAAACGGGTTGGGGTGGCGATTGCGTCGCTATGCGAAGTCCTAAAAAATGCCGCCAAATATGCATCGTCCAGTCCTGAGCGGCTCACATACCTCCTCGACAATTTGCTCGACATCGAGGGACGCAGCCTCAACCTGCGCGGCATCCTTTTCGAGTTAGTGGTCGGCTACCTCGCCCGGCGAAGCGCTATCTCTATCGATATGGGGGTTACCGCCCGAAATCCTGCGACCGGCCAGACCGCGGACATAGACGTTCAGGCCATCACCCAGCAGTCGAGCGCGGTGACAGCGATCGAATGTAAAGGCAAAGAGCCCGGCGGATCACTGTCGCGCGCTGAGGTCGAAATCTGGCTCAAGAAGATTCCGATCTTTCGTGCGCACTATGCGAACCATGCCGCCCTGCGAGAAGCCGAACATCGCTTCGAGATATGGACGAGCGGAACGATCGATGCCGACGCTCTCGATCTTCTCAAGGAAGAAAAGGCCAAGCGGTCCAAGGCGCCGATCGACTGGAAGGACGGGGATGCGGTTCTTGCGTTGGCGCGTGCCGGAAAGGAAAAGGGTATCGCCGACGCGCTCAACCAACATTTTTTCAAACACCCGTTCGCCGAGGTCGGCAAGACGCTCGCGGCCGAAAATCCTCCGGAGTTCAATTACCCGTCGTTCATGATGCCTGCTTTCAAGCCAGACACGGGATCCGGCCTCTCGGGGCTGCCCGCCCTTCCCGACCTTTCGGGGATGGTCACCGAATGCTCACTCGACGACGAACTAAAGGGCGCGAAATAGCGTCGCGGTCCGCAGGAATTTGACTCGATCTGGACCTATCTCCGCACAGCCGGCTTGCAAGCGACAGGGGCAAAGCTATGCTTTGAAGTGCATCGGGCAAGGCGCACGGTGCCAGGCGTGAGAACCTGCTTAGCATAGTTTTCCTATTCCATCCTGCCGGGTGGCCGCTGCGCATGTCCAAGCCCTAGGGCTAAAGGCGGCGGCGCTTGTTCGCTAAGCAAGTTCTCAACGCCCGGCTTGCCGCCTTCGTCCCGAACGGGAAGGCGGCAGGCATGGACTTCGAGGACAAGGACAGCGAGCGACGGGGTGTTGCCGGCGGAGATCCCTTGCCGCCAGAGGATTGGGAGCGGGTCGGGCGCTCGGCGCGCATCGAGGCGATCTACTCCGAGCACCGGCCGCACATCACCCGCTTCTTCCGCGGACGCGCCCCGAACCAGGATGTCGGTGACCTAGTGCAGGAAGTCTTCAGCCGCTTTGCGAGCGCGCGCGGCGGCCTCGCTGCTCTGGTCGAAGGCCCCGGCGCCTATCTGGTGAAGAGCGCCCGGATGCTGCTCGCCGAATATGGTCGCGCCGACGGGCGCCGTCACCGGTCGCAGCACGACAGTTTCAGTGACGAGCATGAGGGAGCGAGCGACCCGCACGCGGCGCTCGAAGCGCGCGACGTCCTTCGCCGGGCAGAAAGAGCCATTTCGAGGCTATCTCCGCTCACGCGCGAGATTTTCCTGATGCATCGCTTCGAAGGACTACGCTATCCCGAGATCGCTCGAATCAAGGGAATCAGCGTGAAGACGGTCGAAAGCCACATGACCAAAGCCCTTGCCGCCATCAAGCGCGCGCGGGGTAAGCAGTGAGCCGCGCCGATAGCGAAGCCACCGCCTGGCTCGACAAAATGATGGGACCCGATGCCGAGCTGCACCGGGAAGCGTTCGACGAATGGCTGGCCAAGCCGGGCAATGCCAAGGCCTATGACGAAGCGCGCGACAATTGGAACTGGTCTGCGGCGATGTCGCCGTCCCGGATCGAGGCCGATGTGCGGGCCGATGCTCGGGAGCGTGAACCCGGCGGGCGGCGATGGGCATTTGCCACAATTCTCGCTGCGGTGATCGCGGTCGGATTCGCTTGGTATCTGGTCGGCCGCGACAGCGATCGACCGATCATCGCCACCAATTCGGCGCAAGGCGAGAGCCAGCTCGCCGACGGGACGCGCGTGACGCTGATGGATGGCGCCCGCATCGAGACGCGCTTCTCGGACGGCGAACGCCGCGTCATCCTGCATGACGGCCGCGCGAGGTTCGAGGTCGCACACGACGCGTCGCGTCCCTTCCTCGTCGAGGCCGGAGATTCGGTCACGCGCGCGCTCGGCACCATCTTCGAGGTCGATCTACGCGCGGATGTTCCGCGCATCGCGCTGGTCGAAGGCTCGGTCGAAGTGCGGCGCCTCGAAGGCGGAAAGGCACTTCGCCTCCGGCCCGGCGAACGCGCCGAGGTCAGGTCGACCGGCCCCGAGACGATCACGGGTGAGGAAGCGAAAGCCCCGGCCAAATCGCTGTGGGCCGACAATCTCCCGCTTGGTGCGATCCTCGACCGCGCGGGCCGCGAGAATAGCGTCAAGATCAGCTTGGCCGACCCGGCGCTGGCTTCGCTACAGGTGACGGGACGCTTCGACATGACCGATGCCCGGAAACTTGCGCTGAAGCTCGGCGCCGCGCTCGATCTCAAGGTCGAGTTCGGTGCGAACGGACCAATTCTCGGCGCGAAATCCGAGTAGGACACCCAAGAAAAACCCATAGGGTGTTCGGAGCACCCGTCATTTTTTCCCTTCAGACGGCCAAAATCGGCCGCACGGGAGGGATGAATGACGATGAAATTTTTCGCGGCCGTTCTGGCTTCGGGCGTCTCGGCGACCGCACTCTATGCACCCAGCGCGTGCGCGCAGACGGGCGAGCAGACATACAATATCGAGGCCCAGCGCCTTAGCGATGCACTTCGCAAATATTCGGACATATCCGGCCGCGAGGTCATCGCAGCCTCAAGCCTGTTGGAGGGCCGGCGCAGCAACCGGGTCCGCGGGCGCCTCTCCCCCGACGAGGCCCTCTCGCGGCTCCTGTCCGGCACGGGCCTGACGATTGAACTTGTCGAAGGCGCCTGGGTGCTTCGGTCGGGAAACGGCGATGCAGTCGAGACTGGATCGACTGAAGTTTCGTCCGACCAGTCCATCATCGTCACGGGCACGCGGATTCGAGGAGCCGGGCCTGTTGGCTCGGCTGTCACTACGATCGATCGGGAAAGGCTCGATCAGAGCGGCCGCGCCACGCTCGCCGACTTCATTCAAACTATCCCCCAGAATTTCTCCGGTGGCCCCACGGAGGCCGTGACGGGGTCGAGCGCACGCGGCAATGCTGGAACCAATCTCGGCTTTGGGAGCGGTATCAATCTTCGCGGTTTGGGAAGCGGCTCGACGCTGACCCTGTTCGACAACAGCCGACCTGCACTGGGTGGCGGAGCGGGTGCCTTCACCGACCTCTCGCTCGTGCCGTCGGTCGCTATCGAGCGGGTCGAGATACTCACCGATGGCGCGTCAGCCATTTACGGTTCCGATGCGATTGCGGGCGTGGTCAACCTGAGGTTCCGCAACCGCTTCGACGGGTTCGAGACACGACTGCGCGCAGGTTCGGCGGACGGCGACTTTGGCGAGTATCAAGCGAGCCAAATAGCCGGCGTCGGCTGGGGCAGCGGACATCTCGTCATCGCAGGCGAATATTATATGCGAGGTAACCTTGCTTCGACTAGCCGCGACTTTGCCACCGAGGATCTCCGCCCGTTCGGCGGACCTGACCTAAGATCGAACTTCAACAATCCGGGATCGATCGTCGCCGCAAACGGGCAGGTCTTCGGCATTCCCAGCGGGCAGAATGGCACGAACCTGACGCGCGCGCAGCTCGTCCCTGGCGGTTTCAACCGAGGCGACACGCGCCGGAACATCGACATTCTTCCAAAGCAGGAGACCGCCAGCCTCTATCTCGCTGCCGATCAGGACATCGGCAATCACATAAGCCTTTTTGTTCGGACGCTTTACGCCGAGCGGCGGTTCGAGGTTCGTCGCCGCCTCTTCGGCATCACGACCCAGCGTGTCACGAGCGCCAATCCCTATTATATCGATCCGATCGGCACGGGCCAGCCGATCACTGTCTATTACGACCCCTCAGCCGACTTCGGACCGGAAGGAACGCGGGGACGCGTGCGTGCGCTTAATAGCCTCGTCGGCGGACGAGCAACGCTCGGCGACTGGTCGGTTGAACTGTCGGGTGGGTATGGCCTCCAGCGCGAACGCGACGAAGGGGTCAATGTCGTCAACCGACTACGCCTTTCGCGTGCGGTGGCGGCGACCAATCGCGCCCAAGCGATCAATCTTTTCGGCGATGGAGCGGTGAATGACCCGGCACTTATCGACAGCTTGCGCGGCGGGCAGCTCCGCCACGTTCGTTTCGAGGTGCTCTCGGCTGCGGTGCGCGCCGATGGACCGCTTTTCACGCTGCCGGCCGGCCCGTTGAAAGCAGCAATCGGCGCGGAATATCGGCGCGATCGGCTACGCTATCAGGCGATCTCGGACGTTACGAGCGACGTACCTCTAGTTTCGGGCGTGCCTGGCCTGCCGGATCAGAGGATCGTCCGCGCATTCTATGGCGAGCTTATTGTCCCGGTCTTCGACGCGGGCGACAATTTTCCAGGCACCTTCGCGTTGAGCGCCGCCGGACGATATGAAGATTACTCGGACGTCGGCGCCACTTCCAATCCAAAATTCGGCGCACGCTGGACACCCCTCCCCGGGCTGGCTCTTCGAGCATCATATGGCCGCTCGTTCCGCGCCCCTTATTTTACCGAGCTGGTTGGGAGCGCCAATGCACTTTATCAGACAGTCCGCCTGCCGGATCCACAATCCCCGACAGGCCAAACGGTCGTGCTCGGTCTTTTCGGCTTCCGCCCAGATCTCGGCCCCGAGAAGGCAACCAGCTGGACCGCCGGGTTCGATGCCGAACCTCGCGCTTTGCCGGGCCTCAAGTTTTCCGCAACCTGGTTCCGGATCGACTATCGCGACCGCATCGCAAGTGCGAGCGCCGACCTTCAAAACTTCCTTGTCCGCCGCGATGTCTATGGCGGTATCATCGATGAAAGCCCGGATCCCGCAACGATTGCAGCATATTTCGCTGATCCAAGCTTCTCCAACGCACTTGGGGTGACCGCGAGTCAAATTGAGGCGATCGTCGACGGTCGCACACTCAATCTCAGTCGTTCTAAGGTTACCGGCGTGGATTTCGATCTTGGCTACTCACGCCCAATCGGAAACGGCAACATCAATTTCTCGATCGGCGGAACGCGCACCCTGAAGATCGACAGCCAGATCACCGATACGGCTCCGGCCATCTATGTGGTCGGAACGCTGGGCAATCCGGTCAAGCTTCGCATGCGCGGCAGGTTGGGTGTCTTGCTAGGTGCTTTCGACGCAGGTGTCGGCTTCAACCATGTCGGCGGATACCGGAACCTCACGGTGACCCCCGCCGAAAAGGTGAAGAGTTGGACCACCTTCGACCTACAAGTGGGAGCTAAAATTGCGTCCGGCTCCGACGGTCGCACACTGCGTCTGGCGCTAACCGTCAATAATATCTTTGACCGCAACCCGCCCTATGTCCGGTTTCTCACCAGCAACTCCGCCTTTGGATATGACCCCGAGCAGGCGAGCGCTGTCGGTCGGGTGGTCGCCCTGCAGGCCGTGATCGCGTGGTGACACGGATTTGGCTGCTTGCGGGCGCCGCGCTGGTGGGCTGCGCAAGTTCCGCATCGGGAGCAGAAGTCAGCGGGCCGGGGGTGGCGGAGGTTGACCGCTCCCGGTTTCCTATCAGTGCGCGCGACTTGGTCGAGGTCGGTGAAATCAGCGGTGCGAGCCTGTCTCCGGATGGGCATTATGCGGCATTCCGTGTCAGCCGTGCGTCGGTGGCCACCAATTCGATCGCGCTTGACTGGTATGTCGTCTCCTTGGCGGGTGGCACGCCAGTCCGCATTGGCAGCGGCGGCGTCGCGCAGCATGGGGGCTCGGGTGTGCTGCTCGAGCAAGCCCCGCTTTGGGATCTGGATTCCGGGGGATTTCGCTTCCGGGCGCTTGTCGATGGCGCTGTCGGAATCTGGCACTGGCGCCGAGGGAGCGAAGCAGAGCGCGAGATTGTCGCGCCCGGCGACATCTCCGCGATGATACTTTCGAAGGAGGGCGGCCATCTTCGATATAGTGTGGGAGCGCCGCGCAAAGATGTCGCCGATGCGGAAAGGCGGGCCTACGTCGACGGAGCGCTTGTCGATCACCAGCTCGACATCATGGAGCCAATCGCAGGCGGGACGATCGAAGATGGCAAGCGGATCATGCAGCGACTTCC
The DNA here is from genome assembly GCA_966250105.1 of uncultured Sphingopyxis sp. Classification (GTDB taxonomy): domain Bacteria; phylum Pseudomonadota; class Alphaproteobacteria; order Sphingomonadales; family Sphingomonadaceae; genus Sphingopyxis. The sequence continues at coordinate 20,478 of CBINGC010000008.1, read as the reverse complement.
CGGGAACTGGTTCGATCGACGCCGTCTGCTGTCGGAGAAGCCAGAAGAAACTGTCGTCATCAATCTACAGCCCGATAGCCCGTCAGCGTTGCCCACTTTCGCCGACGAGGGGCCGTGGCAAGGTCGGCGCGTTCAGTCTCGCGATGGCACCATCGCAGAACTTGAACATGATGGAGGCACCAAAGCGCTGACCATCACGCGTCCGGACGGCAGCAGAACCATTTGCGAGATCGACCTGTGCAGAAGCGAAAAGGTCGCGGCGATTGCGTGGCGACCGGGGAAAGACATGCTCCTGCTGTTCGAACGAGCGGGAAGCGCCCGGGAGACTATATGGCTATGGAAAATCGGCGCGACGTTTGCCAGACGCCTAGCCGAGACGGATGGCGCTCAGCGGTCGGAGATGAGACCACCGCGGTGTGCAGTTGGAGCCGACAAGATGATCTGCGCCGAAGCCAGCGCGATCAATCCCCCGAAGCTCGTCTCGATCGACTATTCTGGGTATGTGCGCGTCCTTGCCGATCCGAATGAAGCGCTTCGCAGTCGAATTGCGGCTGTCGCCACATCATTCGAATGGGATCGCGGCGTCACCGGCATATTGCTCCGGCCGCGCGCAACGTCCACGCGACTACCCGTGGTTGTTCAATATTACCACTGCGCCGGCTTTCTCAAGGGCGGGGTAGGCGACGAGATACCGATGCTCCCGCTTGTGGAGAGTGGCATAGCAGTGCTCTGCATGGACCGCGTTCGCGCGCCCGAAGGAAGCGGTACTGACCAGAGCTATGCCTTGGCGTTGAGCGATATAGACGCTGCGCTTGATGGGCTGGTCGCGGATGGCCTGATCGATGGCGAGCGGGTCGGGATCGGGGGCCTCAGCTTCGGATCTGAAGTTGCACTTTGGGCCATTCGACACTCACGGCGGTTCGCCGCCGCGACGCTCGCTTCGGGGCAGATGTCTCCGATCTACTACTGGGCGAACGCACTTCCCGGCCGAGGGTTTACCGAGATGCTCGATCGCTACTGGAAGATCGGTGATCCGGACTTCGACAAGCAGCGTTGGAAGCAACTCGCGGGACTTGACGATGTCAGCGGGATCAACACTCCGGTGCTGATGCAGCTCCCGGAATCCGAAGCCCGGTTCGTCATTGAATTGCACGCCAAGCTCAAGCGGGCAGGAAAGCCAGCAGAGCTTTACGCGTTCGCCGACGAGCCGCACATCAAGAAGCAGCCAGCGCACAAGCTCGCGGTCTATCAGCGAAACCTCGACTGGTATCGATTCTGGCTCAAGGGCGGAGAGGACACCGATCCGAAAAAATCGGACCAATATGTGCGCTGGAGAAGCTATCGCGCGGGACAATCCTTGCTCGCTCCCGCGCCGTAAGTCCGTGCCGAGCGGACGTATCCCGGCGACCGCCCGGCGCGGACTTATAGCAGAGTTAGCCCACCGTCAGTCCGTCGGCCGGCGGCTCCACTTAAATTGGGTGACCAGATATCGACCGGGCCCAGCGCTCGATATCCACGATCTGTAGTAGACGGATATAAATGGCATCGCGCGCATCCGCAGGGCGCTTGAGTTCAGCGTCGATGGCTGCGCAATCAAGCACGCCTGCATCGGCAAGCCACCCGTCGAGCAGAAAGCGACGGATCGCCGCGCGATTCGCGTCGAACGCCGGAACAATGAGTGACTCCACGCGGCCCTTGGTGCGGCGATCGCGAACGGCCGGCGCTAAATCTTCGGCGAAGGCCCGTCTCGCTAGCGCGCGATCTTGGCCACCTTCGCACCAGAGCCAGGTGGCAACGCCGAGACCGAATTCAACGATCGGTTGCGAAAGCAGGGGAGCTATCATCGGCAAAGCGAAGGCCCGATCATAGCCATCAACGAAGGGCTGGATCGGTAACAAGGCCCTGCCGTAGCCGAATTGACCAGGATGACGCATCGGCGCTGCCTCGAGCCAAGGATGGTCGGGGTTCACGGTGGCAAATTGCCGGGCGAGGAAGGTTCCATCACGCGGCCAAGCGCGCGGGCCAGAGATGGCGCGGCGGGCGGCAAGATATATTGCGCGCCAAACGCTGTCGCGAGTCATATGGGCCAGATCGGCCGCAGTTCGCCATGCGGTGCGAAGCCCCGCGAAATGCGCAGCATCGACGACGGGATCCGGCCGGCGGATCAGGCCGAAAATATTGTCGCCGCCGACCCCGGTGAAAATTGCATCAGCGCCAAACTCTTCGGCCGCGTTCAAAAGTGCAGCGTCACTTGTTCCGAGCAGACCGAAGCCGCCGGGGCGGGTGCGCATCACCGGTAAAGCAGCCAGCGGATCGCCTGGTACGTCGGGCATCACGATTTCGTCGAGCAACGCGCCTGCTCGCTCGGCCATAGCCCGTGCGTAGGGACGCTCATCTCCCGGAGCGCCCGGGGTGGCGAGGTTCGCGGCGCGCCACGATCCTTTTCTGCCACTAAGGCAAGCCGCTACGATGGAGCTGTCCAAGCCTCCGGACAGTTCGAGCTGAATGCGCTCGAAGCGATCGGACCAGGCGCCGATCGTGTTGCGTACGATTTCGCGAAGCTCATCGGCGGCGATTCTGACCGGGGGCGTTCGGATATGGTCCCAAGGCGACCAGCCTCTTTTCGATCTCGTGCCGTCGTTCAGCCGTACAATCTCCCCCGGCAATATTTCGCTTACGCCCTCGATGCCTGTCGATCGCCCCCGGAGAAGAGGAAAGCGAATCTGGCCGTCCAGCGCAGCCGCATCGGGCCGATCGAGATCAAAGCCGAGCGCCCTTGCAAGCCTTAAATCGGTAAATGCAACAGCTCGCCCCGTGCCCGACGGCAAGCTCTCCTCTACCGCATGATAAATTGCTGGCCCCGCCGCAGGCGAGCGTAGGATCCAGCCGTCGCCGTGCTCGTCGATCCAGAAAAGCAGGTAGTGACCCCACAGATGGCGAAGGGCCCACTGCCCTTCCGAGGCGATGATGGCTTGTTCGTCAGCGGCGGCGAGGGTCTCGTAAGCGGCGAAGTTATCACGGCGGAACGCCCACCCAACCAACGCGACCGACCGGGAAATGAAGTGTGGCCCTCGAGGTGCGCCGACGACCCGCAGAGAGCCAAGACGCCCCAACTCGAAGAGGCCACCGGGAAGGCGATCGGGCCACGTCCGCTCCGAAATGAAGGCAAGACCCAAAGTCACAAGCGGAACACCGGCGTGAACTCGGCGACGCTATCCAATGGATCACTGAGAAGGAGAGTTCCCGTCTGGACCCACGCATGCGCGGCAAAGGGAGTCAGCCGAACGCCGAAAAAGAGCTCTGCGGTGATTCCGCGGCGCCACAGGCAGCCAATGAGGGCCAGCGAGTCGGGAACGCAGCGCCGTTGCACCGGTAGCAGGCTGCGAGCCACAGCATAATCCTGGGATATTTTCGTTGCAGCCGCAGCAGCGTCAACCCGTCCCGGCGCCAGGCGGCTGCGCAGGTCTCGCCATCGGTCGACCGTACCCGACAACCCCGCGATGCGCATCCACGAGCCGGCGATCACACGCGCGCTGATCACCTCGAAAACCGGAAGCTTCTCGATGCTCACCGGAGACGAGGGTCGCGCGGCCTCGGCATATAGTGATCGCTCCAATATACTGGTGACGACGACTGGCGCTTCGATGGGAAGGACAGGCTCACCTCGATCGCGCGTCAGAATGCCGGCCGCAACGAGGCCATCGGCGGTGCCGCATGAGCGGACCGTATTTGATCGCGCCAAATGTTCCAGCGTTTCCACACGCGCGCCGGTGAGACGTAGATAGCGGTCCGCCGTCAGATCGAGCACCACGGCGTCGGATCCGATCATGCCAAAGCTGATTCCTTGGGCGAGGGAGTAGGTCATAACAGCAAAGGACGCGGCTGCATGGCGGCCGCGTCCCCTTGGCCGTCAGTCGGCGGAGATGCCGCCGCCCTGCTTCAGGTCGTAGCCGCCGATTTCCGGGACGGGGAATTCCTCGCCCTGGGTTTCGACGCTGGCGATGCCCAGCTCTTCGATCGCCTCGATGTCCTTGCGGTCCATGGGACCCTCCTTGGTTGATGCCGCGGAATTGCGGCACCTTCGAAGCTAGGGAGGCCGCGCCGTATAGGAATTTAATACGACTCATATTCTCCGAATATTATCCAGCGGCTCGGACCGCCGCCGGATCTCGGCCGCGACACGGCCGGCATAGGCGGCGCGGCGGCGGTGGAAGCGCGTGATTTTGCTGCGCAAAGCGCTCCACCGGCCGAACCGGTAATCGTCCGCCATCGCGGTGAGCGCATCATTGGCGGACCCGTCGACACGAGCCTCCAATGTGCGGATTGTCATGCTTCGCTCGACACAATTGATGATGGAAGCGCGAAGTTCGCCATTGCTGCTGCCGATTGCAATGGTCCGGAAGAGGCCATCGAGTCCTTCAGGATAGGCCTGGTGATTCGCGAGCGAGATCAGTCCGCCCGGCAAATCGGGCCTCGGCGTCCTCCCTTTCAGCGCCAGCGAAAGGAGAGCCCCCGTCCACCAATAGAGTTCGACCAAATCCGCTTCATTGAGCAGGGGCTGCCGAAACCCCTCCTGATGCCAGCTCTCGATGATCCGCTCGCCCGACAGGCGATACAGGGCATCGCGAACGGGGGTAGCGCTGGCCGCCAGCGACTTTGCGAGCTGCGCCGCCTCGAGGCGCGTACCGGGCGGATAGGCCCCCGACAAGATGCGCGCCTTGAGGTCCAGATAGACCCGCTCCATCGTGGTGCCCGGGCTCATGCCGCGAGCGTCCCATCCCCGCCCGCCAATCGTTGGTCGCCGATATAGTCGGCAAGAAGCGCCTGCTGGTCGGGCCGGAGGGCATCCACGGCTGCGATCGGGTCGGGGGGATAGCCGCGGAACAGGATCGAGGGACACTGACCTTCGAAGTTGCCGAGGTTTGGGCGATGCTGGACATAGCCGGTCAAGGCCGCCAGCTCCGGCGGAAAGTCCTTCGCGACGTCGGGTGGATAGGCGAGCCACTGGTTCTCATATGGTTTCAGCCAGCCAAGGCAGTAGCTGATGATGATCCCGCGCCGCACCGACGCGCTGCAATTGCCGCCGGCTCCGTGGAGCGTCGAACCCAGGAAGACGATGGCATCGCCCGGCATGGTCTCGGCAATGATCGGCTCCTCCGCCGGTTCCTCGATGAGCGCCTCGAGCCCATGGCTTTTCGGCCAGATGATCGTGGCGCCATTCTCGGTGGTGAAGGGCGTCAGCGGCCACATCACATTCACGAGATATTCGACCTCACCGAGTGTGCCCTGCCACATATCTTGATCGCGGTGCGGGAATTGCGGAAGCGCTCCCGGATGCAGCTCAATCGCTTGGGCGAGATTGAGCTGGATGCGCTCACACCAGTCGCCGAGCGCGGCCTCGGCGAGGGCGAGGATCGCCGGGTTCATGACCAATGCGCCAACATGCGGCGAGCGGATGAGCAGGCGGCCGAAGCGCTTGGTGCGTGTCCCATAGAAGCCGCCCTCGCAAAAGGGCGTCGCGGCGTATCGCGGATCGAGGTCGCGATCGATCGCCGCGATCAACTCGGCGGGCGCCGCCCCGCGGACGATCGCATAGCCGTCTTCCTTGAGCGCCTGCATCGAAGCGGAGGGTGGCTGATGGCTATCGACTGGAGCGATATTGGTGATCATGGCCCCGCTCCTTTCACGCTGCATTGGCCGCGACCGGCGTCGCAGCGCTGCCCGAAACAATCCCCGCCGCCTTGAGGCTTGCGGGGGTGTCGGCGTCGATCTCGATCCGCAGCGAAGTCAGCGCGCGGCCGTCGTAAATGCCGGGTTCGCCGAGAGCCTTGCAGTCCCAGCCGAAGGTCCGGATCTGAGCGAACCAGTCGAGCTCGGCGACGCCGGTGTAGGAGCGGATGCCGTTGGCGAGCGCATAGTCGACCAGCCCGACAAGAAGCGTGTCGCGCGCGGTGCGGCGCTGGCGCGCACCGATCCCCGGCGACAGGCAGAAGCGGGTGATTTCGAAGATGTCGGGACCGGACGGCGGGATGCCGTCGACGAGGCCGGGAAAGAGGCCATCGAGAAGAGCCGGGCGCGTGGTGGGAAGGAGGCGCGCCGAAGCGAGATGCCCGCCATCCTGATCGCCGACGATCAGATAGGTCGCGTGGGGATCGTCGAAATGATCGATCTCGAACCGGTCGGCGAGCACCGGCAGGTCCCATTTCAGGAGATCGATGAAGACGCGCTTGCGCGCCTCGAACATCGCGCGGAGCAATTGATGCTCGTGCGCGCGGTTGGAATGGTCGATTACCGAAAGCATGGATGTGTCTCCTTTTCGAAAGAGACCATCCAATTGAACGGCTTTTTGCGGCGCCACCATAGCACGATCGGGGGGTGTCGGCGAAAAAAGTTCAGCGCTTGGCAATGTCCTCGAAGCTGAGATCGCCGGCGTAAAGCGCTCGCACGGTAAGCGTGATGCCTCCATTAGCCTCGTAACGCTGCCGCGCGTTGCGAAGATGCTCGCGGACTGTGTCGGGACTGAGATCGAGGATCCGTCCGACCTTCGGAGTGCTGTTGCCCTTGGCCGAGAGGATCAGGCATTCGCGCTGGCGGTCCGTCAGCCGCGGCCCGACCTGCGCGAGTTCGGGATTGGCGAGTAGGCGCGCAGCTTCGAAGGCCGGCCCACCGATCATCCGGGCAAAGAGGAGCGCCATATCATTCGCGGCGATCCCCGGCGTCCAGGCGAAGGACACCGAACCATGCGCCTCGCCCGGAATGTGCGCCGGTATGGTAAGCCCGTCTCCTATTCCGTGCCGCTGCGCCTCACTGAGAACCAGTTCGTCCTCGGGGCGTTCGCCCGAAAGCGGCTTCATGTTGCGCCAGAAGAAACCCTCGAGACTGCGGTGGCTGGCGCGATGCACCGGATCGGTAATCCCAAGGCCGCGCTCGTCAAACCAGCGGGCCCAATCCTCGGGATAGTTGTGGACGCGAACACCCCTGTCGGGAGCCGCGAGGAAATCGACATGGTGGCTCAGCGCGAACCAGGAACAGCCCATGCGCGCGCAGGCTTCCTCCAGCAGATCGGCAAGACCCGCCGCATCCTTCACCCGCGTGACGTCGAGCGCAAAAGCATGCGCAGCGTCCATCGTCGGCATTGCGACCCATGGCAGCAGACGGCAGTCGTCGCCAAGTCGGCTGACCGTCCCTGCTCCTCTTCATGGCCTGCGGGCGATGCCCTCTCAATGGGCCGTCCCGCCGGCGACGGGTGATCGCCGCTGGTCATAGCGATCTACAATGATGTAAATTTGCGGATGTTACGAATATATTTCAAATATATTCGGGAGATAGAACCAGATTGGGGCCATTTTGCCGAAAGCGTCCGAATGCCCCGACGGCCGTCATCGGCCCCGCTTGCGAAAATCCCAGACGGGAAGGCCGATCTTCGCAGCCTTGTCGGCGAGATTGTCCTGGATGCCGGTGCCCGGGAAGATTATGACCCCTACCGGCAGCGCTTCGAGCATCCGGTCGTTGCGCTTGAACGGTGCGGATTTGCCATGCCGGCTCCAGTCGGGCCGGAAGGCCACCTGCGTCACCTTGCGGGTTTCGGCCCAGCAGGCGGCGATGCGTTCGGCCCCCGTCGGCGTTGCCCCATGGAGCAGGATCATGTCGGGATGGCGGTCGCGTGCGCGATCGAGAGCATCCCATATCGACCTATGATCGTCGACATCGGCGCCGCCAGTGAACAGGACGCGCGTGCCCTCGGGAAGAAGTGCGGCCGCTTTCTGGCGCAATCGCGCGTCGAGAAAGTCGCGGCTGTCGATCATCGCCGCGGTCATTGAGCGGTGCTGCGCGCGCGATCCCGTGCGCGGTGACCAGGCCTTGCGGCAATGGGTGCGAAATTGTTCGGCGGCGCTTTCGCGGAAGAATTCCATCACATCCCGGCGCTCGATGAGGGAAATTCCCTCGCGCGTCGCCCGTTCGAGCTCGACCGAGCGGATCTCGCTGCCGTCCTGCTCGCGCTGAAGCCGGCGCTGCGCCTGTTCATTGTCGTCGAGCTGCCGCTCGACCCGCTCGCCGGCGCGGTGGAAGATGTTGACGAGGTTCCAGAGCAGGTCCTCAAGGTCGGGTTCGATACGGGTTTCGACAAGGCATCCCGCAAGCGCATCAAACATGTCGGCAACCGCGCCGCCGGCGAGATGGGCGTCGGGGAGCGGCCGCGGATCGGGCTCGTCCTCGAAGGGCCTGTGGCCGAAGAGCTGCATCTCCTGCAGCAGATAGGCCGTCGTCCCGGGTTCTGCAGGGTGGTCGTGAGGGGCGGTATCGTCGCGCATCTTGGATCTCCGTCTGTACCAGCCGCGCCTCGTGCGGCCTTCGCGGCGACGGAGAGCGGCATGCGGGGCGGGGCTGCATCGCGGCGCGCCGCGACCGTAGCGAAGCGGAGGATGGCGGGTGCGCGGCTATTTTGCTTCGCGATGCAAAGGGGCCGGCAGGCCCCGGCGGAAAATAGCCGCGCACCCGCCGTTGCTGCCCCGCGCTGCCTGCCGCAGTCGCCCTCTCAAGAAGGCCGGGCGCGCGCCGCGCCAGTGGAAGGCCAACGCGTCCCCCTGCTGCCTCCCGCCCGTTCCGGCGAACCCGGCGCGATCAGAGATGCGTCAGGCGGTCCGCACTCACCAGCTGCCTGCGAACGCTGGCCGCCAACGCGCTCCGCCCGAGGGTCTGGAGATCACCGTTGAAGTCGCCGTGCTGCGGCTCCAGCGGACAAACCTCGATTCCGCGTTCCAACGCGCGTTCCCGGAGCGTCGCCAGCGCGATCACGCCCGCCGGATCGTCGTCGCAAGCAACGTAAAGGCGCCTGAGTGCGGCCGGAAACGCGATTGCGGCAAGGTGGGCTCCGGAAAGCCCCGCGATCATCGGCAACCGCGGCATGATCTGGCGTAGCGACAATATGGTCTCGATGCCTTCGCCGGCCGCCATGACGGGACCCGCCGCCCCGAAGCGCACGCCATGTCCGAGAAGGTGACCCATGGCGCGCCGGGGAAAGGCGACCGGTGCCTTGTCCATCGTCTCCGGATCGAGCCACGTCCGATGCACGCCCGTGATTGCTCCGGCCAGATTGGTCACGGCTGCAATCATGGCTGGCCACGCCGGACGGCCGCCCGGCGCATCATCTTCGGACGGCCGATAAAAGCAGTGCGGATGAAATCGCAAGGGGTCGCTCGGCAGCACGTCGATGATAGACCGTCCGGCGAGGTAGAAGCTCGCGATGCTCCCCCTAAGCGCCTTCGATGCCGCCCAGAGCCTGCGTGCCGATTCCGGCGAGCCCGTCGGAGCCTTTGCCGGTGCAGGATTTCGGCGTGCGTCGGGCGGCGGCGGCGGCAGGCTGAGAAAGTGACGCGCCTCCTCGAGCGTTTCGCGGAAACTGGAATGGCCGCAGCTTGCCGCGATGATGTCGAGCAGATCGCCATGATCTCCACTCGCGGCATCGGTCCATTTGCCCGGCGCACCGCCGTCGCCGCTCGCCGCAAGCCGGACATAAAGGCTGCGCCCGGGCGTGTTACGGATATCGCCGACCATCCAATAATGGCCCTCACGGCGTCCGCGTGAGAGGTAGCGGCGACACACCGCCTCGGCATTTTCCCCGAGACGGCGCGATATGTCGGATGCTGGACTGGACATAAGGGGCTCCTTCAGGCGGCTTTGCGATCCTGAACCCGAACGATCGGGAAGCGATCGACGAGCGCAGTGAACACATCGGCGCCAGCAGCCCCTGCCGGCACGTAGAGCTTCAGTTTCCACGAGACGATCTCGGAGATCAAGCCCATTGCTTTCAGGCGCTCGACGCCGAGATCGTTGAAGCCGACAAGCTCGACACGCCAGTCATTCATCGCGCGAACCCGCCGCAAGCTTTGCCCTTCGGCGAGCGCAAGTATGACCTCACCCGTCTGCACCATGCGCCAGGCATCGGCGACGGGCAGCTTCGCCGGCGCTTCCCCGGTCACTGAAGCTGCCCATCCCTGCGAGACCTTGCGCCCGATGATCCGCTCGCCGGCGATAGTTTGCAGGCGATAGACACGCGCCGACTCCTTCGGCAGCCGCTTCCAGATCGGCAGGAGCAGACCTGCGACAATATGCAGCGTCGAGAATTCAAACTCCGGGAGCTCGGCGAGCTCGGCGCTCCAGGCCGCGCCAAAGGTGCCGGCATCGGCTGGTCGCCAGTGCGAATGCTCGAAGTCCTCGGCGAGCATTTTCATCTTCTCGAGGGGTCGCTGCAGCCCGACCCGCCGATGGACTTGGCCGTCGTCGTCGACGAGGCTGCGGGCCCGGACCTTCACCGCGGCCCGCCCCGAGCGCGCGTTGACGACGAGCTCGCCGCCCCAGCCCGAGACGATGCCCAACGCATCCTCGAGCGACAGAGGTGCGACGCGGTCCTTGCGCTCGATCGTGAGGAGCTGCGTCACCGCGCCGGTGCCGGGATGCGCATAGATGATCTCGCGCGCGGTCACCGTGAAGCTCTCGGCGCGCAGGGTCTCGAGCCCCATTTCATAGGTGCCCGCCGCGATCGCGCCTTCGATGCGGGTGGCGAGCAGGCCCTCGAAGGTTTCGAAAAGGATGTTCTGCAGATCGATCGTCAGCGCGAGCATTCGGTTGAGGAAGGTCGTGATCGGCGGCAGCTCGTCCTTCAGACCTCCGTCGTCGAGGAGCGAGAGTCCCGTGGCCGCCTCGAAGGTGAGCAGCGAGCAGTCCTCGACCTTGCCGTCAGCGAGGAGCTGATAGAGCTGGCGGAGCGCATCGCGCGCATAGCAGGACTCCAGATTGTCCTGCGGCCGAAACATGTTCTGACCGCCGGTCTGCCGCTGGCCGCGGGTGATCGCACCCAGCGTGTCGAGGCGCCGCGCAATGGTAGAGATGAAGCGCTTCTGCGCTTTCACGTCGGTCGAGACGGGCCGGAAGAGCGGCGGCTGCTTCTGGTTCGTGCGGTTGGTGCGCCCGAAGCCCTGGATCGCGGTGTCGGCCTTCCAGCCGGGCTCGAGCAAATAGTGGATGCGGCGGCGCTGGTTCTTCACCTCGAGGTCGGCATGATAGGATCGCCCCGTCCCGCCCGCTTCCGAGAAGATGAGGATGCGCTTCTCGTCGTCCATGAAGGCGTGGGTCTCGCCAAGATTGGCGCTGCCGGGCCGGTTCTGGACGGCGAAGCGCACCGCGCCATCGTCGCCGCCGACTGGAATGATCCTCCGCGAACGCCCGGTGACCTCGGCCACCGCATCCGCGCCGAAATGCTGGACGATCTGGTCGAGCGCCCCCGGCACCGGGGGCAGCGCGGCAAGTTTTTCGATCAGCGCATCGCGGTGGCGGGCGGCCTCGCGGTTGACGACGGGATTTCCCTCACCGTCGAACACAGGGCGTGACGAAAGATTGCCCTCGCTGTCGGTGCACGGTTCATAGAGCTGGACCGGGAAGCTGTGCGCGAGATAGTCGAGGACATATTCGCGCGGCGTGATGTCGACCGACACGTCGCCCCAGTCCTCGGTCGGAATTTCGGCGAGCCGCCGCTCCTGCAGCGCCTCACCGGTCGAGACGATCTGCACCACCGCCGCATGCCCCGCGTCAAGATCCTTACCGATGCTCGCGATCGTCGCCGGCGTCTGCATCGCCGTGATCAGATGATTGAAGAAACGCTGCTTGGTGCTCTCGAACGCCGAGCGCGCCGCGGACTTCGCCTGCGCATTGAGGATGCCGTGGAGCGAGCTGGTGACCCCGGCCGCTTCCATCGCCGCGTCGAGATTGTTGTGGATGACCTGAAAAGCACCGGCATAGCTGTCGTAGATTCGCCGCTGCTCTTGCGTAAGCGCATGCTCGAGCAGCTCATATTCGACGCCATCGAACGACAGCGATCGCGCGGCGTAGAGTCCGAGCGCCTTCAGATCGCGAGCGAGTACCTCCATCGCCGCGACGCCGCCGTCCTCGATGGCCGCGACGAACTCGTTCCGCGTCGCGAAAGGGAAATCGCTGCCGCCCCAAAGACCGAGCCGCTGCGCATAGGCGAGATTCTGTACGGTCGTCGCGCCGGTTGCCGACACATAGACGATGCGGGCATCGGGCAGCGCGTGCTGCAGCCGAAGTCCCGCGCGCCCTTGCTGCGACGGCTTTTGCTCGCCGCGTGTCCCCTTGCCGCCGGCGGCGTTCGCCATCGCATGCGCCTCGTCGAAGATGATGACCCCGTCGAAGTCGGCGCCGAGCCACTCGACGATCTGGTCGACCCGGCTCGCTTTGCCCTCGCGTCCCTGGCTGCGCAGGGTCGCATAGGTCGTGAACAAGATGCCTTCGGCCAGCTTGATCGGCGTGCGCTGCCGGTAGCGCGACAGCGGCGTGACGAGCAATCGCTCCTGCCCAAGCGCCGACCAGTCGCGCTGCGCATCCTCGAGCAGCCGGTCCGAAATCGACAGCCAGACCGCACGCTTCCGGCCCTTCAGCATATTGTCGAGGATGATGCCGGCGACCTGTCGGCCCTTGCCCGCGCCAGTGCCGTCGCCGAGAAACCAGCCGCGGCGAAAACGAACGGCGTTCTCGTTGTCGTCGCTCGCCGCGGTCACCATGTCCCACGTCTCGTCGACGGTCCATGCACCCGACAGATGCCCGGCATGAGCTTCACCGGCATAGATGATCGCTTCCAGCTGCGCGTCCGACAAAATGCCGTCGTCGATCAGCTTTTCGGGCAGGTTCGGCCGATAGGAGGGCTTCGGCGGTGCGACCGACGCCATGGCGGCGGACTGCACGAGCGCGGTCGGATGGGGCTTCGACGACGGAATGAAGAGAGACTGCAGCGCATAGGGCTCGTAGATCGTCTCGGCGAGCTGTCCCTCGGGCGATTGCCAGTCGCAGGTTTCATAGGCCAGTTCGGGAGCAGGAGCGGGGCTCGCCGACAGGATGTTCTGCCGCGCCGCGACCGACGGGCGCACAGAGAGTTCGGGCGAGGTAAGGGCAGCAACGGACCGGGCCGGCGTTGGGGGCGGCTGTGGCGCCGTGCGGGTCGGCACGGCGCTCCGAACCCAGCGAAGCAAAGTGGCAAGATCGGCGGCCTCGCCGTGTGAAGGCGCAATCGCCGACGGATCGGCAGCGGGCCGCTTGTCGATCACGATAAGCCGCGTGCTCGTCGTCGTGCCATGCTTGGCGTAGACTTTTCCGTCGATCGCCGCCGAGAAGATCAGCGTAGCTTGCGCCTGCAGGCGCACGAAGGCTTCGTGCCAGGCGGGAGCATCCGGCGAACAATTCGCCCCGACGATAGCAACCAGCCTTCCCCCGTCCTCCAGCCGAGCCAGCGCCGATGCAATATGCCGAAGGGCCGCGTCGCGCATGGTGCGTTCGACCTTCGCCACCGCCGAAAAGGGCGGGTTCATCAGGATGACCGTCGGGCGGACACCGGGATCGAGACGATCGTCGATCGACGCGGCGTCATGACGCGTGACCGCGCCCTGTGCGAACAGAAGATCGAGGAGGTCTGCGCGTGCTTCGGCAAGTTCGTTGAGCGCAATGCGGGCGCCAGCGAGTTCGGCGTGGATTGCGAGCATGCCTGTGCCGGCCGAGGGTTCGAGAACCGCGTCGCCGGGCTGGATCGAGGCGGCGTGGGCCGCGACGAACGCGAGCGGCAAGGGCGTCGAATATTGCTGCATCGACTGGCTCTCGAGCGAGCGCCGCGTATGCGTTGGAATGCGGCTGGCGAGACGCTGCCACATCGCGAGCTGAGCGATCGGCGTCAGCTTGCGGACGGCCGGGGTGACGCCGTAGCGGCGCAGCAGCAGGATCTGTGCGACCTCGCAAGCGTCATAAGCGGCCTTCCAGTCCCACGCGCCCTCGGCATCGCTCGCGCCGAAAGCGCCGGTCATCGCCGCGCGGAGCGCGGCCGTGTCGAAGGGCCGCCCGGCCTCGAGCAGCGGGAGGATGGCCTTCCCTGCCGCGAGCAGGCGAGCAGCGCCGAGGGCAGCGGCAGGTGGCGAGACAGGAAGCGCGGCGCCACCAGGCGCTGCGCGAGAGGGAAGAAGCTGCATGTCGGAAGATCCTCGGGAGAGCGGGAAGGGGACAAGCCGCCGGCCGCTCTCTCTGGGACCGGGTGGCTCATCCCTTTCCGGCCACCCTCTCCTCTATCCGAACCTTTCTCCGTCCTCGGTGAAGCTGTAGCCATTGGCAGCGATCGTTTCGTCGACGACCTCGTCCGAGTTCAGATAGTCAAACTCGTCTTCGAGTTTTCCGTAAAGCCAGCGCGCAAGATCGCGTAGCGCCTCGGCCACTTCGTCCTCCGCGGTCGTCGTCATCGCCTGATAGACATGGTTGTCGCGGTCGACCCCGATATCCATGCTATGTTCGTGGTAGTAGCGGCCGCGGTGGCTGACCCGCGCGCTGAGCTGAAAGAAATTGCTCCACTGTATCGCCAAGAGCGCGTCGGCGATCCTGTGCAGCTCTTGGTCCTTCGGCGCATAGCTGCGGATGGCCGATGCGCATCCGCGCGCATAACTATAGTCGCCTTCGAAGCAGGCGCCGTCGCCCTGGCTGGCGAAGCCCGAGAACCAGATGCACGGCTTTCGCCTTGTGCCGCCACCGTGGAGACGAACCGGCACGCTGGCGAGGGCGATTCCGAGAATCTCGCATATCTGTTCGAAGTCCGCGTAGACGGCCCAATACCAGTCGTGATCGAAAGCGCCCTCGCGATACCAGTCCCTCGCCTTTTCCTTCGCGTCGTCGGACAATTCCTCCATTTGATAGACCGTCGTCTCGATAATCTCGGCCATGACAATCTCCTGAAACGAAAATGGCCCGGCGCTGCGGCCGGGCCAGAGTGAGCGGTTCGAGCGGTCAGGCTTCGGCCTGCCCGGCCGACTGCAGGCGGTGCCGCGCCTCGTCGAGGAACGAGCCGGTCGACATCGTCTCGATCGCGTCCGCGGTGATCAGCGTCGCCATCCCGCCGAACCCGTCAGGCCGCATCTTGGTGCAGGTCCAGGCGGCCACGACTTCGATATCTTCGATCGCATCGCAGCGCTTCACGATGTCACGAAAGATCTCCTCATAGCCGATCACCGACATGTCGAGCGCGAGCTCTCCCTCTGCCGGGTCGAGTTTTGCGAGTTCTTCGCGGATCACCTTCGCAGCGTAACTCTCCGGGAAGGGATCGGCCTCGAGAAGGCGATGGACCTCAGGCAGGTCGAGGTGAAGCAGGTCGTTCACATATTCCTCAGCGAAGAAATAGACCTCGTCCTCACCTCCCTCGTGACTGAACATCCCGATCAGTAGCCGGTGCTCGAGCAAGGTCATCGCGCCGCGCGGGATGTCCGGGCGCACGATCGTCGGGGAATGATAATCAGCCATGCGCCGCCTCCTGCTCGCCAACCCTGATGGCAACGTCAGGGTCGCCCGCAACGACCAAGGGCGGCACCGTGAATTCGGCCTCGTCGAAGTAACCAAGGATCGCCTCGATGTTGCCGCGGCGGACGATCTCGTGCCGATCGATCAGCACCCGGTCGGATTCGTCGGCAATGAAGCTGTCGGGCGTCCCGCCGCCGCGGTAGACGATCCGCTCGGCGCTCCACTCCGCGAAGAAGCCGCCGGCCCAGAAGCGATAAGGCAGACCATGCTCCTGACAGAAGGTCTCGAGGGGTTCGACCTTTCCCCACGCGACTTCATTCGCGAACAGTTCGAGCGCGTCGCCCGGCCTGCGGTGCGAAGGTTCGAACGAGGGTCCATCCCATTCGATCGACAGACCTTCGGCCGCGATAACCGCCGCAAGTTCAAGATAGGCGTCGGGCGACAAGGTGCCGCCGAGCGTGAACGATACAGAAACGCGGTCAGCCATGATTGCCTCCCGCCGCCAGCGCCAGCATCGCCGACGCACCGCTAAGAAAGTCGTTTCGCATTTTCATTCTCCGTAAAAAGCGAAAGCCCGGCGCGATGGCCGGGCTTTCGAGGTGAAGTTCAGGTCGCCGCCATGCGCGGCGGAGGATCATTCGGCGGCGATCGCGTCGGGATCGCCGACATCGTCACCTCCTTCCCCGGCGAGAAAGGCGGGAAGCTCGCCATCTGCTTCGTCATTTGCCGGACCGACCGAGCCGGCGTCCGACTGCTCCGCGCTTTCGAGTTCGGGCGTGCGCATAGGCTCGGGAAGCCACCCGGCGTCTTCGAGCAGGCGTTCGGCTTCGCGGGCCATGTCGCCCTTTTTCAGATGATCGATCATCCCCGCGAAATTCTCGCCCCGCGCCTCTGTGACGTCGGCGAGTATCCGCGGCTTCGGAACGCTGTTCAGATAGCCGTCGGCGGTCGGGCGCCACCCCGCCTCGACGACATCGAGTCCAACCGCCCGTGCGAGGATGTGACTGTGCGCAAGCCGGCGCGCGATGCCGTGGGCCGACACGCGGCCGTCATAGCCCTTCACGATCTCGGCCTGCGCGTTGACGCCAAGCGACGCGCAATGCGCGAGGAGGCTCGCCCGGTCGTCGTCACCGAGCTCGAGCAGCCAGTCCCAGACCTCCTTGTCGGTCTTCGGCAGGCGGCCCCGCCATTCGTCGATCCGCGCTGCGATCGCCTGACCCGGCGCACAGTCGCGCAGACCTGCCGGGGCATTGGAAAATCCGACCGAATTGATCGACGTCTGAAGACAGCTTTCCCGGCTGTAGCCATAAAAGCAGGACAGCACGAAGGCGTGCAGCACCGCGACATAAGCGGTCGCCGGGCTCTGCGCGAACGCATCCTGCAAGGCGAGCGTGCGCCAGGCGGTGAGATCGGAGACGAGGCGCTCCGAGAGCGGCTTCAGCCCACTCTCGTCTTCCTCGGCTTCGCGGGCAGCATCGCCGCCGCCCGGCCCAGCGGCGCCCTCAGCGCCCGGGGATGCCTCCGCCCCTTCGCCGTCGCCGGTCCCGCCGTCCTGTTCCGCGGGCGGCGCTTCGTCTTCCGGTTTCACGAAGCCGCGCTCGACCCGCAGCGTCCCGTCGTTGTCGATCGATACGAAGGCACCAGCGATCGCGACATCGGCGGGATCGAAATTGATCGGCCGCTCGTTGATCCGGCTGATCTCGGCATCGATCGCTTCGAGGCGGGCATGCACCTCGTCGGGGACATCCTCGACGTCGCTCCATTCGGCGCTGAGCTCTTCGCCTTCGGCCTCGAGTTCGGCTGCACGCTTCGCCTCCTCGTCGCTCATCGGCACTTCGTCGCCAGCGATCGCGCGGAGGCCGCGCCCCGGGTTCCAGGGGTGCTCCTCGGCGACTTCGATCCACTTCCAGCCTTCCTCGCCGATCCGCAGCCCCTCGGCCTCGAGCTTCGCTGCGACCAGCCTGTCGATCAAGGCGGGATCGGTCAGCCAGCCGCCGCGATCGGCCTCGAACAGGTCGCGCACGACGCTGCCGCCGGCCTCGACATAGGCCTCCATCCCGACAAAGCGGATGCGCTTGTCAGCGGCGCGCACGCTGTTCTCGGTCAGCTTCTGGCGAATGAAGGAGGGGGACGGCTGATAGGCGTTCGCCACCATCTCCCAGACCTGGATTTGCCGCTCCTCGTCGTCCGAAACCGTGAAGGCCATCAGGATTTCGAGCGACATGCCGTCTTCGGCATAGATGTCGAGAAGCCTTGGCGAGACACCCGCCAGCTTGAGGCGCTGCCTGACCACCGCGGGCGTGACGAAGAAATGCGCAGCGATGTCCTCAACGGCATTACCCTTGTCCGCGAGCGACTGCATGCCGCGAAACTGATCGAGCGGATGCAGGTTCACGCGCTCCGCATTCTCCGCGAGACTGTCCTCTTCAGCGAGAATGTCGTCGTTCGCGGCGCGCACATTGCACGGAATCGGCGCGTCCTTGGCGAGCCGCTTCTGCTTCACCAGCAGTTCGAGCGCGCGTATGCGTCGCCCGCCCGCCGGGACTTCATAGTAGCCCGTGACGTTGCCCTCGCTGTCGAGGATCGGCCGCACGTTCAGATTGTGCAGCAACCCCCGCCTCGCGATGCTGTCGGCCAGTTGGGCAACCGACGCGTCGGGTTTCACCCGCCGGACATTCGCCTCCGAAAGGCGCAGCCGGTCGAGGGGGATTGCCTGAGGCTGGTTGAGTATGATCTTTTGCTTGGAAGCCATGGCTTTTCTCCGTGGCGGGTCGCCGCGAGACACTCTCTCGGCCCTTGACTCGCCGCCCGGCACCTGGCCCCTCTCCCTCTCGGCTGGGCTCGCCCAGCCGCTTCCGGAAGCGCGTGAAGCGGTCCCCGAAGCGCGGGGAAGAGGGTCGGACTTCCGCTTCGGCAATGCTATCGAGCGCCCATGACTGTCACGCCCGACTGGAAAGGCCGACTTCAGTTCGGCGACTATATTGCCCGCTGGTCGGGTTCGGTCGGCGACGCTGTTCCGCACCAGCACTTCGCCGCCCAAGCGGTTATCGCCAATGAACCCATCATGGTGACCGACGGTGCGGGCCGGCAATTCGCGAGCCGCTGCCTGCTCATTGAGCCCGACGCGGTCCACTGCCTACATCCGGCGCACGATGTGGAGCTCTGGTATATCGAGCCTACCGTCCGCTTCGGTCCCCCGAATGACCTCGAAACAAGGCTGCGCCATGCAGGGACAATCCATGTCGTCGGAGAAGGGTCAGGCAGATTTTGGCCCACCTGGCTGGCGCGCGAACCCCGCGGGGCACTCGACGGGCGGATCGTAGCGGCCGCGAAGATGATCGATCTGGCGCTCGCGACGGGATCCGTCCGCCTCGCCGATGCGGCCCAGGAGAGCGGCCTTTCACTCGGCCGCTTCCGACACCTCTTCACCGCCGAAGTCGGAATGCCATTCCAGCGCTATGTCTTGTGGCGCCGGTTGCTCGTGGCCTTCGAGGCACTTCATGCGGGCCGTAATGTTACGGACGCCGCCCACGCTGCCGGGTTCAGCGACAGTGCCCACCTTGCCCGCACGATCAAGGCCATGTTCGGCATCCGAGCAAGCGATCTCGATTTCACGGCGTAGCCGCTGCGTTCAAGCCGGTCGCCTCCCAGCCCTGCTAGGAAGGGGCATGACCGAAACAAACAGAGACTTCGTGCCGGCGCTCGGGAAGAGCGGATCGCTCGATCGCTATGATGCCGCGATCGCCCTGATGACCCGCGAAAAGCGCTGGCGCAGCGACCTCGTCCGATTTGTCGATCCGAAGCCAGGTGAGCGGATTGTCGACATCGGCTGCGGGACCGGCACGCTCGCCATCGCGCTCAAGGCGGCATCGCCGGCGAGTAATCTGCTTGCGGTCGATCCCGACCCGGCGGTCCTCGAGATGGCGCGATCCAAAGCCGAGGCGGCCGGGGCAAGGATCGACTGGTTCGAGGCGATGGGCGACGAACTCGACGCCATCGACGCGCTCCAGCAATGCGACAAGATCGTCTCGAGCCTCGTCCTCCACCAGTGCCCGATGGACGTCAAGCAAGCGATCGCCGCGCAGATGTTCAGGCTCCTGAAGCCCGGCGGCACCCTCTTCATCGCCGACTATGGCGAGCAGCGCTCACTCCTGATGCGCATGCTGTTTCGCCAGATTCAGCTGCTCGACGGGTTCGAATATACCGAGCCCAACGCCAAGGGCTGCGTCCCGGAAATCCTCACGGACGCGGGCTTCGAGGCGGTCGAAGAGGTAAAGATCATTCCCACGCCGACCGGCTCGATTTCGATCTACCGCGCGCGGCGATAGCGATCAGCCGGGTGTCGCGCCCGCCGTCAGCCGTTCGCCGGTGAAGGGCTCAACGCCTGCCTCCAGGCGAGAAAGAGCGCCCAGACCATCACGATTGCCACGATCATGAGAGAGGCCGCGACGATCGGGAGGACGAACGACGCCTCGCCGTTGACCGGCGATGCGCCGCGCTCCAGCGCCTCCAGCCTGCCAAAGGCGCTCCGCCACCCGAAGCCGAGATTGTAGGTCCAGGCGGCGGCCAGCAGGCCGGCGGCACTACGCGGCCTGATGCGGAGCGATGTCACGGCCCCGAAAATCATCAGCGCCACGCTTATATAGTCGACGAGCAACGCCTGAAGCGGTTGCCCCCAGACCATATGATACCAGGTTTCGAGGGTGAAATGGACCGTCGTCGCGAAAAGCGAAAACCAGGCAAGCCATGTTTCGGATCGGTGCCGCATCATCTATCCTCCCATAGAAGCGGCCCTTCCTAGACGAGCGCGACCCCGGCGCCAACGGTCCCCGCCCGCTCACCCGCGCCAGTGGCGACCGCGATGGTGGTGGTGCATTCGCCGCTTCTGATAGCGCCGCTCGTAGCGGTCGCGGCGCTCGTAGCGACGGTCGTATCCCCGATAATTGGGGTCGTAACCGCGATAGCCGCGGTCATTGCCATAATAGGGGCGGTCGTGCCGGTTGGAACGATAGTCGCGGTCATGGCCCCGCGGCGCATCATGGCCGCGGCTGTATCCGCCGCGATCGCCATGGTGCTGGGCAAGCGCCGTGCCGGGGAGCGCG
Source organism: uncultured Sphingopyxis sp. (assembly GCA_966250105.1). Taxonomy (GTDB): domain Bacteria; phylum Pseudomonadota; class Alphaproteobacteria; order Sphingomonadales; family Sphingomonadaceae; genus Sphingopyxis. The sequence goes on along the minus strand of CBINGC010000008.1, from coordinate 43 downwards.
AAGGCGAGCATCGCGGCCGCGATCGTCATCAGTTTTCGCATGT
>CBINGC010000007.1:0-131643 GCA_966250105.1 uncultured Sphingopyxis sp. | reverse complement strand
GGTGCGCCAGAAGCTGCCCGTCATGATGCGGATCGAGCGGATCGGGCCGATCGCGCGCGCATGGAAAAGGGCGCGGAAGCATGCTCCCGCGCCCTTAACCGAAAATGCCGGGAGGCTTAGTTGGCCGGCTGTTCCACCGTGGCGTCGGCGGCTGCGGCCGCATCGGCCTGCGGCGCCGGTTCGCCCGTCACTTGCGCGACGGCGGCGGCGAACTGGTCGGCGGTATAGGCCGCGGCGAGGCCGGTGGGCGACATCAGGAAAGCGCTGCGCGGCAGGCTGACGTCGTCGCCGCCGGGGGTCGTCACGACGACCGCATCGGCGCTGGCCGACTTGACCTTGCCGAGCACGGCGGTGCCCTTGAGGCTGCGAACCTCGGTGCCCGCGACGAGCGCGGCGGCAACCGCGGCGTCATCGGCGGCGGCAGCGGTGTTCACCTGCTGCATCGCGGCGGCGAACTGCTCTGCCGTGAAGCTGGTGGCAAGACCGGCCTGGCCGATGAAGAAGGCGGTGCGCGGCAGTTTCACGTCGCCGGTGGGCGTCGTGAGGACCACGCCGTCGGCGGCGACGAGCTTGACCTTGCCGAGAATGGCCTGGCCATTGACGCCGCGCACGTCGGTGCCGGGCTGAAGCGCGGCGGTGAGCTTGGCTTCATTGCCGGCCGCAGCCTGATCGACCGCGGCGACGACCTGCGCCTTGGTGGCGCCGATCGTCGGACCCTGTTCGAGCTTGCCGAACGAATTGGCGGGGAGGGTGACCTGCTTGCCTTCGCCGAGATCGACGACGACGTTGGCGCCCTGCGCGCTCGAGACGGTGCCGAGCACGGCGCCTTCGGAATCAAAAACCTGGGTGCCGACCGAAAGGTCGACGGTGGCCGCGGCGGCGTCCTGCGCCATTGCGGGGGCGGCCACGGCGGCGGCCATGCCCAGAGAGAAAGTTGCAACAAAGCCTGCGAGTTTCCGCATCGCTTGGGGTCTCCTTGACGAATGATGATTGAAACGGATGAATCTTGAACGCGTATAAGCGCGCAAGGGCCACGCCAAGGCTGACGAACCGTGCAGGGGATGGGGTGAGGCGAGCCCGAGGATGGTGCCAGGGTTAGGGTGGGGGCGAATCCTGTTTCATTCGGGGTCGGTGGCCGTGCGTGGGGCTTTCGAGGTTTCGGCTGGTTTCGGCCGGAAGCCGTCGCTGAGTATCCCGTAACTTCGTCATTCCCGCGAAAGCGGGAACCCAGTCTGGGATCAGCCGACGCACGCTCTGGGTTCCCGCTTTCGCGGGAATGACGAATATTGGGAACGTCTGCTGCCCACCTCAAAGCCAGCATCGACGGCCAATCCCTGCTCCCGAACGGCTTGCCTCATGTGTGGAACATATGCCCCGCCGCGCCGTTGGTTGAGCAAGAGGCGCGTCCCTACGCCTCTGTAAAAGCAAGGAGATACACCGTGGGTGAATTCACCGAAAAAGCCAAAGGCCTCGCCAACGAAGCCGCCGGCAACGCGAAGCAGGCGACCGGCAAGGCGACCGATAACGAGCGGCTTCGCGCCGAAGGCGAGGCGCAGGAGCGCAAGGGCGAAGCCCAGAATTTGAAGGGCAAGGTCCAGGGCGCGCTCGGCGACAAGATCTGACCGCTTGCTCGTCACGCAAGCAAAAAAAAGGCCCCGGGAACCCTCTCCCCGGGGCCTTTTTTCGTGATGGTTGCGGGATGAGGCCTATTTGCCGCCCGAGGCGACGAGATCGACGTCGGTCATGCCGCCGTCGCGGCGCATCATCAGCACATAGGCAAGATCGCCCTTGGTACCGCCGAGCATATGTTCATTGCCGTTGACGCGGTGGTCGCTGGTATAGCCCGTGCGGATCGCCATCGTGTGATAATAGTCGAGCACCGCCTGCATCGAGGCGGCGGTCTGGAAATTGACCACGCGGATATTGCATTTGCCGCCGGCGATCCCGGCCGCTTCGCGCAGCGTCGCGCGCGGATAGACTTTGAATGCGGCGGGCAGGCGGTCGGCCCAGGCGTTGCTGTAGGTCAGCTTGGCGTCGCAGCCGCCCTTTTGCTGGTCGCGTGCGAGGGCGCCGATGGTGACGGGGCGGGCCTGCGCCTCGCAGCCGTCGCAGCCGCCGGCTTCCATGGGAAGCGCCTTGGGCGCGGTCAGCAATTTGCCGGCCTTCAGCGCCGCGGCGGCTTCGGCGGCGGTCGCGGCCTTGCCGCTCCGGACGCCGGGGACGCCGCCGTCGATCGGCCGGTTGCCCGGACCGACGGCGTTGCGGTTCGACTGACCCGTGAGCGCGGGATCGACCATGATCTTGTCTTCGAGCGAGCCTTTGATCGCCGGGTCGGCGTTGGTCAGCCCGTCGTCGAGCGGTGCGAGATCGGCCTCGGCATCGGGGTTGTCGCGGCAGCCGCCGAGCGGCGCCGCCGCGATCAGCAAACCGGCAACCAGCCATTTTCCGCGCAATATCATCGCTAACACTCCCTTAATCTTTACCCGGAATGCCCGATCCTGGTTAAAAAGGGACAAATAAAATGCGTTAATATCGGGGGTTTGTTGGCCGAAAACTGTCTCGGAGCGAGACGCTTTTCGGATGTTGCGCGCTCAAGGGCGGAGGGCGTTCCGCTTGCTGCGCCATGCGTCGGCGCTTTGCGTCCAGGCATCGACGGGGGCGTCCTCGAACGGCGCGGGGAGGCGGGTCGGGCCGCTGTTCGTCGCACCCAGCCGCTTCGCCAGCGCCTGCGAGCGCGTGTTGGCGGGGTCGATGCTGTGCATCAGTTCGGGCCATTTCAGGAATTCGACCGCGAAGTCGCAGGCGGCGACGGCACCCTCGAAAGCATAGCCCTTGCCGGCGAATTTCGCGCTGACGCCATAGCCGATCTCGGGCGCGGGCCAGCCGTCGGGCTCCCATGGGCCGAGGCGGCCGACCCATAAGCCGGTGGCGCGCTCGATCACCGAGAACATCGAAAAGCCGCGGATGTGCCACGCGCCGGCGAGCGTGCACCATTGGCGCCACGCCGCCGAGCGCGGGCAGGCGCCGCCGATGAAGCGCATCGTCTCTTCCTCGGCGCACATTTCGGCGAAGGCTTCGAAATCCTCCGCCGCGGGCGGGCGGAGGATCAAGCGCTCGGTGACGAGCAGGGGGCCGTTCAGCATGATATGTCCCTTTCCCGCAGCGGTGGACGACGCTTGTGGGGCAAGAACGGCCGGGGGACAAGGCGCACACGCTTGAGGGCACCGGCGTTAACCGGTGCCCTCGCCATCAGCGCGTGCGGGTGGAGGGGTCTCGAACCCGCACTCGAGACGGTTTCGGTCTCATTAGCGGCAGCGATATTTGTCGCGGTCGATCTCGCGGCCCAGAAGCGCACCACCCGCGGCACCGAGCACCGTGCCGAGCAGCTTGTCGCCGCCGCCGGCGATTTCATGGCCGGCGAGGCCGCCGACGGCGCCGCCGATCAGAAGGCCGGTCGTGCCATTGTCCTTCTTGCAGCGATAACGACCGTCATTGTCGCGCCAGATGCGGGTGTCGCGGCCGACGCGCTCGTCACGCGCATAATAGCGGCGGTCCTTGCGCTTGCGATAGAAGTCCGACGATTGTTCGAATTCATGATAGCCCGGCGCCTTGGCGGGGGTGGTCACGCCGGCGTGGAGCGGCGTGGTGCCGAGGACGCTGGCGGCGACGAACGCGCCCATCAGGCCTTTGGTGAGAATACGCATAACAAGTCCTTTCCTGGTTCGGCGGCTCCGTCCCCTTGGACAGGGACGTGCGCTTCGAGGAGAAAACGGCCCGGCTCCCGATCGCGTTGCATTAACCCAAGGCAACAAGACGAAGCGAGTGCATCCATCGACGAACCGAAAGGCTCTTGCCGCAGCGCGGGCGGCGTGCGAAAACCCTGTCCATGCTCAATATCGGATCGCTCATCATCGGCGCCATCGCCCTGGTTCTGGCCGTTTTTGCGTTCATTCCGCTGCTCGGATGGGCGAATTGGGTGATCATCCCCTTTGCCGTCATCGGGCTCGCGCTCGGCGCGATGTCGGACAGGACGAGCGGACGCAACCTCAATATCGTCGTCATCGTCATCGGCGTCATCCGCCTGATGCTCGGCGGCGGCATCATCTGATCCTATAGAAGCCTGTATCCTTTAGGGGCTCAAAAGCCATGGCACAGACACCGGCCCCCGCGGGGAGCGATCAGGGCGGGCTGCCCTATGCGATCGCGGCCTATGGCATCTGGGGCTTCGTCCCGCTCTTCTTCAAGCTGATCGCCAGCGTGCCGCCGGTCGAGGTGCTGGCGCAGCGGATCATCTGGTCGCTGCCGCTCTGTTTCCTGATCATGCTCTTCCGGCGGCAGATCGGCGAATATCTGGCGGCGCTGAGGGATTGGCGGACGCTGCGGCTGCTGCTGGCGAGTTCGCTCCTGATCGCGGTGAACTGGCTCGTCTATATCTATTCGATCTTCACCGACCATGTGCTGGCGGCGAGCCTCGGCTATTATCTCAACCCGCTCGTCAATGTGATGCTCGGGATGATCTTCCTCGGCGAACGGCTGTCGAAGCTGCAACTCGTGGCGGTGGCGATCGCGGGGGTTGGCGTCGCGATCCTGCTCGCGGGGGCGCTCGACACGCTGTGGATCAGCCTGACGCTCGCTTTCTCGTTCGGCATCTATGGCCTCATTCGCAAGGTCGTTCCGGTGGGGTCGCTCCCCGGGCTTTCGGTCGAGACGACGCTGCTGCTGTTGCCGTCGCTTGCCGTGTCCGCCTGGTATCTGTGGGCGGGCGACGGGCGCGGCTTCGGGTCGGACGACGGCATCAGCCTGTTGTTGATGGCGGGGGGCGTCGTGACCGCGGTGCCGCTGCTGCTCTTTGCGACCGCGGCGCGGCGGATGAGCTATGCTGCGCTCGGCTTCGTCCAGTTCCTTGCGCCGACGCTCCAGTTCCTGCTCAGCCTGTTCGTGTTCCACGAACCGCTGAAGCCCGCGCAGCTTGCCTGCTTCATCCTGATCTGGGCGAGCATCGCGGTGTTCAGTTTCGACATGCTGCGCAAGATGCGCGCCGAGCGGATGATCGAGGTGGCTTGATCGCCTTCGCGGGGGCGAGGGATCAGACCAGCCGCCAGCCCAGCGTTTCGCCGGCGTGGAATGGTACTACCTCGCCGATGCGGTCGGGGACGAGCGTCTCGCCGCGCTCCAATGTGACCGTGCCGGTGTTGAGCGGCAGGCCATAGAAGCGCGGGCCATGCTCGCTCGCGAAGCCTTCGAAATGGGCCAGCGCGCCGTCTTCGTCGAAGGCCTGGATATAGGATTCGAGCGCATAGGGGGCGTTGAAGATGCCCGCGCAGCCGCAGGAGGCCTCTTTCGTATGCACCGCGTGGGGGGCGCTGTCGGTGCCGAGGAAGAATTTGGGCGAGCCCGAGGTCGCGGCCTTGCGCACCGCGAGGCGGTGATGCTCGCGCTTCGCCACCGGCAGACAATAAGCGTGCGGACGGATGCCGCCGACGAGCATCGCGTTGCGGTTGATGTGGAGATGCTGCGGCGTGACCGTCGCGGCGACATTGGCGGGGGCGCCCGCGACGAACTCTGCGGCTTCGGCCGTGGTGATATGTTCGAAGACGATCTTGAGCGCGGGCAGCGCGCGGACGAGCGGTTCGAGCGTGCGTTCGATGAACACCGCCTCGCGGTCGAAGATGTCGACGTCATGGTCGGTGACCTCGCCGTGGATCAGGAGCGGCATGCCGATGTCCTGCATCCTCTCGAGCACGCCCATGATGTTCGCGACGTCGGTGACGCCGTGCGCGCTGCCGGTGGTCGCGTGCGCGGGATAGAGTTTGGCGGCGGTGAAGACGCCCTCTTCGTGCCCGCGCGCCATTTCGTCCGGGTCGCTGTGGTCGGTGAGATAGGCAACGATCAGCGGGGTGAAGTCGAGCCCGGCGGGCACCGCGGCGTCGATGCGGTCGCGATAGGCGCGGCCTTCCTCGGCAGTCGTCACCGGCGGCGACAGGTTGGGCATGACGATCGCGCGCGCGAACTGGCGCGCGGTATATGGCGCGACATGGTTCAGCATCGCGCCGTCGCGCAGATGGACGTGCCAATCGTCGGGGCGGCGGATGGTCAGGCGGTCGGTCATCATCTTCTCCGCTCTCCCCTTCGGGGAGGGGCGTTCAGAGGCACGCGACTCTGACGCGGGTTGGGGTCTCGAAACATGGAGCAGGGCCGATGGCCCCCACCCCAACCCCTCCCCTGAAGGGGAGGGGCTTTAAGTTGGCTCCCGCGCTCCCTATTGTCCGTGCATGGCTAACACAACCCTCAAGGACCGCGCGCTCATCCGTCTCTCTGGGGAGGACGTCCGCGGCTTTCTGCAAGGGCTCGTCACCAACGACACGTCGGGCAATCTGCCGGTGTGGGCGGCGCTGCTCACCGCGCAGGGCAAGGCGCTGTTCGATTTCCTGATCTGGGCCGATCAGGAGGACATGTTGATCGACTGCGAGCGGGATGCGGCCGAGGCGCTGGTCAAGCGCCTGACGCTCTATCGGCTCCGCCGCGCGATCACGATCGAGCGCGAGGAAGGGCTGGCCGTCCATTGGGCGCCCCAAGGCGACCTCGGCGTCGTCGATCCGCGGCTGTCCGCGCTTGGGCAGCGGTGGCTGGCGCCGGCTGATGCTGGCGAAGGCGCCGATGCCGCGTGGCGCGCGCACCGGCTGGCGCTCGGCGTCACCGAAGGGCGCGCCGAACTCGGCGACGGGACGACCTTGTGGCTGGAATGCAATGCCGCCGAACTGAACGGGGTCAGCTTTACCAAGGGCTGTTACGTGGGTCAGGAAAATACCGCGCGGATGAACTGGCGCCAGAAGGTCAACCGGCGGTTGGTCGTGGTGCCGATCGCCGATGCGGACGAGAAAAGACAGGTGATCGCCTATCCCGAGCTTGGCTGGTCGGTCGAGCATCGGCGAACCGAGAATATCGATGCCGCCGAAGCGCCCGGATGGATGCGCGAGGGGCTCGCCGCGGGTTCATGACAGGTGCAGGCTTTGCTGCTAGATTGACCGCCATGCGCACCCTGCTGATGTCGTCGGCGCTTGCCGCCGCCTTTGCCCTGTCCGCCGCCGCCGGTGCGGCGCCGACCTCTTTGTTGCCCGTCGAGCCCGAAGCGTCCGCACCCGCCGCCGCGCTGGCGCCGCTGGCGAAGGAGTCGGTCTGGGCGCCGCGTTTCGAGGCCGCGGCCGACGAACTCGCCGACGCCCTGCGCTCGCGCGATGAGGCGCGGTGGGGAGCGATGTTTGGCGGAAAGTGGCTGGCGGCGGCCGATCGCGAACGCATCAAGGGCCTGCTCGTCGATCGCGACAGCCCGTTTCTTCATGCTTTTTTCTCCAAGGGGGCGACGCATCGCGCGATTCTCGGCTGGGATGCGCCCGCATCGATGAGCGCCGCCGAGCGCGCGGCGATCGAGGCGGGGCAGGAGGCCGAGGCGCTGGTTTGCTGGTCGGCGGGCGGTACGGGCGTGTGGCCGTCGACCGCGCGCGAGGCCGACAATCGCCCCGGACGTCCTTATGCCTGCGCGCGGATCGCCTATAGCATCCGCGGCGACGCGCCGATGTGGCGCGCGTTCATCGAGCAGGGCGAGCCCGCTTAACCAATCTCCAACCCGTATCTGCGACAAGAGCGTCCATGATCGGGCGGTTTCTTGGCTTGGCGATCGCCATCACGGCGGTATCGGTCGGCGTGGCGAGTATCGCCAGCCGTTCGGCGCGCGATGGGGATGGCGCGCCGGTGGCCGAGACGCAGGACAATGGCAATTGGACGACGCAGCGCGGCAAGCGCAGCGGCTGGTCGTCGGGGTCGTCGGCGCCGGGCGCGCAGACATCGGGCGGCGAAGTGCGCCTCGGCCGGTCCGGCGATTCGCATTTCTATGCCGACACCGCTGTCGATGGTGCCGATATTCGGATGATGGTCGATAGCGGCGCGTCGATCGTGGCGCTGACGCGGCGCGATGCCGAGGCGATCGGGATCGATGTCGACAGCCTGCCGATCGGCGGCATGGCGCGCACCGCAGGCGGCGATGTGCCGATGCGCACGGTGACGCTGGGCAGCGTGGTGGTCGAAGGGATCGAGGTACGGCAGGTTCCGGCGGCGGTGATCGACGCCGACATGGGCGTGTCACTGCTGGGGCAGAGCTTTTTGTCGAAGCTCGATGCGGTGAATATCGAGGGGGATGTGATGACGCTGCGGTGAGATGGCGGTTGGGTGGTTATGGGGTGGCGAGCGGACGTCGCCGATCCTCCCCTTTGCGCAGCAATGGGGAGGTGGCAGCCCGCAGGGCTGACGGAGGGGTCGACGCCGTCAGGCGTCGGTCAAGGCCAGACCCCTCCACCACCGCTTCGCGGCGGTCCCCCTCCCCATCGCTTCGCGAAGGGGAGGATCTGGATGGCGGCTACCGGTCGTTTCTCGCCCCGCCCATGCGTTCAATCGTCGTCCATTGCCGGAGCAAGCGAGGGGTCGAGGTCGCGGGGGCGGATGAAGTCCGCGAAGCGCGCCATGTTCACGTCGAGGTCGTGCCAGTCGGCGATGGCGAGGTCGAGGCGGGCGAGCGCCGAGGTCGGGAGCTTTTCCTCGACCCTGGCGCGCAGCTCGTCGCCGGCGGTTTCGGGGACGAGCATCAGGATCAGGTCTTCGAGGCCGGGATTATGGCCCGAGATCAGGAGATGGTCGGCGTCGCGGCCGGTGTCGCGGATCACGTCGATCAGCGTCGCGGCGGAGGCGAGATAGATGCGGCGGTCCCAATGCGGTTCGAGCGCGTCGAGCCCGGCGGCGGGCTGGAAAATGTCGAGCGTTTCGGTCACGCGCACCGCGGGCGAGGCGATGATGCGGTCGACGGGCAGTTTGCGCCGTTTCAGCCATTGGCCGATCAATTCGGCGCCGCGCGCGCCGCGCTTGTTGATCGGGCGGTCGAAGTCGCGCTCGACGGCCACGTCCCAACCCGATTTGGCATGGCGCAGGATGGTCAAACTCTTCAAAATATCTCCCCGCGCCGCTGCGCTATCCCTCGATTTCGCAGGCCTTGTGCCGGAAACTTATGACGGTGAAAAGGCTGGAAACGCCGTTTTTCGGCGCTCGACATTGGCCGCGGCGACATGGTTCACCGCTTCGTCGAGCGGCAGGCGGCGGATCGGGGTGCCTTCGGGAAAGGCGCTGAGCAGCCTGGAAGGGAAGCTGGGCGAGAGCATGACGAACTGGCCGAAATCGTCGGCGCGGCGGATCAGGCGGCCGAACGCCTGGGCGATGCGGCCGCGAATGACCATATCGTCATAGGCGCTGCCGCCCTGCGCCGCGCGCCGCGCCGCGTGGAGGATCGTCGGGCGCGGCCAGGGCACACCCTCCATCACGACGAGGCGCAGCGAATCGCCCGGAACGTCGACGCCGTCGCGCAAGGCATCGGTGCCGAGCAGAGAGGCGTGCGGGTCGGCGCGGAAAATATCGACGAGCGTGCCGGTGTCGAGCGGGTCGACATGCTGCGCGAAGAGCGGCAGCCCGGCGCGCGCGAGCCGGTCGGCGATGCGCGAATGGACGATGCGGAGACGCCGGATCGCGCTGAACAGCCCGAGCGCGCCGCCGCCCGACGCCTCGATCAGCCGGCTGTAGGCGCCGGCGAGCGCGGGGAGGTCGCCGCGCGCGATGTCGGTGACGATCAGCACTTCGGACTGGCGCGCATAGTCGAACGGGCTCGGCACCGCGAAATGCTTGACGCCGCCGTCCATGTGGCGGGCGCCGGTGCGAATGTCGGCGTCGGTCCAGCCGCCGCCGGCGGCGCCGCGCAAGGTCGCGGAGGTGACGAGCACGCCCTGGGCCGGGCGGTAGACGACTTCGGCGATCGGGCGCGCGGGGTCGAGCCAGTGGCGGTGCAGCCCGCAGTCGAACTCGCGCCCGTCGTAGCGGTCGACCGCGAGCCAGTCGACGAAATCGGGGTCGGCGGGGCCGCCGACGCGGCCGAGCAGCGACAGCCAGCCGCCCAATGTGTCGATGCGCGTGCCGAGGCTGTGGCGCGCGCCGTCGACCCTTGCCCGCGCTTGCCCGTCGAGCCAGTCGGGCGGATCCTCGATCAGCGCCTCGAGCCGTTTGCCGAGCGCCATCAGCGGGCGGAGCAGCGCCTCGATCGCGTCGCTCGCGCTCGCGGCGGCGGTGACGAGTTCGGGATCGGGGTCGGCGAGTTCGGTTTCGAGGCCATAGCCGGTGTCGGCGGTGCGGCTGTCGATGCCGCGCGCATAGACCATGGCGCGCACCGCGACGAGCAGCCTTTCGATCGCGCCCCAAGGTTCGTTTTCGGACAGGCGGCCGAGCCAGCCGTCGCCGGGAAGTTCGGCGGCGGCATGGATCGCGGCCTGGATCGCCTTGTCGCCCGTCTCGTCATAGCTCGCGACATCGGCGAGGCGCGCGGCGAGCCCGCGCCGCCGCCCGCGCGACTTGCCCTCCGGCCCGAGCACCCAGCGCCGGATCTCGACCGCTTCCTGTCCGGTGAGCGCGGCGGCGAACATGCTGTCGGCGGCGTCCCAGAGGTGATGGCCTTCGTCGAAGATCAGCCGCGTCGCGGGCGCCCCGCTGTCGCGCGGGCGTGCCGCCTGCACCATCGTCAGCGCATGGTTGGCGATGACGATATCGGCCTGCGTCGCGGCGCGCGCCGAATGTTCGATGAAGCATTTGCGGAAATGCGGGCAGCCCGCATAGATGCACTCGCCGCGCCGGTCGGTAAGCGCGGTGGTGCCGTTGCGGCGGAAGAGCGCGGGGAGCCAGCCGGGCAGGTCGCCGCCGATCATGTCGCCGTCGCGGCTATAGGCGGCCCAGCGCGCGACGAGTTGCGCGAGGATCGCGGCGCGGCCCGAAAAGCCGCCCTGCAGCGCGTCTTCCAGATTGAGCAGGCAGAGGTAATTTTCGCGGCCCTTGCGCACCACGACCTTTTCGCGGTGCGTCGCGGCGTCGGGATAGAGCCGCTCGGTCTCGCGCGACAATTGGCGTTGCAGCGCCTTGGTAAAGGTCGAGATGCAGACGCTGCCCGCCGACTGGTCGATCCATTGTTTGGCGGGGGCGAGATAGCCGAGGGTCTTGCCGATGCCGGTGCCGGCCTCGGCAACGAGCATCTGCGGCGCGTCCTTGCGCTCGCGCGGGGTGAAGATCGCGGCGGTCGCGCGGGCGTAATCCTGTTGTCCGGGGCGGCGCTCGGCGCCGTCGCCGGTCAGGCGGTCGAGCCGCGCGGCGACGTCAGCTTCGGCGATCGTCACCTGGCGCGGAGCGGCGCGCGGCGAGCCTTCTTCCCATTCGGGGAGGCGGGCGAAAAGCCACCGATCATTGGCGTCGGGGCGGGCGAGGCGCGGCTGGACGAGGGGCGCCCAGGGCCAGCGCTGGCGCGCCAGCGCCTCGGCGCCGTGCCACGCGCCTTCGCGCTCGGGCCAGTTGGGATCGTTCAGGCTGGCGAGCATCGCTGCGGCGGCCCCGGGCAGGAAGGCGGCGATGTCGGCTTCGGCTTTCGGCGGGGTGAGCCCGACGGCGGCGGCGATTCCGGCCGGGGTCGGCACCGCGAAGCGCGCGGGATAGAGGAAGGCGAACAGCTCGAGCAGGTCGAGGCCCGAGAGCTCGGGATAGCCGAGCCGGTCGCCGGTCAGCGTCGCATTGAGGAGGAGGTGCGGGGTCGCCGCGACCGCCGCGATCGCCTCGCCGCGCCCGACGCGCTGGACGCGGCCGTGCGTGTCGGCGATCCAGATGCCGATGTGGCTCGCGTGGATCGCGGGGAGGGTAAGCGGGTCGGGCGCCATCGTCCCTAGCTAGGGACAAAAGGCGAACGCGGCAAGGTGGATGGGAGCCCAGTTATTCCTCATCCGTTCGTCCTGAGCTTGTCGAAGGACCGGTCTTTCCTTTTGCCAGCGCCGAAATCTTGCCCCAGTCACCCCGGATCAGCGCCATCTTCTTGGCGCGGCTCCATCCCTTGATCCGGCGCTCGGCTTCCAAGGCCTCGTATCGCGTCGCGAATTCCTGGCTCCAGACGAGGGCGACGGGCAATTTGTCGGCGGTAAAGCCAGCGATCATGCCAGATTCATGTTCGGCCACGCGACGCGGAAGATTGTCCGTGTGCCCGGTGTAAAAAGCTCCGCCGCGGCAGTGCAACATATATGCCCAGAACACCACAGGGCCTGGTAGAAGGAAGAACGGCCCTTCGACAAGCTCAGGGCGAACGGAATTTAGGTCCGCTTTGGTTCAGTGGTCAGCCCAATCCGCGGCGTCCGAAGACCGGCGGGCGGCTGCTTTGGAAAATCTGTGCGGGTTCGATCATCGCCGCGCCCCGTGCGCTCTGGAGCGCGTGGTAGAGGGCGCCGTGGGTGAGTTCATAGGGGAAGCGGACGCCCATGCGGTCGTGCTCGGCCCACATGACCACCGCATAGGTCACTTGGCCGCCATAATGGATTTCGCAGCGCGAGCGCGCGGGCATAGTCGCGCCGTCGATGCGGGCGCCGCCTTCGGAGAGGTCGGTGATCCGGCCGTCGACGAGGTTGAGGATGCCGTTGACGGTGACGTCGATCGACACCGGGGTGCGCTTGTGGCCGCGGGGTGCGGGAAGGCGAAAATTGTCCATGGCCGGGACAATATGCTTTCATGGTAAATTTTCCGGTAACGATGTTGGGCCGCGGCGGGACAATTTTGCCTTTCGGTTTGAGGGCGCTTGCCGCTATGGGCGCGGCATGACCGACTTGCACCTTCATCCTTCGCTGCGCGAACCCGCGCAAACGTCCAAGGCCTGGCCGTTCGAGGAAGCGCGCAAGCTGGTCAAACGCTATCCGGACGGCAAGCAGGGGGGAGAGCCCGTGCTGTTCGAGACCGGCTATGGTCCGTCGGGGCTGCCGCATATCGGCACCTTCAACGAAGTGCTGCGCACGACGATGGTGCGGCGCGCCTATGAGGCGCTGACCGGCGGCGCGGCGACGCGGCTTGTCGCGTTCAGCGACGACATGGACGGGCTGCGCAAGGTTCCCGACAATGTGCCGAACGGCGACATGCTGCGTGAATATCTGGGCAAGCCGCTGACCGCGATTCCCGATCCGTTCGGCAAGTATGAAAGTTTCGCGCATCATAACAATGCGATGCTGCGCGAATTTCTCGACCGGTTCGGCTTCGAATATGAATTTGTGAGCTCGACCGAGCAATATAGGGCGGGCGCGTTCGACGATGCGTTGAAGAATGTCCTGCGCCACAATCAGGATATCCTGGATATCATGCTGCCGACGCTGCGCGCCGAGCGGGCGGCGACCTATTCGCCGATCCTGCCGGTCAGCCCCAAGTCGGGGATCGTGCTGCAGGTGCCGGTGACGGTGGTCGATGCCGACGCGGGGCTCGTGTCGTTCGAGGACGAGGGCGAGACGATCACGCATTCGGTCCTCGGCGGCGGCGCAAAGCTGCAGTGGAAGGTCGACTGGGCGATGCGCTGGGTCGCGCTGGGCGTCGATTACGAGATGTACGGCAAGGATCTGACCGACAGCGGCGTCCAGTCGGGCAAGATCGCCAAGGCATTGGGCGGGCGCAAGCCCGAGGGGCTGATCTATGAAATGTTCCTCGACGAAAAGGGCGAGAAGATTTCGAAGTCGAAGGGCAATGGCCTCTCGATCGAGGAATGGCTGAGCTATGGCAGCGAGGAAAGCCTCGCCTTCTTCGCGTTTCGCGAGCCCAAGGCGGCGAAGCAGCTCCATATCGGGGTCGTGCCGAAAGCGGTCGACGAATATCTGCAGATGCGCGGCAATTATCCGGCGCAGGATGGCGACAAGAAGCTCGGCAATCCGGTGCATCATGTTCATGTCGCGCGCGGGGAGGATGTGCCTGCGACCGAGCTGCCGGTGACTTTCGGGCTGCTGCTCAACCTTGTCGGGGTGATGGGCGCCGATGCGTCGAAGGACCAGATTTGGCGCTATCTCGGCCAATATGTCGCGGGGGCGAATGCGGATAACTATCCCGAACTCGACCGGCTGATCGACAATGCGATGGCGTATAACCGCGATTTCGTCGCGCCGACGCTGAAGCGCCGCAAGCCGGTGGGGGGCGAGGGCGCGGCATTGAAGGACCTCGACGAGAAGCTCGCCGCGCTGCCCGCCGACGCGTCGGCCGACGATATTCAGAATATCGTCTATGAGATCGGCAAGAATGACGCGTACGGGTTCGAGAATCTGCGCGACTGGTTCAAGGCGCTCTACGAGACCTTGCTCGGATCGAGCGCGGGGCCGCGCATGGGCAGCTTTATCGCGCTGTTCGGCGTGGAGAATACGCGGCGGTTGATCGCCGAGGCTTTGGCATGAGCGATGTCATCGACATTTTCACGACCGGCGGGACGATCGACAAGGTCTATTTCGATGCGCTGAGCGAGTTCCAGATCGGCCCTGCGGCGATCCCCGACATGCTGCGCGAGAATAATGTCCATGTGCCGCACCGCGTCACGCAGCTGATGCGGAAGGACAGCCTCGAATTGGACGACGCCGACCGGGAGAAAATCCGCGTGGCGGTGGCGGCAAGCGATGCGTCGCGCATTCTTGTGACGCACGGGACCGATACGATGGTCGTCACCGGGCGCCTACTCGCCGGGATTACGGGCAAGACGATCGTGCTGACGGGCGCGATGCAGCCGGCGTCGGTGCGCGCGAGCGATGCCGAGTTCAACGTCGGATTCGCGCTGGCCGCCGTGCAGACGCTGCCGCCCGGAGTCTATGTCGCGATGAACGGGATGATCTTCGATCCTGCGAAGACGGTGAAGGATCGCGCGGGGGCGCGGTTCGTCGAGGAGTAACCCATTGTTTAACCTCCCCCCTGATGGGGGAGGAGGCGAGCCCCGGACTTGATCCGGGGCGCAGCGGTGGGGGTGTCGTCGATGCGTGGCGTAAGGTCGCGGCCCCCATCCAACTCCGCCTAACCGCTTCGCGGCAAGGCTGCGTATCCTTCCCCCATCAAGGGGGAAGGGAGCTAGCCCTTGGCCGTGACCCGCCGGAGAACCGCGGCGTAATTGGGCGCGATCGTCATCATATCATGCTTGCCCGCGCGGCCGAGCGCGGCGTGGACCTCTGGCAGGCGATAGCAGGGCACGCCCATGAACAGGTGATGCTCGGCGTGATAATTCACCCAATATGGAGCAACCGTCGCGCGCGCCAGCCAGCTCGCGTGGGTGGTGCGCGCATGGGTGAAGGGATCGTCGCTGCCCGTCGTGGTGCAGGCATGTTCGGCGATGTTGCGGATGCGGAGGTAAAGCTGGAAGGTCGTCGCGAGCCCGGCGAGCCAGAGCAGATACGGCGTCCAGCCGTAAAGCGCGAGCGACAGGGCGAGGAGCACCGCCTGGACGATCAGGAAACGCCCGACCGCGCGCGTCACCGCCATCGCGCCCGCGACGTCGATCGTCGGTGACGTCATGCCGTCGTCGGACTGCTTGTTGAACGGCGTCCCGGCCTTTGTGCTCGCGCCGCTCTTTTGCGCCGCCTCGCCGCGCAGCATCGCCTTGAGGCCGGCAAAGGCGAAGCCGAATTGCGCCATGCGCTGCTTGAAGAAGGTCTGCCCGGTCAGGTCGCGCAGCATCTTGCGGCGCAGGCTGGCGCGCGTGGTGGGGAAGGGCTTCGACAGCGCGAGGTCGGGATCCTCGGGCTGCTGGGTGAATTTATGATGCTGAAGATGATAGGTGCGATAGGCGATCAGGTCCGATCCGACCGCCGCGCCGGTCAGCCATTGGCCGAGGAAATTGTTGAGCTTCCGGCTGGGATGCAGCGCGCCGTGCGCCGCGTCGTGCATCAGGATCGCAAGACCGAGCTGGCGCCCGCCAACGAAGATCACCGCGATCAGCCAGGCAAGCGGGTTCTGCGACCAGGCCGCGAGGCCGACGAGCGCGATGCTGACGATCCATGCGTGCGCCACCAGCCAGATGCCGCGCCACGATGAGGCGCGCGTAATCGCCGACCATTCGGCGCGGTCGAAAAATCGGTCGGGCGGAAAGAGGCGGACGGCGGGCATGACCCATTTATAACAAGTTGCGAACCGAAACGTAACCCCTTCCATTTTGGCGGTTATGGCTTTTGCGGCTGGTAGCGGTATGGCCGTTTTCGGCGGGAAGCTGCCGTCTCTTTATTCGTCACCCCGGACTTGATCCGGGGTCCCGCTTGAAGTCGAAGCCAGCCGATGCCTCAAAAAGCGGGATCCCGGATCAAGTCCGGGATGACGAAAGGGGGAATGACCGCTCACCACCCCAAAAGCCGACACTCTCGGGCGAGTTGCATCGGTATGACCGTCTCCGTTTTGGCACAATATCGGCGGAAATCGGGGCGTCATGGTAAGGGTTTGGCAACCCCTTTTGGCCAGTGAAATCGCCATCACAAAAGCGGGGAATGAGGGAAATTGGGGGTAAGGCGCGCCATCATCGGGCCGGGAGCGGGCGATCCGACGGCGGGCGAATCGCCGTTCGATTCGCCCGAATTCGTCACCGACGTCATGCGCGTCGCGAAGCTGTGGCATTATGTGCTGATCGGCCGCGTCCTTGCCTTCCTGACCTTTGCCTTCCTGCCGGGCGTCGCGGGCTTCCTCGATCATCCCTCGCACTGGTTGGTGATGGCGGCAGGCTTGCCATGCGACGTGGTGCTGACCGTGATCGGGCAGGCGATGCGCCGGCCGCGACCGATCGCTCACCAGCGGGTGCGGACGATGGCGATGCTGTGCATGGCGCTGATCGCGCTCGGCACCTTGCTCAACGCGGCGGCGATGTTCGCGGCGATCGCGGCCCCCGACGGCGGTAGCTATTTCGACGCCTTCACCGCGATCCATGTCGGATCGCTGCTGGTCGCGGCGTCGGCGGCGGCGATCGTGCGGCCGGCCTTTTTCACCTTTGCCGGCGCTACCGCACTGGGCGGCGCGATCGGGGTCGCGTCCTGGCCGTTCGGGGTCGCCGGTTTCGTGTTTCTGGGCCTGCTCATCGTGATGATGCGCGAAGACATCCGCCATCAACGACGCGCGACGCGCGCGGCGCGCCTCGCGATCGGCGACCAGCAGCGCGCGCTCAACCTGATGCGCGATTTCGAACGCGCAGGGCGCGGCTGGTTCTGGGAAACCGACCGCGACGGACGGCTCGTCTATATCTCGCCGACCGTCGCGGCGCGCCTCGACCGGCCGCTCGCGCATTTGCTCGGCCACCCCTTTACCGACATCATCCGCAAGCGCGTCGGCAAGGACGAGAGCGAGGAGCGCACGCTGGGGTTCAGCCTGTCGTCGCGCACGCCGTTCAAGGAGCTGACGGTGCAGGCGGCGGTGCCGGGCGAGGAGCGCTGGTGGTCGATCTCGGGCCAGCCGATCAGCAACGAGTTCGGCAATTTCCAGGGCTTTCGCGGCAGCGGCACCGACCTGACCGACCAGAAGAGGTCGGAGCGCGAGATCAACCAGCTCGCACGCTATGACACGCTGACCGGTCTTGCCAACCGGCGCCACATCACCGACCTGCTCGAACGCGCGCTGAAGAGCCATAGCGGCCAGCCGCAGCCATGCGCGCTGCTGCTGATGGATCTCGACCGGTTCAAGGCGGTGAACGACACGCTGGGCCATCCGGTGGGCGACCAGTTGCTCCAGCAGGTCGCGGGGCGGCTGACGCAGATCGTCGGCGACAAGGGGCAGGTCGGGCGCCTTGGCGGCGACGAATTCCAGATCGTCGTGCCGCAGATGAGCCAGCCCGAAAAGCTGGCGGGCATCGCCAATGCGATCATCCTGAGCCTGGCCAAGCCCTTCGCGATCGAGGGCGAGCAGGTGCGCGTCGGATCGTCGATCGGCATCGCGGTATCGGACGGGCAGGGGGTGAGTGCCTCCGCGCTCGTCCGCAACGCCGACCTCGCGCTCTATGCCGCGAAGGATGCGGGGCGCGGCGTCTATCGCTTCTATGCCGATGCGATGCACAATCAGGCGAGCGAGCGCAAGGCGATCGAGGATGCGCTGCGCGATGCGCTGGCGAAGGACGAGCTGCAATTGCTCTATCAGCCGATCGTCGATGTCGCGAGCGAGCGGATTTCGGGATTCGAGGCGCTGATCCGCTGGCATCATGCCAGTGCGGGCACGATCAGCCCGTCGAAATTCATCCCCATCGCCGAGGAATCGAACCTGATCGTGCCGATCGGCGAATGGATCATCCGCTCGGCCTGCGCCGCGATCGCCAAGCTTGGTCCGGGATACCGCGTCGCCGTGAACGTCTCGCCGCGCCAGTTCGCCAACGAAAAGCTGCCGGCGACGATCGTGAACGCGGTGTCGGCGGCGGGCATCCGTCCCGAACAGCTCGAACTCGAGATCACCGAGGGGGTATTCCTCGACGAAAGCGCCGAGAATCTGGCGATGTTCCAGAAGCTGAAGCGCACCGGCGTGCGCCTCGCGCTCGACGATTTCGGCACCGGCTATTCGGCGCTCGGCTATCTGAAGAAGGCGCCGTTCGACAAGATCAAGATCGACCAGAGTTTCGTTCTGGGGGCGGCCGACAAGAACAGCATGAACGCGGCGATCATCTCGTCGATCGTCGGACTGGCGACCGCACTCGATATGGAGACGACCGCCGAGGGGGTCGAGACGCACGACGATCTCGCGCTGGTCCGCGGCCTCGGATGCAGCCATGTCCAGGGCTATATCTATGGACGTCCGATGGACCTTGCCGAAGTGGTCGCGCTGCTCCGCGAGGGCGGCGGGCGCGTCGAGGCGAAGGGTTTCAAAAGCACGCGCGAGCCCCGGCTGACGGTCTTTCGCACCATCCAGATCGACAGCGGCGGATATCGTTATGAAGCGATCATCCGCAACATGTCGCCGCGCGGCGCGCTGATCGAAGGGCTGTGGAACGTGCCGGTGGGGACGCGCCTGACGCTCGATTTCGGCGCCGGCCAGTCGATCGACGCCGAGGCGCGCTGGTCGGCGGACAACCGCGTCGGCGTCCAGTTCGCCGAGGCGGTCGAGATCGACGCGCTGATCGGGCTGAAGTCGGCCGCGCCGGCGCGGGGACGGGTCCGCCGCGCCGCATGACGGCCGCGGCCCTGGTCAGGCCGCGAGGCCGCGCCGCAGGTCGAGGCCGCTCGGCTCCTGGAAGGGGCGGAGGCCGAATTCGGGCAGGATTGCGAGCAGATGGTCGAAGATGTCCGACTGGATATCCTCATAGGCGCTCCACGCGGTCGTGTTGGTAAAGCAATAGATTTCGATCGGCAGCCCCTGCGGGGTCGGCGCGAGCTGGCGCACGATCATCGTCATACCCTTTGCGATATGCGAATTGGCGCGCAGATATTCGACGATATAGGCGCGCAGGGTGCCGATATTGGTGACGCGGCGGATGTTGACGGGGTCGCGTCCGGCGCGCTCGGCGGCGGCATTCCATTCGCCGAGTTCGGCCTGCTTGTGGCCGAGATAGTCGTCGAGCAGCTGGAAGCGGCGCAGCGCCTGCTTTTCTTCGGGCGTCAGGAAGCGGATGCCATTCTGGTCGACGAAGATCGACCGCTTGATCCGCCGCCCGCCCGATTCGGACATGCCCCGCCAGTTCTTGAAGCTTTCGGAAATCAGCTGGTGGGTCGGGATGGTCGTGATCGTCTTGTCCCAATTCTGCACCTTGATCGTGTGCAGCGCGATGTCGATCACATCGCCATCGGCGTTCAGCGAAGGCATTTCGATCCAGTCCCCGACGCGCAGCATGTCGTTCGAGGTGAGCTGGACCGACGCGACGAGCGAGAGAATCGTATCCTTGAATACCAGCAGCAGCACCGCCGCCATCGCGCCGATGCCCGACAGGAGGAGGACCGGCGACTGGTCCATCAGCGCGGCGATGATGAGCAGCGCCGCGCCGCCGTAGAGGATGATCTTCAACAGCTGGACATAGCCCTTGATCGGCCGGCTGGCGGCATCGGGGCGGCGGTCGTAGATTTCGTTGCCCAGGCTGAGCGCGCGGCTGATCGCCATCGCGACGAACAGGATGATCGAGGCGGCGGCGACATTGCTGACCACGGTGACGACCGCGGGCGGCAGGTGCGGTACCGCCGCGATCCCGGCCGATATGATCAGCGCCGGGACGATATTGGCAAGCCGCGCCGCGACGGGAAGCGGGGTGAGTCCTTCGTGCGGCAGCCAGCGGGTGACGATGCGCAGCACGATATGTTTGACGAGGAAATTGGCGAGCCACGCGAGGAAGGCGAGGAAGCCGAGGCCGATCAGCGTTTCGGCCCAGGGCGGAAGGTCGGCGAGGAAGGGGAGCGTGTCGGCGGTCGAAAGGTTGTCAATCGTGAAGTGGCGCATAGCGTCATACCCGCAAGGCGGCGGGCCGGTCTCCTTTGGCTGTGAGCGAAGGCCCAAGGGTGGACGACGCGCCCGGCCGTGTCAAATGCTTGCGGGCGCCGCGCCGCGCCGCCATGCCGGGCGGTCAGTCGGCGATGCGGCCGCGCGCCATCACCCAGTCGACCTTTTCGAGCGCGGTGACGTCGTCCAGCGGATCGCCGCTGACCGCGATCATGTCCGCCGACAGGCCCGGCGCGATGCGGCCGATCTCGCTTTCCATCGACAAGAGCTTCGCGGCGACCGTCGTCGCGCTCGCCAGGGCTTCGCGCGGGGTGAGGCCATATTTGACGAGCAGCGCGAACTCGCCGGCGTTGCGGCCATGTTCGAACACGCCCGAGTCGGTGCCGAAGGCGATCGGGACGCCGAGCGTCTTGGCGCGCGTCACCGCCTTGCCGACGTCGTTCATCGTCATGCGCACCTTGTCCTCGACCGTGGGGGTATAGATGCCCTTGCCGAGCCGCTCGCGAATCCCCTCGAACGCCATCAGCGTGGGGACGATATAGGTGCCCTTGGCCTTCATCACCTTCAGCGTCGCGTCGTCGGCGAAGGTGCCATGCTCGATGCTGTCGATGCCCGCCGCGGCCGACGCGGTGATGCCGCCCGCGCCGTGCGCGTGCGCCATGACCTTGAGCCCGAGCGAATGGGCGGTGTCGGCGATGCTTTGCAGTTCGGCGCTGGTGAAATGGCCTTCGAGCCCGCGTGCCTGTTGCGACAAGACGCCGCCGGTGGCGGTGATTTTGATGACGTCGGCGCCGGCGCGCGACGCCTTGCGCACCTTTTCGGCGCATTCGAGCGCGCCGGTGCAGGTATAGCCGGTGTCGAGGACGTCGTGGACATCTTCGCGGAAGCCGGTGACGTCGCCGTGGCCGCCGATGATCGACAGCGCGGGGCCCGCGGCGACGATGCGCGGCCCCTCGATAAAGCCGTTCGCGGTGCCGCGGCGCAGCGCATAGGCGGTATATTGCGCCGACCCCGCCTCGCGCACCGTGGTGAAGCCCGCGCGCAAGGTGATCGCGGCATTCTTGGCGCCGACGACGACGCCCCATTCGTCGGGATCGACCGCCGCGGTGCGGTAATCGTCGCCGGGATCGCCGGTCAGATGGACATGGAGATCGACGAGGCCGGGGAGCAATGTCTTGTCGCCGAGGTCGACGATTTCGGCGCCGGCGGGCGCTTCGCCGCGGCCGGCTGCGATCGAGGTGATGCGGTCGTCGGTGACGATGACGGTCGAGGGGCCTTGCGCGGGCTTGGCGGCGTCGGTGATGACGCGGGCGGCATAGATGACGGTGGTTTTCGCGTGCGCGGTGGTTCCGAGCAGCGCCAGCGTCGCGGCCGCGACCAATCCCAATTTACGCATGAAGCCTCCCCTGTCTGATCGCGCCACCGTGGCCGAGCGGGCGGGGGAGAGCAAGAGGGGAATGGGAAGGGCAGCTTTGGGGTGGGTTGCTGCCATTCCCAACATTCGTCATTCCCGCGAAAGCGGGAACCCAGAGCGTGCGTCGGCTGACCCCACCCGGGGTTCCTGCTTTCGCGGGAATGGCGAGTTAATGAGACACCAAGCGTCGCTTTTCTGCAGGTTTCAATCTTTCGTCATCCCGGACTTGATCTGGAATCCGCTGCGGCGCTGAAGTCATGGACCCCGGGTCAAGCCCGGGGTTACGAAGAATATGATGTCCGCTCCCCGCCGGCACCCGCCATCCCCAAAAACAGAGAGGCGCGGCCTTTCGACCACGCCCCTCTCCCCTTATTTCTCTGAAATCGAACCTAACGCGACGCGAGCCGCATCGAACCGGCCTTCGCCGCCCACTGGATCGTCTCGCCGCCGCCCATTGCGCGGATGAAGCAGGTCTGGCCCTCAGCCTTCAGCTGGTTGCACAGGCTCGTCGCATCGCTACGCGATGCGAGGCCGTTGACCGTCAGGCGATAATAGGTGCGACCCTTCACCGTCGCGGCGTGGCTCGACGCCGGGAAATTTCCGAGGACGCCATTGCGTTTTTTCAGCGTGCCCCATTTTTCCTTGGCGATCGCCAGGCTGTCGTAAGCACCCAATTGCACCGCCCAGCCATCGGGATTTTTCGCATCGAAACCCATCGCCTTGGGGATCAGCACCGTCGCCAGCTCCAGCGCCTGCTGCTGCGCGGGGCGAATACGCCCCTCGCCCGCGACGCGCGGCGCGGCGCGATAGGGCGTGGCTTCGGCGAGGATCATCTCGCCCGCCGGCTGCGGCTGCGGCTGCGGCAATTCGGTCACCGGCACGACGCCGCCCTCGCCGCGCACCGGCATCGGCAATTCGACGCTGCGGATCGCGCTGCCCGCGTCGGCGAGCACCGGCGGCGGCGGCGCATAGTCGGCGACCGGCGCCGGATCGGCACTCGCCAGCTCGACGGGTGGCTCGCTCGCCGGCTCGGCGGAGGCCATCCGCGTATCGGCAAAATTGCTGAGCGCGAGGCGGACCGGCATCCCGGCATCCGCCTGCGCTTCGGTGCCGATCAGGCTCGCGACGCGAACCTGCGCATTCGGCTGTTCGGCGAGTTTCGACCATTCGGCCATCCGGCCTTCGAGCTTGTCGAGCGACAGATCCTGCGACGCGACGATGCGCGCCTGCGCCCAGCGGCCCGACAATGCGAGCGCGAGCGCGAAATTCTGCCGCGTCCGCGCCTCGGCGCCCTCGGCGCGCGCGGCTTCGCTCAGCACATAGAGCGACCCTTCGGCATCGCCGGCCAGCGCCAGCGCCAGCCCCAGATCCGACGCCGGAACCATGTCACGATGCCGCGTCAGCAGCGCGACCGCCTCGGCATTCTTGCCCTGCGCAATCTCCGCCAGCGTCAGCGACAATATCGTGTTGCTGTCCGCCGCGCCCAATTCCATCGCTTCGGTCAGCGCCGCGCTCGCCGATGCGAAGCGGCCGTCACCCAGATACGCCTGACCCAGCAGCGCGCGAAAGCCCGCGTCGCGCGGGCTGCCCGCGACCGCGGCTTCGGCCAGGCCGACGGCCTTGCTCGCCTTGCCCGCTTCGAGCGCGGCGCGCGCCCTGTCGGCCGATTTGGCGGCGAGCACGGGCGTCCCGGCGGCGCGCGACGGCGCGTCGGCCATCTTGCCCATGCCGCTGCATCCGGTCGCCACGCCGAGGACGAAGCCCGAAAGGGCCAGCTTCTTCAGCAACTTGCGGTTCATGACGGGTCCCCCTCTTGTATCTTTCAGCGCCGTGCGCGCGCCGGACGTGCGGCCGGCAGGCGGCTCGCCATCGCATCGATCTCGGGCAGCGAAGCCAGATATTCGTCGAGCAGATCGGTCAGGATCAGCTGCGACGACCGGTTCGTCACCGCGCTCGCAAGGCGCAGGCGCAGATGGCGCTCGGCGTCGAGGCGCAGCGTGAACGCCGCCTTTTCGCGGGCACGGAGCGCGCGGGGCGCCTTTTCCTTCTTCGGCGCCGCCTCGGGACGCGCCTCGACCTTGCGCGCCACCGCCGCAACGCGCTCGATCAGCGATTCCTGCTGGCGGACGACCTCGGGAACTTCGTGCGTTTCGGCCTCGAACTGGTCGGCGCCATAATCGGCGCTCAGTCCGGCGAATTCGCCCGAAAATTCCTGTTCCGGTTCGTGATGTGCACTGTCGTCGACCGCATGTTCGGCCTCGACATTATGCGCCGGCACCGATCCGGTGAGCAAAGGTTTCAGGTCGAGCATCCGCGCGGGTTCGGCCGACTGGTCGGGGTCGACATCATAACCCATGTCGTTCCAGCCAAGATCGTCATAGCCGCCGCTATTGAGCGGTGCGGGGCCGCTGCCGAGCGGCTGGCGGCGCATCGCAGGACGCGCCCCGCCCTTGCGGGCCAACAGGCCGGCGCTCAGCGATGCGAGGGGTTTCGGTTCGCCCATGGTTCCCGCTCCCGTCACTGACCGGCGATGCGGCGGCCAAAGCCACCGCCCATCGGGCGGACCGCGCCGTAATTGCCCTGCGTCGGGACCGGCGCGGCAAAGATCGTGCGGCGGAAATTCTTTTCGAGGCGATCGTTCATATAGGTCCACAGCTGCCGGATTTCCTCGGCCGAGCGGCCATTGGGATCGACCTCCATCACCGTGCGGCCGTCGATCATCGACGCGGCATAATCGGTGCGGTGGTGCAGCGTGACCGGCGCGACCGTGCCATGTTGCGACAGCGCGACCGCGGCCTCGCTGGTGATCTTCGCCTTGGGCGTCGCGGCGTTGACGACGAACACCAGCGGCTTGCCCGCGCGTTCGCACAGGTCGACCGTGGCGCCCACGGCGCGCAGATCGTGCGGGCTGGGGCGCGTCGGAACGACGATCAGCTCGGCGACCGAAATCACGCTCTGGATCGCCATGGTGATCGCCGGCGGCGTATCGATGACCGCCAGTTTGAAGCCCTGCTGGCGCAGGATTTCAAGGTCCGAGGCGAGCCGCGCGACCGTGGTCTGGGCAAAGGCCGGAAGGTCGGTTTCACGCTCGTTCCACCAGTCGGCGAGCGAGCCCTGCGGATCGATGTCGATCAGGACGACGGGGCCGGCGCCCGCAAGCTGCGCCTGCACCGCGAGGTGCCCCGACAGCGTCGTCTTGCCCGACCCGCCTTTCTGTGAAGCCAATGCCAATACGCGCACTGCGTTACCCCCTCGGAAATCCAAAAATCGGCGAAGGAATGCCATGCGGGGCGCTAAAATTGGGTTAACGATGATAAAAAGAGGGTGAACGACTTGCTCGCGAATATGGTAAACAAGCCCTCAACACTAATCTGTCCCGGAACGGATCAAGTTCGGCGAGACCGCATTTGTCGCTAACGCCGTGTTAGCCAATTGGCGCTATGAAGCATCCGGGGACTGCAGCCGCTGTCATGCCGCGCAAGTCATTGGAGAATAAGATGCCTTCTTTCCGCACCGCTGCCCTGCTGGCCTTTCCGCTCGCTTTGGCTTCGATGCTGGCGGCGCCCGCTCTCGCCGACGTCAAGCAGGGCGTCGATGCGTGGCAGGCGGGCAATTATCAGGCGGCCGTCGCCGAATGGCGGCCGCTCGCGATCGCCGGCGATGCCGATGCCCAGTTCAACCTCGGCCAGGCGTATAAGCTCGGCCGCGGCGTCCCGACCGATCTCAATCAGGCCGAGGCCTGGTATCGCCGCGCCGCCAAGCAAGGGCATTTGCAGGCGGAGGATAATCTCGGCCTCGTGCTCTTCACCGCGAACCGCCGCGAAGAGGCGATGCCCTTCATCACCCGCTCGGCGGCGCGCGGCGAACCGCGCGCGCAATATGTTCTCGGCACCGCGCATTTCAACGGCGACCTCGCGACCGAGGACTGGCCGCGCGCCTATGCGCTGACCAAGCGCGCGAGCGACGCGGGGCTCGCCATCGCTTCGGCGCGCCTCGTCCAGCTCGACAATCTGATCCCGCTCGAACAGCGCCAGCGCGGCCTCGCCATGATCCCCGACATCGAGCGCAGCGAACAGCGGGCGCGCCTCGCCGCGGTCAGCGCCGCCGCGCCGCCCCCGCCCCAGTCTGCTCCGACCCCCGCGCCGGCCTCGCTGATCAGGACCGCGAGCCTCCCCGCCTCGACGCCCGGCACCCGCTACACGCCGCCGCCGGTGATCGACACGCCGCGGCCACCGCGCGATCCGATGCACCCGCTGCCCCCGGCGCCGCCACCTCCGCCCATGACGGTCCCCGAACCGCTGCGTAGCGTCGCGCTGCCTCCCGCCGGACAGGTGGCGGCCGATGCCGCAGCCGAGGCCGCAGCGGCCGCGAGATCAGCCACCGCCGCAGCAGTCCCATCCGGACCGGGCACCACCTACGCCGCGCCGCCCGAAAGTGGCAAACTGCCGCCCAAGCCCGAGCCGGCAAAGGCCGCGCCCCAGCCTGCGGCCGCCAAGCCCGCGCCGGCAAAATCCCCACCCGTCGCCACCGCGGCCGCCGCGCCCACGCCCGTCCGCGTCCACAGCGGTGCCGCCGCCAGCCCATGGCGCGCGCAGCTCGGCGCCTTCGGCGTCGACGGCAATGCGCGCAAACTCTGGGCCGCACTCGAAAAGAAGCACCCCGCCGTCGCCGCGCGCCAGCCCTATCTGGTCAAAAACGGCAAGCTCACCCGCCTCCAGGCCGGCGGCTTCACGAACAAGGGCGAAGCCGAAAGCTTCTGCGCCGCGCTCCGCAAGGACGACCAGCCCTGTCTGGTCGTCGATAAATAATCATCGATCCTCCCTGTGCCGGAGGCATGGGGGGTGGCAGCGGCGAAGCCGCTTTCGGGGGGCCTTGGCGCCCACTCCGCAGTCCCCACGTCCCGCCCTACTTCACCGCCCCCTCCTTCTCTTCGGCCAGCCGCTTCGCCAGCCGTCCCCGCGAGCGGTCGGCATAGGCGCGGCACGCGCCGGGCGCGTCGCTATACCGCCCCGGCCCCGCATTGTCGGGATGCGCCGAAATCAGTATGTCGCACGGCATCGCATCCATCTTGCGATAGCTTTCCTCAAACCCGGCGACGAACGGCGCGCCGACTTTTGAGGTAAAGCGATAGCCCTCCGCCGACACCGGATTGAGGCTCGATGCGAAAACGATCGCCTTGCAGACGCCGCCCTCGCACGCGCGCCAGCGCCAGCTCATGCTCCCCATCGTATGCCCCGGCGTCGCGACCGCGGTGATCGCCGTCGTGCCGAGCGTCAGCACCTCGCCATCGCGCATTACGCGCACGCGGTTCACCGCGGGCCAGCTCCCGCCATAGGCGAGCTGCGGATCGTCCTTCGCGTGCCGGCCCGACCGCAGCCCCTCGGCACCGCGCGCGCTCGCCACCACCGTCGCGCCGGTGTCGCGCGCCAGCGCCGCCAGCCCGCCGGCATGATCGAAATGCGGTTCGGTGCTCAGAATAAATTTGATGTCTTTGGGGTCGAACCCCAGCCCCCGGACGTTGGCAATGATCGCGGGCGCCGTCTGCGGCAACGCCCCATCGACTAGCACCAGCCCGTCGCCGGTGTCGATCAGCGCGACGCTCATCCCGCCGAACCCGACCAGATAGGTGCCACCGAAGATTTCCTCCGGCACCGCGGGCGCCAGCCATTCCGCCGCGTATGAACTTTCGATCGGCCGCGTCAGCGGATCGACCGCCGGCACCGGCGTCCCGCTCACGCCCGCAAGCCATGTGAACAGGCTGATTGCTTCGATCATCTTCATCTCCCTTCGCCCCCGGAAATGCCAAGCGACACGCCGCGCGGCAAAGCATCATTTCTCGACAAAGCCATGAAAATAATTAATGCCGAACCATGGACCGCGCCCAGCTCCCGCTCAACGCCCTGCGCGCCTTCGAAGCGGCGGCGCGCCACCTCAACTTCACCCGCGCGGGGCTCGAACTCCACGTCAGCCAGGGCGCGGTCAGCCATCAGGTGGCCGAGCTCGAACGCCGCCTCGGCACCCGGCTCTTCCACCGCCTGCCGCGCGGGCTCGCGCTCACCGACGAAGGTCATGCGCTCGTCCCCGTCGTCGCCGAGGCATTCGACCGCGTCGCCGCGACGCTCGACCAATATGCCGGCGGCCGTTTCCGCGAGGCGCTCAAGGTCGGCGTCGTCGGCACCTTCGCGACCGGCTGGCTGCTGCCGCGCCTCGACGCCTTCGCGCGCGCCTTTCCGTCGATCGATCTGCGCATCGCGACCAACAACAATCGCGTCGATCTCGCGGGCGAGGCGCTCGACTATGCGATCCGCTTCGGCGACGGCGCGTGGCACGGCACCCACGCCGAGCCGCTGCTTGCCGCGCCGCTGGCGCCGCTCTGCACTCCCACGATCGCCGCGCGCCTCAAAACCCCCGCCGACCTGATCCCCGAGCGCCTGCTTCGCTCGTACCGCGCCGACGAATGGGCGCTTTGGTTCGCCGCCGCGGGCGTGCCGGTCCCCGTCCTGCGCGGCCCCGTCTTCGACAGCTCGGCGCTGATGGCGGCCGCCGCCGCGGCGGGCCAGGGCGTCGCCCTCGCGCCGCCGTCGATGTTCGCGCGCGACCTCGCCGCCGAACGGCTCGTCCAGCCCTTTACCGTCGAAATCGATGCCGGCCGCTACTGGCTCACCCGCCTGATGTCGCGCCCCGAAAGCGACGCGATGCGGCGGTTTCGGGATTGGCTGGCGGAAGAGGTCGCTTCTTCGCAAGCCGCGTAAACCAGCCCCATGTTGACGTCGTTAATATCGCTGCGCCGAATGATAACATCGTTATCATTTACGGCCGTTCCGCCGAGCGCCGCAATATCTTCTCCATCGCCTTCCCCTTGGCGAGTTCATCGATCAGCTTGTCGAGATAGCGCAGTTCGCGCATCAACGGCTCTTCGATATTTTCGACCCGGATGCCGCAAACCACCCCGGTGATCAGCTCGCGCGCCGGGTTCAGCTTCGGCGCCCGGTCAAAGAAATTCTCGAAAGTCGTGCCCTTCGCCAGCTCACCCTCCAGCGCGGTCTGGCTATACCCGGTTAGCCAGCGAAAAATCTCGTTGACCTCGGCCTTGGTGCGCCCCTTCTTCTCCGCCTTGGCGATATAGTACGGGTAAACGCTCGCGACGCTGATCGAATAGATGCGGTGTTTGGTCATGGGTTTCTCCCGCTAGCATCATAGTGGGCCGCAGCGCGCTCGTCACCCTCAGTCCGCTTTGTGACCCGGGATCCCGCTTTTTGAGGCGTCGACCGGTCTTCGGCGTCAAGCGGGACCCCGGATCAAGTCCGGGGTGACGAGGATTGATGGGTCCGCTTCCGGCCGGAAACTGCCGCTGAGTATCTCATAACTTCGTCATTCCCGCGAAAGCGGGAACCCAGATTGGGGTCAGCCGACGCGCGCTCTGGGTTCCCGCTTTCGCGGGAATGACGAATGTTGGGGAATGTCCGCTCACCACCCCACAGCGGACTTCGACGGATACGCGCCGGCGCGCATATTGCCTCTGGACCGCTCGGCGCCGCTCCGCCTATAGGCCTCGCCAGCATTTTCGCCCCGGTCGGGGCAGCGGAAGGATCAGCAGACATGAGCGTAACGACGGTTCCATTGCGCCCGGTGAGCAAGGGCGGGTTGTGGCTGCTGGGGCTGGGCGTGCTCGCGCTCATCGGCGTCGCGGCGGCGTTCGCGTGGCACATGACCCCGCGCATCGGGTTCGAGGTCGTCAAGGAAGGCACGGGCGCAAGCCCGACCAAGGCCGATGTCGTGCTGGTGAAATATGAAGGCAAGCTCGACGACGGCACCGTCTTTGACGCCAACGAACAGGCGCCGATGCAGGTCGCGCAGGTCGTTCCCGGCTTTTCCGAAGCGCTGACGCGCATGAAGAAGGGCGGCGAATACAAGATCAGCATTCCGCCGCAGCTCGGCTATGGCGACCGCGCCGTCGGGCCGATCCCGGCGAACAGCACGCTGCATTTCGACGTCACCTTGCTCGACTTCCGCTCGGAAGCGGAAGTTCGCGCGATGCAGCAGCAGATGCAGCAGATGCAGCAGCAACAGATGATGCCGGGTGGTCCGGGCGGCCCCGGTGGTCCGCCCCCGGGTGCGCCGCAGCCGTAAATGCTGGCGGTCAGCGAAGAATGAAGCGGCGGTGGGCTACGTGCCTGCCGCCGTTTTCGTATCGGCCGCGCCGGCATTTCGTTCGGCCTCGCGCTCCAGCGCGACCTTGATCATCGCGACGATCGGGTCGGCGAGGAACAGGCCCATCAGGCCGAGCAGCGCGCCGAAGAGAATCTGCGCGCCGAGGACGAGGGCGGGGGCGAGGTCGACGGTCTTTTTCGCGACCATCGGGACGATCAGATAGCCGTCGACCGTCTGGACGGCGAAATAGATGACGATCGCCCAAAGGCCGGTGTCCATTCCGGCCGAGAAGCCGACGAGGATGAGCAGCACGCCCGAGACGATCGCACCGATATTGGGGATGAAGGCGAGGAGGCCGGTGAGGAGCCCCATCAGCGCCGCCATCGGAATGCCGACGGCGAGGCAGGCGAGCCAGGTGCCGATCCCTTCGACAAGCATGCCGAGCAGGCGCCCGGCCATCAGGCGGCGGAGTGTGAAGCCCATGCGCGCGGTGGTGATGTAGAAATTCTCGCGCGCCTTCATCGGCAGCATCCACGCGACGCCGCGTTCATAGAGCCGCGGTTCGATCGCGATGAAAATGCCGAGAACGATGATCATCACGAGGCTGGTCAGGCCGCCCAATACGGTGCCCACCGCCGCGGTGACCCGGCCGACGGTGCCGGCGATATTTTCGGTGATCGTCTTGGTATCGAGCTGGAAATTGCCCATGCCATGGTCGCTCGCCCATTCGGCGATACGCTCGATTTGGGCCATCACGACGGTTTGCAGCGTCGCGGCCTGATCGGCGATTTGCGAGCCCGCGAACATGACCGTCCAGCCGAGGAAAGCGAGCAGCGACAGGCAGACGATGAGCAGGCGCCAGCCGCGCGCGATCGGCAGGATGCGGCCGAGGAGGCGCGTGCCGCCGTCGAGCATCGACGCCATGACGATGCCCGCAAAGATCAGCAGGATCGGCTGGATCAGCACGATGCACACACCGATCAGCAGCGCGAGGCCGATCCAGACGCCGGCTTTCAGAAGCTCCGTGCGGACGAGCTGGCTGCGGATTTCGGTGGGCCCGGGAGCTTCCCGATGTGCCTCGGCCTTGGTGGCGGCGGAGGCGGCGGTTCGCGTCGCTGCCGGTTTTCGTGTCGCCGCCATCGTTGATCCCCTATTCTACCTGCCCTGACGTTCGGGCCGCAGATCGGTTCCCGCGCGGTCCGATCGGAGGGCGCCGAACCAGCTCAAGGGATTATACCATTCGGCGGTTCCATCGGTCGAAAAGCTGATGATCTCGGCCCGCCCGGCGATCGCGTCGAAGGGAACGGGGCCGCCGAGTCCCTTCTGGCTGACGTCGACGCGGCTGTCGGCGCTGCCGTCGCGGTTGTCGCCCATCAGGAACAGATGGCCGGCGGGGACGGTGACGGGGCCATAATCGTCGGTCGGATAGCCGGGGCCCATGTCGATCGTGTCGAAGGTTGCGCCGCCGGGCAGCGTTTCGCGCACGATCGGCAGTTCGAGCACTTGCTGGCCGCTCGCATCGCGGCTCATGAAGCGGAACAGGCTGCTGTCGGGGCCGGGGAGGTTGGGATCGACGGGGATCGACAGCATCGGCTGGACCTCGCGCTTCACCGGCTCGCCGTTGATGCTGAGTTCGCCGTTGCGGAGCTCTACGCGATCACCGGGGAGGCCGATCACGCGCTTGATATAGTCGATGCGCGTCACCGGATGTTCGAGCACGACGATGTCGCCGCGTTCGGGCAGCTTGCCGAAGATCCGCCCCTCGACCTTGGGCGCGAGGTGGAAGCTGACCGACGAATAGGACCAGCCATAGGGATATTTGCTGACGATCAGCCGGTCGCCGTTGCGCAGCACCGGCATCATCGAATCGGACGGGATATAGAAGGGCTTGGCGACGCAGCTGTGGATGCCGAGCACGAGCAGCAAAATCACCACGACATCGCGGATCAGCTTGCCCCAGCCGCCGTCGTCTTTCGCCCTGCTTTTCGCACCGCGCTTCGCCATGAAAATGTCAGTCCTTGATTGCTTCGATGATGACGAAGGCCTGCGCCCAGGGATGGTCGTCGGTCAGCGTCAGATGGATGTGCGCGCTGTATCCCGAGGGGATCATCTGCGCGAGCCGCTCGGCCGCGCCGCCGGTGAGCGCGAGCGTCGGGGCGCCCGAGGGGGCGTTGACGACGCCGATGTCCTTCATGAACACGCCGCGCTTGAAGCCGGTGCCGACGGCCTTGGAGAAGGCTTCCTTGGCGGCGAAGCGCTTGGCGTAGGTGCCGGCGCGGGTGAAGGGGCGGCGCGCGGCCTTGGCGCGCTCGATGTCGGTGAAGACGCGCTTTTCGAAGCGCTCGCCGAAACGGTCGAGCGAGTTCTGGATGCGTTCGATATTGCAGAGGTCGGAGCCGAGGCCGATGATCACGCGCCGCGCGCCTCGTCCATCAGCGCGCGCATCCGGCGCACTGCGTCCTCGAGGCCCGTGAAGATCGCCTCGCCGATCAGATAATGGCCGATGTTGAGTTCGGCGAGCTGCGGGATCGCGGCGACGGGGACGACATTCTCGTAAGTCAGGCCATGCCCGGCGTGCGGTTCGATACCGTTCTTCCACGCGAGCGCGGCGGCGTCGGCGAGGCGGCGGAGTTCGGCGGCGCGCTCCTCGCCCTCGACATGCGCATAGCGGCCGGTGTGGAATTCGACGACGGGGGCGCGAAGGCGCATCGCGGCCTCGATCTGGCGCGGGTCGGGTTCGATGAACAGGCTGACCCGGATGCCCGCGTCATTAAGGCGCGTGACGATGGGGGCGAGATGATTATGCTGGCCGGCGGCGTCGAGTCCGCCCTCGGTCGTGCGTTCCTCGCGCTTTTCGGGGACGATGCACGCGGCGTGCGGTTTGTGGCGCAGCGCGATCTCGAGCATTTCGTCGGTCGCCGCCATTTCGAGGTTGAGCGGCAGGTCGGTCGCGGCCTGGATGCGCGCGAGATCGTCGTCGCGGATATGGCGTCGGTCCTCGCGCAGATGCGCGGTGATGCCGTCGCCGCCGACCGCCGCGACGATTTCGGCGGCGCGCACCGGGTCGGGATGTTCGCCCCCGCGCGCGTTGCGGATCGTCGCGACATGGTCGATGTTGACGCCGAGCCGCAGGCGCGAAGAGGCGCCGCCGCTCAAGCCGCCTTGCTCCGGCTGCCGGGCTTGATCGCTTCGGTTCCGGCCAGCGCCTCGGGCAGCTCGTCGGCGGCATAGGTCGGGAAATTGATCGCGACGAGCGGATAGAAGGGCACGCCGAGGTCGATATTGCTGCCCGCCGAGC
The DNA here is from genome assembly GCA_966250105.1 of uncultured Sphingopyxis sp. Taxonomy (GTDB): domain Bacteria; phylum Pseudomonadota; class Alphaproteobacteria; order Sphingomonadales; family Sphingomonadaceae; genus Sphingopyxis. The sequence goes on along the minus strand of CBINGC010000007.1, from coordinate 98,512 downwards.
GGTCGACGAGCGCGGCTTCGGCGACGACCTCGCCGCCCGCGGCGCGCACCGCGTCCATCGCTTCGCGCGAGGAAAGGCCGGTGGTGACGACATCCTCGACCATCAGCACCTTGGCGCCGGGATCGATGGCGAAGCCGCGGCGCAGTTCGAAGGTGCCGGTCGGCCGTTCGACGAAGATCGCGGGCTTGCCGAGCGCGCGGCCCATTTCATGGCCGATGATCACGCCGCCCATCGCGGGCGACACGACGAGGTCGATCGTCTGCCTGAGGTCGCGCGGCAGCTTGGCGGCGAGCGCGGTGGCAAGCCGTCCGGCACGCTCGGTATCCATCAATACGCGCGCGCATTGCAGATAATATTCGCTGTGGCGGCCCGAGGAGAGAAGGAAATGGCCCTGGAGCAGGGCGTCGGCGGCACGGAATTCGGCCAGAATTTCATCGTCGGTCATGAAGGAATTATTCTTTTGTCCTGTGCGCCGCCCATGGCGGGCGAGCGGGTTTGCGCGGCGAAGATTATCCAGCCGCAAAATAGTGTTAGAGATGCTTGAGGCAAGCGGCAAGCGGGTCTATAGCGCCCGCGAGATTCAGCCTGTCCGATGGCTGCGTGGACGCATGTCCGGCAGTGGGGAAAGGCCGGCTGGGGCATCAATAAGAACAACAGGCAACGGGCGGCACTATCCTTATGAAGAGCTTGAAAACCCTTGTAATTGCGGCGACTTTGTCGCTCGGCGCGGTGGGCGCCGGTCATGCCCAAACGCCGGCGGCACCCGCTGCGGCGCCGGCCGAAGCCCCCGCCGTGACGGCTCCGGCGAATCCGGCTCCGGCCGCCACCGACACGGCCGCTCCGGCAGCGGCGACCGCCGCCGCGCCGGCGGGCGATGCGACCTATGTCCCGATGAAGCCGACCCCCGGCGTCGGCCAGCCGGTCGATGCGGGCATCGATTTCCAGCCGCAGGTCAGCCCGGTCGGCGAACAGGCTTACTGGTTCAACCATGTCATCCTGCTGCCCGTCATCACGGTCATCACGCTGCTCGTCCTCGGCCTGCTGCTCTGGGTCGTGTTCCGCTATCGCGCCAAGGCGAACCCGGTGCCGTCGAAGACGACGCACAACACCTTCATCGAAATCATCTGGACCGCCATTCCGGTGCTGATCCTCGCGGTGATCGCGGTGCCGTCGATCCGGCTTCTGGCCCAGCAATATGAGCCGCCGTCGAAAGAGGCCCTGACGATCAAGGTCACGGGTTACCAATGGTATTGGGGCTATGCCTATCCCGACCAGGGCATCGGCGAATATGTCTCGAAGATCCTGCCCAAGGACAAGGCCGAAGCGGCGGGCGAACCCTATCACCTCGCCGTCGACAACCGCATGGTCGTTCCCGTCGGTCGTCAGGTGAAGCTGATCATCACCGGCGCCGACGTCATCCACAGCTTCGCGGTTCCCGCCTTCTGGACCAAGATGGACGCGGTTCCGGGCCGCGCCAACGAAACGACGTTCACCGCGAACAAGGTCGGCGTCTATTACGGCCAATGTTCGGAACTGTGCGGCGTCGATCACGGCTATATGCCGATCGCCGTCGAAGTGCTTCCGGTCGACAAGTGGGAAGCATGGGTCCGCTCGAAGGGCGGCAACCCGGCAGGCGTCGAGGCTGCGCCCGCTGCCGCCGCGCCGGCCCCCGCCGCCGACGCCCCGGCTGCGGCGCCCGCCGCCGCGCCGGCCGCCACCACGACCGAAGCTGCGCCCGCAGCGGCCCCGGCCGCCGCGCCGGCTACCAAGAATTAACAAGGGGTCCGACAGATGACCGATATCGCAGCGACTGCACCCGCGCACGGCCACGGCCATGCGCATGACGACCATGATCACGACACGCCGGGCTTTTTCGTCCGCTGGTTCATGTCGACGAACCACAAGGACATCGGCACCCTCTATCTGATCTTCGCGATCGTTGCCGGCATCGTCGGCGGCGTGATTTCGGGCATGATGCGCTGGGAGCTGGCGGAGCCCGGCATCCAGCATCTGACCGGCTGGGCGCAATTCTTCGACGCGTCGGCGGGCGAGGTGCAGGCCAAGCATTTCTGGAACGTGATGATCACCGCGCACGGTCTGATCATGGTGTTCTTCATGGTCATGCCGGCGATGATCGGCGGCTTCGGCAACTGGTTCGTGCCGTTGATGATCGGCGCGCCCGACATGGCGTTCCCGCGCATGAACAACGTCTCCTTCTGGTTGACCTTCGTCGCTTTCTTCATGCTCGTCGGGTCGATGTTCGTTCCGGGCGGAAGCGGCCTTGGCGCCGGCACCGGCTGGACGGTCTATGCGCCGCTGTCGACCAGCGGCTCGCCCGGACCCGCAGTCGACATGGCGATCTTCTCGCTCCACCTTGCGGGCGCGGCGTCGATCCTCGGCGCGATCAACTTCATCACCACCATCTTCAACATGCGCGCGCCGGGCATGACGCTGCACAAGATGCCGCTGTTCGTGTGGTCGGTGCTCGTCACCGCCTTCCTGCTGCTGCTCGCGCTGCCGGTGCTCGCCGCGGCGATCACGATGCTGCTGACCGACCGCAACTTCGGCACCACCTTCTATGATGCGGCCGGCGGCGGCGATCCCGTCCTCTACCAGCATCTTTTCTGGTTCTTCGGTCACCCCGAAGTGTACATCATGATCCTGCCGGGCTTCGGCATCGTCAGCCAGATCATCTCGACCTTCAGCCGCAAGCCGGTGTTCGGCTATCTCGGCATGGCCTATGCCATGGTCGCGATCGGCGTCGTCGGGTTCATCGTGTGGGCGCACCACATGTTCACGGTCGGCATGAGCGTGAACCTGAAGATGTATTTCACCGCGGCGACGATGGTGATCGCGGTCCCGACGGGCATCAAGATCTTCAGCTGGATCGCCACCATGTGGGGCGGTTCGATGAGCTTCAAGACCCCGATGGTCTGGTCGCTCGGCTTCATCTTCATGTTCACCGTCGGCGGCGTGACCGGCGTCGTGCTCGCCAATGGCGGCGTCGATACGAACCTGCACGACACCTATTATGTCGTCGCGCACTTCCACTATGTGCTGTCGCTGGGCGCGGTCTTCTCGCTCTTCGCCGGCTTCTATTACTGGTTCCCGAAGATGTCGGGCCGGATGTACAGCGAGTTTCTGGGCCAGCTGCACTTCTGGATCTTCTTCATCGGCGTGAACGTCCTGTTCTTCCCCCAGCACTTCCTGGGTCAGCAGGGCATGCCGCGCCGCTATCCCGACTATGCGGAAGCTTACGCCTTCTGGCACCTGATCTCATCCTATGGTTATGTGATCATGGGCGTGGGCGTGCTGATCTTCTTCGCGAACATCCTGTGGTCGCTGGTTGCCGGCAAGAAGGCCGCCGACAATCCGTGGGGCGAAGGCGCGACGACGCTCGAATGGACGCTGTCGAGCCCGCCGCCGTTCCATCAGTTCAACGAACTGCCGCGTATCGCCTGATTTGTGCTGCCCCCTGCCGTGACGGCAGGGGGCGCATGATTTTCGGGCCGGAGTAAACATGGCGCAGAGCCTGACCCATGGCGAAACGGCGCTTCCCGCCGACTGGCGCGACCTGTTCGCGCTGACCAAGCCGCGCGTCATGTCGCTGGTGGTGTTCACCGCGCTGTGCGGCCTGCTCGCGGCGCCGGGCGAGGTGCATCCGGTGCTGGCCTTCTCGTCGATCCTCGCGATCGCGCTGGGGGCAGGGGCTTCGGGCGCGCTCAACCAATGGTATGAGGCGGGGCTCGACGCCAAGATGAAGCGCACCGCGGGGCGGCCGCTTCCCGCCGGGCGTCTCGATCCGCAGACGGCATTGCAGTTCGGCGTCGGACTCGCCGCCTTCTCGCTGTTCCTGATGCTGTTCGCGTCGAACTGGCAGGCGACGCTGCTGCTCGCCGCCTCGATCCTTTTCTATGTCTTCGTCTATACGATGTGGCTGAAGCCGCGGACGCCGCAGAATATCGTCATCGGCGGCGCGGCGGGCGCCTTTCCGCCGCTGATCGGCTGGGTCGCCGCGACGGGATCGGTCGCGCCGCTGCCGGTACTGCTGTTTCTGCTCATCTTCCTGTGGACCCCGCCGCATTTCTGGGCGCTCGCGCTGTTCGTGCGGTCGGACTATGCCGCCGCGGGCATCCCGATGATGCCGGTGGTCGCGGGCGAGAGGTCGACGCGGCGCCAGATCCTCTTCTATGCGCTGATCATGGCCGCGGCGGCGATCGCGCCGTGGCCGCTCGGCTATACCGGCGCGCTCTATGGATGGACCGCGGTGATCCTGTCGGCCGTCTTCGTGCTGCTGTCGATCCAGGTCGGCACGCGCACGACCGGCGAGGGCGATATGATGCAGCCCGAAAAGCGCCTCTTCGCTTATTCGATCGCCTATCTTTTCATCCTGTTCGGCGCCGTCGTCGCCGACCATTGGTGGCCGCTATGACCGACGAACCCAATCTTGAGCCTTTCGATGAGGCCGAATATCGCCGCCGCCAGCGCAGCCGCGCGAACATGATGGCGTGGATGCTCGGCGCGCTCGCGATCCTCTTTTTCTTCATCACCATCGCCAAGATGCAGATTTTCGCATGACGGGCCTTCCGGTCATCGGACGCATGTCCCCCAAAGCAAAGACCGCCAGCCTGGCCGCGTTGATGGCACTTGCGATGACCGGCCTCGGCTTTGCTGCGGTGCCGCTCTACGATCTTTTCTGCCGCGTCACCGGTTTCGGCGGCACGACGCAGCGGTTCGACCCCGTCGCCGCCGCGGCTGAGCCGCAGATTCTGTCGGACACGATCTCGGTGCGTTTCGACGCCAATGTCTCGCCGAACCTGCCGTGGAAATTCTATCCCGAGCATCCGACCGATACGGTCAGCGTCGGCGCGCGCGACATGGCGATCTTCATCGCGGAGAATAATTCGTCGCAGCCGGTGGTCGGCACCGCGAGCTTCAACGTCACGCCGACCCAGGCGGGCCAATATTTCACCAAGATCCAGTGCTTCTGCTTCACCCAGCAGCGGCTGGAGCCGGGGCAGCAGATGCGCATGCCGGTGCTGTTCTTCGTCGATCCCAAGATCAAGGACGACCCTGATGCGCGCGACGTGCAGGAAATCACCCTCAGCTACACCTTCCATCCCTCCGATCCAGTAGACGAGGGTAAAAAGGCGAGCTAAGGCCGCGAACAAGAGTCTAACAAGGGCCGGCGGACGATGGGGAATCGTCATGCCGGGGCTGCAAAAAACGGGAAACACGCCATGTCCGGTGCGAAACATCATGACTATCACCTCGTAAATCCCAGCGTTTGGCCGCTCATCGGCTCGGTCGCTGCGCTCGTGATGTTCTTCGGGCTCGTCATGGCGATGCACACCGACCATTTCGGCGGCATCGGCAAATGGGTGCTTGGCCTTGGCTTCATGGGCGTCATCGCGACCTTCTTCAGCTGGTGGTCGGACGTCATCAACGAAGCCCATGCCGGCGACCATACCCCGGTCGTCCAGCTGCATCTGCGTTACGGCATGATCCTGTTCATCGCGTCCGAAGTGATGTTCTTCGTCGGCTGGTTCTGGGCCTGGTTCGATTTCTCGCTGTTTCCGGTGCCGATCGAATATGCCGACGGCGCGGTCACTTCGCTGTTCGGCCAGGACGGCGCCGATGCGATCACCATGTGGCCGCCGAAGGGCATCGAAGTCATCGATCCCTTCTCGCTGCCCTTGCTCAACACGCTGATCCTGCTCTGCTCGGGCACGACGATCACCTGGGCGCACCACGCGTTGATCCACGGCGACCGCGAAGGCCTGAAAAAAGGTCTGTGGCTGACGATCATCCTCGGTGCGGTCTTCTCCGCCATCCAGGCGTATGAATATATGCACGCGCCGTGGGGCTTCGGTCAGAGCAACTATAGCTCGGCCTTCTATATGGCGACCGGCTTCCATGGCTTTCACGTTCTGGTCGGCACGATCTTCCTGATCGTCTGCCTCGTGCGCACCTATAAGGGCCACTTCACCCCGCAGCAGCATTTCGGTTTCGAAGCCGCGGCCTGGTACTGGCATTTCGTGGACGTGGTGTGGCTGTTCCTTTTCGTCATCATCTATGTGTGGGGCGGCTGGGGCGCGCCGATCGCCGCGCACTAGGGCAGGCTCTAATTGTCCACGGACAATCAATCGCAAAAGGGGCAGCCGCCGGTCTGGCGCGCTGCCCTTTTTGGCCTCTGCCCCGAATGCGGCGCGCCGACCCTGTTCGACGGGCCGGTGAAGTTCCGGGCGAAATGCGACAGCTGCGGGCTCGACTATGGCCGCTACAATGTCGGCGACGGCCCCGCGGCGTTCCTGACGCTGATCATCGGGGCGCTGCTGATCGCGGTCGCGCTGACGCTCGATGCCGTGGTCAGGCCGCCCTTTTGGGTGCACGTCGTGCTGTGGGTGCCGCTGACCGCCGCCGCGGTCGTCTATGGCCTGCGCGTCGGCAAGGGCGCGCTGCTGGCGAGCGAGCATCAGCGTCAGGCCGCCGAGGGGCGTCAGGTGGACAAAGAAGGTGACTGAACCAGCCGAACAGCCTGTGCGCCGCTGGCCGCTGATCGCGACCTTGCTCGTGCTCGCGGCGGTCGCGGTGATGATCGCGCTCGGGGTGTGGCAGCTCCAGCGCAAAAGCGAGAAGGAAGCCCTGATCGCGCTTTATCAGCGCAATATGGCGATGTCGTCGCTGGTGACCTATCCCGAACTGCCGCCGGTTCCCGATGCAATGCTCTATCGCAAGAGCAGCGTCGTCTGCCTCAAGCCGGTGCGCTGGGATCCGCGCAGCGGCACGGACCGCAAGGGGCGGTCCGGCATCCGCATGATCGCCGACTGCCGCACCGGGGCCGAGGGGCCGGGCGTGCTCGTCGACGTCGGCATCAGCGACGATTTCAAAACGCCGCAATGGAGCGGCGGCACGGTGCAGGGAACGATCGTTCCCGGGCCCGAACAGCCGACGGTGATGGCGCGCGCGACGGGCAAGGCGATGCCCGCGCGCGCGATGCTCGTCGCCGATCAACCCGTCGCGGGCCTGCGCGCGAGCGGGGTGCCGTCGGCCGACGATACGCCGAACAATCATTTCGCCTATGCGGTGCAATGGTTCCTGTTCGCCGCCGCGGCGTTGGTCATCTATATCTTGGCCGTCCGTCGCCGCTTGCGGCCTTGAGCCACCGCCGCTAGGCGCATCTGCGTCATGGACTATATCAGCACCCGCGGCTCCGCGCCGACCCTCGACTTTCGTGCCGCGACGCTTGCCGGCCTTGCCAGCGACGGCGGGCTTTATGTGCCGGCGAAATGGCCGCGGCTGAACCTCGATGAAATCCGCGCGCTCGCCGGGCTCGATTATGTCGAGACCGCGGTGCGGGTGATGGCGCCGTTCGTTGCGGGGACGCTGAGCGAGGACGAACTGCGCGGGCTGTGCAAGGCCGCCTATGGTCGCTTCAACCACGATGCGGTGACGCCGCTTGTACAGCTCGACCATCGCCACTGGCTGCTCGAGCTGTTCCATGGGCCGACGCTGGCGTTCAAGGACGTCGCGCTGCAATTGCTGGGGCAATTGTTCGAGACATTCCTCGCCGGCGGCGAGACCGACATCACGATCGTCGGCGCGACGTCGGGCGATACCGGCTCGGCGGCGATCGAGGCGGTCGCGGGGCGCGAGCATATCCGTATCTTCATGCTCCATCCCGAAGGGCGCGTCAGCGACGTCCAGCGGCGCCAGATGACCACCGTCCTCGCGCCCAACGTCCATAATATCGCGATCGACGGCAGCTTCGACGATGCGCAGGCGATGGTGAAGCGGCTGTTCGGCGACGATGAGGCTCGCGAACAGGTGACGCTGTCGGCGGTGAACAGCATCAACTGGGCGCGGTTGATGGCGCAGATCGTCTATTATTTCTATGCCGCCGTCCGTCTTGGCGGGCCCGACCGTCCGGTGGCGTTCAGCGTGCCGACGGGCAATTTCGGCGATGTGTTCGCGGGCTATGTCGCGGCGCAGATGGGGCTGCCGATCGCCAGGCTGGTTGTCGCGACGAACGTCAACGACATCCTCCACCGCGCGCTGACCAGCGGCGATTACAGCGCGGGCACGGTTACCGCGACCGCGACGCCGAGCATGGACATTCAGGTCAGCAGCAATTTCGAACGGCTGCTGTTCGACCTCGCGGGCCGCGACGGCGCGGCGATCACCGGCATGATGGGCGAGTTCGATGCGAACCGGGCGATGACGATTCCCGCCGACATGCTGGCGGGCGCGCGTGACCTGTTTTCCAGCGCGAGCATCGACGGCGACGCGATGGCGCTTGCGCTCCGCTGGGCGCAGGAGCGCGGTGGACAGGTGATCGATCCGCATAGCGCGGTCGGGCTCGCTGCGGCGCGCGCGCTCGACATCGATGCCGATATTCCGGTCGTCACGCTCGCGACGGCGCATCCGGCGAAATTCCGCGAGGCGGTCGAGCGTGCGACCGGTGTGCGTCCGCCGCTGCCCGCGCGGCTCGGCAATCTGTTCGAGCGCGAGGAGCGTTATACGAAGCTGCCCGGCGACTATGAGGCGGTGAAGGCGTTCATCCTCGCGGAAGCCGCGCGTGGCTGAGCTTCTGCCTCTCGTCACGCTCGTTGGTGAGGCGTGGGACGATTATGGACTGGTGGACAGCGGCGGCGGGCGCAAGCTCGAACGCTATGGCCGCTATCGCTTCATCCGCCCCGAGCCGCAGGCGATGTGGGCGCCCGCGCTGCCCGCCAGCGAATGGGAAGCCGCCGACGGTGAGTTTATTCCGGCATCGGACGACGACGGTGGGGGGCGCTGGTATTATAACAAGCCCGTGCCCGCCGAAGGCTGGCCGCTCGCGTGGCGCGAGACGCGCTTCACCGCCCAATGCACGCCGTTTCGGCATTTGGGCTTCTTTCCCGATATGGCGCCGGTGTGGGACTGGCTGCGCGGCCAGGTTGCCGACAAGGCCGATCCCGCTTTCCTCAACCTCTTCGGCTATACCGGCGTCGGCAGCCAGGCGCTCGCCGCCGCGGGGGCCTCGGTGACGCATGTCGATGCGTCGAAGAAGTCGGTGGGACAGGCGCGCGAAAATGCCGCGCTCGCCGGCATGGCCGACAAGCCGGTGCGCTGGATCGTCGACGATGCGGGCAAGTTCACCGCGCGCGAAGTGCGGCGCGAGCGGCGCTATGACGCGATCCTGCTCGATCCGCCGAAGTTCGGGCGTGGTCCCGGCGGCGAACGCTGGCAGATCGAGGAGGGGCTTGGCCCCCTGCTCGGCGACTGCCGCCAATTGCTCGACGCCGACAGCCGGGCGCTGTTCCTCACCGTCTATGCGGTGCGCATGTCGGCGCTCGCCATCGGCGAGCTGCTCGCGCAGCTTTTCGCCGACCTGCCGGGCCAGGTCGAGTGCGGCGAACTCGCGGTGCGCGAGGAGGCGCGGGGGCTGTTGCTGCCAACCGCGATTTTCGCGCGCTGGAGCCGTTGAAACTTTTTTGCGTGCTGCCCTTTGCTGCATACGTTTGCTGAACAAATTTGACCCGCATTGTGGCCCAAATGCAACGCTCGATGCGTTGACAATGAGAACGTTCCCATTTAGATAACGTTCACATAACGGGAATGCCGCCACCAAAAGAGAGCGGCTAAGTGGGAGGAATGGGGATGCGGGCATCTCAAAAGCAGTGGCTTGGCAAATTTCTGGCCGGGACTTCGGCGCTGTCCTTGATGGGCATGGCGCAGGTCGCGGTCGCGCAGGAAGCGCCGGTCGACAGCGAAGTGAACGGCGACGAGATCATCGTCACCGGTATTCGCGCATCGCTCGCCGCATCGGCCGATATCAAGCGTCAGGCGCAGGGCGTCGTCGATGCGATTTCGGCCGAGGATATCGGCAAATTCCCCGACACCAACCTCGCCGAATCGCTGCAGCGCATCACCGGCGTGTCGATCGACCGCCAGAATGGCGAAGGCCAGTTGGTCACCGTTCGCGGCTTCGGCCCCGAATTCAATCTGGTGACGGTCAACGGCCGCCAGGTCCCGACCGCAAATATCGGCGGCGGCGACAATGCGCCGTCGTCGCGTTCGTTCGACTTCGCCAATCTCGCGTCCGAAGGCGTCGCGTCGGTCGAGGTGTACAAGAGCGGCCGCGCGACGATCGAGTCGGGCGGCATCGGCTCGACGATCAATATCCGCACGCCGCGTCCGCTCGACAATCCGGGGATGCGCGGCAGCCTGTCGGCCAAGGGCGTCTATGACACGTCGCGCAACGACGGCGACACGATCACGCCCGAAGTGTCGGGTATCTTCAGCACGACCTTTGCCGACGACACGATCGGCATCATGGTCGCGGGGTCGTATCAGAAGCGTAAGTCGAGCACGAACAGGGCGAACGTCGGCTGGCGCGACGGCTATCTGGGCAGCGAGAATAATTGGGGTTCGCTGGCGCAGCCGGGCACGGCCGGCGCCGATCGCATCACCAACCGGCCGGGGCCGGACGATGTCTATCAGGTGCCGCAGAACGCGTCCTACGACCTCAACGATATCAATCGCGAGCGCATCAACGGGCAAGCGGTGCTCCAGTTCCGCCCGAGCGACGAGCTGACCGCGACGGTCGACTATATCTATTCGCGCAACACCGTCGAAACGCGGAACAGCAATGTCGGCGTGTGGTTCAATCACGAAAACACGTCGAGTGCGTGGACCGATGGGCCGGTCGCCGGGCCGCTCTTCTATAGTGAGGTTTTCGCGGCGCCCACCGGGACGCCCGGACCCAATGCGCTCTATGGCGGCAAGGATTTGTCGTATAGCGGCGCGCTGATCGAGAACCGGGCGGAGAACAAGTCTCTCGGCTTCAATCTCGAATGGAACGGGCCGGGCGGGGTTACCTTCGAGCTGGACGGCCATCATTCGACCGCGAAAGTCAATCCGGTCAACCGTTTCGGGTCGAGCGTCTCACTCGGCAACGCGGTGTTCGGCGTGCGCAATCAGCGGATCGATTTCGAAAACGACCTGCCGGTCATCTCCTACGACATGTATCCGGGCATCGACCCGCTCGACGCGTCGCTGATCACGCCGACCGGCAGCGCCTTCCGCAACGCCTATTTCCGCAACCGGATCAATCAGGTGCAGTTGCGCGGTCAATATGACCATGACGGCGGCTTCCTCGACAGCATCGATTTCGGCGTGTCCTATGTCGACAGCAAGGTGCGTTCGGCGTTCGGCACGGTCCAGAACGACGATACCTGGGGCGGTTCGGGGCCGGCGTCGGACATTCCCGACGATATCTTCGACCTGGTGTCGCTGCCCGACAAATTCCCGGGTCTTGCCCAGCCGGGGATGATCCAGAGCTTCTACACCTTCGATTTCGAACGACTGGCCGATCTGGCCGAGCAGAATTATCAGGTTTGCAGCAATCCCGCGACGGGCTCCGCGCAACCGGGAACCTGCCTTGCAAACTTCAATACCGATCGGCGCATATCGGAAAAAACGCTGGCCCCCTACCTACAGGTGGCGACCGTTTTCGACCTGTTCCAGAACCCGGCGCACTTCACCGCGGGCATCCGGTACGAGACAACCGATATTTCGTCGGCGGCGCTGGTGCCGGTGCCCGTCACCACGCGCTGGATCGGTGACAATGAACTCAATGTCGTCTTCTCGGGCGAAAGCGATTTCACCCGGTTCAAGGGCTCCTACGACAATTGGTTGCCCGCGATCGATTTCGACATCTCGCCGATGGAGGACGTCAAGCTGCGCGCGTCGTACAGCCACACGATCACGCGTCCCGACTATGCCAGCATGCAGGGCGGACGGACGATCGACGTGCTGTTCCGCGTCGGCGGCGGCACGGGCGCGCAGGGCAATCCGGGGCTGATCCCCTATAAGTCCAAAAATATCGACCTGTCGGCGGAATGGTATTATGCGCCCGATTCCTATGTGTCGGTGGGCTATTTCCACAAGGATGTGAAAAACTTCATTTCCTCGACGCGGATCGACTCGAACGCCTTTGGGCTCACGACGCCGGTCGGCGGTCCGCGCTGGAACGCCGCGATCGCGGCGATCGGGGCGGATGCGACCATCGCCCAGATTCGGCAGCATATCTTCGAGTTTTTCCCCGAAACGACGACCATCACCGGGGGAGGGAACGGCGAGCCGTTTACCGGTATCATCAACGCCGCGCCGGGCGATCCGCTCGTCAATTTCGAGATTGGAACGCCGATCAATAGCGACCAGACCGCGTCGCTCAACGGCTGGGAATTCGCGCTCCAGCATAGCTTCTGGGATACCGGTTTCGGTGTCATCCTGAACTATACGATCGTCAACGGCGATGCGACATACGACAATGCGCAGCCGTCGTCGGTGGCGCAGTTCGCGCTGACCGGGCTCAGCGACAGCGCCAACGCCGTTGCCTATTATGACAAGAATGGCATTCAGGCGCGTGTCGCATGGAACTGGCGCGATGAATTCCTCACCGGAACGGGTCCGAACCCCTTCTATATCGAGGAATATTGGCAGATCGACGCGAGCGCGAGCTATGAGTTCATTCCGGGGCTCACAGGTTTCGTCGAGGCGATCAATCTGACGGGCGAAGGGCGCCGCGGGCACCTCCGCCACAAGAATAATGTCAACTTCGTCGAGCCGGGTTTCGCGCGCTATGCGGCGGGGGTCAGGTTCAGCTTCTAGGGCGGCGGACCATCCGCCGGGTCGCGGGCAAGAGGGTCGCGCCTTTCGAGGCGCGGCTCTTTTGCGTGACGAGGGCGAAAGCGTGGCCTAGGATCGGCAATAATGAATAGCGCGATCGAGAGGGTTGTCATCGTGGGCGGCGGCACCGCCGGCTGGCTGGCGGCGGCGCGCCTTGCGAGTTCGCCGCGGGCGAAGGCGGGACGGCTGTCGGTCACGCTGATCGAGGCGCCCGATATTCCGACGATCGGCGTCGGCGAGGGAACGTGGCCGACGATGCGTGCGACGCTGGCGGCGATCGGCATCGCCGAGGGCGAACTTCTCGTCGCGTGCGACGCCTCGTTCAAGCAGGGATCGCGGTTCGACGGCTGGGTCACCGGCGCGGCAGACGATCGCTATCTTCATCCCTTCACCGCGCCGCCCGCCGCGCCGATGGCCGAACTGCTCGCGGCGTGGCGGTCGGGTGCCCCCGACCGGCCGTTTGCCGCGGCGATGACGCCGCAGGCGCATGTCTGCGACCTCGATCTTGCGCCCCGTCAGCGGGCGATGCCCGATTATCAGGGCGCGGCGAACTATGCCTATCACCTCGATGCCGGGAAATTCGCGGCGCTGCTCGCGCGCCACGCGGTGCAGCAGCTTGGCGTGCGGCATATCCCCGATCATGTCACGGGCGTCGATCCCGACGGAGCGGGCGGGATCGCTTCGGTCACGACGCGGCAAAATGGTGCGATCGAAGGCGATCTGTTCATCGACTGCACCGGCCATGCGTCGCTTTTGATCGGCGGGCATCTGGGCGTCGAGTGGGTCGATCGCGGCGACACGCTGTTCAACGACCGCGCGCTCGCGGCGCAGGTGCCGGTGACGCCGGGCAGCCCGATCGCGTCGCAGACGGTGTCGACCGCGCACGAAGCGGGCTGGATCTGGGACATCGGCTTGCCCGATCGCCGCGGTATCGGCTGCGTCTATGCGAGCCGCTTCATGGACGATGATGCGGCGGAGGCAGTGCTGCGCGCCTATATCGCGCGCGTGCTGCCCGATGCGCCCGAGGTTCCGGCGCGGCGGCTGAGCTTCCCGACCGGACACCGCGCCCGCTTCTGGAAAGGCAATTGCATCGCGGTCGGCCTGTCGGCGGGCTTCATCGAGCCGCTCGAAGCCTCGGCGATCGTGATGATCGAATTGTCGCTCGATGCGCTGATCGAGAATTTTCCCGCGAGCCGCGCGGCGCTGCCGATCCATGCGGCGCGGTTCAACGAGCTGTTCCGCTATCGCTGGGACCGCATCGTCGAGTTTCTGAAGCTCCATTATGTGCTCAGCCGGCGCGCCGAGCCCTATTGGCTGGCACAGCGCGACGCGGCGCATGTCCCGCCAAGGCTGATCGAGATGCTGGCGCTATGGCGCGATCAGCCGCCGTCCGCCTGGGACTTTCCGCGCGTCGACGAGATTTTCTCCGCCGAAAGCCACCAATATATCCTCTATGGCATGGGCTTTCCGGTCCCCGCCGATCTGCCCCTGGGCGCGCGCGCGGCGAGCCTGCTCGCCGACAACCGCCGGCGCGCGCGGTCGCTCGCCGCGGCGCTGCCCGCCAATCGCGATTATCTGAACGCCCTGCGACCCGACACCTCCGCCGCCGCAGCGCTTTAAGGAAGCTATTTGATGACCCGCCACGCCGTCCTCGACAACAAGACCCACAACGACCTGCGCATCCGCACCGACGCGGCGGCGGAACTGGGCGACGACATCATGGCGACGTTGACCGTGCCGAGCGAATTCCGGCGCGTGCAGGCGCATTTCCCGATCCTGTTCCGCCGCGAAACGGGGCGCGACGATTTTACCGCGCTGGCGATGTTCGGATTTCAGAACGGCGAGAATCTGTTCCTTGAAGGCACGCGCTGGGACGCCGGCTATCGCCCGCTGTCGCTCGCGATCGGACCGTTTCTGATCGGACGTCCGGCGGGCGGCGAGGGGCCGGGGCAGGTCCATATCGACATGGAGCACCCGCGCATCGCGGGGAGCGGCGAGGGGGTCCGGCTGTTCGACGAGAATGGAATGGCGACACCCTATCTGGACGAGATTGCCCAGCGGCTCGGCGACCTCGACGAAGGCTATCGCGAGAGCCGCGGCTTCTATGACGCGCTGCTCGCCTATGAGCTGCTCGAACCCTTCAGCCTCGAGGTGACGCTCGACGACGGCTCGGTCAACTCGCTCGTCGGCTTTCACATCATCGACGAGGCGAAGCTGCGCGCGCTCGATGCCGAGGCGCTCGGCGCGCTGCACGCGGCGGGGCATCTGATGCCGATGTTCATGGCGCTCGCATCGCTGTCGCAGCTGTCGGCGCTCGTTGCGCGCAAGAACCGCAGGCTCGGTGGTGGCTGAACAGGGCGGCGCCTTTACCGACCGCCTCGCGCGGGTGCCCGAGCGCTTATGGGATAAGGCGGCGGGGCTGGACGCGTTGCTGGAAGGCGCGCGCGAGCCCTTTGTCCTGCGCGGGCTGGTGAGCGACTGGCCGCTCGTCGAAGCGGGCAGGTGCTCGGCGCGCGACGCGCGGCGCTATCTCCTCGATCGTGCGCGCGACCGTCCGTTCAAAGTGTCGATCGGCGCGCCGGGGCATGATGGGCGATTGTTCTACGATGCCGAGATGGAGATGAATTTCCGGGTCGGCACGGGCAAGCTCGCCGACATCTTCGGCGGTATCGACAAGGCGGAGGAACTGGGCGAGGCGCGCACCGTCTATCTGGCGTCGATCGACATTCCGTCGCATTTCGACGGGCTCGATGAGGCGAATTCGGTCGAGCTAGGCGACCGCGATCCGATGAAGAGCATCTGGATCGGCACGCGCACCAAGATCGCCGCGCACAATGATTTTCCGGACAATCTGGCGTGCTGCGCCGCGGGGCGCCGGCGTTTCACCTTGTTTCCGCCGCACCAGTTCCGGAACCTCTATCTGGGGCCGATCGACCATACGCCGGCGGGCCGCGCGGTGAGCATGGTCGATTTCGATGCGCCCGACCTTGCGGCGCATCCGCGCTTCATCGATGCGATGGCGGAAGCGCAGACGGTGGAGCTGGAACCGGGCGACGCGATCTTCATCCCGTCGATGTGGTGGCACCATGTCGAGGGGCTCGCGGACTTCAACATATTGGTCAATTACTGGTGGCGCAGCACGCCCGCCTGGCTGGGACAGCCGCAGGTCGCGCTCAATCACGCGATCCTCGCGATCCGCGACCTGCCGGCGGAGGACAAGGCGATCTGGCGCGAGCTGTTCGACCATTATGTGTTCGAGAATGACGACCAGGTCACCGACCATATCCCCGAAAAGGCGCGCAGCATATTGGCGCGGCTTACCCCCGAAAGCGCCGGACGCTTGCGCGCCTTTCTTTTGAGGACACTCAGCCGATGAATGAAAACAAGCATGTCCAGCGCATCGTCATCGCGGGCGGCGGCACCGCGGGCTGGATGGCGGCGGCCGCGATCGCGCGCACGCTGGGGGCGGCGGTCGACCTGACGCTCGTCGAGTCCGAGGCGATCGGGACGATCGGGGTCGGCGAATCCACCATTCCGCCGCTGGTCAACTTCAACCGGATATTGCGGATCAACGAAGCCGATTTCATGCGCGCGACGCAGGCGACCTTCAAGCTCGGCATATTGTTCGACGACTGGAAGGATCTGGGAACGCAATATTTCCACAGCTTCGGCCTGACCGGCAAGGATCATTGGTCGGCGGGGTTCCAGCATTTCTGGCTCTATGGCCGGACCAAGGGGCACGAAGCCCCCTATGACGATTATTGCATGGAGCTGAAGGCGGCGCTGGAGGGCAAATTCGCGCACCTGCCCGACGATAGCATGAACTATGCCTATCAGCTCGATTCGGGTCTTTATGCGCGTTTCCTGCGCGAGATGGCCGAGGCCGACGGGGCGAAGCGGATCGAGGGCAAGATCGCGCGCGTCGAGCTCGACGGCGAAACCGGCGATATCGCGGCGCTCGTCCTCGATGGCGACCGGCGGATCGAGGGCGATCTGTTCATCGACTGCACGGGGTTCCGCGCGTTGTTGATGGAAGGCGCGCTCCACGCCGGGTTCGACGACTGGAGCAACTGGCTGCCATGCGACAGCGCGATCGCGCTGCAGACCCCGAACGTCCATCCGCCGGTGCCCTATACACGCGTCATGGCGCACGACGCGGGCTGGCAATGGCGCATTCCTTTGCAGCACCGCACCGGCAACGGCATTGTCTATTGCAGCCGCTATCTCGACAAGGATGCGGCGCTCGACCGGCTGCTCGGCAATATCGAGGGCGAGCCGCTGACCGAGCCCAATGTCCTGCGTTTCACCGCGGGCACGCGGCGGCACCAATGGTATCGCAATTGCGTCGCCGTCGGTCTGTCGGCGGGCTTCATGGAGCCGCTCGAATCGACCGCGATTCACCTGATCCAGCGCTCGGTACTGCGCTTCATCCGCATGCTGCCCGCCGGCCGCGTCAGCGAGCGCGACGTCGCCGAGTTTAACGAGCAGCAGATGCAGGACATGGTGCAGATCCGCGATTTCCTCGTCCTCCACTATAAGGTCACCAACCGCCGCGACAGCCCGTTCTGGCGCCATTGCGCGGCGATGCCGATCCCCGATACGCTGGCGCAGAAGATCGAGCTGTTCCGCGAAACCGGGCGCGTGTTCCGCAAGAATGAGGAATTGTTCGCCGAGAATAGCTGGGTTCAGGTGATGATGGGGCAGGGGATCGAGCCGCAAAGCTGGCATCCGATCGCCGAGAAGCTGCGCGACGACGAGCTTGAACGATTGCTCGAAACGATCCGCGGCGAGGTGCGCCAGACGGTTTCCAGCCTGCCCGCGCACCAGGACTATGTCGCCCGCTATTGCGGCGCGGCGGTCCCGCAAGCGGCCTGATGCGCGCGGCCGCCTTTCTTTTTCTGATGCTGGCGTTCGCCGGTGCCGCCGATGCGCGCGAAGCCTCCGAGGACGGCTGGCGGCTCGTCTGGTCGGACGAGTTCAACGGGACGGCCATCGATCGCGGCAAATGGGATTTCGACGTCGATTGCTGGGGCGGCGGCAACAACGAGCGTCAATGCTATACCGACCGGTCCGCCAATGCGGCGATCGAGGACGGCAAGCTGGTCGTCACCGCGCGCAAGGAAGCGATGACCGGGCCGGCCTTTCCCTTGTCGCAGCGCGGCGATCCCGCAAAGGCGAAGGCCGAGGCGACGAAGCCATTTACGTCGGCGCGGCTCGTCACGCGCGGCAAGGCGGCGTGGACCTATGGCAAGATCGAGGTGCGCGCGAAGCTGCCGCAAGGGCAGGGGATTTGGCCGGCGATCTGGATGCTGCCCGAAGACAATCATTATGGCACTTGGGCCGCGTCGGGCGAGATCGACATATTGGAGGCGGTCAACCTCGGCGTGCGGTGCGACGAGTGCGCGGGCGGGATCGAGAACCGCATCCTCGGCACGCTGCATTTCGGCGGACAATGGCCCGACAACAGATATAAGGGCGACGAGACCGCGCTGCCGGCGCCGCTCGACGGTTTTCATGTCTTCGGCATCGTCTGGGAAAAGGGCAGGATCGTCTGGACGGTCGATGGCAAGCCCTATGCGACGCGCGTCGCGAGCGAATGGTCGACCAGCGGATCGAGCGATCCCGCGGCACCCTTCGACCGGCCCTTTCACCTGATCTTGAACCTCGCGGTCGGTGGAGGGCTCGCCGAGGGACGCGGATTGAAGGGCGTCGACGAAAGCGGATATCCGAAAAATATGGAAGTGGATTGGGTTCGCGTCTGGCAATGCGGCGGCGATGCCGTTAGCGATTGCGGCACCACGGGGGATCAAGGAAAATAATGGGGCGTCGGCGGCAGTCGGTCACGATCAAGCATGTTGCAGCCGACGCGGGCGTGTCGCTGCAAACGGTGAGCCGCGTCATCAACGACGAGCCGAACGTCCGGCCCGAAATGAAGGAGCGCGTCCAGGCGTCGATCGACAAATTGGGCTATGTCCCGTCGATCGCCGCGCAGCGGATGAGCGGATCGCGCTCCTATCTTATCCTCGCGATCAACGACCGCGAGCGCACGATCGCCGACTGGCAGGGGCGGCAGGGGGTCGACTGGGTCGACCAGATGCTGCTCGGCGGGATGCTGAAATGCGCCGAATATGGCTATCGCATGATCTTCGAACTGGTCGACACGCATAACGACCATGTCGAGCGCGAATTGCGCGCGGCGATCGCGGCGCTCCAGCCCGACGGGGTGATCCTGACCCCGCCGCATTCGGACAATGCGCTGATCGTCGGGCTGCTCGACCAGCAGAAGATTCCCTTCGCGCGCATCGGGTCGCGCGGCGGCGCGGCGGGGATCGCGCTGACGATGGACGACGAAGGGTCGGCGCGGCGCGCGACGCGGCACCTGATCGACTTGGGGCACCAGCGCATCGGCTTTCTTGCGGGATCGCCCGAATATAGCCTCAGCCGCTGGCGCATCGACGGCTGGACGGCCGAAATGACGGCGGCGGGGCTCGCGACCGATGGGCTGCTCGTCGAGGGCGATTTCACCTATGCGTCGGGGGCGAGTGCGGCGCGGCAACTGCTCGACGGTGCGAACCCACCGACCGCGATCATCGCGAGCAGCGACCAGATGGCGCTGGCGACGCTGGAGGTCGCGCGCGAAAGAGGGCTCGACGTGCCCGGCGAGCTTTCGATCGTCAGCTTCGACAATACGCCCGTGGTGCGCTTCACCCAGCCGGCGCTGACCGCGGTCGATCAGCCGGTCGCCGAGACCGCGTCGCGCGCGGTCGAGCTGATCATCGCGGCGCAGCGCGGCGCCCCGCGCCCGACCGAACCGACGCGCGTGCAAGGCGGGCTGGTTCCGCGCGGGTCGACCGCCGCGCCGGCGGTCGTTCATGGCTGACGGGGCCGCAGCGCGGCGCCAGTCTCTCCCGTTCCTGTTCCTCTATGCGCTCGCCTGGGCAGGCGGGGCGATCGCCTATGTGCCGTTCCTGACGATCTGGCTGCCGTCGCGGATGACCGAGCTCGCCGGCCCGGCCGACGTCCAGACCCTGGGCTATGTCACCTTCTTCGGCGCGATCGCGGCGAGCGCCGGCGGAATCGTCTTCGGCTGGCTCAGCGACCGCACGCATAGCCGGCGTGCATGGGTGCTTGCGGGGCTGGTGCTCAGCATCGCCTTGCTGATCCTCGTTCCGCTGGCGGAGGATGTCTGGACGCTGGTCGGCCTGATCTGCGGGTGGCAGCTGGCGCTCAACATGATGCTGGGGCCGCTCGCCGCCTGGGCGGGCGACTGCGTTCCCGACGCGCAAAAGGGCCTGCTAGGCGGACTGCTCGCCTTCTCGCCCGCGCTCGGCGCCTGGTCGGGCGCACTCGTGACCTGGCCGGGACTGGTCGCGGGCGAGAGCCGCCTGATCGTCATCGCGTTGCTCGTCGCGGGGGCCGTGCTTCCCGTGCTGCTGTTCGGGCGCCCGCGCGCCTTTCCGGAGCTGACCGCGCCCCCCGCGCGCGCCGTCGATGCGCCGCGGCAGCGCCCGAGCGGGCCCGCGGTGCGGATGTGGCTCGCGCGCCTGCTCGTCCAGATCGCCGAGGCCGCGCTCTTCGCCTATCTCTATTTCTGGTTCCGGTCGATCGACCCCGACATGCAGGACAATGAGAAAGCGCGTATTTTCGGGATCGCGCTGACGCTTGCGGTGCCGATCGCGCTGGCCAGCGGCCGCTGGGCCGACCGCAACGATCGGCCCTTCCTGCCGCTCGTCGCCAGCGCGGCGGTGTCGGCGGCGGGGATGGTCGGCATGGCGCTGGCGACCGAGCTCGATCTGGCGAAGGCGAGCTATCTGGTCTTCGGCGTCGCGACGACGGTGTTCCTTTCGCTCCATTCCAGCCAGACGCTGCGCATTTTGCCGCGCTCGGACCGGCGCGGTCGCGATCTCGGCATCTTCAACCTGACCAATACCGTTCCATCGCTGATCATGCCATGGCTGACCATCTCGCTCGTCCCCGGCTTCGGTTTCGACGCGCTTTTCCTGTTGCTTGCCGGGCTGACCATGATCGCGATGCTGCTGCTCGCGACGATGCCGCGCCCGCGCTGATCCCGCTCCAATAGAGTGCTTGATTTCAATTGGCCGCTATGCGACACGAAATCTTGATAACGTTCACATTATGAGGGATGGGAGAGACGATGCGCCGACAGGCAATGGTGATCGCGACCGCGCTGCTTCTGGCGGGAACCGCAATGGCAGCAACGCAGGACGCGGGCGAGGCAGCCGCCGTTCATCCCGAACTCTGGCCCGCGGCGAAGAGCCCCGCCGCCATCACCGACCCCGCGACCGAAGCGCGCATCGACGCGCTTATCAAGAAGATGACGGTCGAGCAGAAGGTCGGCCAGCTGATCCAGGGCGACATCAGCACGATCACGCCCAAGGACCTCGAAACCTGGCCGCTCGGGTCGATCCTCGCGGGCGGCAACAGCGGGCCCAACGGCAATGAACGGTCGAGCGCCGCCGACTGGGCGAAGCTCGTCGGCGAATTTCGCGCCGTCTCGATGAAGCCGCAGGCGAACGGCGTCGCGATCCCGATCATCTTCGGCGTCGACGCGGTGCATGGGCATAATAATATCCCCGGCGCGACGCTGTTTCCCCACAATATCGGGCTCGGCGCCGCGCGCGATCCCGAGCTGATCCAGCGCATCGGCGCGGTCACCGCCGCCGAAATCGCGGGCAGCGGCATCGAATGGACCTTTGCCCCGACGCTCGCGGTGCCGCAGGATCTGCGCTGGGGCCGCAGCTATGAAGGCTATGCCGCCGACCCCGGGCTCGTCGCCGATTATGCGACGGCGATGGTGCTCGGGCTGCAAGGCAAGCTGGTCGCGGGCAAGACCGTCGATGCGAGCCATGTTGCCGCGACCGCCAAGCATTTCCTCGCCGACGGCGGGACGTTCGAGGGCAAGGATCAGGGCGACGCCAAGGTCGACGAGAAGGAACTGATCGCGAAGCATGCCATGGGTTACCCGGCCGCGATCGACGCCGGCGCGCTGACCGTGATGGCGAGCTTCTCGAGCTGGCAGGGGGTCAAGCACCACGGCAACAAGGGGCTGCTGACCGACGCGCTCAAGCAGAAGATGGGCTTCGAAGGCTTTGTCGTGGGCGACTGGAACGGCCATGGACAGGTCGCGGGGTGCAGCGTCACCGACTGCGCGCAGTCGATCAACGCCGGCCTCGACATGTTCATGGCGCCCGACAGCTGGAAGGGCCTCTATGAAACGACGCTGAAGCAGGCGAAGGACGGCACCATCTCCGCCGCGCGCCTCGACGATGCGGTGCGGCGCATATTGCGCGTGAAATACAAGCTCGGCCTGTTCCCCGAGGGTCATGTCGACCGCAGCGTCGTGAAGGCGGTCGGCACGCCCGAGCATCTGGCGGTGGCGCGCGAAGCGGTCGCCAAGTCGCTGGTGCTGCTCAAGAATAATGGCAATGTCCTGCCGATCAAAGCCGGCGCGCGCGTGCTCGTCACCGGGCCCGGCGCCGACAATATGGCGATGCAATCGGGCGGCTGGACGATCAGCTGGCAGGGCACCGACGTCGTGCGCTCCGACTTCCCGAACGGGCAGACGATTTGGGAGGCGCTGAACAAATCGGTGCGCGATGCGGGCGGCGTTGCGACGCTGTCCGAAGGTGGCGTGTTCAAGGAAAAGCCCGACGTCGCGATCGTCGTGTTCGGCGAGGCGCCCTATGCCGAGTTTCAGGGCGACGTCGCGACGCTCGATTATCAGCCGACCGAAGCCAGTGATCTCGCGACGCTCAAGAAGCTGAAGGCGGCGGGCATTCCGGTCGTCGCGCTCTTCCTGTCGGGGCGGCCGATGTTCACCAATCCCGAGATCAACGCCGCCGATGCCTTTGTGGCGGGCTGGCTGCCGGGTTCGCAGGGCGCGGGCGTCGCCGACGTGCTGATCGCGGGCAAGGATGGCAAGACGGCGCGCGGCTTTACCGGCACTTTGCCCTTCGCCTGGCCGTCCGATGCGCGATCGCCGGTCGAAAATCCGCAGTTCGCGGTGGGTTATGGGCTGAAATATGGTGACGCCACGACGGTGCCACAGCTTTCGGAAGAGTTGGGCGTCGATATTTCGGCGGCGCTGAACGTCGAGAATTTCTTCGCGGGCGGCCGCGCGCGGTCGCCGTGGGTGCTTTCGATCACCGATGCCGGGGGCAAGCGCCCCGTCGAATCCGCGCCGATCGAGAGCCCCGGCGGGATGATCGCGGCGCGCTCGGTCGACGTGCGCGCGCAGGAGGACGGCAAGAGCTTCACCTGGACCGGCCCCGCGACGCTCGAACTGACCGGGCCTTATGCGGACCTGTCGCGCCAGCTGAACAACAGCTTCGCGCTTCGCGTCGACTGGCGGATCGATACGGCCGGCAGCGCGCCGGTCAGCCTCGCGCTCGGCGGCCAGGCGTTCGACATTTCGGCCGCGGTCAAGGCGGCGGCGCAGGGGCAGGTTTCGACGATCAAGATCCCGCTGCGCTGCTTCGCCGATGCGGGGGCCAATTTGCGCCAGGTCGATAATGCGGTGACGGTCAAGGCCGACAAGGGTTTTGCCGCGACGCTGCTGCATACGAATGTCGAGGCCGTCGGCGAAAATCTGCCTTGCCCGCCCGCCGCAAAATGACAAGACCGGGCGCGGGTTAGCCTGCAGAAAAAGGTTGGGAGAGAAAAATGGCATTGGCGCCGAACGTCGCGACGAGTGCGGACCCGAACGCGGTCGAACAGCCGGGCAGGAGCGGCGGGAGCACCCGGGTGGTGCTGATCCTCGCTTTCGCGGTGTTTTTCCTGCTGGGCGGGGTGACGAACATCAACGACCTGCTCGTCGGCAAGTTCAAGCCGATGTTCCATTTGACGCATGCCGAGGCGAACCTCGTGCAGATGGCTTTTTTTATCGCTTATGGCGCCTTTTCGATCCCCGCCGGGATCATCATGTCGAAGCTGGGTTATATCCGCACTTTCGTGCTCGGCTTCATCATCGTGGCGGCGGCCGCTTTCCTGTTCATCCCGGCTTCGGCCGCGGCGTCCTACCCCGGCTTCCTCGCCGCGCTCTTCTGCATCGGCGCGGGGATCACTGTGCTTCAGGTCGCGATGAATCCGGTGATCACGACACTGGGGCCGGTCGAAACCTCGCACAGCCGGCTGACCTTTGCGCAGGCGTTCAATTCGATCGGCGTGTTCCTGATGGTCTATGGCGGCGCGGCCTTCCTGCTCGGCGATGAGCAGCCGATCGACGCCGAGACCTCGACCGAGGCGCAGATCCAGGCCTATCGCGTCGCCGAGGGGGCCTCGATCGGCACCGCCTATATGTGGCTCGGCGTGCTGATGCTGGTGATCGCGGCGATATTCTGGATGTACCGTTCGGCGATCGACCACGCCAAGACCGACGCGGTGAAGCTGGAGGGCACCTGGGGCCTGTTGACCCACAACCGCCGCGTTCAGTTCGGCGCGCTGTGCATCTTCGTCTATGTCGGGGCCGAAGTGGCGATCGGTTCGAACCTGATGGCCTATCTCGCCGAACCGAGCGTGATGGGGCTGGGGCTTCAGGCGGCGGGCAAGCTGGTCGCGATGTACTGGCTGGGCGCGCTGGTCGGCCGCTTGCTCGGCGGTTTCATCCTGCGGCTGGCCAAGCCCGGACGCGTGCTCACGACCTTTGCGGCCGGCGCGATTTCGCTGATCATCCTGTCGGCGGTGACGACGGGCGCGCTGTCGGGCTGGGCGCTGATTCTGGTCGGCTTCTGCAATTCGCTGATGTTTCCGACGATCTTCAGCCTCGCGACCGAGGGACTGGGCGACCGGACGCCGCAGGGGTCGGGCATTATGTGCACCGCGATCATCGGCGGGGCGATCGTCCCGTTTCTGTTCGGAATGGTGGCCGATCTTAGCGGCGACATCCGTCTCGCGCTGGCGGTCCCGCTGATCTGCTATGCGATCATCGCGAGTTTCGGCCTGTGGGCGGCGCGTCCGGCGGCGGCATAATAGTGCCGCGGGCGGCCGGCGCTGGTGCCGACCGCCCGCGGGCTCCCGCCCCCTCGCGGGAATAGGCTAGGCCGGATCGGCGATGCGGATGCAGTTCCGCCCGCCCGCCTTCGCCTTGTAGAGGGCCTCGTCGGCAGCCTTGAGCGCCGCGCGCGTGTCGCCATAGCCGAAGACGTCGGCGACCCCGCCCGAGAAGGTGATCTGGCCGAAGGGTTCGTCGGTCTTGCGGTTGATCAGCCGTCGGTCGGCGAGCGCCTCGCGCGCGTCGTCGAGCTTTGCGGCGGCCTCGGTCGGAGTCAGGCCGCGAAACAGCATGACGAATTCCTCGCCGCCGTGACGCGCGACATGGCAATGATCGTTTGAAATCCGCGCCAGCGTGTCGGCGATCGCCTTGATCACGCGGTCGCCCGCCTCGTGCCCGTGGAGGTCGTTGACCTTCTTGAACTCGTCGATGTCGCAGAAGGCGACGCTGAGCGGTTCGAGAGCGGCGCGCGCTTCCTTGTGATGCCGGTCGAGCAGAAGCTCGAAGGCGCGGCGATTGGGCAGGCCGGTCAGATAGTCGAGTTCGGCGTCGCGCTTGGCGCGCTCAAGGCTCCGGCGCAGGGCTTTCGCCTCATCCTCGCTCTTGCGCATGTCGTCTTCGGCCTTGCGCGTGCGGTCGAGCATCACTTTCGCGAGGTCGGCGAGGCTGGAAACGATGCGGCCGGTCTTCTCGAGCTGTTCGAGATCGGTGACATGCTGTTCGAGCTCGATCCCATAGTCGCTCGTGACCGTCCGGGCCTCTTTGGTGTTCGCCTGAAAGGCTTCGATATTGGTTTCGAGCCGCGTCATCAGCCGGTCGAGTTCGACGCGGTCGGGCTGACCCGCTTCCTGTTCGTCGAGTTCGTTGAGCCATTTCTGGCTGATGCCTTCGGCGGTCTGCGCCTGCGCGAGAATCTGGCGCGCGAGGCGCGGATTGCGCCCCGAAAAGGCGCCATGCGCGAGCAGGAGGTTCGTGGGCGACACATCGAGGTCATTGTCGACGAGGAAGGAAGTGATCGAGGCGGCGAGTTCGTAGCGCGCCTCGCGCGCCAGAAGGCGGGGGGCGCCGGGGTCTGGCGGCGCGGAGCCTTCGTCGGGGGCGCTGCCGCGTGGGTGGCGAAGCCCCAGCCAGCCCAGAAGCCGTCCTACCGGCTCGTTCGATGCTGTCGCTTTGGTGGTCATGCGACATTTAACGAGCGCGCGCGGCCGGATTTAAGGGTGGTTTGCACCGTTTTGGCGGGGATTGGCGGCGGCCAATCTCGCGGGAAGCGATGGGCGCCCTAATCCGTTCGCTAAATCAGAGGTTTACGTTCCCACTATGCGACGCAGCGCATCGCGAAGGCCCAGAAGAGCGCCTTTTCCTTATATTCGCTCGCGAGGTCGGCGCTGCCCTGATGGCCGCTGTCCATGTCGGTCATCAGCATCGCGGGATTGCCGCTCGTCGATCGCCGCCGCACCTCGGCAACCAGCTTCGCCGGCTCCCAATAGGCGACGCGGTCGTCCTTGAGCCCCGCGGTGCAGAGCAGGGGGGGATAGGGGGCCGCGCGGACATTCTCATAGGGCGAGATCGAGGCGATATAATCATAGGCCTTGGGGTCGGCGAGCGGATCGCCCCAATCGGGGCGGAACAGCGGGACGAGCGGATGCGCGCCGTCGCTCATCGTGTTGAGCATGTCGACGAACGGCACTTTCGCGATCACGCCGCCCCATAGTGCGGGGGCGATATTCATGCTCGCGCCCACCAGCAGCCCGCCCGCCGAGAGGCCGTAGGCGACGATCTTGCCCTTTGCCGTATAGCCTTCGCGCGCGAGATATTCGGCGCAGGCGATGAAATCGGTGAAGCTGTTGCGCTTGGTGAATTTGCGGCCGCCGAGAAACCATTGGCGTCCTTTCTCGGACCCGCCGCGGACATGCGCGATCGCATAACGCCAGCCGCGATCGACGAGCGCGAGCGCGGGGATCGAAAATTCGGGATCGCTCGGGACGCCGTAGGAGCCATAGCCATATTGGAGGAGCGGCGCCTTGCCGTCCCTGGGCGCGCCGCGGCGCGAGAGCAGGGTGATCGGCACCATTTCGCCGTCGGGAGCGGGCGCGAACAGGCGTTCGACCTGATAATCGTCGGGGTCGAAGCTTTCGACCTTCTGCTGCTGAACGATCGTCTGTTCACCGCTTGCGAGGTCGACGCGGATCCAGCGGCGCGGCGATTTGGGCGACTGGTGCGCGATCAGCACCGATGCTGCGTCATAGCTTTGTTCGAGCGGGAGTTCGATCGCATAGGCGGGATCGTCGAACGCGATCGCCTGCTCCGATCCGTCGGGGCGGAGGATGACGAGGCGGTGCAGGCCCTCGGCGCGTTCGAGCCGGACGAGCGCGCGCTTGAACGGCAGGATCGACAGGATCGGTGTGCCCGCGCGGTGCGGGACGAGCGCGGCGAGCGTGCGGAAATCCTTTGGGTCGAGACGCAGCAGCTGCATGTCGAAGGCATCATCGAGGTCGGTCAGCGCGACGAGGCTGCCGTCCCATTCGTCGATTTCGTAACGCACGCCGGTCTTGCGCGGCCAGACGGGGATGGGCGCGGCGGTTTCGTCGGTCGCGGGCACGAGGCGGACTTCGGCGGTCTCGGGCCCCGCGAGCGTCAGCGCGACGAAGCCGTCGGCGGCGGTGCGCTTCACCTGCATGAAGATCGCCGGGTCCTTCTCCTCATAGACGAGGTCGGTGACCTTGCCGTCGAGCGAGGTGCGATAGAGGCGCGTCGGGCGGTTGCGCGCGTCGCGCCAGATCCAGAACAGCCAGCGCGACGAGGGCGAGAAGACCAGCCCGCCATAACCATAGGCGTCCTTGTCGACGATCGTGCGGATCGCGCCGCTGGCGTTGTCGCGAACGCAGATGCGGTGGCGGTCGTTGCCGATGACATCCTCGGCCCAGGCGAACCAGCGGTGATCGGGGCTCGGCTGGTGGTCGGTGCTGCGGAAATAGGGCTGGCCTTCGGCGCGCACGCTTTCGTCGACGAGCAATTCGGCCTCTCCGCCGCCCTGCTGGCGGCTGTAGCGCGCGTGCGTCGCGCCGGGCGGGATCGCGGAGAAATAGGTCCAGCCGTCCTTTTCGAGCGCGGGCGCCGCGGCGGCATCCGAACCGCGTGCCAGCATTGCGCGCAGCAGGTCGGCCTGCTCGTCCGCGGTCGGCTTCAGCATCGCATCGGCATAGGCATTTTCGTCGGCAAGCATCTTCGCGACGGCGGGGGGCAGGTTGGTGCGGTTGCGTTCGCCGCTAGCGGGGATGAATTTCATCCAGCTATAGGCGTCGTCGCGCGTCCGGCCCAATTGTTCGATGACATGCGAAAGGCGCGGCGATTGCGGCGGCGCGACCGGGGGCCAGCGTCCGGCGGGATTCTTGGCCCAAATTGCGCGGTTTCCGAGCAGGAGAGCCGCCATCGCGGCACCGCTCATAAAGGCTCTCCGACCGCTATTTCCGATGCTCTGCATGCGACCCTCTTTCGACCGACGGGGATGTTCCGTCCAGTCTATGGCGGCCGGGATGGCTTACTGCGCCGATCAGGCCGCCCAATCCATCGATCGGGCAATTTGATCGCAAGCCCCCACGAAACCACGCTTTCCTGCGCGCCGGGGCTGGCCCGATCCGGCTGGATAATGGCCCGACCATCGCCGTCACGCCAATTTCGCGTGATAGCTTGAGGATCGGAATTTCCTACCAATAGGCATTATCAAGAGGGAGGCAAAAATGGGGTTTGCATCGATCCGGCGGGCCGCCGCGTGCGGCATCTCGGTCCTGGCGCTGGGCTATGCGACGGGGGCGGCGGCGCAGGAGACCGACGATACCGAGATCGTCGTCACCGCCGCCAAGCGCGAACAATCGGTGCGCGACGTCAGCGGATCGGTGAGCGCGGTCAGCGAGGCGACCCTCCAGAAACTCAACGCCCAGAGCCTCTCCGACTATATCACCCGCGTCCCGGGCGTCGTCTTCAACGATTACCAGCCCGGCGTGTCCGAAGTCGTGATCCGCGGCGTCGCTTCGTCGACCTATCACGAAGCCAATCAGGCGACGACAGGCTATTATCTCAACGAAGTGCCGCTGATCGAGCCCGGCTTCCCGCTCGTCATCCCCGACGTCGACAGCTTCGACGTCAGCCGCGTCGAGGTGCTTCGCGGACCGCAGGGCACTTTGTTCGGCTCCTCCTCGCTCGGCGGCGCGATCAACTATGTCGTGAACGAGGCCGACCCCTCACGGTTCGACGTCGGGTTCGAGGGGAATCTGGCGACGACCAAGAGCGCGGGCGAAGCGAGCTATGCGGCCAAGGCGATGGTCAACCTGCCGATCGTCACCGACAAGCTGGCGGTCCGCCTCGTCGCGCTCCAGCGCTACGACGCGGGCTATCTCGACAACACGCTGCTCGGCGAAGACGGCAGCAACGACCTTCGGGTCAGAGGCCTACGCGGCTCGATCGTCTTCACCCCGACCGAGACGACGCGCATCTCGGCGCTGAGCATGTATCAGGAATATGATCTCGACGATCAGACCTATGTGATCTTCGGCCCGCCCAAGACCTTTGAGCGCGCGACCAACGTCGCCGAATATCAAGACACCAGCTTCATGATGCACAGCCTGCGGATCGAGCAGGACCTGGGCTTTGCGACCCTTACGGCAGTCGGCAGCTATACCGAGAAGAAGGCCGATCTGGCCTTCGACAACTCGATCTTTGGCGGCAACGACCCGCGCACCGATACGCCCGAACTCGCGAGCAGCGACGGCAAATCGAAGACCGAATATGGCGAACTGCGGCTCGCCTCGCCCGACGGCGGGCGCTTCCGCTGGCTGCTCGGCGCCAACTACACGCGGCTGCGCTCGAACAACACCGACGGCACCTTTATCGAGGGTATCGCCGACTATATCGACGCGAACCTGGGTGAATTCGACGGCCAACCGGGGAGCGAACTTGCGCCCGGCGACCTCGCGACGCGGACGATCAGCAGCAACCGGGTCACCGAAAAGGCGATCTTCGGCGAAGCGTCGTTCGACATTATCGACACGCTGACGCTGACGCTCGGCGGCCGCCTGTTCGAATATCGCTCGCGCCCGCGGCTGCAATATTTGCCGAACGCCAATCTGGTCGACCCGTTCGATTTCGCGCCGGCGGCGGACAAGGATTCGGATTTCATTCCCAAGGCCTCGCTGACATACAAGCCGTCGGACGACTTCATGGTCTATGCGCTCTATTCGGAGGGTTTCCGTATCGGCGGCGTCAATGTCTATTCGGCCGCTGTCCCCGGCCTGCCGCTGACCTTTGAAAGCGATACGACGAAAAACTTCGAGATCGGGACGCGCTTCGACCTGATCGACCGCACGCTGAGCGTCGATGTCACCGCCTATCATATCGACTGGGGCAATGTGCAGGCGCGCCTGTTCACGCCGGTCGACTTCGATGCCTATACGATCAACGGCGGCGGCGCCGATATCGACGGGGTCGAGATCAGCCTGAACCTGCGCCCGACGCGCAACCTCAGCCTTTCGTCGAACATCGCCTATAATGACGCGCGCCTGTCGAGCCTGCTTCCCGACAGCTTCGCGCCGGGCGGCGGCTATGCGAAGGGAACGCGCCTGCCGGGTGCGTCCGAATGGACGCTCTCGAACTCGCTCGACCTGAGCTTCGCCGACGCGCCGCTGAAGCCGCGCTTCGGCATCGCGCACCGTTATCTGTCGAGCGCGCCGGTCGATTTCGCGGGCACGCTGGAGAAGGGCGACTTCCACCTCGTCGACCTCAATGCGTCGGTGACGGTGAGCGAGCGGATCGAACTGGGTGTGTTCGCGAAGAATCTGTTCAACCAATATGGCATTTTGAACGCGCCCTTCGCCTTCGCCGGATCGGTCGCGCGGCCGCGGACCGTGGGTGCGACGGTGCGGTTCAGTTTGGATTGATGATGAAACGGCTGCCCCGCCGGAAGGGCGGGGCGGTCATTTTGGGAGTGACCGGTTTCGGCCGTTTGCTGCCATTCACGGTCGAACTGGCTGCAAACGACCGGAAGCTGCCGTTCAGATCCTCCCCTTCGCGAAGCGATGGGGAGGGGGACCGCCGCGAAGCGGTGGTGGAGGGGTCTGGCCTTGACCGACGCCTGACGGCGTCGACCCCTCCGTCAGCCCTGCGGGCTGCCACCTCCCCATTGCTGCGCAAAGGGGAGGATCTGAACGTCCGCTCACCACCCCAAAGCCGACCTACCGAACCCGCAATCCGCCCTTCCACATCATCGTCGCGCGGCCCTGCACCGGCATGCCGTCGAAGGGGGTGTTGCCGGCCCAGGCCGCCATTTTCTTGGCATCGACCTGCCACGGCGTATCCGCATCGACGAGGATGAGGTCGGCTTCCTTGCCCACCGCGAGCCGACCGGCGTTGACGCTGAGCAGGCAAGCGGGGGTGGCGGCAAGCAGTTCGAACAGGCGGCCGGGCGAGATATGGCCGTCGCGCACGAGACCGAGGCCCAGTGCGAGGAGCGTTTCGGCGCCGGCCATGCCGGGCAAAGCCTCGGCGAAGGGGAGGCGCTTGTCTTCGGGGCCGCGCGGGTCGTGGCCCGAGGCGAGGATGTCGATCGTGCCGTCCTTGATCGCGGCGAGGCACGCGTGGCGGTCGTCCTCCGACCGCAGCGGCGGCGACAGGCGGGCGAAGGTGCGGAAATCGCCGATCGCGGTGTCCGAGAGCAGCAGATGCGCGGGGGTGATGCCGCAGAGCACGGGGAGGCCCTTGGCCTTGGCGGCGCGGATGAGGTCGAGCCCGCGCGCGGTGGTGACCTGGCGGAAATGGACGGGAGCGCCGGTCTCCTCGACGAGCGCGAGGTCGCGCGCGATCGCCATCGCTTCGGCAATGGCGGGCGCGGAGGCGAGGCCGAGGCGCGTCGCCATCTCGCCGTCGGTGGCGACCGCGCCGGCGGTCAGCCCCTCATCCTCGGCATGGATGATCGTGACGAGGCCGAGCGAGGCCGCATAGGACAGCACGCGGCGCATCACGCCGCTGTCGGCGATGCGGCCGCGGCCGGTCGCGATGGCGCGCGCGCCGGCCTGTTTCATCAGGCCGATTTCGGCGAGTTCCCTGCCTTCGAGGCCTTTGGCGGCGGCGGCGAGCGGGTGGACCCAGAGATCGGGCTTGCCGGCTTTAGCTGCGCGCTCGACCAGTCCCGCGCCGTCGAGCGGGCCGCTGTCGGGCATCAGTGCAGCGCGCGTGATGCCGCCGAAGTGGAAGGCGGGCTTGTCGGTCGCGAAGACGCCGAGGTCGATGATGCCGGGAGCGAGCCACTGGCCCTTTGCGTCGACGGTTTCGGTGCCATCGGGAAGCTCGGTGGGGTCGATGGCGGCGATGCGGCCATCGACCGCGAGCAGGCTGCCGAGGCGCGGTGCGTCGCCGTCGATGAGCTGCGCACCCACGATATGGAGCGGTTTCAGTTCCATCCCGGCACTCCCCGCTGGCGGCGCGTCAAAATGTCGAGGCACGCCATGCGGACGGCGACGCCCATTTCGACCTGCTCGGTGATCGTCGAGCGCGCGGGGTCGTCGGCGATGCTGCTGTCGATCTCGACCCCGCGGTTCATCGGGCCGGGGTGCATGACGATCGCGTCGGGTTTGGCCTTTTCGAGCCGCTTGGGCGTGAGGCCGTAGAGGGCGTGATATTCGCGCGCCGACGGCAGGTACGCGCCGTCCATGCGCTCGTTCTGGAGGCGGAGCATCATCACGACGTCGGCGTCGCGGATTCCCTCGTCCATGTCGGTGAAGGTGGTGACGTGCATGCGCTCCATCGCGGGCGGGGTGAGCGTCGGCGGCGCCACGACGCGCACCTCGTTGCCGAGAAGGGTGAGCGCGAGGATGTTCGAGCGCGCGACACGGCTGTGGAGGACGTCTCCACATATGGCGATGGTGAGCCCCTCGACGCGGCCGAGGCGGCGGCGGATGGTGAGCGCGTCGAGCAAGGCCTGCGTCGGATGTTCGTGGCGACCGTCGCCGGCGTTGAGCACGGGGCAGTCGACCTTGTCGGCGATGAGCTGCACCGCGCCGGAGCTGGCATGGCGAATGACGATCGCGTCGGCGCGCATCGCGTTCAGCGTCATCGCGGTGTCGATCAGCGTCTCGCCCTTCTTCACGCTCGACTGCGCGGCGTGCATATTGACGACGTCGGCGCCGAGACGCTTGCCCGCGATCTCGAACGACAGAAGCGTTCGGGTCGAATTTTCGAAAAAGGCGTTGATGATCGTGAGGCCCGCGAGCCGATCGTCATGCTTCGCCGCGCCGCTGCGGTTGAGTTCGACCCACTCTTCGGCGGCGTCGAGCACGTAGCTGATCTCCCACGGCGTGAGTGGGGCGATGCCGGTGAGGTGGCGATGGCGAAAGGCATCGCCGCCGGGCGGATAGTCGCTGGCAGGTCGGATGGTGGAGCTTGTCATTAAAGGGGAGCGTCTACGCAGGCGGGGGTAAATAAGCAAGCACCGCGGTGACGACCGGATCGAGCAAATCGAGCGCCCAAAGCCCGAGCAGGACGATTTCTGCGGCGCAGAGCATGATCATTTTCGCCGCGAACGGCTGTTTGCGCGTTTTGTGCCGGACGAGGCGCGATGCCGCATAGGTGCCGAGCGCGCCGCCGAGCCACGCCCAGCCGAGCAAGGTGCCTTCGGATATGCGGCGCGTGCCCGCTTCGGCGCGGCGCTTGTCGGCGACCATCAGGCCGAAGGCGATGCCGTTCGCGACGCCGAGCCAGATCAGGATATATTCGCTCAACTGCGCAACATCATTGGCGAATGAGGGCATCGATCGCGCCTTGCAGGATGAACGCCGCCGCCGCGCTGTCGACGCGCTCCGCGCGCTTGGCGCGGCTGACGTCGGCGGCGATCATCGCGCGCTCGACCGCGGCGGTCGACCAGCGTTCGTCCCAGAGGAGCAGCGGGAGGCCGAGCGGAGCGAGATTGCGGGCGAAGGCGCGGGTGCTTTGGGTGCGCGGGCTGTCGGTGCCGTCCATGTTGAGCGGCAGGCCGACGACGAGGCCGACGATATTGTGCTGCGCGATCAGGGCTTTCAGGGTTTCGAGATCGACCGAGAATTTCTTGCGGATGATCGTCTTGTCGGGGGTCGCGAAGCTCCAGTTCGTGTCGCAGAAAGCGACGCCGATGGTTTTCGTGCCCACGTCGAGGCCCATGAGACGGCCGCCGCTCGGGAAATGAGCGGCGAAGTCGGGGGCGGCGGTCGTGATCATCTGTCGTCTTTACCCGTTCGTGTCGAGCGAAGTCGAGACACCGTGAAGGCACGCGCTGACGATAGGCATCTCGACTTCGCTCGATGCGAGCGGGTTAGGATTTCGGCACGGCAGTGACTGCGGCCTCCGGCGCCAGCGGCGCTGCGGCGGGCGGCACCGGCGACGGCTTGCCTTCATAGGTCGCGAGGCGGCGCAGCGCGTCGGCGCGGACGTTCGCCCAGAAGAGGGTGATGTCGTAGACGTGATAATTGTTGCCGGGCAGCACATAGCCCGCGACGACATATTCCTTCGCCACGTCGGCGTCGCCGATCATCAGGAAGCCGCGCGTGTCGTCGCATGTGGCGCCGATCTTGCCCGCGATCAGCGACCCCGACTTGAAGCCTTCGGTCGGCCTCAGCGTGCCGATATTGGACTCGGGCGGCGCTGCTGTGTCGGGAATGCCGGTGAGGGGGTTGGTGCAGAGCATCCGCGTGCCTGCGCGCGGGCGGCCGTCGAAGCCGATGGTGCCGTCATAGGCGTCGGTGACCATGATCGGGTCGGCGGGCTCGGCGAAGCTCGCCCAGCCGAGGATGCAGCCCTTTTGTTCGGGCGTCTGGCAGGCGGGCAGGCCGAGGCCGGCGATGTCGGTGTCGAGGCTGACCGGCCAGCCGATCACATAGGCCGCGACGATCCGCCTTGCGAGCGGCGTGCCGGCAATCCGGGTCTTGAGCAGGGTGGTCAGATGGAGCGCGCCCTGGCTGTGGCCCGCGAGGATGATCGGCTTGTCCTTGGGCTGCGCGGCGAGGAAGGCGTCGAATGCTTCCTCGACGTCGCGATAGGCCGCGTCGATCGCCTTGCCCGCGGTGACCCGATCCTCGGCGAGGAAGGCGCCGAGCGTCGCCTGGCGATAGCGCGGCGCCCAGATTTCGCCCGCGTCGGCAAAAGCGCTCGCCATGCCCTGCACGAACAGATTGGCGCGATGGTCCGAATCGCGATCCTCGAGCGGGGCGTTCCAACTCGAGCGGCTGTAATAGCTGGTCGGGTGGACGAAGAAGACCGCGGCGTCGCCCTTGGGGAACGGCGCGGCGGCGGCCGTCTGCGCCGCCTTGGCGGGGGGGATCAATTGGCCGGCGGCTTTCTCCGCGGGAATCTCGTTGCCGGGGGTTTCGCTGCCGTCGGCGGCGGGGCGCCAGGCCGACGGATCCTTTTCCATCCCCGGACGCGCGAACCACATTTTCGGGTCTTCATAGGCGTTGGGCGCGACCGCGGCCTGCGGCTTGAATTCGGTGCTGGGGACGAAGGCGGTGCGCGCGATCCAGCCCGGAAAGAGCTGGTAGACGACCCCGGCGGCGAGGACGAGGAGAATGATCGCGGCGATAATGTATAGGAATTTGCGGGCCAAATGGGGGCTCCATGGGGTCGGGAGAGACGGATTTGGCGCCTCTCTAGCCGCTCCCGTGTCTGCCTACAAACAACTCGTCATGCTGAACTCGTTTCAGCATCCATGGCCTTAACTCGCGATCTTTGGCCATGGATCCCCGGATCGGGCCCGGGCAGGCTCTGAAACAAGTTCAGCATGACGAAATTAGGCGATAGGCTTTCGCGCATGACCGAAGCGACCGCATCCGCCGCCACCGATTCGCCGCGCGTTTCGGCGCGCCTCGACGACAGCGATCCGCCGTGGCCGCTGCGCCCGTGGATCATGGCGGCGATCTGTGCCGCGGCCGGGCTCGCCTTTCACCTGTTGATCGACCATCATTATCAGGATGCGCTGGCGCATTGGCGCAGCGCGCTGGCGGCGGGGATCGCGGCGGCGAC
The DNA here is from genome assembly GCA_966250105.1 of uncultured Sphingopyxis sp. GTDB lineage: Bacteria > Pseudomonadota > Alphaproteobacteria > Sphingomonadales > Sphingomonadaceae > Sphingopyxis. The sequence goes on along the minus strand of CBINGC010000007.1, from coordinate 62,793 downwards.
GGTGGTGTTCGTGCTCGGCGTCGAGCTGCGCCGCTGGCACTGGGCGCTGGGATTCGCGTTGGTCTGGGGCGTGATCCTCGGGCTGATCGCGCGGGCGACCGCGGCGTATAATATTCAGGGCAATCCGGTCGAATGGCCCTTCTGGTCGGGCATTCTCGCGGTGCTCGTCGCGACGCCCTTGTTCCAGACGCGGCGCGACGTCGCGCCCGACTGGCGGTTCTGGAAGCTGTGGACGATGCCGTACGAGCGATTGCACAGCCATGCGTGGACCGATGCGGTCATCGGCGCGGCAAGCCTGGCGTTCGTCGGTATCACCTTCTTGCTCACCGTGCTGATCGGGCAGATGTTCAAGCTGATCGGGATCAACCTGATCTTCGACCTGCTCAATGACGAATGGTTCGGCTGGATGCTGGCCGGGGCGGCGTTCGGCGGCGCGGTGGGGCTGCTGCGCGAGCGCGACAAATTGGTTTCGACGCTCCAGCGGCTGGTGATGATCGTGCTCGCGGTGCTGGCGCCGGTGCTGGCGGTTGCGCTGGTACTGTTCCTGCTCTCGCTCGCGGGGACGGGGTTGCAGAAGCTGTGGGATTCGGGCTTTTCGACCGCGGCGGTGATGATGGGCGTGGCGGCGTTCGCGGTGCTGCTCGCCAATGCGGTGATCGGCAACGGTGGCGACGATCGCGCGACGAACCCGGCGCTGCGCTGGGCGGCGCCGGTGCTGGCGGTCGCGGTGCTGCCGCTGGCGGGCATCGCCTATTATTCGATGCACCTGCGGGTGATCCAATATGGCTGGACCCCCGAGCGGATCTGGGGCGTGATCGCGGCGGCGATCGCACTCGCTTATGGCCTCGCGGGCATATGGGCGGTGGTGAAGGGGCGGCGCGATTTCGACGACTGGCTGCGGCCGTTGCAGCAGAAGCTGGCGATCGGGCTGGCGTTGCTGGCGCTGTTCCTCGCGCTGCCGATCCTCGATTTCGGGGCGATCTCGACGCGCGATCAGCTTGCGCGGCTGAAATCGGGGGCGACGCCGGTCGAGAAATTCGACTGGGCGGCGATGGCCTATGATTTCGGGCCGAGCGGGCGGGCGGCGCTGGCGGAGCTGGCGCGCTCGCCGCAGAAGTCGCGCGCCGACGCGGCGAAGGCGGCGCTGGCGGCGAAGAACCGCTGGGACCTGGGCGGGCCGCGCGGGGCTTTGTTGCTGAAGCCATTTGCCGAGCGGCTGCGCGTCATGCCGGCCGAGCGCGCCTTGCCGGCGGAGGCGCTCGACCGGATTGCAGGGAGCTATATGTGCAGCCGCGCGAAGGCGTGCGTCGCAATATGGCTGAGCGGCACGCGGATCGGCGTGCTCGGGCAGAATGAGCCGGGCGAGACGCTCAATTTCGACTTCGTGACGCGGAATGACGCTGGCCAGTGGGTGCAGGGCGATTGGGCCAAGCCGGCGCCCGCGAAAAAGCCGGCGGTCGATTTGTCGACGGCGCGGGTCGAGGTCGAGACGGTGCAGCAGCGGCGCGTGCTGGTGAACGGGGTGCCGGAATCGGGGACGTTCGAGTGAGGGTCGATCCTTCCTGTCGCGCGGCGATGGAAGGGGGACCGTCCGCGAACCGGATGTTGGAAGGGCCGCGGCGCGGCGCCATAGCCCCTCCGTCAGCGCTTCACGCTGCCACCTCCCCATGGCTTCGCCACAGGGAGGATCATGGTTGATGCGATCCGGCGAGGATGCTAGCGGCGCGGCTTCGTTAAAGTTAGGGCGATCATGGCAATCGATCAGGCAACAGTAAGGAAAATCGCGTCGCTGGCGCGCATCGCGATCAGCGATGCCGAGGCCGCCGCGATGGAAGGCGAATTGAACGGCATTTTGGGCTGGGTCGAGCAACTCGGCGAGGTCGATGTGAGCGGGGTCGAGCCGATGACCGCGGTGATTCCGAACACGCTGCGGCTCCGCGACGATGTCGTCGATGCCGATCCGCTGACCGGCGGGAACCGCCGCGACGATATTCTCGCCAACGCGCCCGCGCCGCAGCACGGGTTTTTTGGTGTTCCCAAGGTGATCGAATGATGCGCCTCGCTCTTTTTCCGTTCGCCCTGAGCTTGTCGAAGGGCCGTTCTCCTCTTCACCGTTCGAATAAGAAACAGCGGTGCTTCGACAAGCTCAGCACGAGCGGGTTTGGGAAATGACTGATCTTACAAATCTAACGGTAGCGCAGATCCGCGACGGGCACCGCGCGGGCGATTTCAGTGCCGTCGAGGTCGCCGCGGCGTTCAACGCCAATGTCGCGGGCGCGAAGGCGCTCAATGCGTTTATCGTCGAGACGCCGGAGCACGCGCTTGCCGCCGCGAAGCAGGCCGATGAGGATCGTGCGGCGGGGACGCTGAAGCCTTTGTCGGGCGTGCCGATCGGGATGAAGGACCTGTTCGCGACGAACGGCGTCCAGACGACCGCCGCGAGCCATATGCTCGAAGGTTTCGTGCCGCGCTATGAATCGACCGTCTCGGCGAAGCTGTGGGACGCGGGTTGCGGGATGCTCGGGAAGCTCAACCTCGACCAGTTCGCGATGGGATCGTCGAACGAGACGAGCTATTTCGGTAATGTGATCAGCCCGTGGAAGCGCAAGGACGGCGGTAATGCCGCGCTCGCGCCGGGCGGGTCGTCGGGCGGGTCGTCGTCGGCGATCGCGGCGCGGCTGTGCCCCGCGGCGACGGGGACCGACACCGGCGGCTCGATCCGCCAGCCCGCGGCCTTCGTGGGCATTTCAGGGATCAAGCCGACCTATGGCCGCTGCTCGCGCTGGGGCATCGTGGCGTTCGCGAGCTCGCTCGACCAGGCGGGGCCGATGGCGCGCGACGTCAAGGATTGCGCGATCATGCTCGAAAATATGGCGGGCTTCGATCCGAAGGACGCGACGAGCCTCGATATGCCGGTGCCGAATTGGGAAGCGGCTTTGTCGAGCGATCTCAAGGGCAAGAAGGTCGGCATTCCCAAGGAATATCGCCTGGAAGGCATCGACCCCGACATCGACGCGATGTGGGATGCGGGCATCGCGATGCTGAAGGATGCGGGGGCCGAGGTCATCGAGATCAGCCTGCCGCACACCAAATATGCGTTGCCGGCCTATTATATCATCGCGCCGGCCGAGGCGTCGTCGAACCTCGCGCGCTATGACGGCGTGCGCTATGGTTTGCGTGACTTGCCGCAGGGTGCGGGGCTGCAGGACATGTATGCCGCGACGCGCGCCGACGGCTTCGGGCCCGAAGTCAAGCGCCGCATCATGATCGGCACCTATGTGCTGTCGGCGGGCTTCTACGACGCCTATTACACGCAGGCGCAAAAGGTGCGGACGCTGATTGCACGCGATTTCGAGGCGGCTTTTGCCTCGTGCGACGTGATCCTCGCGCCGACCGCGCCGTCGGCGGCGTTTGGCCTCGGCGAGAAGACCGCCGATCCGCTGGCGATGTATCTGAACGACGTGTTCGCGGTGCCCGCGAGCCTCGCGGGGCTGCCCGCGATGTCGGTCCCCGCGGCGCTGAATCGCGAGGGGCTGCCGCTGGGCTTGCAGATCATCGGCAAGGCGTTCGACGAGCAGGGCGTGCTGAACGCCGGGCTGGCAATTGAAGAGCGGGCGGGCTTCAACGCCCGCGCCGAGAAGTGGTGGTAAGATGAGCGATTATCGCATCAAGGGCGAAACCGGCGAATGGGAGGTCGTGATCGGCCTCGAGGTCCATGCGCAGGTCACCTCCAACGCCAAGCTGTTCTCGGGCGCCGCGACGGCGTTCGGGGCCGAGCCGAACACGCAGGTGTCGCTGGTCGACGCCGCGATGCCGGGCATGCTGCCGGTGCCGAACCGCGAGTGCATCCGCCAGGCGGTGCGTACGGGGATGGCGATCGAGGCCGAAATCAACAAATGGTCGCGGTTCGACCGCAAGAATTATTTCTATGCCGATCTGCCGCAGGGTTACCAGATTTCGCAGCTTTATCATCCGCTTGTCGGCGAAGGTTCGCTGATGATCGAGGAAGATGAAAAGGCGGGGATTCCGGAGGCCAAGCGCATCGGCATCGAGCGCATCCACGTCGAACAGGACGCCGGCAAGCTGATGCACGATCAGCATCCGACGATGAGCTACGTCGATTTGAACCGCAGCGGCGTTGCGCTGATGGAGATCGTCTCGCGCCCCGACATGCGCTCGCCGGCCGAAGCCGGGGCCTATGTGCGCAAGCTGCGCTCGATCCTGCGCTATGTCGGATCGTGCGACGGCAATATGGAAGAAGGCTCGATGCGCGCCGACGTCAACGTCAGCGTCCGCAAGCCCGGTGACGAATTCGGCACGCGCACCGAGACGAAGAATGTCAATTCGGTGCGCTTCGTGATGGCGGTGATCGAGGGCGAAGCGAAGCGCCAGGTCGAACTGATCGAGAGCGGCGGCACGGTGGTGCAGGAAACGCGGCTGTATGATCCCGATCGCAACGAGACGCGGTCGATGCGGTCGAAGGAAGATGCGCATGATTATCGCTATTTCCCCGATCCCGATCTGCTGCCGCTCGAACTCGACGATGCGTTTCTGGCCGAGTGCCGCGAGTCCTTGCCCGAACTGCCCGACGCCAAGCGCGCGCGTTATCTGGCCGAGGGTATCAGCGCCTATAATGCTGATGTGCTGACCGCCGAGGTCGAGGCCGCGCGCTGGTTCGACACTTTGCTCGAAGCGGGCGCGAAGCCCGTTGCCGCGGCGAACTGGGTGACGAGCGAATTGTTTGGCGCCTTGAACCGCCTGGGCCGCGACATTTCGGATTCGCCGGTCTCGCCCGCCCAAGCGGCCGAGCTGCTCGGGCTGGTCGCCGACGGCACGATTTCGGGGACGATCGCCAAGGCGGTGTTCGAAAAGATGCTCGAAAGCGGCGACGCCGCGGGTGTGATCGTCGAGCGCGACGGGCTGAAGCAGACGAGCGACACCGGCGCGATCGAGGGTGAAATCGCCAAGATTCTGGCCGCCAATGCCGACAAGGTCGAGCAGTATAAGGGCGGCAAGGAAGCGCTGTTCGGCTTCTTCGTCGGGCAGACGATGAAGGCGATGCAGGGCAAGGCGAACCCGCAGGTGGTGAACGAACTGCTGAAGAAGGCGCTCGGCTGAGGATGCGCGCGGCTCTTCGCGCGCTCCTGACCCTCTGGCTGCTGTTCGCTGGCGCGGCCTTCGCGCGCGCCGAGACGGTCGTCTTCACCGACGTCAATGTCGTGCCGATGGACCGCGAGCGCGTCATCCGGCGCACGACGGTGATCGTCACCGATGGCGTGATCGCCAGCATCGGGATCAAGGCGAAACTGCCCGCGGGGACGCCGGTGATCGACGGCGAGGGAGGGTGGCTGGTTCCGGGGCTGGCCGACATGCACAATCATGTGACGAGCCGCGAGGACCTGTCGCTGTTGCTTGCGAACGGCGTCACGACGATGCTCAACATGGGCGAGGCGACGAACAGTTTTGCCGGGCGCACGCGGATCGCGGTGAACAAGGGCACGGTGCCGGGACCGCAGATATTCACCGCGCTCGCGATCGATGGCGACCCGCAATATGGGCATCTGGTCATCAAGACGACGGAGGATGCGCGCGCTATCGTCGGGATTGGGAAAGCCAATGGCTATAGCTTTATCAAGGTCTATACGAACCTGTCGGCCGAGGCCTTTGCGGCGCTCGCCGACGAAGCGAAGCGCCAAGGGATCGGCGTCGTCGGGCATAATGTGAAGGCGGTCGGCCTCGCTAAACAGCTCGCTGCGGGGCAGGCGATGGTCGCGCATGTCGAGGAATTTTTCTACGGCTTCTTCCCCGAGCCGCCTGCGGACGATCCGCACGCGCCGCCCGACGACGCGCGGATCGCCGACGCCATCGCACTGGTGAAAGCGCATGGGGCGTTCGTCACGTCGGACCTGTTCAATTACCGCACGATCGCGGCGCAATTCGGGAAACCCGAGGTGGTGAAGGCCTATCTTGCGGCGCCCGAGGCGCGCTATCTGTCGCCCGCCGACCGGATCGGCTGGGCGCAGTCGGGCTATCAGAAAAAGGCGGTCGACCTGTCGCGGCGCGTGGCGTTCGAGGCGCGCTTCGTGAAGTCGATGTCCGATGCGGGCGTGCTTTTGATCACCGGCGGCGATGCGCCGTCGATCCCGGGGCAGGTGCCGGGTTTTGCGCTGCACGACGAGATCGACGCGATGCTGGCGGCGGGGCTGACCCCGTGGCAGACGCTGACGGCGGCGACGCGCACGCCGGGCGAATTTATCGCGAAGACGGTGCCGGGTGCGGCGAAGTTCGGCGTCGTGGCGCCGGGCTATCGTGCCGACCTGCTGCTGGTCGCGGACAATCCGTTGGAGAAGCCAGCGACCTTGCGGACTCCGCTCGGCGTGATGGCGGGCGGGCGCTGGCACGACGCGGCGGCGCTCAAGGCGATGCTCGCCGACATCGCAGCGCGGCGCGTCGTTCCCTAGAAGCGCCGCTGCCCTGCCGCCCAGTCGCCCGCGTCGCACTGGCCCGAGAAATTCGTGATCGCCTGGATGGTGATGCGACCCGAGCGGCGGTCGACGGTCAGTTTCGGCTTATTGAGGCCGTTGATCCGGTAGCTCGCGGTGATGCGGTCGGGGGTGACGACCAGATTGTCGAGGTCCCACCAACCATGATCGTCGCCGCTGTGGATCGGGGCGACGAGCTTGGGTCCAAGGTGGATGCGGCCGTGGTCGCCATAAAGTTCGATCTGGACGTCGCTGTTGAATCCCTGCGCGCTGCTGCTGAGCTCGTTGCTCCATTCCCATTTATGATCGCGGGAGTTCCAGCTGTAGCGCGGGTTGTTCTGAACGGTGGGACGCGTGCCCGCGCCGTAGCAGACGAGAACCAGCGAACCGGGGTCGCGATAGCCGGGCTCGGCGGCGGGCTGATGGTGATCGGGATCAGCGGCGCCTGCGTCGCGGCAATTTTCGGCGGGGACGGCGATCAGCGCGCCATAGCGCCCGTCGACGGTCGAAACAGAGATGCAGCGGCCGGTGCGTGCATTCCACCAGAAGGTGTAGCGTTGATCGCCGACAGTGTTGGAGAAGCGCGTTTCATAGCCGTGCGCGAGAAGCTGCGTCTCGCCGCCCGCGGCGCGCGCGCCGGCGAGATCGGCGACGTCGGGTGCGGATTGCGCGAGGGCGGCGGCGGGTAGAAGGGACGCGAAGAGGAGGGTAGGGCGAAGCGGGCGCATCGAGGAACTCCTGTTGCTGACAGGACGATGCTATCAATGTCGGCGCGGCGCGGACAGAGGATTTGCGCGCGCGCGCCTTAAACCTGCTGCGGCGGCACCTCGTCGGGCCCGCGGCCCGGCTGGTCGATGTCGCCGCCGCCGGGGCGGCCGGGGATTTCGGCCGGCTGGCCGGCTGGGTCTTCGAGCGGGGTCGGCTGCACCGGCTGTTCGGGCGGCGATTGCGGTTCGATCGTGTCGGGCTTTGGCTTGGGAAGCGGGTCGGGGCTGCTGGCCATGGTCTTTCTCCTTGGATTGATCAACGAACGGGCGCGACGCATGTTCCGGCGGCGGGCGCCAACCATGTTCCGCCGGCGGAACGGGGCGGCTTTGTGCCCTTGCCCTTGGCTACGCGTCTGCTATAGCCCCGCGCGGCCCGCACGGGCGTGCGCGGCAGCGCGCGATTTCGTGCACCCGGCCGAAAACACCTGCGGGCGTGGCGGAATTGGTAGACGCGCTGGTTTTAGGTACCAGTATCGCAAGATGTGGGGGTTCGAGTCCCTTCGCCCGCACCATTCTGCAATGCAGGCCGGGATCATGGGGAACTCCGCCATTTTGGCGGGGTTCGATACGAGATTTTGAGCAAGGATAAGACCAAGGCAATGAAGACCGTCGAAACGCTGAACGAAGGCCTGAAGCGCGAATATCGCGTCACGATCACCGCCAAGGATATCGACGCCCGCGTCGACGACGAGGTGAAGAGCATCGCCCCGACCGTCCGCATGCCCGGTTTCCGTCCCGGCAAGGTGCCGCCGAATTTGATCCGCAAGATGCACGGCCCCGCCCTGAGCGCCGACGCGCTCAACAAGGCGATCGACGCCGGCGTGCGCGACCTGATGACGAAGGAAAAGCTTCGCCCGGCGCTGCAGCCCGCGGTGTCGCTGGCCGAAGGTTATGAAACCGGCAAGGATGCCGAAGTCACCGTCGCGCTGGAAGTGCTGCCCGAAATCGAAACCCCGTCGATCGATGGGCTGAAGCTGGAGCGGCTGACCGTTCCCGCCGACGACAAGGCGGTGATGGCCAAGATCGAGGAATTCGCTGCTCAGATGAAGCGGTTCGAGGACGCGCCGAAGACCAAGAAGGCCGCCCAGGGCGACCAGGTCATCATCGACTTCGCCGGCAGCGTCGACGGCGTCGCCTTCGACGGCGGCACGGGCGAGGACATGGCGGTCGAAATCGGTTCGGGTCAGCTGATCCCCGGCTTCGAAGACCAGCTCGTCGGCGTCAAGACCGGCGACGAGAAGGTGCTGAAGGTCACTTTCCCCGACGAATATCCGGTCGAGAATCTGAAGGGCAAGCCCGCCGAATTCGCGATCACGGTGAAGGAAGTGAAGGTTCCGGCGGCGTCGAAGATCGACGACGAGTTCGCCAAGACGCTCGGCCTCGAAAGCCTCGACAAGCTGAAAGAGCTGATGAAGGATCAGGTCGAGCAGGAACTGAACGGCCTGACGCGCACCTATATGAAGCGCAAGCTGCTCGACCAGCTCGCCGCGAGCCACGATTTCGAAGTGCCGCCGACGATGGTCGAGGCCGAGTTCAGCCAGATCTGGCAGCAGCTCCAGCATGAAGCGAGCCACGAGGCAGATCCCGAAGCGGCGAAGGCCGAGCTCGAGAGCGACCGCGACGAATATCGCAGCATCGCCGTGCGCCGCGTCCGCCTCGGCCTGCTCCTGTCGGAAATCGGCCAGGCGCATGGCGTGCAGGTGTCGCAGCAGGAAATGCAGCGCCTGATCATGCAGGCGGCGCAGCAATATCGTCCCGAAGAGCGTCAGCGTTTCGTCGAATATGTCCAGCAGGACGCGCTCGCCGCCGCACAGCTTCGCGCGCCGCTTTATGAAGACAAGGTCGTCGACTTCCTGTTCGACAAGGCCGAGATCAGCGAGCGCGAAGTGACGCGCGAAGAGATCGAAGCCGCGATCGAAGCCGACGACGACGGCCACGTCCATGGCCCGGGCTGCGGCCACGACCATGACCATGACGCGAAGCCCGCCAAGAAGGCAGCGGCGAAGAAGCCGGCTGCCAAGAAGGACGCGGTGAAGGAAGAGGCCAAGGAAGAAAAGGCCGAGGCTCCTGCCAAGAAGGCGCCGGCGAAGAAGGCCGAAGCCAAGGCTGAAGACAAGCCGGCGGCGAAGAAGGCTGCTCCGGCGAAGGCCGAGAAGGCCGAGCCCGCCAAGAAGGCTCCGGCCAAAAAGGCTGCGGCAAAGAAATAAGCCTCGGCTGACGGTTATAGAAAGGCCGGGTGGAGCGATCCACCCGGCCTTTTTCGTTTTAATCGTCGGACGCCGCTAAATCACATCCATATTATAGCAATGCCAGCTGAAGATCGCCGCGGCGCCGCGGTGGGGGCGCCAGGCTTCGGCCAGTTCGCGCGCCTGCTTCTCGCTCGGGCGTGCGCCCAATTGCAGGATGCGGCCGACGGCTTCCTGCACCGCAAGGTCGCCGGCCGGCCAGATGTCGGGGCGGCCTTCGGCGAAGAGCAGGTAGATTTCGGCCGACCAGCGGCCGATGCCCTTGACGCGCGTGAGCAAGGCGATGGCCTCCTCATCGTCGGCGGGGAGCGCGTCGAAGGTCAGTTCGCCGTCGAGGATCAGCTGCGCGAGGCTTTTGGCATAGCCCTGTTTCTGCCCCGACAGACCGCAGGCGCGCAGGGTGTCGAACTCGGCGGCGGCCATCACTTCGGCGGGACAGCCTTCGCCGAACTGCGCCTCGAGTTTGTTCCAGATCGAAGTCGCGGCGGCGACGCTGACCTGCTGGCCGACGATGGTGCGCAGCAGGGTCGTATAGCCCGGCGCGCGGATGCGCGGTTCGGGGTAGCCCGCATTGCCGAGCGCGCGCGCGAAATTGGCGTCGCGCTCGGCCAGCGCGTCGATTCCCGCGTTCAGCTGCTGCTGGCTGAGGCCCATCGTATATTCTCCTTTTGTTCCTTCGGTAGCCAATAGCAACGCTTGATTTGACAAGCAACGCGGGACATAGCGCCAGCAACATCGAAGATATGGGGACTAGCATGGCCAAGCTGATTGTCGTGACGCGTGACGGGACCGAGCATGAGATCGAAGGCGACACCAGCCTGACCGTGATGGAGAATATCCGCGACGCGGGGTTCGACGAACTGCTCGCGCTGTGCGGCGGCTGCTGCTCGTGCGCGACCTGCCATGTCCATGTCGAGGCGGGAGCGAAAGACGCGATGCCCGCGATGAGCGAGGACGAGAACGACCTGCTCGATTCGACCACCGACCGCGACGACAATTCGCGCCTGTCGTGCCAAATTCCGTTCAGCGATGCGCTCGACGGGCTGAAGGTGCGGATCGCGGCGGAAGATTGAGCCCATACGTCGCCCCAGCGAAAGCTGGGGCCGCTATCGTCCATTCAGAACGTGAGCGATCCCAACTTTCGCTGGGATGAAGATTAGTTTTGCGCCGTCGCGACCGCGTAGAGTGCGATCGCCGCGGCGTTCGAGATATTTAGGCTTTCCATTCGCGGCGAGATCGGCAGTTTGGCCAGCACGTCGCAATGCTCCATGACATTGTGGCGCATGCCGTCACCCTCGGAGCCGAGCACGAGCGCGACCTTGCTGCCGTCGAGCGTCGAACCGAGCGTCGTTTCGGTATCGCCCATCAGTCCGATGCGCCAATATTGCGCCTCGGCGATTTCCTCGAGCGCGCGCGACAGGTTGACGACGCGCACCCACGGCACGGTTTCGAGCGCGCCCGACGCCGATCGCGCGATGACGCCGCTTTCGGGCGGGCTGTGGCGATCCTGCGTGATGATCGCCGCGGCGTCGAAGGCCGCCGCCGATCGCAGGACGGCGCCGATATTGTGCGGGTCGGTGACCTGGTCGAGGATGACGAGCGGGCGCTTGCTCTCCGCATCGACCTCTTCCTGCAACAGATCGCTCAAATGGATGTTTTCGAGCGGGTCGACCTCGATCACCAGTCCCTGATGCGGGGCGTCGCGCGCGACGAGTCGCGCAAGGTCGGTGACGTCGGCGTAGCTGATCGGGATCACCGGCGGCAGGTCGAGCTGGCCGAGCGCCTCGCGCGTGCCCCAGATGCGCTTGACGGTGCGTTCGGGGTTGGCGAGCGCGGCGAGAACGGCGTGGCGGCCCCAGAAGCGAATGGCCTGACCGCGCGAATTCTGGCCCTGCGGGCGGCGATGACGGGAAAATTGCCTCATGGGGGCGCCTTTCCCACGACTGGCATTGACAGGCAAGCCTCGTTTCGCCATTGGACCGCTTCCCAAAGCGGGCCCCAATGGACAGGTGGCCGAGTGGTTAAAGGCAGCAGACTGTAAATCTGCCCGGGTTTCCGTACGCTGGTTCGAATCCAGCCCTGTCCACCATCCTCAACGACAGATTATCGAGCCGGTGAATATTCGCTGGCCAATACGGCAAGTGATGCGAGTGGCCCTTGATGATTGGCCGCGGGTCCAGCATTCTCGGGCGCATGAACAGGAAGTCTCGCCAGAGCCCCAAGGGGCTGCGTCAATTTGTGGATACCGATCGACAGGACGCGTGGCTGGAGGGCAAGGCGGAATTGGCCGACGCCGGGGAGCGGCAGGATTCGATCGAGCAGCGGATGCGATATGCGCCGCGCTTTCAGAAGCTGCTTCGCCGGCCGCAGGCGCCCGAACTGTTCGGGATTCTCGAGCTCTACGGCCGGACCTGCATAGCCATGCCGCGTGCGACCGAGCGATATTATTGGTCGGTTTCCTGCCTGCCGTCGACCTCGGACAAGCCCTTGGTCCGCGTCAACGCGAGTTGGATGGAGCTGTTCACCCTCTACGCCGACGGCGACGATCTTCGCGCGCGGTTCATCGTCCATCTTTCGGATTTCACGACCGACGGGTCGCTCGCGCCGGAGAGGGTCGATCGGGCCTTTCTTGAGCAGAGCGTGCGCGCGCCCGACGAGGTGAGCTATTCCTTTCCCAGCGGTGCGGACATCTTCATCGTCAAGATAGGGGGCGCCGCCGCCATCCGCGGCTTCCTCACGGACCCGCGCGCGCTGCGCGCCGTCCGGCGATTCAATCTGACCCATATGAACCGCGGCAGGAACGCCTATCAGGCCAGCCATTCCTATAGTGTGGCCGATTATATGCTGGGGGAGGGCGCTCCTTGACGGGGCGGCGGATGACCGCCGCCCACGTCTTTAGTGGCGCGCGAGTTCGTCGCGGCCGACGACCATATAATGCACCTCGTCGGGGCCGTCGGCGAAGCGCAGGTGGCGGACGTCGGCATAAAGGTCGGCGAGCGGGGTCCAGTGCGAGATGCCTGTCGCGCCGTGGATCTGGATCGCCTGGTCGATGATCTGGCAGACGCGTTCGGGGACCATCGCCTTCGCCATGCTGACCCACACGCGCGCCTCGCGATTGCCGAGCAGGTCCATCGCCTTGGCGGCCTTGAGCACGATCAGCCGCATCGCCTCGATGTCGACGCGGGCGCGGGCGATCACCTCGAGATTCTTGCCGAGCTGCGACAGCGGGCGGCCGAAAGCGGTGCGCGAATTGCCGCGTTTCACCATCAGGTCGAGCGCGACCTCGGCCTTGCCGATCGTGCGCATGCAGTGATGGATGCGGCCCGGGCCGAGGCGCATCTGTGAAATCTCGAAGCCCCTGCCTTCGCCGAGCAGGATATTCTCGCGTGGCACGCGAACATTGTCGAAACGCATGTGCATATGCCCCTGCGGCGCATGGTCGGCGCCGAACACGCGCATCGGGCCCAGCACCTGCACGCCGGGCGTGTCGATCGGCACGAGGATCTGCGAATGCTGGCCCTTGCGCGACGCCTCGGGGTTGGTCTTGAGCATGCAGATCAGGATTTTGCAGCGCGGATCGCCGGCGCCGCTGATGAAATATTTCTCGCCGTTGATGACCCACTCATCGCCTTCGAGGTGCGCGCTGGTTTCGAGATTGCTCGCGTCGGACGAGGCGACGCCGGGTTCGGTCATCACATAGGCCGAACGGATTTCGCCGTTGAGCAGCGGTTTGAGCCAGCGGTCCTTCTGCTCGGGCGTGCCGACCATTTCGAGCACTTCCATATTGCCCGTGTCGGGTGCCGAGCAGTTCAGCGATTCGGAGGCGAGCGGCGACTTGCCGAGTTCGGCGGCGATATAGGCATAGTCGAGGTTGCTGAGCGGGGTGCCGGTGTCGCCATGCGGCAGGAAGAAGTTCCACAGGCCGGCGGCCTTCGCCTTGTCCTTCGCGCCTTCGAGCAGTTCGAGCTGTCCCGGCGCCCAGCTCCAGCGATCGGCGCGACCTTCGCCGAGGCGGAAGAATTCCTCGGTGATCGGATCGACATTGTCGGCGATGTGGCGCTTGACGGCGTCGAAGAGCGGCTGCGCTTCCTTCGACATGCGCAGGTCGTTGAGTTCGGCCTGAAGTTCGATTTCGGTCATTTTGGTCTCCGGTGGATTTTACCGGAGAAGATTAGTCACGGCATGTCATCAAGGAAAATGATAGGGCGGAATAGTCGATATTCGTTTCGTGAATAGCTAGCTGCCCTTTGCCAACTCATCGGCGATGATGCCGCGCAGCCAGCCGAGCCCGGGATCGGCCTGTGCCGCCTGATGCCAGTAGAGATAGCTGCCGCCGGGTTCGATCGGCAGCGGCAGATCGAGGAGTTGCATCGGCCACATCGCGTCGAGCACCGCGGCGTGCGATCTGGGGAGCGCGAAGAGCAGGTCGGACGCGGCGACGATCTGCCACGCGGTAATCGCATGCTGACACCGCACCGCGACGTGCCGCGCGAGGCCCATGCGGTCGAGCGCCATATCCTCGATCCCCGGACCATAGGGCCGCGCGGTCGCGATGATATGATCGAGCGCCAGATAGGTATCGAGGTCGAGCGCGCCGTTGACGCGCGGATGTCCCTTGCGCGCGACGACGACGAGCGGTTCCGCGCCCAGATAATGGCGGCACATCCGGTCGTCGGCGGGCAGCGCGACGTCGAGCGCGAGGTCTAGATCGCCGTTCGCGAGCATCATCACCAGGTCGCGGCGGCGGAAAGTGACGCTGGCGAGCGCGACATGCGGAGCCTCGGCGCGCACGCGCGCGACCAGCGAAGAAAAGCGCGGCATTTCGCCCGAAAGACGGACGCCGATGCGGAACTCGCGCGTCGTCTGCTTAGGCTCGAACGCGGTCGCGGCATCGAGCGCCACGTCGAGCCCGCGCAGCGCCTCGCGCACCGGCCCGGCGATGGCGCGGGCGGCGGAGGTAGGGACAAGGCGATTGCCCTGGCGCACGAAAAGCGGATCGTCGAACTGCGCGCGCAGCCGCGCGAGTGCGTGGCTGATCGCCGGCTGCGACAGGTTGAGGTGCCGCGCTGCCGCCGACACCCCGCCCTTGGCGAAGATCGCGTCGAAAATGCGCAGCAGGTTAAGATCGAACCGGGCGAGATGCCGCAAGACCTGCTCCTAGGCGAAGCCGGGGCGGGGGCGCTCGACCCCGGTTCGATCGTTTCGATCAGCCAATCGTGCTCGCCAGTTCGCGGTTGAGCCACAGCGCGACGAGCGTGCCGATCGCGCCCGACAGCAGATAGGCGCCCGCGGCGATCAGGCCGAATTCGCTCGACAGCCAGAGCGCGAAGAGCGGCGCGAAGCCGGCGCCGAACAGCCAGGCGAGGTCGGAGGTGAAGGCCGAGCCGGTGTAGCGGTGGCGCGGATGGAAGTTCGACGAGAGCGCGCCCGATGACTGGCCGAACGACAGGCCGAGCAATGCGAAGCCAAGGATCATGAAGGTCGCTTCGCCGATTTCGCCCGCGTCGAGGAGCTGCGGCGCGAAGCCGCTGAACGCCGCGATGGCGGCGGCTGTGACGGCGAGCAGCGTGCGGCGTCCGACGCGGTCGGCGAGGATGCCCGAGGCGACGATCGAGCCGACGCCGACGACCGCGGCGACCGCCTCGATCACCAGGAAGCGCACCGGGCTTTCGTCGGTGAACAGGAACACCCACGACAGCGGATAGACGGTGACCATGTGGAACATCGCGAAGCTGGCGAGCGGCGCGAAGGTGCCGATGAGGATCGTCTTCCATTCCGAACGCACCGTTTCGAGCAAGGGCGCGGGCTGAAGCGCGCGATTTTCGAACAGCTCGGCATATTCGGGGGTGACGACGATGCGCAGCCGCGCGAACAGCGCGACGACGTTGATCGCGAAAGCGACGAAGAAGGGATAGCGCCAGCCCCAGGCGAGGAAATCCTCGGCCGGCAGCGCGGCGATCAGGAACATGAAAAGCAGGCTGGCGACGATCAGGCCGAGCGGCGCGCCGAGCTGCGGGATCATCGCGTACCAGCCGCGCTTATTCTCGGGCGCGTTCAAGGCGAGCAGCGAGGCGAGGCCGTCCCACGAGCCGCCGAGCGCGACGCCCTGGCCCATGCGGAACAGCGCGAGGAGCAGCGCGGCGCCGATGCCGGCCGAATGATAGCTCGGCACGAAGGCGATCGCGGCGGTCGAGCCGCCGAGGAGGAACAGCGCGATGGTGAGCTTGGCGCCGCGGCCATAGGCGCGGTCGAGCGCGGTGAAGATGATCGTGCCGACGGGGCGCGCGACGAAGGCGAGCGCGAAGATCGCGAACGACCAGAGCGTGCCCGTCAGCGGGTCGAGATGCGGGAAGACGAGCTTCGGGAAGACCAGCACCGACGCGATCGCATAGACGAAGAAGTCGAAGAATTCCGACGTCCGCCCGATGATGACCCCGATCGCGATCTCGGCAGGGTCGATTCGGTGGCTGCCGTCCTCGGCGCCGTGGAGGGCGCGGGCGTCGCGTTCGGCCTCGATAGTGGGGACGGTGTCGGCAGCCATGGTAACAATCCTTGAGCTGGCGCGGCTCGCAAGACAAGATGCGGCCGCACGAGTCGGTCATAGGGCAGAATCGCCCGGAATGAAAATGCCCCTGCGCGATGATGGACGATCGCGGGATTGGACAAAATGTCCTATGTGCAGTGCAACAAAGGAGGCTTAGGCGCGCTCTATGCGAAGCAATCTCCCCCGTTTTTCCGCCCGATTGCGGCTGTTGCCGCTGCTCGCCGCGCTGCCTCTTTTGTCGGGCTGCGGGTTGATCGTGCTCGATCCCGCCGGCGACGTCGCGCGCCAGCAGGGCGATTTGATCGTTCTGTCGACGGTGCTGATGCTGCTGATCATCGTGCCGGTGATGGCGCTGACGATCTTTTTCGCGTGGAAATATCGCGCGTCGAACAAGGAGGCGACGTACAAGCCCGACTGGGACCATTCGACGCAGCTCGAACTCGTCATCTGGTCGGCGCCGCTGCTGATCATCATCTGTCTGGGCGCGGTGACGTGGGTCGCCACGCATCTGCTCGATCCCTATCGCCCGCTCGCGCGCACGGCGCCGGGACAGCCGGTGGCGGCCGAGGTCCAGCCGCTCGACGTGCAGGTCGTCGCGCTCGACTGGAAATGGCTGTTCATCTATCCCGAACAGGGCGTCGCGACGGTGAACGAGTTGGCGCTGCCGGTGAACCGGCCCGTCCGCTTCCGCATCTCCTCCTCGTCGGTGATGAACAGTTTCTACGTGCCCGCGCTCGCGGGACAGATTTACGCGATGCCCGGCATGGAAACCAAGCTCCACGGCGTGTTCGACAAGACCGGCGAGTTTGAGGGCTTTTCGGCCAATTATTCGGGCTGGGGCTTTTCGAATATGCGCTTCGCGGTGAAGAGCCTGCCCGCCGGCGAGTTCGACCAATGGGTCGCGGCGACGAAGGCTTCGGCCGAAGGCGACCTCAGCCGCGCCGAATATCTCAAGCTCGAAAAACCGACGCACAAGGAACCGGTGCGCCGTTTTGCCGCGAACGATCCGCAGCTCTTCGACGCGGTCGTCAACATGTGCGTCGAGCCCGGCAAGATGTGCATGCACGACATGATGTCGCTCGACGCCGCGGGCGGCGCGGGCATCGCGGGCATCGGCAATGTGCGGCAGGTCACCTATGACAAGTTCGCCGCGCGCGGCACCGTCGACGCGGCGCGCTGGAGCATGCGGTATGTCGCGGCCTATTGCAGTTCGCCGGTGATGCCGAACGATCGCCCTGATGCCAAGCCGGTCGCACCGGAGAAGCTGAAAGGCGAGGGGCTGCCGCATCCCGGCAAACCTCAACGCACGGCGCTGCGCGCACCCGCCGCCGAACGCCCGATGTCCTGAACGAGCCCGAGATTAACATGACCATCCCGCATCCCGCACCCGAAACCGGTCCGATCCTCGGCAAGCTGTCGCTCGAGGCGCTGCCGCTGCACGAGCCGATTCTCGTCGTCACCTTCATCGGCGTCGTCATCGGCGGCATCGCCGTGCTCGGCCTGATCACCAAATTCCGCCTCTGGGGCACTTTGTGGACCGAATGGTTCACCACCGTCGACCACAAGCGCATCGGGATCATGTACATGATCCTGGGGCTCATCATGTTCCTGCGCGGCTTTGCCGACGCGATCATGATGCGCCTGCAGCAGGCGATGGCATTCGGCGGGTCGGAGGGTTATCTGACGCCGCACCATTATGACCAGGTGTTCACCGCGCACGGCGTGATCATGATCTTCTTCGTCGCGATGCCGTTCATCACCGGGCTGATGAACTATGTCGTGCCGCTGCAAATCGGCGCGCGCGACGTCAGCTTTCCCTTCCTAAATAATTTCAGTTTCTGGATGACGACCGCGGGGGCGGTGCTGACGATGATTTCGCTGTTCATCGGCGAATATGCGCAGACCGGCTGGCTGGCCTATCCGCCGCTGTCGGGAATATCGTACAGTCCCAACGTCGGCGTCGATTATTATATCTGGGGGCTCCAGATAGCCGGGATCGGGACGACCTTGTCGGGTATCAACCTGATCGTCACGATCCTGAAGCTGCGCGCGCCGGGCATGGGGCTGATGAAAATGCCCGTCTTTACCTGGACCTCGCTCTGCGCGAACATCCTAATCGTCGCCAGCTTCCCGATCCTGACCGCGACGCTCGTGCTGCTGACGCTCGATCGTTACGTCGGCACCAATTTCTTCACCAATGATCTCGGCGGATCGCCGATGATGTATGTGAACCTGATCTGGATCTGGGGACATCCCGAGGTTTACATTCTCGTGCTGCCGCTGTTCGGCGTCTTCTCCGAAGTCACCTCGACCTTCTCGGGCAAGCGGCTCTTCGGCTATACGTCGATGGTTTACGCGACGATCTGTATCACGATCCTGTCGTATCTCGTCTGGCTGCACCATTTCTTCACCATGGGATCGGGGGCGAGCGTCAACAGCTTCTTCGGCATCACGACGATGGTGATCTCGATCCCGACCGGGGCCAAGCTCTTCAACTGGCTGTTCACCATGTACCGCGGCCGCATCCGTTTCGAGCTGCCGATGATGTGGACGGTCGCTTTCATGCTGACCTTCGTCATCGGCGGGATGACCGGGGTGCTGCTCGCGGTGCCGCCCGCCGACTTCGTGCTCCACAACTCGCTGTTCCTGATCGCGCATTTCCACAATGTGATCATCGGGGGTGTGTTGTTCGGCCTGTTCGCGGCGATCAACTATTGGTGGCCCAAGGCGTTCGGCTACAAACTCGACGTATTCTGGGGCAAGATCAGCTTCTGGTGCTGGGTCGTCGGCTTCTGGGTCGCCTTTGCGCCGCTCTATGTCCTCGGCCTGATGGGCGTCACGCGGCGGATGCGCGTTTTCGACGACCCGAGCCTGCAAATCTGGTTCGTGATCGCCGGCATCGGCGCAGCGATCATCGCGGCGGGCATCGGTGCGATGCTGGTTCAGTTCGCGGTGAGCATCTGGCGCCGCAAGGAATTGCGCGACACCACAAACGGCGATCCGTGGGACGGCCGCACGCTCGAATGGGCGACCAGCTCGCCGCCGCCCGACTATAATTTCGCCTTCACGCCGGTGATCCACGACCTCGACGCGTGGTACGACATGAAGTCGCGCGGAGCTCAGCGCCCGGTCGATGGCTATCGCGACATCCATATGCCGAGCAACACCGGGACGGGGATGATCCTGTCGGGCTTCTGCCTCGTCATGGGCTTTGCGCTCGTCTGGCACATCTGGTGGCTGGTGGCGTTGAGCTTTGCCGCGACGATCGTCGGCGCGATCTATCACACGTTCAACTACAAGCGCGATTTCGACATCCCGGCGGCGACGGTCGCCGCGGTCGAGGACGCGCGGACTCGCCAGCTGGCCGGAGCCTGATCCGATGAGTGCCAAGACCATAACCGCCCCCCCGAACTCGGCCGACGAAGCCGTCCGCTTCTACGACCTCGACGAGCATGCGCATCCCGAGGGGCACAGCACGATGCTGGGCTTCTGGATCTATCTGATGAGCGACTGCCTCATCTTCGCGATCCTGTTCGCCTGCTATGCCGTGCTCGGCGGCAGCTATGCCGCGGGGCCGGCGCCGAAGGATCTGTTCGACCTCAAGCTCATCGCGCTCAACACCGCGATGCTGCTCTTCTCGTCGATCACCTATGGCTTTGCGGTGCTCCAGATGCAGCAGGGCAAGGTGAAGGGCGTGCAGATATGGCTCGGGGTTACCGGACTGTTCGGGCTCGCCTTCCTCGGGATCGAGCTCTACGAATTCCACCATCTGATCGAGATCGGTGCGGGGCCGCAGCGCAGCGCGTTCCTGTCGAGCTTCTTCACGCTCGTCGGCACGCACGGGCTGCACGTCACCTTCGGTATCGTCTGGCTGGTGACCTTGATGTTCCAGCTTTCGAAGCATGGGCTGATCGCCGCGAACAAGCGCCGCGTGATGTGCCTGTCGATGTTCTGGCACTTCCTCGACGTCGTGTGGATCGGCGTCTTCACCTTTGTCTATCTGATGGGAGTGCTGCGGTGAGCCAGGATACGCACGCGCACGACGCGCACCACGAGATCGAGATGCCGCACGCGTCGATGCGCGACTATGTCATCGGTTTCCTGCTGTCGGTGATCCTGACCGCCATACCCTTCTGGCTGGTGATGACGATGCCGCTGAGCGCCGGCACGACGGGCGCGATCATCATGGGTTTCGCGGTGGTGCAGATCGTCGTCCATATGGTCTATTTCCTTCACATGACGCCGAAGGCCGAGGGCGGCTGGTCGCTGACCTCGCTCGTCTTCACGATCATCGTCGTGGTGATCATGCTCGCGGGGTCGCTGTGGGTGATGCACCATCTAAACACCAATATGATGCCGATGCCGCACGAGCCGACGAGTCAGACGGCGAGCCAGATACCGTGACGCGGACCCGCCGCGCGGCCTTTGCCGCCGCGGCGCTGATCGCGGCGCTCGGCCTCGCGGCGCTCGGCGTCTGGCAGATCGAGCGGCGCGCGTGGAAGCATGAGCTGGTGGCGGCGGTCGATGCGCGTCTTCATGCACCGCCCGTCGCGGCGCCGGGACCCGATCGGTGGGATGCGGTCAATACGAAGAACGACGCCTATCGGCGCGTCACCGCGTCGGGGACATTCCGGCACGACCGCGAGACGCTGATCCAGGCGGTGACCGAGCGCGGCGCGGGCTTTTGGGTGGTCACGCCGCTCGAAACGCCTGGGTTCACCTTGCTGGTAAATCGCGGCTTCGTGCCCAAAGAGCGGCGCGAGGCGAAGGCCCGTGCTGCGGGCAATGTCGCGGGGCCGGTGACGGTGACCGGCCTGCTCCGCATCACCGAGCCTGGCGGCGCTTTCCTGCGCTCGAACGACCCCGCAGCCGATCGCTGGTTTTCGCGCGATGTCGCGGCCATCGCGAAGGCGAGGGGGCTGGGCAGGACCGCGCCTTATTTCGTCGATGCCGACGCGGCGCCGAACCCCGGCGGCTATCCGGTCGGGGGGCTCACCGTCGTGCGTTTTCGCGACCATCATATGGTCTATGCGCTGACCTGGTTTGCACTCTGTGCGCTCAGCCTCTTTTTTGCGTGGCGGCTGTGGCGTATCCGCGAATGATGACCGACCCGACGATCCTGCCGGCAATGCCCGCGCGAGCTCCCGCGGGCCGCCGCAACATGACGCTGCTGATCCAGCTGCGCTGGCTTGCGGTCGGGGGGCAACTCGCGACGATCGGGGTCGTCAGCGGGCCGATGGGGATATCGCTGCCCCGCGCACCCTTGCTCGGGGCGATTCTCGTGCTGATCGCAATCAATTTCGCGAGCGCCGCTTTGCTCCGTCGCGGCCGCGGGGTGACCAATGCCGAATTGACCGCGGCGCTGCTGTTCGATGTCGCGGCGCTCGGCTGGCAGCTCCACCACAGCGGCGGGCTCGCCAATCCTTTCGCCTCGCTCTTTCTGCTCCAGGTCGTGATCGGGGCGGTCCTGCTGACCCCGCGCTCGTCATGGGCGATCGTCGTCGCGGCATTGGCAGCGCTCGCGGCGCTGCGCGTCGATCCGACGCCGCTGGTGCTGCCGCCCGCTTATGCCGACGATCCGATGGGTCTCTATCTGCAGGGCAGCTTCGTCTGCTTCCTGCTGATCGCGGTGCTGCTCGTCGCCTTCGTCACCCGGATCAGCCGTAATTTGCGCGATAGCGACGCGGCGCTCGCGGCAAGCCGGCAGCGCGCGGCCGAGGAGGATCATATCGTGCGCATGGGGCTGCTCGCGTCTGGCGCGGCGCATGAACTGGGCACACCGCTATCGACGCTGTCGGTGCTGATCGGCGACTGGCAGGCGGCGGCGCGGCTGAAGGACGACCGCGAATTGCAGGAGGATCTTGCCGACATGGACACCGCCGTCCAGCGCTGCAAGACGATCGTCAGCGGCATTTTGATGTCGGCGGGCGAGGCGCGCGGCGAGGCGCCGCGGCTGACGACGATGCGCGCTTCGTTCAACGAGATCGTCGCGCACACGCGCGCGGTGCGCCGTCCGGGCACAGTCGAATTCAACGACCGTTTCGGCGCCGACGTCGCGATCGTGTCGGACCCCGCGCTGCGGCAGGTGATCGGCAACGTCCTCGACAATGCGGCCGAGGTGTCGCCCGACTGGACCAGCTTTACCACATCGCGCGACGGGGACATGCTGGTGATCGAGATCGCCGACCGCGGACCCGGCTTCAGTGCCGAGATGCTCGAGAATTTCGGCCAGCCCTATCGCTCGACCAAGGGACGCCCTGGCGGCGGGCTCGGCCTGTTCCTGCTCGTCAATGTGCTGCGCAAGCTCGGCGGGGGTGCCAGCGTTTCCAACCGCGATGCCGGGGGGGCGCTGGTCCGGATATTCCTGCCGATTTCGGCGCTCGCCCCGCCCGGTGGAGAAAAGGCATGACCGAGCCCCAAAATGACCGGCGCCATCTGCTGATCGTCGAGGATGACGAGGCGTTCGCGCGGACGCTGAAACGCTCGTTCGAGCGGCGCGGCTATGCGGTGGAAGTCGCGCATAGCCCGGAGGAGATGGATGCGCTGCTCGCGGCGTTCCGGCCGGGCTATGCGGTCGTCGATTTGAAGCTCGGCGGCGCGTCGGGGCTCGCGTGCGTGCAAACGCTGCGCGCGCTCGATCCGGCGATGCGGATCGTCGTGCTGACCGGCTTTGCGAGCATCGCGACCGCGGTCGAGGCGATCAAGCTCGGCGCCTCCTATTATCTCGCCAAGCCGTCGAATACCGACGATATCGAGGCGGCGTTCGACCGCGCCGAGGGCAATGTCGAAACGCCGGTGGGCGACCGCCAATCGTCGATCAAGACGGTCGAGTGGGAGCATATCCACCAGGTGCTGGTCGAGACCGATTTCAATATCTCGGAGACCGCGCGCCGGCTGGGGATGCATCGGCGGACCTTGGCGCGAAAGCTGGAGAAACGGCAGATACGCTGACTTGAAGCGTCATCATTCATGCCTCAATCGTCATCCCGGCGAAGGACGACGGATGAGAGGCGGTGGCGCTCGTCCTGGGACGACCTCGCGCTTATTCCTTCTCCACCAATTCACGCTGCAGGAAGCCGTGGAGCATCGCCGCGCGCACCGCGTCCTCTGCATGGTCGGCGCCGACCGAATGGCCGCCCTCGATATATTCGTGATAATAGACGCGGTTGCCGTTTTCCATCAGCCGCGCGGCGAATTTGCGCGCGTGACCGGGATGAACGCGATCGTCCTTGGTCGAGAGGTAAAGGAAGATCGGCGGGTATGTCACGCCTTTGCGGATGTTGTGATAGGGCGAATATTTCGACAGGAAGGCCCAATCCTCGGGCACATCGGGGTCGCCATATTCGGCGACCCATGAGGCGCCCGCCAGCATCTTGTCATAGCGCCACATATCCTTGATCGGCGAGCCCGAGATCACCGCGCCGTAAAGGTCGGGGCGCTGTGTCATCGCCGCGCCGACGAGCACGCCGCCGTTCGAGCGGCCCGAGATCGCGATCTTGCCCTTGGCGCTGACGCCGGCCTTGACCAGATCCTCGGCGACCGCGTGGAGGTCGTCGAAGCTGTTCTGGCGCTTTTCCCGCAGCGCCGCCTGATGCCAGGCGGGCCCATATTCGCCGCCGCCGCGGATATTGGCCAGGACATAGGCATTGCCGTCCTCGACCCAGAACAGGCCGAGCGGCCCGGCGCGATAGGGCTGGCCGGTCAGATAGCCCGGCGTCTGTGCAGCGCGGAAACCGCCATAGGCGTGGATCAGCGCGGGGACGGGGCCGGTCGCACCCGCCTTACGAACAAGGAAATAGGGGATTTTCGTGCCGTCCTTCGACGTCGCGAAACGCTTTTCGACGGTCATGTCCTTCGCGTCGAAGGTCGCGGGCAAGCTTTGCACCGGCTTCGGCGTGCCGTCTTCGGTTACCGAATAGAGCGTCGGCGGCGTCAACATCGTTTCTGCGGTGGCGAGGATCGCGTCGCGCTTGCCGATCGTGCCGGCGATCGTCACGGTGGCGTTTTCGGCGAGCGGGACCGCGCTCTGGCTCCATGCCCCCGTGACGGGGTCGCGGCATAGCGCGAAGAGCTTGCCCTCGACGTCGTCGAGCGCCTTGACCCACAGGATATTGTCGGTCGCGGCGACATTTTCGATAGCCTGCGCGTTCGTCGGGGTCATCGCGGTGACGATCGGCACCTTGCGGTCCGCCGACATGTCCGCCAGCGACAGCGAGACGAGCGAGCCCGCCGGGATGTTCGCCCAGTCCTGGTTGAGGAAGATGATCAGCTGTCCGTCGATGACGTCGCGGATGCTCGCGGTGTCGGGGACGATCGTCGAGATATAGCGCGAGGCGTCGATGTTCGGCAGTTTGATGTCGGCGGTGTAGAAAGTCTTGCCGCGGCTGATCATCGGCCAGCGCTTGTCGCCGTCGACGAGCGCGAACACGTTCATCCCTACATCCTCATGCTCGCCCTCGGCCAGCGTTTCGGCGGCCGAGAGCGGCGTGCCGCGTTTCCAGCGCTTGACGATGCGCGGATAGCCCGACGCGGTCATGCTGCCCTCGCCATAATCGGTCGCGACGAGCAATGTGTCGGCGTCTTCCCACGTCACGCTGCTCTTTGCCTGCGGCAGGGTGAAGCCGCCCTCGACGAAGCTTTTGGTCGTGCGGTCCCATTCGCGGACGATGTCGGCGTCGGTGCCGCCGGGGCTCAGCGAGACGAGGCAGCGTAGATAATCGGGGGCGAGGCAGTCGGCGCCGTGCCAGACCCAGCTCTGCTTTTCGGCCTTGCCGAGCGCATCGACGTCGATCAGCGTCGTCCAGACGGGCTTCCCGGCGAGATAGGCGTCGAGCTGGCTCTGGCGCCAGACGCCGCGCGGGTTGCTCGCGTCTCGCCAGAAATTGGTGATGGTGTCGCCCATCACCTCGCCCGGCATCGCGATCTGGCGGTCGTCGTCTCGGATGGCGCGGGCGCGCTTGCGGTCGGCCTCGAAGCCGGGGCGGGTGGTGATCAGCTTGTCGGTGGCCGCATTTTCCTTTTTGACCCAATCGAGCGCCTTCGCGCCCTCGATATCCTCCAGCCAGAGGTAAGGATCGTCGTCTTGCGGCGCCGCGGCTGCGACCGCGGTTATGGAACAGCTGAGGGCAAGCGCGGCGAGGCTGGCGCGGATCATTCGGTAATCTCCCCTGGGGTGTGGTGGCGCTGTGCTAGCGTCCTTCGGCAGGAGATTGAAGTATATAAGCCCCTCCTCTTCAGACGAGGGGTTTGGGGTGGGGGATCGCAACGCCGCGTCAGGCCGGACGACACCACCCCACTGCGACTAAGCCAGCAAGCTGGCAAGACTCGCTGCCCCTCCTCTGAAAGAGGAGGGGCGAATTGTGAGTTTATTGGTCGATGATGATCGTGCCCGGATGATGCTTGTCGAGATGCTTCTTGATGATCCGAAGGTTGCGCGTGTTCGAGCGGAAGAAGAAGTCGAAGGCATCGCCGACAAGCGGCACTGCGCCGAGCGCGGTATCGACGCCGAGATTGCCGACCATGCGCCAGATCTTCCATTTCGGCATGCCGAGGTTGCGCGCTTCCCAGATCAGATAGGCACCCATCGTCGCCGCGATCACATCGCCGACGACGGGGACGAGGCCGACGATCGCGTCGAGGCCGACAGGGCGGTTGATGCCCGGAATGACGAAGCTGCGTTCGAGCAGGATTTCGAGCGTCTCGACGCGCTTGCGTAGCGCGGCGGGATCGTTGCGGTTCTGGATCAGCGCGTCGAAGATCGCGTCGGGATTGGGGGGCGAAGGGGCCATCGGGGTCCTTTCAAAAGCGCCCGGACTTGCGGCGCCACTGTATTAGTTAGGTAAGTCGATCAGATGATTCAATGGGTGCTGCGCGCGGCCGTTAGCGCGCAGGCCCGTCAGGCGCTGCGACGCGACCGACCAGCGCAGCGGCGTCGCGATCGGGATGAAGGGGGCGTAACGCGCGAGCACCGCCTCCGCCTCGCCGATCTGCTGGCGGCGCTGGCCGATGTCGATGTTGGCGGTCGCCAGTGCGATCAGATCCTGCGCCTCGCGGTTGCACAGCGTGTCGCGCCGGCACGACAAGCGGCGCAGCGCCCAGATCGGATCGTCGCTCGGCGCGACCTCGTCGATCAGGCGCAGGTCGGCTTTCGACGCCATGGCGACGCGCTGGCTCGGCACGCCGATCGCGTTGAAGTCGGCCGCGACATAAGCGAACAATATGCGCCCGCCCGGCGTGTCGGGCACCGCGATACGCACCGGCTCGATCTCGCGCCCTGCGGCGCGCCACGCATCGACCACGCGCTTAGCCTGGGCGAGGCGTGAGGCTTCGTCGAATTCGGCCCAGGCGGGAACCAGCGGCACCGGGCCGCCGTCGCGCGCGTAGAGCGCGGGGCGCAGCGTGACCTGCTGCTGCCATTCCGTAAGGCCAAAGGCCTCGATCAGGCGCTCGCGCCGGACCGCACGGACGAGGGCATCGCGGTTGACGTCGGTCGCGAGGAATCCTTCGGCGCGGACGAAGGACAGGCCGAACAGACCCGGCACGGGATCGACGACAAGGCGCGAGCGGCCGATGTTCGACGCGACGAAATAGGGCAGGGTCGAAAAGCGGCCGCCGATCACGCCATCGGCATAGCCGTTCTTGAACCGCGCGACCGCGCCCTCGGGCGAGGTCCCGACGACTTCGATCGAGGCGGCCGGGTCGTTCGCGGCGGCCTCCGCGGCTTCGGGATCCTCGGCGAGCGGGTCGGGGACGGGCGAGAGGCGTACCGCATTCCCGATCTTGCGCGCGCGCATTGGGCCCCAGCCCATGCCCTTGTTGACGATCGCCATCGACGGCTGGGCGAGCAGTTCGAGGAGTGCGGGTTGGGGCACGGAGAGGCGGATTTCGATGACGGCATCGGTCATCGCCTTGATCGTATCGACCTCCGGGAAATCGTCCTTCAGGACATGGCGGCTGGCGGGCGCGAGATAGTCGCGCAGGATTTTGGCGACATCCTCGGCCGTCACCTTGCGGCCGTTGGTCCATTTGGCTTCGCGAAGGCGGAAAATATAGCTGCGCCCGTCGGTCGTGACGGTCCAGCGGTCGGCGAGGCCGGTGTCAATCTGACCCTCGCCGTCATAGCTGACGAGCCCCTGCGAGGTCGCGTCGAGCAGCGCGGCGTTGGCGGCCGACAACTCCCCGGAAAGCGGCGTGGCGGAAAGGTTGAGCGTGCCGATCGCGGCGATCTTTACCGGACCGCGCTCGCCAAACAGGTCGCAGCCCGAAAGCGCGACGGCGGCCGATGCGACGAGAGGGAAGAGGAGAGCCGGACGGATGAAACGCATTGCGAACGCACCCTAGGACGGCGTGCTTCGCAAGGCCATGCCCTATCGCCGATCATTCCGGCAGCATTGGTGCGGACGGCGGGACTTGAACCCGCATGACACTAGGCCGGCAGATTTTAAGTCTGCTGCGTCTACCGATTTCGCCACGTCCGCTCGGCCCGTTGGTCAAGCCGATGGGCCGGTGGAGGTCAAGCGATGTTTGGCGCTTCACGCGATGCGCCGGCTCGGCTAAACGCATGGCATGACAGTGGTTCTCCAGATTTCCGGCCTCGGAAAAACCTATAAAAGCGGTCACAAAGCGTTGAGCGACGTCGACCTTTCGATCAACAAGGGCGAGATTTTCGCGCTGCTCGGGCCGAACGGCGCGGGCAAGACGACGATGATCAGCATCGTCTGCGGCATCGTCACGGCGAGCGCGGGGACGGTGACCGTTGGCGGGCACGACCATGCGCAGGGCTATCGCGCGGCGCGGTCGATGATCGGACTGGTGCCGCAGGAACTGCATACCGACGCGTTCGAAACGGTGCTGGCAACGGTGAGCTTCTCGCGCGGATTGTTCGGCAAGCCCAAGAATCCTGCATTCATCGAGCAGCTGCTCAAGGATCTGTCACTGTGGGACAAGCGCGATTCCAAGATCATGGAATTGTCGGGCGGCATGAAACGCCGTGTGATGATAGCCAAGGCGCTGAGCCACGAACCCGAAATCCTGTTCCTCGACGAACCGACCGCGGGCGTCGATGTCGAGCTGCGCCGCGACATGTGGAACATGGTGCGGTCCTTGCGCGAGCGGGGGGTCACCATCATCCTGACGACGCACTATATCGAGGAGGCCGAGGAAATGGCCGACCGCGTCGGGGTAATCACCGGCGGGCGATTGATCCTGGTCGAGCAGAAGGATGAGCTCATCAAGAAGCTGGGGCGCAAGACGCTGACGCTCAATCTGGTCGACCCGCTGACCGCCATCCCCGAAGAGCTGGCGCAGTGGAAGCTTGAACTGGCGGGCGAGGGCAATGAGCTGATCTATGAATTCGACAGCCGCGCCGAGGCCACTGGCGTACCGTCGCTGCTGCGGCGAATGACCGACATCGGCGTGCAGTTCAAAGATCTGCATACCAGGCAAAGCTCGCTCGAGGATATTTTCGTCGGGCTGGTGCACGAATCGAACGGTGCGAAGGGAGAAGCCGCATGACCGCGAACTGGCGCGGCGTGCGCGCGATCTACGCCTTTGAAATGGCGCGCTTCGGCCGCACTTTCTGGACCAGCCTGATGCTGCCGGTGATCACCACCGCGCTCTATTTCGTCGTCTTTGGATCGGCGATCGGCAGCCGGATGACCGAGGTCAGCGACGTGCCCTATGGTGCGTTTATCGTCCCAGGGCTGATGATGCTGACGATGTTCACCGAAAGCATCAGCAACGCCTCTTTCGGCATCTATATGCCCAAATGGACCGGCACGATTTACGAGATGCTGTCGGCACCGCTGTCGCCGCTCGAAACGGTGATCGCCTATGTCGGTGCGGCGGCGACGAAGTCGGTGGTCATCGGCTCGATCATCTTTGCGACCGCGCATCTGTTCGTCGATGTCGAGGTCGCGCATCCGCTGCTGATGGTCGCCTTCATGATTTTGATGGCGGTGACCTTTTGCCTGTTCGGCTTCATTATCGGCATATGGGCGCAGAGCTTCGAGCAGCTTCAGGTCATCCCGCTGCTCGTCGTCTATCCGCTGACCTTCCTGGGCGGTGCCTTCTATTCGCTCGACATGCTGCCCGCGGTCTGGCGCACGGTGACGCTGTTCAATCCCGTCGTCTATCTGATCAGCGGGTTCCGCTGGACCTTCTTCGGCAAGGGCGACGTCGGGATCGAAGTCAGCATGGGCGCGGTCGCCTTCTTCCTGGCGCTATGCCTCGGCGTGATCTTCTGGATGTTCCGGACGGGGTATCGGCTGAAGAATTGAGGCTTCAATAACGTCATTGCGAGCGAAGCGAAGCAATCCGGAGTGGCGCAGGGCCGCCCCAGGATTGCCGCGTCGCCTTCGGCTCCCTCGCAATGACGGGCATGGATCCAGTGGCTAAAATTAGCCGTTCAAACGCTCGCGCATTTCCTTGCCCGGTTTGAAATAGGGCACGCTTTTCGCCTTCACATCGACGGCGGCCCCGGTGCGGGGATTGCGGCCGGTGCGCGATTCGCGCGCGCGGGTCGAGAAGGCGCCGAAGCCGCGCAACTCGACACGGCCGCCCGCCGCGAGTTGATCGACGATCGAGTCGAAGAAGGTGTCGACGATGCGCTCGATTTCCTCAAGCCGCAAATCGCTGTTTTCGCTCGCGATCTTTTGAACCAGTTCTGACCGGATCATGTGCTTCCCCTAGATATACAGTCACGCCTTTCCGCCGAAGCGGGTTTCCGGTCGTTGCCGGCCCTTTGCGTGAGACCCCTCCCAACGCGCCCGTGAAGGTATCACGAATCGTGGTCTGGTCAAAAATATATCACGACAAGAAAAAGGCCCGCAGAGGGACACTCTGCGGGCCTTTTCCTATGCCTGACGGCGGAAGGAGGGTCAGTCCTTCTTGCCGGCCTTCAGCGCTTCGCCGAGGATGTCGCCGAGCGACGCACCCGAGTCCGACGAACCGTACTGCGCGACGGCCTGCTTCTCTTCGGCGATCTGCATCGCCTTGACCGAGAAGTTCGGCTTTTTCGAGCGGTCGAAACCGATGACCATCGCATCGAACTTCTGACCGACCTGATAACGCTCGGCGCGCTGTTCGTCGCGGTCGCGGCCGAGGTCGGCACGCTTGATGAAGCCGGTGGCGCCATCGTCGCCAGCCTGAACTTCGAGGCCGTTGTCGCGGACTTCGAGAACGGTGACGGTGATGACGTCGTTCTTCTTCACCGAACCGGCAGCGGCGGTGCCGCCGCCAACGGCCGGAGCACCCTTTTCAAGCTGCTTGATGCCGAGGCTGATGCGTTCCTTCTCGACGTCGACGTCGAGAACGACGACCTGGACGGCCTCGCCCTTGCGGTGGAGGTGCAGCGCTTCTTCGCCCGAGATGCCCCACGCGATGTCCGACATGTGAACCATGCCGTCGACGTCGCCCGGCAGGCCGACGAACAGACCGAATTCGGTCGCGTTCTTGACTTCGCCTTCGACGACCGAGCCGACCGGATGGGCGTCCGCAAAGGCGCCCCAGGGGTTCGACTGGGCCTGCTTGAGGCCGAGCGAAATGCGGCGCTTGTCGCTGTCGACTTCGAGGACGATGACGTCGACTTCCTGGCTCGTCGAGACGATCTTGCCGGGGTGGACGTTCTTCTTGACCCACGACATTTCGCTGACGTGGACCAGGCCTTCGATGCCGGCTTCGAGTTCGACGAACGCGCCGTAATCGGTGATGTTCGTGACCGTGCCCGAGAGCTTCGCACCGATGGGGTATTTGGCGGCGACGCCTTCCCACGGATCGCTTTCGAGCTGCTTCATGCCGAGGCTGATGCGCTGCGTGTCGCGGTTGATGCGGATGATCTGCACCTTGACCGTGTCACCGATGTTGATGACTTCGCTCGGGTGATTGACGCGCTTGTAGCTCATGTCGGTGACATGGAGCAGGCCGTCGATGCCGCCGAGGTCGACGAACGCACCATAGTCGGTGATGTTCTTGACCGCGCCTTCGATGATCTGACCTTCTTCGAGGTTCTGGATCAGGCCCGAGCGCTGTTCGGCGCGCGTTTCCTCGAGGATGGCGCGGCGCGACACGACGATGTTGCCGCGGCGGCGATCCATCTTGAGGATCTGGAAGGGCTGCGGCAGGTCCATGAGCGGGCCGACGTCGCGCACGGGGCGGATATCGACCTGCGAGCCGGGCAGGAAGGCCACGGCGCCGCCGAGATCGACGGTGAAGCCGCCCTTGACGCGGCCGAAGATGACGCCTTCGACGCGGGCTTCCTTGTTGAATTCTTCTTCCAGGCGGTCCCACGCGGCTTCGCGGCGAGCGCGGTCGCGCGACAGCATGGTTTCGCCATTGGCGTTTTCGACGCGGTCGACATAGACTTCGACTTCGTCGCCGACGTTGAGGTCGGCCTTCTGGCCCGGCATCGCGAATTCGCGAAGCGGCACGCGGCCTTCGCTCTTCAGGCCGATGTCGATCACTGCCAGGTCATTTTCGATCGCGGTCACGGTGCCCTTGACGACGCGGCCTTCAAAGCCGCCGTCGGCACCACCAAGCGATTCATCGAGCATCGCGGCGAAATCGTCGCGCGTCGGGAAAGCCGTAGTGGCCATAGAGTGTATTCCTTACTTCATTGTTCCGGCCAAGCGGTTGGTTCCGCTGGTCTTGTGGCCGATCCGTCCCGTCCGCCGGATGCGAGGCGGGACATCGTCGGGACGCTCAAAGGCGAGACACGGACAAAGCAAAAAGGGCGCGACGAGTGCGTCTCGTCACGCCCGGCGCTCGACATTCAAGCGACGGTTCATCCGCGCCTCGACCGGCAAAACGCCCGTCGGACGCCGCGCGTATAGTCCGCGCCCCTTGCAAAAGCAAGGCGGAAAGCCGGTTTTAGCCGTGCGCTTTCCGGCGTTGCTCGACGAAGGCGATTGCCACGGCGATGGCGGCGTCGCGATCCATGTCGCTATTATCGAGCAGCATCGCGTCGGGGGCGCGGACGAGCGGCGCGTCGGCGCGGCCGGTGTCACGCGCGTCGCGGGCATGGACGTCCGCAAGTACCGCGTCGAAACTGACGTCGACGCCGCGCGCGACCATCTCGGCGTGGCGGCGGCGCGCGCGTTCCTCGGGGCTGGCGGTGACGAACAATTTGGCTTCGGCGTGCGGCGCGATGACGGTGCCGATGTCGCGCCCGTCGAGCACCGCGCCGCCCGGCTGGTTCGCGAAATCGACCTGGCGCTGGAGCAGCGCGGCGCGAACCTGCGGGTGGACCGATGCGCGGCTGGCGAGGCTGCCCGTGCTTTCGAAGCGCAGCGCGGGATCGTCGAGCAGGCCAGCGGGAAAGTCGCACGCGGCGAGCGCGTCGGCAGCATTGTCCGGATCGCCGTGATTGAGCTGCGTCTGATAGCCGACCGCGCGATAGAGGAGCCCGGTGTCGAGCACGGGCAGGCCGAAATGCGCGGCGAGCGCCTTGGCGATCGTGCCCTTGCCCGACGCGGTGGGTCCGTCGACCGCGATGATCATTGCTGCAAGCCCGTCAGCAGCGCCTCGAAATTGGGAAAGCTGGTCGCGACGGGCGCGATGTCGTCGATCGTCACCGGCGCCTTGCTGACGAGGCCAGCGACCGCGAAGCTCATGCAGATGCGGTGATCGAGATGGCCCGCGATCGTCGCGCCGCCGGGCAGCGGGTCGCCGCCGGTGCCCTCGATGACCAGGCCATCCTCGCTTTCCTCGACACGCGCGCCGATGGCTTTCAGGCCGGTCGCCATGACCGCGAGGCGGTCGCTTTCCTTGACGCGTAGCTCGTCGAGCCCGGTCGTCATCGTGCGTCCCCCGGCAAGTGCGGCGGCGACGAACAGGATTGGAAATTCGTCGATCATGCTCGGCGCGACGGCGGGATCGACCTCGATGCCCTTGAGGTTGCTGTGACGGACGCGGAGGTCGGCGACGGGTTCACCGCCGACTTCGCGGGCGTTGAGCAGGGTGATGTCGCCGCCCATCGCCTGGAGCACCTGGACGAGGCCCGCGCGCGTCGGGTTGAGGCCGACATTGGCGATGGTGACGTCCGATCCGGGCACGACCAGCGCCGCGACGATGAAGAAGGCGGCGGAGGAAGGGTCGCCGGGGACGGCGATCGTCTGCGGCTTCAATTCGGCCTCGCCGCGAATGCGGATATGCCGCGTGCCTTCGCCGTCCGCTTCGACGGTCAGGTCGGCGCCGAAGCCGCGGAGCATGCGTTCGCTGTGGTCGCGGGTGGGCACGGGTTCGATGACTTCGGTGATGCCCGGCGTGTTGAGCCCCGCAAGCAGCACCGCGCTCTTCACCTGCGCCGACGCCATCGGCAGACGATAGGCAAGGGGGATGGCAGGGGCGAGGCCGCGCACCATCAGCGGCAGGCGCCCGCCCGGCGAGGCGCTGATGTCGGCGCCCATCTGCGACAGCGGATCGATGACGCGGCCCATCGGACGGCCCGACAGGCTGGCGTCGCCGACGAACGTGGCGGTGATCGGGTGGCTGGCCACGAGGCCCATAAGGAGGCGTGTCGAGGTGCCGCTGTTACCCATGTCGAGGGCTTCGCGCGGCTGGAGCAGTCCGCCGACGCCGACGCCGTGAATGCGCCATTCGCCGTCGTCCTGCCGCTCGATGGTCGCGCCCATTGCGCGCATCGCAGAAGCGGTCGCGAGCACGTCATGCCCTTCGAGCAGCCCGGTGACGCGGCTTTCCCCGACCGCGAGCGCCGACAGCATTAGCGATCGGTGCGAAATGCTCTTGTCCCCGGGGATCGCAATCCTACCTTTCAGCGGAACGGAAGCGGAAAAGGCGCGCGGCGTGGCGGTTTGATCGGTCATGGCGTGCGGCTTTTGACAGCGGCCTTGCAATCTGGCAAGGCGCACGCCGATTTGACGGATAGCTATTCAGGTGCCGTCGCTTTTCCGATATTTCTATACTGTTTTCAGAACATTATGAGGCGTTTATGATTAAGGCTGAATGGGGCACGAAGCGCAGCTGCCCGAAATGCGCGACCCGATTCTATGATTTGACGAAGGACGATCCAATCAGCTGCATCAATTGCGGCTATAGCTGGATTCCGGAATCGGTGCTGAAATCGAAGCAGCCGATGCCGTTCGAGCAGATCGAAAAGCCGGGTAAGGTCGCCAAGGAAGAGTCGACCGACGAGGATCTGGATCTGGACGTCGATGTCGATGAGGACAGCGATTCGCCCGACAATGACGTTGATCTTGGCGGCGACGACGATCTGGGCGTCGCCACCGGCGACGATGAGGACGACGAAAGCTGATTCCATAGACGGGCGATGGTCAGGGGCAAAAAAGCATCGAAAGATGATTTGGCCCCTTGCATCGCCCGATGGCGCTGCTAAAGGCGGCGTCCCGGTCGCAGCAGCCAGATATTGGCGAGGGCGACACGCGAAATGGCACGGGGCCTTAGCTCAGCTGGGAGAGCGCCTGCATGGCATGCAGGAGGTCAGCGGTTCGATCCCGCTAGGCTCCACCATTACCAAAAAGGCCCGCGAAAGCGGGCCTTTTTTGTTGGGCTGACGCCTTTCTGCCGCGCTGGCTACGGCGTGGCTATTCGGCGGCTTCTTCCTTGTCGAACAGCGGGGCAAGTTCGATCGGGTCGGCGAGCGTGATGCGGTCGAGGATCGATGCGGTGTCGTCGCGGACCCGGAGCATCAGGCTGCGCAGGCGGCATTCGGATTCGGGCAGGCAATTCTTGCAATGTTCGTGCGCGTTGCGCGCCGCGCAGGGGACGAGCGCGAGCGAGCCGCGCGTCAGGCGGACGAGGTCGCCATAGCTGATGTCGATCGGGGACAGGGCGAGCTGATAGCCGCCGTCGCGTCCGCGCTGCGATATGAGGAGGCCCTCGCGCGCCATTTCGGACAGGATCACGGTCAGGAATTTGGGCGGAATATTCTGCGCATCCGCAATGTCCGCAAGCTGCACCTGCCCCTTGCCCCAATGGTCGGCAAGGTGCTGGAACGCACGGATGGTATAGCGTGTTTTCTGCGAGAGCATGGCGGCGTTACTGTGACATAATCTTCCTTAATTCAACCTGTCAGGATGACAAATGTTGCACGGTTGATGAAAATCACAGCCAGTGGCATGAACCACCAATAAAAGGGTCGCTGGATAGCCCGGTTTCGGGCGCGGCGGAGGTGGATCAAATGATGCGGAAATTATTCGCGACTCCCGCGGTGCTGGCGGCGTGCCTGCTCACGGTCGCGCCCGCGCACGCGCAGTTCGGCGGCTTGCTTCGCAAGGTGACGACTCCGGCGCCCAAGCCGAGCGAGGATGGCAATGGCGGCTGTCCCAAGGGCAAGAAGGGCAGCGGTATCGGCCGCAACATATTGGGCAATGTGATCAACGACGCGGTCGGCGACGTCGCGAGCAAGGCCGGCGTCTACTCCTATGTGCCGATCGCTGAGGTGAGCGGAACGCTGACCGACGCGATCGCCTGCCGCCTCGACCCCGGCGAACAGGTGCAGGCGGCGGCGGCGACCGACGAAGCGACGCGCGGCGAGGAAGTCGGCGCGACCGCGAACTGGACCAGCGAGACGCGCGCGAATGTCAGCGGGTCGTCGACCGTCGCGGCGAAGAGCGAACTCGCCGACGGCTCGCAGTGCATGAACGTCACCGACATCATCATCGTCGAGGGCGAGGAAACGCGGGTGTCGAAGCGGATGTGCAAGGGGCCGGGCCAGGCGCGCTATGTCCTCGCCGCCTAAGTTGGTTCGCATTGCGGCGGCGGCGGGACTGCTCGCCTGCCTGACCGGTGCGGCGAAGCCGGCGATCGATCCCGCGAACCCGACCTGCCCGCTGAACCCCGACTGGTCGGCAAACCCGACAATGAAGCTGACGCCGGTGGTCAAGGAAGGCGGCAAGGTGCTGATCGCCGAAGGGCGGATCGACGCGGGCCTGCCCGATCGGCTGGAAGCGGCGCTTGCGGCCAATCCCGACGTCGGCGAAGTCTGGCTGCGCTCGCCCGGC
This sequence comes from uncultured Sphingopyxis sp., assembly GCA_966250105.1. Classification (GTDB taxonomy): domain Bacteria; phylum Pseudomonadota; class Alphaproteobacteria; order Sphingomonadales; family Sphingomonadaceae; genus Sphingopyxis. Next base: position 26,778 of record CBINGC010000007.1, on the reverse strand, counting down.
GGCGACGCGCGCGCGGGCAATGCTGCTGGAAGGATCATTCGGTCGAACTTTGGCCTCACGACGCGCATCCCGGCGGGCTGGGCCTGTTTCAGCGCGTGCAACTTCGTCTTCATGGGCGGCCAGCCGCGCGTGATCGACCCCGGCGGGCTGTTCATCGTCCATATGTTCACACGTACCGGCGACCGCAGCTCGATCGACATGAGCGTCGCGATGGGCACCGATGCCACCAAGGAATTGATCGGCGACATCGAACAGGACGCCGCGTTGCTCGCGAGCGAGGACAATGATTTCCTCATTCGCATGGGGGTGTCGCGCAAGCTGCTGACCGAAGTCATGTATCAGCAAAAGGCGCTTGCGAACGCGGAGGATAAATCGACGCGCCGCTGCCTGACGCAGGCCGAGGTGAAAACCTATAACGTTGCAAATAACAACGAATAGGATAGTCTCGCCTCCATAAGAGGAGAGGCTGCCATGAACGAGATGACGCACGATCACGCCACATTCCGATCGATGATCGACGGAACGCAGGAGGATTGGGACATCATTGCGCGCGAGCAGAAGGAGTTCGCGCCGAACAATGGCAAGCGCATACTCGATCATCTGAAACTGCTCGGCGGCGATTATGGCGGCTTTCCAGTCGACCGGCTGGAACATTGCCTGCAGACGGCGACGCGCGCGCACAGGGACGGCCGCGACGAGGAATATGTCGTGATGGCGCTGCTCCACGACATCGGCGACACGCTGGGCGCGTTCAACCATCCCGACGTCGCCGCGGCGATCCTCAAACCCTTCCTGTCAGAGGAGAACCTCTGGATCGTCCAGCATCATGGCGTCTTCCAGGGGCATTATTTCTTCCACTATCTCGGGCTCGACCGCGATATGCGCGACCAGTTCAAGGATAGCCCCCATTATGCGGCGTGCGCCGAATTCTGCGAGAAATATGACGCGCCGGCGTTCGATCCCGATTACGACAGCGAGAGCCTGGAGTTTTTCGAGCCGATGGTGATGCGCCTCTGCTCCTATCCGCGCACGAGCATCTACAAGAAGGTGATGGTCGAGGAAGCGGCGGAGTAGTTACCCACATTTGCTCGTCATCCCGGCGCAGGCCGGGGTCTCGCCGTTGGGATCCCGGCCTGCGCCGGGATGACGAGTTGGTTGGGGGGGGTTACTTTCCTTTGAACTCGGTCTTGCGCTTTTGCTGGAAGGCCATGATGCCCTCCATCGCGTCGGCGGTGCCGCCCGCGATGAACTGGCCCTTTGCCTCGGCATCGAGCGTGGTTGAGAAATCCTGCGACAGCCCTTCGCGCAGTATCTTGCGCATTGTGCCCAGCGCCACCGTCGGCCCGTTCGCGAGGCGGACGGCAAGCGCCTTCGCTTCGCTCATCAGATCGGCATCCTCGACGCATTTATAGATCATGCCCCAGTCGGCCGCCTGCTGCGCGCCGATCTTTTCGCCGAGCATCATCATCTGGAGCGCGCGCGGCACGCCGATCAGGCGCGGCAGCAACCAGGACGAACCGCCGTCGGGAACGAGACCGATATTGACGAAGGCCTGCAGGAAATAGGCGCTTTTGCTCGCAAGGGTGAAATCGCCCGACAGCGCGAAACTGCAGCCGACGCCCGCCGCGGGACCGTTGACCGCGACGACGACGGGAATGTCGAGATTGGCGAGCGCGGTCAGCATCGGATTATAGTGGCTGCGCAGCGCGTTGCGGCTTCGTGCTCCGCCGCTGACCGCGCCACCCGCCGACCGGTCGCCCGCGAGATCGGCGCCCGAGCAGAAGCCGCGGCCTTCGCCCGTGATCAAAAGGGCGCGCGCACCGAGGCCCGGCAGATGATCGAGCGCCTCGCGAATGTCGTCGGCCATCGCGGGCGGCATCGAATTGAGCCGGTCGGGACGGTTGAGCGTGATCGAAGCGACAGCGTCGGCGATGTCGAGCTTGATCGTATCAAAACTGGGCAAGTCGGTCATGGGGAAGATTCCTCTCGCGGGTGCTTTACCTTTACGTTCACGTAAAGATGTGACCCATTTGCGGGGGGAGTGCAAGAGGGAAGGGGTGAGAAGGGAAATCCGGCATCGGCGGCCGGCGATCGAAATCAGCTGTTGCCTCCGCGAAAGAGTGAACGGCCGGGTCGTCCCCCGGACAACCCTTGAACATTTGGGGCATGTTCGACCCTAACTGGCCGCTGCCGGTTTATGCGGCGCGGCCGAGTAAGGCTGATAGCGGCCCCCACCTTCGTAGGGCGACGGTTATTGGGAACGTCGTCAATCCCCCTTGAAAGCGGCGAAGCTGCCGCCCCGGCCGGTGCCTTGGGTAAAACGTTCGGCGCCGGCGGCGGCGCCTTCGCGCAGCGGGGCAACGCCGGCGCGGGCCTCGTGTGCGAGCGCGTTTTTCAAATCGAAATCCCATTGGCGGTAGGCGCTGAGACGGTCGCTGTTCATGCAAATTTGCGGAAAGGCGGCAATCTGTTTCGCGAGGTCGATCGCGGCGGCGAGAGCCTCGCCGTCGGCGACGATGCGGTCGGCGAGACCGATGCGGTGAGCCTCGGCGGCATCGACCGGGCGGCCGGTCAGGATCATGTCGAGCGCGCGGCCCTGGCCGACGATGCGTGGCAGGCGGACGGTGCCGCCATCGATCAGCGGCACGCCCCAGCGGCGGCAATAGACGCCGAATATCGCGCTTTGGGCCGCAACGCGCAGGTCGCACCAGAGCGCGAGTTCGAGCCCGCCGGCGACGGCATGACCCTCGATCGCGGCGATCACCGGCTTTTCAAGCAGCATCCGCGTCGGGCCCATCGGCCCCGGCCCGGCGGGATCGTAGCGCGAGGCGCCGACCGCGCCGAGATCGAAACCCGCGCAGAAATGGCCCGAACTGCCGGTCAGGATTGCGGCGCGCGCGTCCCCGTTTTTGCGAAAGCTGCGAAGGCTTCGCGCAGCGCGAGCGCGGTGAGGGGATCGACCGCATTGCGTTTTGCGGCGCGGTCGATCGTCACAATCGTGACCGGGCCATCCTTCGCAACAATGACGCTCATCGGACTTTCTCCTCTTTCGGTGCAGCGTGGCGCGAGGTGGGGGGACTTGCAAGGGTCGCGCGCGCTTCCTAAATAGGAGTCATGCGGGCCGGGCCCCTCTGGCGTCGGCGGGACATATCCCGCCACGTGATGTCGGACCGCATCGGGTGACACCGATGCTCTGGCCCTTTCTCCCCCCTGTTTTGAGGGTTCCGGCATCGGCGTCACCTGCTTGATTTTTCGATCAGGAGGCCCTTCGATGAGTTTTAATCCCAATTTCTATCGCCTGACCCAGCTTCATCGCCAGCTCGACGATGCCGAGCGGCGCGAGGCGCGCCGGCGCGGCGCCGACCCGTTTCGCCTGCTGCGGCTGAAAACGCTGAAGCTCGCGGTCAAGGAGCGGCTTGCGGCGCTGACGCTGCGACCATCGTTGCGCCCGGCGCTCGCCCGCTAATCCCATATAACTGACGATCGCGCGTGCTGCCCAAAGGCGGCGCGCGCGGCATATCCAGGGAAAACCACCATGGAATTTCTGTTTGCCGACTGGCTGGGAACACCGGCCTGGTTCTGGCTGTCCTTCCTCGCGCTCGTCGTGGCGCTCACCGCCTTCGACCTCGGCATCCTGAACAAGGAGAACAAAGAGATGGGAATCGGCGAGAGCCTGAAGCTCTCGGCGCTCTACATCGGCATCGCGATGGCGTTCGGCGCGTGGGTCTGGGCCGCGAAGGGCGGTGAGGCGGGGCTGCAATATTACACCGGCTTCTTCATCGAGAAGGCGCTGTCGATCGACAATATCTTCGTCATTTCGCTGATCTTCACCACCTTCGCGATCCCGCCGCGCTACCAATATCGTGCGCTTCTCTGGGGCATCGTCGCGGTGATCGTGCTGCGCGGCATCATGATCGCGGGCGGCGCCGCATTGGTCACCGAATATGGCTGGGTGCTTTATATTTTCGCGGCATTCCTCGTGTTCACCGGCGTGAAGATGCTGTTCGCGAGCGAAAAGCCGATGGACGTCGCAGGCAATCCGGTGGTGAAGTGGCTGTCGCGGCGGATGCCGATCACGAACGAACTGGACGGCGAAAAATTCTTCGTGCGGGTGCCCGACGGCAAGACCGGCAAGATCGTGCTCGCCGCGACGCCGCTTTTCCTCGCGCTCGTCGTGATCAACCTCGCCGACCTGGTATTCGCGGTCGACAGCGTGCCGGCGATCTTCGCGATCACCACCGATACGTTCATCGTCTACACGTCGAACATCATGGCGATCCTGGGCCTGCGCGCGCTCTATTTCGCGCTGTCGGCGATGGTGCACCGTTTCCATTACCTCAAATATGCGCTGGCGCTGGTGCTCGTCTTTATCGGGTCGAAAATCTTCGTCGCCGATTTCATACTCGGCGGGGAGAAGTTCCCACCGCTGGTCAGCCTGGGCGTGACGGTCGCACTGATCGCGGGCGGCATCATCTGGTCGCTGGTCAAGACGCGCGATGAGGAGGCGGCGGTGCCCCGATAAAAATGTCCGCCGGAGGCCTCGCGGCTTCCGACGGACAGGCTTTCCTCCCCAGGAAAGCTCGGGAGGCGCGGGGTGATTTGCAAGGCACTCCGCGCCAAAAGGGTTGGCGCGAGGGGTTGCAACGATCCCCTCGCGCCGAACTCGGGTCAGGCGGCGAACTGGTTCATCGTATTGTCCTTGCCCGCGGCCTTGAGCGCCGCTTCGCCGGCGAAATATTCCTTATGGTCGTCGCCGATGTCGCTTCCGCTCATATTCTGGTGCTTCACGCAGGCGATGCCCTGGCGAATCTCGGCGCGCTGGACGCCCTTGACGTAACCGAGCATCGCTTCGTCGCCGAAATATTCCTTGGCGAGGTTGTCGGTCGACAGCGCCGCGGTGTGATAGGTCGGCAGCGTGATGAGGTGGTGGAAGATGCCCGCCCGCTTCGCCGCGTCGCGCTGGAAGGTGCGGATGCGGTTGTCGGCCTCTTCGCCGAGCGGCGTCGCGTCATAATCGGCGCTCATCAGCTTGGCGCGGTCATAGGCGCTGACGTCCTTGCCGTTCTTCTCCCAAGCGTCGAACACCTGCTGGCGGAAGTTGAGCGTCCAGTTGAAGCTCGGCGAATTATTGTAGGCGAGCTTCGCATTGGGGACGACTTCGCGGATGCGGTCGACCATGCCGGCGATCTGTTCGATGTGCGGCTTTTCGGTCTCGATCCACAAGAGGTCGGCGCCGTTTTGCAAGGACGCGATGCAGTCCATCACGCAGCGGTCCTCGCCGGTTCCGGGGCGGAACTGATAGAGGTTCGAGGGCAGGCGCTTCGGGCGCATCAGCTTGCCGTCGCGGTTGATCAGCACGTCGCCGGGGTTGCCCGCGCCGTCGACTTCTTCGCAATCGAGGAAGCTGTTATACTGGTCGCCAAGGTCGCCCGCTTCTTTCGAGAAGGCGATCTGCTTGGTCAGACCCGCGCCGAGGCTGTCGGTGCGCGTCACGATGATGCCGTCCTCGACGCCGAGTTCCATGAAGGCGTAGCGGCAGGCGCGGATCTTCGCGATGAAATCCTCGTGCGGCACGGTGACCTTGCCGTCCTGGTGACCGCACTGCTTTTCGTCCGAGACCTGATTTTCGATCTGGAGCGCGCAGGCGCCAGCTTCGATCATTTTCTTCGCAAGCAGATAGGTCGCCTCGGCGTTGCCGAAGCCCGCGTCGATGTCGGCGATGATCGGCACGACGTGTGTTTCATGATTGTCGATCGCGGCCTGGACCTGCTTGGCCTTGAGCTCGTCGCCCTCGGCGCGCGCGGCGTCGAGGTCGCGGAACAGAAGCCCAAGTTCGCGCGCGTCGGCCTGACGCAGGAAGGTGTAGATTTCCTCGATCAGCGCCGGAACGCTGGTCTTTTCGTGCATCGACTGGTCGGGCAGCGGACCGAATTCGCTGCGCAGCGCGGCGATCATCCAGCCTGAGAGGTAGATGTAGCGGCCCTTGACGGTGCCGAAATGCTTCTTGATCGAGATCATCTTCTGCTGCGCGATGAAGCCGTGCCAGCAGCCCAAGGACTGGGTGTAGTTCGCGGGGTCGACATCATAGGCGGCCATGTCGGCGCGCATGATGCGCGCGGTGTAGCGGGCGACGTCGAGACCGGTGCGGAACTTGTTCTGGGCGCGCATGCGGGCGATGCTTTCGCCGCTGATGCCATCCCAGGTGCCGTCGTAATCGCGGATGAGGCGGCCGGCCTGTGCCATGTCTTCCTGATAGCCCATCGTCTTGTCCTTGTTCGAAGCTGATGGGTGGAAGTTGGCGAAGGTATCGCGGAAAGTGAAAAGCTTTGTCAATAAAATTTGTGAAATATGGCCAATCGGTGTAAATTAGCGTGTAAATTAGTAAAGAAAGTTACAATCTATGGCGGAGCGGCGGGTGTTTGCGGGGCCGGCGGTGCGCAAGGCGCGGCGCGAGGCCGGGATGACGCAGGCGGCGATGGCCGAGGCGCTCGATATTTCGCCGAGCTATCTCAACCTGATCGAGCATGGGCAGCGGCCGCTCAGCGCCACCGTCATTGTGAAGCTGGCCGAACGTTTCGGTTTCGACGCCGCGAAGCTGGGCGGCGAGGATGTGCCGGGCGGGCTCGCGGGCCTGCGGCGGCGGCTCGCCGATCCGCGTTTCGCCGATCTGGGGATCGGGACGCAGGAGGTCGAAGAGTGGCTTCAGACGGCGCCGGCGACCGCGGCGGCTTTCGCGCGGCTGTTCGACGCGGCGCCCGAAGCGCGCGCCGAGGCCGAGGGCGATGCGCCCGAAGTTGCCGCCGTGCGCCGCGCGATCGAGAAATGGCGCAATCATTTCCCGGACCTCGATGCGCGCGCCGAGGAACTGGCCGACGAACTGCGGCTGGCGGGCGGCGATCTTTACGGGACGATTTCCGAGCGGCTGCGCACACGGCACCAGCTCGGCATCCGCATCCTGCCGAGCGACGTGATGCCCGACCGGCTGCGCTGGCTCGACTGGCACGCGCGGCAGTTGATGCTCAATGAACTGCTGCGCCCCGCGTCGCGCACCTTTCAGGCGGCGGCGACGCTGGCGCAGATCGAGGCGAAGGCCGAGATCGACGCGCTGGTCGCGGGCGCCGAATTTGCCGAGACGGCGGCGGCGCGGCTGTTCGAGCGGCATCTGATCCAATATTTCGCCGCGGCGCTGATGATGCCGTACGGGCGTTTCCTGCGCGCGTGCGACGCGACGGGATATGATCTGCTACTGCTCCAGCGACGCTTTGGCGCGGGTTATGAACAGGTCGCGCACCGGTTGACGACCTTGCAGCGCGTCGGCGCGCGCGGGCTGCCCTTTTTCATGCTGCGCATCGACCGCGCGGGACAGGGGAGCAAGCGCTACGCCGGGGCGAGCCAGTCGCCGCTGACGGGCGGCGATACGCGCTGCCCGATGTGGGGCGTGCACGAGGCGTTCGCGCGGCCGGGCGAGGTGGTCGCCGATCTGGTCGAGCTCGAGGACGGATCGCGCTGGTTCACGCAAAGCCGCTCGGTTGCCGCCCCCGGCGCGACGGGCAGCGGTACGCCGGCGCGTTTTGCCGTGTGCATCGGGGTCGATGCCAAGATCGCCGCGCCGCTGATCGCCGCGCGCGGGATCGACCTGATGCGGGCGCCCGCGGTGCCGATCGGGCTCGGCTGCCGCCGCTGCACGCGCACCGGCTGCGTCCAGCGGTCGATGCCGCCGACCGGCCGGCCGCTGCGGTTCCGCGAGGGCGAGCGCGGGGTAAGCGCGTTCGACTTCGTGGGGGACTGACGTTAACCACTCGTTACCGGGCTCCTTAAAGCGGCACATTGCGTGACGTAATCGGAAGATGCGTGCCTGTAGGGCGGCCGCAACGGGACCGAAAATGCTTGTACGAATTGGACCACAGGACGTCGAAATCGGCATGTTCGTCCACGCCTTTGAGGGGTCGTGGTTCGATCACCCCTTCTGGCGGAGCAATTTCCGCGTCGAAACGGCCGAACAACTGGAGCGCATTCGCAATTCGGGCATCGAGGCGCTGATGATCGATGTCGACCGCGGATTTCCTTTGCCCGAGGACCTGCCAGCGAGCGAGCGCAGCGAAGCCAAGCCGCGCCGAATGCCATCGCGATCGTGGGGAAAGCCGCTGACCGGCGCGTTGAAATCCCGGTCCAGAACGACTTTTGCGGCGCCCGATCCCGAGGATCGCGCCGCGCCGCGTCCCCGCCGCGGCTATGCGCGCGAGTGCCGCCGCGCGAAGCAGGTGATCGACCGGACGCGCGGAGCCGTTACCGACATGTTCGAAGCGGCGCGGCTGGGCCGGGCGGTCGAGGTCAGGCATATGGTGCGCCTCGCGAGTTCGATCGGCGCGTCGATCGAGCGCGACGCCAAGGCGCTGATCAATCTCGTCCGGCTCAAGGAAAAGGACGAATATACCTATCTCCACTCGGTCGCGGTCTGCGCGCTGATGATCAATTTCGCGCGCCACCTCGAACTCGATCCGCAGGAGATCGAGGATATGGGGGTCGCGGGGCTGCTTCACGACGTCGGCAAGGTCGCGGTCTCGGACGCGATACTCAACAAGCCGGGCGCGCTGTCGAAGGGCGAAATGCGGTCAGTGCGCGAACATCCGGCGGCGGGGCACCGGCTGCTCGAAAGCTCGCCCGGCACGCCGGCGCTGGCACTGGAACTCTGCCTGCGCCATCATGAGAAGGTCGACGGCACCGGTTATCCCGGCGGACTGAAGGGCGAGGAATTGTCGCTCGCGGCGCGCATGGGGGCGATTTGCGACGTCTATGACGCGGTGACTTCGAACCGCCCGTACAAGCGGGCGTGGACGCCGTGCGAGGCGCTGACCGAGATGAAGACATGGGAGGGGCATTTCGACCCCGCACTGCTCGACCGGTTCGCCGACAGCCTTGGCATCCATGCGATCGGGACGCTGGTGCGCCTGTCGACGGGCGAACTCGGCATCGTTGTGGGCAGCGCCGGGGCGGCGGGCGAGGATGTCATCGTGCGCGCCTTTTTCGACTGCGACGCGCTCGCCGAGATCGATCCCGTCGACCGGGCGATCGCGCCGTCGGCGGAGCATCCGCGGATCATCGGACGCGACAGTCCGACCTTTTGGCGCTTTCCCGACTGGGACGTGCTGCGCCACCGCGTGCTGGCGGCAAACGTCGTGCCGTCGCCGTAGAGCGGCGCGCGCTAAATATGAACCATTCGCGCTGAACGCCGGCAAGGCAGTCGAAGGGGAACGTTCCTTCTTTCAGCGCTGCAGAAGAAGGACGGTGCTTCGACAAGCTCAGCACGAATGTGCGTAGGATGGTGCAAATCGAGCGCACGATGCCCTGGGGCGGCTCGGCGCTGGGCGGTCGCCGCCCCGCATCCTTTCGCGCGCCGGATCGTTGATCCTGCTCGAACCCGGGAGGACAATCATTTGAAGCGCATAACCCTATTGCCGTGTCTGCTGTTGATCGCGGGCTGCAATGCCGCCCCCGACGATGCGAAGTCCGGGCAGGAAACGGCGGCTACGGCCGCGGCCGATACCGATTCGCTGCGTTTCGAGGACGCCAAAACCGAAGGGACGCCGTTCACCGAGCCGCAGATTCTGCGCGCGCAGGTGCTGCTCGACCATCTCGGCTTTTCGCCCGGCGTGATCGACGGCAAGGAAGGGCAATCCTATGTCGCGGCGCTCCGCGGTTTCCAGAAGGCGCGCGGGCTGGAGGTCAGCGGCGAGCTTGACGCGGCGACCGAAGAGGCGCTGCAACAGGGGCGCAATGTCCCGGCGACGCGGATGGTCATCATCCCCGCCGGTTTCGCGAAGGGCCCCTTCGTTCCCGCCTTTCCCAAGGACGCCGCCGAGCAGGCCAAATTGCCCGCGCTCGGCTATCGCAACCTCACCGAAGCGCTCGCCGAGCGTTTCCACACGACGCCAGAGACGCTGGTCGCGCTCAACAGCCCGTCGACGCTGGTGGGGGAGGGGCGCCCGTTTCGCGTTCCGAACATTCCCGACGTCGATGTTCCGACCACGGGCGAGGACCCGCGCGGCTGGAACGGCACGCTCGAGCGGCTGGGCGTCGCGCCCGAGCAGCTTGCCGCCGCGAAGATCGTCGTCGACAAATCGGAGGGCGTGCTGAAAGTCTATGACGACGCCGACCGGCTCGTCGCGCAATTCCCCGCGACGATGGGCAGCCAGCACGATCCGCTGCCGATCGGGACGTGGGAGATCAAGGGGGTCAGCCGCAACCCGGACTTCCACTATAATCCCAAGCTGTTCTGGGACGTCAGCGACAACAAGGAGGCGAAGTTGCTGCAGCCCGGCCCGAACAGCCCCGTCGGCGTCGTGTGGATCGATCTCAGCAAGCCGCATTACGGCATTCACGGGACGAGCGAGCCGCACACGATCGGCCGGGCGGAGAGTCATGGCTGCGTCCGGCTGACCAATTGGGATGCCGCCCGCGTCGCGCAGATGGTCAAACCCGGAACGCCGGCGATCTTCCAGAATTAGAGCGGGCGCGATCCGCCGAGAAAATGGACGATCTGTTCGATAACGATGTCCATCGCGGGCTCGTTCGAGCGGAGGATATGGTTGTCGCTGTCGAGCGTGACGAGCGACGCGCCCTTGATCGCCGACGCGAGCTCGATCGCCTGTTCGATGCCGATACGCTGGTCCGCACGCGCGTGAAGGATCAGGGTGGGGGCGTCGATATGCTCCAGATGTTCGCGCACGTCGATGTCGCCGAAGAGATTGAGGAAGGCGGCGGCATTGTCGGGCGACACCGTCTGTTTCTGGAAGTCGTTGAACCAGGTCAGTTCGTCCGCCGTGGCCGACGGCGTAAAGCTTTGCGAGAAGATCTGGCGATAGATCGGCGTGTCCTTGCCCCAGCCGCGGCGGACGAGCGTGATCACCGCCTCGCGCTCGTCGGCCTCGTCCCGATCGACGCGATGGCGCCAGCCGGTCGCATAGCCGCCGAGCAGGATCAGGTGCGAGACGCGCTCGGGATGGCGGCGCGCATATTCGATCGCGACCGCGCAGCCTTGCGACAGCGCGAAGAGCGGAAAGCGGGCGAGGCCCAGCGCGTCGGCGACCGCTTCGAGATCCTGGACGAGAGACTCGAAGCCGATCGCGCCGACGTCCCAGTCCGAGAGGCCGTTGCCGCGCTCGTCGTAGCGGACGAGGCGGAAATGTTCGGACAGGCCGCCGACCATCCGGCCCCACAGCGGGCTGCCCCAATCGAGTTCGAGATGGTTGAGCCAATTGGCGGTCTTGACGAGCAAAGGCCCGCTGCCGGTCACCGCATAGGCGATGCGGACGCCGTCGGGGGCGAAGCAGTAGCGTATCTGCTGGGCGGGAAATTCGGAGCGGTCGGCGGCGGTCACGCCTCCATCGTCAAGCGCCTCGGCCGCGGCGGCGAAGCGCGCCTGATCGGCGGCGGGCCAGATCGCATTGCGCGACGCTTCGTCGAGGCAGCGGCGCCGGCGGCGGTCGATCGCGGCGCGCTCGGAGGCGAGCCATAGCGCGTAATCGTCGAGTCCCGAAAGGTCGAGGCCGGGCAATGGCGCTTCGAGCGCGCGCAGCGGGTCGGGGCGGTCGATGTCGAAGAAAAAGCCGGAGGGGTCGATCGCGACGCGTTCGCGGTCGGCGGAAAGCAGGCCGGCCCCGTCGCCGAGCAGTGCGCGGATCTTCGACAGCGACCAGCGGAGCGCGCCGCGCGGATCGTCGGGAATGTCGAAGAAAATCTCGCAGAGGCGCTCGCGGCGGACGGGCCTGGCCGTGAGCAGCAGATAGGCGAGCAGCGCGCGCGTCTTGCGCGACGCGGGGAGCGCGACGGCCGCTCCGCCGCGCCGCAGCTCGAACTCGCCGAGCAGCCGTACCTCGAAAGGCGCGCACCCGTGCATTTTGCGGGTTTGCTCCCCAATTTCCACGCTGTCACGGCAAATTCCACGCTGCTTCACACGGTCGCGCACACGCCGTTCGGGCAAAACCGGCCTTGCCAACAAAGGAGGCAGGAAATGTTTATCAAACTCAACGGACTGGGCAGCGAATCCCTCGCTGCCATGGCGTCGCTCAGCTGCGCCTTCGCAATCTTTGCGGTGATGCCGCATCTGGTCTTCCTCTGACCCAAGGCGCGAGAAAGCGCCGCATCCCGTCATGGGAATCGCATGACCGATGGCATTGAACCCGGAGTCGCTCAATGCAGAGGAAAAAGCGTCCAAAGCCCTCCGCCTGTTCGCGCAGACGGAGGGCTTTGTCGTGGAGGTCAGGCCTTTTGCGCCGCGGTCCAGCGGGCGATCACCGATTCGAGCACCTCGATCGGCATCGCGCCCGCCGCGAGCGCGGTGTCGTGGAAGCCGCGCAGGTCGAACTTGTCGCCGAGCGCGGCCTTTGCCTTCTCGCGGATGCGGACCCAGCTCGTCTGACCGACCATGTAGCTCGTCGCCTGCCCCGGCCACACGCAGTAACGCTCGATCTCGGTGATGTTCGACGGTTCGGGGGTGCCGAGCGTCTCGTTATAATATTGGACCGCCTTTTCGCGGGTCCAGCGATAGTGATGAAGCCCGGTGTCGGCGACGAGGCGCGCGGCGCGGAACATATAGCTCTGCAGATAGCCGAGGCGGCCCCATGGGTCGTTTTCATAGACGCCCATCTCGTCGGCGAGTTGTTCGGCGTAAAGCCCCCAGCCTTCGGTATAGACCGAATAGGCCGGGAGGCGGCGGAGGCGCGGAATGCCCTCGGCCTCCTGCGCCAGCGCGATCTGGTGGTGATGGCCGGGCGATGCCTCGTGATAGGTGAGCGTCGGCAGCGTCCACGACGGATTTTCGGCGGTGTCGCGCAGGTTGATATAATAGGCGCCGGGGCGCGAGCCGTCGAGCGCGGGGATCTGGTAATAGCCGCCGGTCGCGCCATCCTCGATGTCGGCGGGGACGCGGCGGATCTCGACCTTCGCCTTGGGCAGGCGGCCGAAGGCTTCGGGCAGGCGCGCCTGGATCGCCTGCATCTGGGCGTTGAGTTCGGCGATCAGCTTCGCCTTGCCCTCGTCGGTGTTGGGATAGAGGAAACGTGGGTCCTTGCCGAGCGCGCGCATGCGTTCGGCGACCGTGCCCTTGGTCATCCCCTGCGCCTTGAAGATCGCGTCAGCGCGCGCGCTGAGGTCGGCGACGCGGTCGAGCCCGAGCTTGCGCACTTCCTCCGCCGACATGCCCGTCGTCGTCGCGTAACGCAGGGCATAGGCGTAATATTCGTCGCCCTTCGGCAGGCGCCAGACGCCGGCATCGTGGGTCGCGCGCGGGCGGGCGGCGCGCAGTTCGTCGGCCTGACGGCGCATCGCGGGATAGATTTTGCCTTCGACGAGGGCGGCGCAGCGTTTCGCCCAGTCGCCCGGAATGTCCTTCGTCTTGGCGGCGAGATTCTTCGTCAGCCCGTTGGCGTCGGGGGCGGGGGCCCAGATGCGGTCGAACTGGCCGAGCGTGCGGTCGATGACGAAATCGGGCGGGATGATGCCGTTCGCATGATCGGCCTTGATGCGGCCCGTCTCATTGTCGAGCTGCGCGGCGAAATCGGCGCAGCGCGCGAGATAGGCTTCGGCATCGGCGGCGTTCGCGATGCTGTGCTGGTTGATCAGGAAGTCGGGGATCGAGCGGTAGGTGCCGCTCAATTGCGTTACCGGATGCGGTTCGGGCCAGCTGTGGAGGCCGTAGTCGAACGTGTCATAGGCCTTGACGAAATGCTCCCACGGGCCGCGGAAGGTTTCGTAGTTTACGAGATCCATGCCTGACAGTTTCGAAGCGTCGATCTTTTGGAGTTCGGCGAGGCCGTCGCGGTAGAGCTGGTGGCTGCGCTTGATGCCCGCGGGCGAGCGGTCGTCGAGTTTCGCCTTGAGCGGCAGGCGGTCGCCCTTGTCGAGCCCTAGGGCGGTCGCGAATTCGGGGCTTTCGTCGACCATCCGGTCGTAGAAGCGATCGTAGATCGCGGTGAGCTTCGCGCCTTCGCCGCTTGCCGCCTTGGGTGTCTGCGCGGCGGCGGGATTGCGAATGCCCGCGAGCGCGGACGTCGCGGCGAGGGTGGCGATGAGGGTGCGGCGGTCGAGCATGGCGGTCTCCAACGAGGTGTGTTGCCCGGTTGCTACACGCCAAGCTCAGCCGAGTCTTGTATCAATTTGACGTCGGGCACCATGCGGCGCCACGCGCCCGGCGTCGCGCCGCTGAGCCGCGCGACCGCATGCGTCATATGCGCCTGGTCGGTGAAATGGAGACGGTGCGCGATGTCGGAGAGCGGCTCGCCGCCCGCGCGGATCGCCGCGAGCGCGGCGCGGGCGCGGGCTTCGGCGCGATAGATTTTGGGGGTGCAGCCATAGGCGGCGCGAAAGCCGCGGCTCAGCGTCTCGGCGCGCACGCCCGTGCGCTCGGCCCATTCGCCGAGCCGGATCGGCGTGCCGCCGCGCAGGTCGCGGGCGAGCAGATCGGGCCAGTCGAGCGCGGCGCCCGGCGCGGCGACGAACTGTTCGGCAAAAGCCGCCATTGCGGCGCGCGGGTCGCGCGCGGCGAGGCGGACGAGCGCGTCGGGATCGCCGACGCGGCCGCGGACGTGCGCGCTCGCGGCGAGCTCGGCGGGCAGGCCGAGCACCAGCACGCGCGCCCCCTTCGCCTCGACGCGGTCGAGGTGCGATTCGAACGGATGGTGGATCAGCGCATCGCCGGGGCGAACGTCGAAGCGGCCCTCGTCGCCCGCTTCCTGATAGCCCCCTTCGAGCACCACGGCGACGAAGGCATCGTTGTGGCAGTGGCGCGCGCGCAGTTCGTGCGGATGATGGTCGAGCAGCCCGAGCGGGGCGTCAGCGAAACGCGGCGATCGCACAGGTCTATTCGCGCGCCTTCGCCGCGGCGCGGACCTCCTGCGAGCGTTCGAGCGGGATGACCAATATATCGTCGCCGTCAACGATGACGGCGATATTGTCCATGCCGAGGATCGACACGCGCTTGTCGCCGGCACGGACGAGGTTGCCGCGGCTGTCGTGGAGAAAGGCGTCGCCGGTGACCGCATTGTCGGCGGCGTCCTTTTCGGCGAGGGCGTGGATCGTGTGCCAGCAGCCGAGGTCGGACCAGCCCATCGCGACAGGGACGACCGCGACGCGATCATCCTTTTCCATGACGGCATAGTCGATGGAATCCGCAGGCGCCTTCGCGAATTCGATAGCGTCGGCATAGAGCGCGTCGCCGTCGCGCATCCCGGCGGCGATCGCCCTGTCGGCGGCCTCGAAGATCGGGCGGCAATGGGTGAGCATCGCGTCGCGCATCCGCGCGGCGCGGAACAGGAAGATGCCGGCGTTCCAGCTATAGCCGCCCGCCGCGAGCATCGCCTCGGCCTCGGCGAGCGGGGGCTTTTCGACGAAGCGGTCGACCGCGAATCCCCCATCTTCGTCGGGGTCACCAAGAGCCTCGCCAGCGGCGATATAGCCGAAGCCCGTTTCGGGGCTGTCGGGGGTGATGCCGAAGGTGACGATCCAGTCTTTCTGCGCGAGGCGCACCCCCTTGGCGATCGCGGCGTGAAAGGCGGGCACGTCGGCGATGACATGGTCGCTCGGCATGACGAGGAGCAGCGTATCGGCGTCGGCCTGCGCCACGGCGAGGGCGATCGCGGCGGCGGTGTTGCGCGGCATCGGCTCGACGAGCAGCGCCTCCTCGCGGTCGTTCATCTGTTCGCGGACCATCGCGACATGGCCGTCGCCGCACAGCACCACGGGGGGCAGGAAGTCGGGCCCCGCGGGGGTGCGCTCGACGGTCTGGCGGAACAGGCTGCGCTGGCCGTGCAGCAACAGAAACTGCTTGGCGCGGGTGCCGCGCGATTCGGGCCACAGGCGGGTGCCCGCGCCCCCGCACAAAATGACGGGCTGGATCAGGGTGGTCATAAGGTCAGCCTATCGCACGATGCGGGGGGAACAAGACATAACATGACGCAAGATCCGAGTGTAAAATTAACCGACAGTTGACGCCTAAGCTGTAGTATCGCGCGCACATGTTCCGGCTGTTCAAACATTATGTCCCGCACGCCGTCGTCTGGCTGGCGCTGATCGAATTTTTGGCGCTGCTCGGCTCGGCCGAGGGGGCGTGGCATCTTTACGCGCACCAGGCAGGGTTCGATGCCGGGCCGCTGGCGAGCCGCTGGCTGCCGCTGCTGACCTTCGGCGTTTCCAATTCGCTCGCGATGATGGCGACCGGAATGTACGGGAACGAGGGGCTGCGCTCGATGCGTTTCGCGACCGCGCGCCTGCTCGCCGCGATTTCGCTTGGCGTGATCTTTCTCTCGGTACTCGGCTTCCTGTTGCCGATGGCGACGCTGTGGCGCGCGAACAGTCTCTATGCGATGGTCTTAGCGATCGGCGTGCTGTTCGTGATCCGCCTCGCGCTGACGCAGTCGGCGGGGACCGAGGCCTTTCGCCGCCGCATTCTGGTGCTGGGCGCCGGTCCGCGCGCGGCGCGGCTTGCCGCGCTCGCCGATGCGCCCGGAAGCGGGCTCGAGATGGTCGGCTTCGTCGCGATGAGCGCGGCCGAAAAGACCGTGCCGGGCGCGGTGCAGCGCGAGGCGATCGCCAATCTTTCGGACCATGTCGTGATGCTGCGCGCCGGCGAAGTCGTGCTCGCGCTCGAGGAGCGGCGCAACGCGCTGCCGCTGAACGATCTGCTCCGCGTCAAGACCACGGGGGTGCATGTCAACGACATCGCGAGCTTTATCGAGCGCGAGACGGGGCGCGTCGACCTGGCGACGACGAACCCGAGCGGCCTCATCTTTTCGGACGGCTTTTCGGCGGGACAGCGGATTTCGAAGGTCGGCAAGCGCCTGTTCGACATCCTTGCCAGCCTGATCGTGCTGATCGTCGGCCTGCCGCTGATCATCGTCGCGGGGATCGCGGTGATGCTCGATAGCCGCGGGCCGATCTTCTATCGCCAGCCGCGCGTCGGCCTGTTCGGCGAGCCCTATGACATCTTCAAGATCCGTTCGATGCGCACCGACGCCGAGGCCGCCGGCAAGGCGGTGTGGGCGAGCGAGAATGATCCGCGCGTCACGCGCGTCGGCCGCGTCATCCGCAAGCTGCGCATCGACGAGCTGCCGCAGACCTGGTGCGTGCTCAAGGGCGATATGAGCTTCGTCGGGCCGCGCCCCGAACGGCCGAGCTTCGTCGAGGAACTCGAAAAGAAGCTGCCCTATTATGCCGAACGGCACATGGTGAAGCCCGGCCTGACCGGCTGGGCCCAGATCAACTATCCCTATGGCGCGTCGGTCGAGGATGCGCGCGTGAAACTGGAATATGATCTTTATTACGCCAAAAATTATTCGCCCTTCCTCGATCTTCTGATCCTGCTGCAGACGGTGCGCGTCGTGCTGTGGCCGGAGGGCGCAAGGTAGCCGTGAGCGCGCTCGCGACCCTGTCGCATATTCTCTCGGTCGTCGCGCTGGCGGGCTTTACCGGCGTCACGCTGTGGCTGCTGATGCGGCCGCGCGCGCGCATGGCGGCGTTGATGCCCGCGCCGCGCTGGTTGGTGGCGGCGGCGGCGGCGACCGCGCTGTGGTGCGCGGCGCTGGCGGTCTTTTCGCCCGGATCGTCGGAGGCGCTGGTCGTGCAGATGGTCCGCGACGGCGCGATGCTCGGCTGGCTCGGCGCGACCTTCTGGTCGCCGCGCGCGCCGATGCCGCGGCCGCTTCGCCTGATTCTGCGCATGCTCGCGACGATCTGCCTGCTCGCCTTCCTGCTAGGCGCGGCGGCGCATTTGCGCGCGGGGCCCGCCGCCTCCTCGTGGATGAAGCCGACGCTGACCTTTACCGCGATGATCGTGGCGATCGGCGGGCTGCTGATCATCGACGGCGCCGTCCGCCGGGCGAGCTGCGGGCTGCGGATGCCGGTGCTCGCGGTCGCGGGCGGGTTCGCGATGCTCTGGGCCTATGAACTCAACGTCCAGTTGATCGGCGCGCTGACCGGAGCGAAGGCCTCGACGCTGATCGCGCTGTTGCCGGCGGTCGCGCTGCTGACCGTGCCGATCCACGTCGTCGCGGCGATGGACATCGGCCGCGAGCGGATGCGACTGTCGCGCGCGGCGACGACGCGATCGCTGATCCTGCTGGGCGGCGCCGCCTATCTGATCCTGATCGCGCTGACCGGCGCGGTCGCGCGTGCGGTCGGCAGCGATTATGCCGAGTTGGCGCAGGCGATCTCGCTCGCCGTGGCGCTCGGCGCCGGCGGGCTCATGCTGGCCTCTTCGCGATGGCGGTCGTGGCTCTCCGTGATGATCTCCAAGCATTTCTTCGAGCATCGGTACGACTATCGCGCCGAATGGATGCGGTTCACCGCGACGCTGGCGCAGGGGGAGGGCGACGATGATCGCAATCTCCACCGGCGCGTCGCCAAGGCGCTCGCCCAATTGACGGGTAGCCCGGGCGCCTTGCTGATGCTGCCCGCCGCGTCGGGTGGCTTTCGTGTCGCCGAGCAATGGCATTGGCCGGGCGGGGTCGGGGAGGAGGCGGGTCTGTCGCTGCGCTCGGCCTTCATGTTGCAGGAAACGCAGCATATCGTCGACCTCGACGCCGAGCGCCGGGGCGTTCCGGCGAGAAATCTGGCGGGCGAAAGTCCGGCGGGCGAGGATCTGGCGATCCCCGAGTGGCTGATCGCCGACACGCGCGCCTGGGTGGTGGTGCCCGTCCTCCATTTCCAGCGGATGATCGCGATCGCCGTGCTGCATCGCCCGGCGGTGGCGCGCGCGCTCGACTGGGAGGATCTCGACGTGCTGCGTATCGCGGGGCAACAGGCGGCAAGCTATCTGGCCGAATCGCAGAGCCAGCAGGCACTGTCCGAGGCGCGGCGCTT
The DNA here is from genome assembly GCA_966250105.1 of uncultured Sphingopyxis sp. Taxonomy (GTDB): domain Bacteria; phylum Pseudomonadota; class Alphaproteobacteria; order Sphingomonadales; family Sphingomonadaceae; genus Sphingopyxis. Next base: position 7,926 of record CBINGC010000007.1, on the reverse strand, counting down.
CGACGAGTTCAACCGCCGCTTCGCCTTCATCATGCACGACATCAAGAATCTGGCGAGCCAGTTGTCGCTGCTCGCGCGCAATGCCGAGCGCCATGCCGACAAGCCAGAGTTCCGCGCCGACATGACGCAGACGCTGAAGATTTCGGCGGGGCGGCTGAGCGATATGCTTGTCCGCCTGTCGCCGCGCGAGCGCGGGCCCGCCGCCGAGCCCGGGCGCACGCTGGTCGAGCCGGTGCTGAACGAGGTCGCGGCGGAAATGCGGCCGCGCCGTGCGCTGTTCGTCGGCTGCCAGGCGGGTCTGTCGGCGTGGGCGGAGGCGGGCGCGATCCGCCAGATCGTTCAGCATCTGGTGACCAACGCGATCGACGCGTCGGCGCCCGAAACGCCGGTGCAGGTCGTCGCGGTCGCCGAACAGGGACGCGTACGCATCGACGTGATCGATCAGGGTTGCGGCATGACGCGGGAGTTCATCCGCGACGAACTGTTCAAGCCCTTTGTGTCGACGAAGGATTCGGGGTTCGGGCTCGGCGCGTTCGAGGCGCTCCAGATCGCGCAGGCGATGGGCGGCGCGATCGAAGTGGCGAGCGAGCCGGGCAAGGGCAGCAATTTCACGCTGTGGCTGCCCAGCGCCGACGCGCGCGGTGCGGCGGGAGGCGATGCGCGGGTGACGAAGGTGGGAATGAAATGAACGAGGGCCGGACCGATTTGCGCACATTGCTGGTGGTCGAAGACGACGCGGGGCTGCAAGCGCAGCTCAAATGGGCTTATGAGGATTATCGCGTGCTCGTCGCGGGCGACCATGACGCCGCGATCGAGCTGCTGCGCGCCGAGGAGCCCGACGTCGTCACGCTCGACCTTGGCCTGCCGCCCGATCCCGACGGCACGCGCGAGGGATTCCGGACGCTGAAGGCGATCCTCGAGGCCAAGCCAGACACCAAGGTGATCGTCGTGTCGGGGCATGGCGAGCGCGCGAGCGCCCTCAACGCCATCGCGAGCGGCGCGTGGGATTTCTATCAGAAGCCGATCGATATCGACGAACTGGGGCTGATCGTCGCGCGCGCGTTTCACGTTCGCGAACTCGAAGTCGAAAATGCGCGGCTGGCGAGCGCGGGCGCGGGCGACAATCGCGTGCTCGGCGGGATGATCACGGGCGCCCCCGAAATGCAGAAGGTCGCGCGCACGATCGAGCGCGTCGCGAACCTCGACGTGTCGGTGATGCTGCTCGGCGCGAGCGGGACGGGCAAGGAATTGCTCGCGCGCGGGCTGCACGAGGCAAGCGCGCGGCGCGATGGGGCGTTCGTTGCGATCAACTGCGCCGCGATCCCCGAAAATCTGCTCGAAAGCGAGCTGTTCGGACATGAAAAGGGCGCGTTCACCGGCGCGGTGAAGACGACCGAGGGCAAGATCGAACTCGCGCATGGGGGCACGCTCTTCCTCGACGAGGTGGGCGACATTCCGCTGCCCTTGCAGGTCAAGCTGCTGCGCTTTTTGCAGGAACGCACGATCGAGCGGATCGGCGGGCGCAAGGCGATCGCGGTCGATACGCGCATCGTCTGTGCGACGCACCGCGACCTCGATGCGATGATCGCCGCGCAGAGCTTTCGCGACGATCTCTATTACCGGCTCGCCGAGATGGTCGTGAAGATCCCCTCGCTCGCCGAGCGGCCGGGCGACGCGGTGCTGCTCGCGCGGCATTTCCTCCACCAATATGCGCCCGAGATGAATCCCGGGGTGCGCGGCTTCGCGCCCGATGCGTTGCAGGCGATCGACGAGGCGCGCTGGCCGGGGAATGTTCGCGAGCTTGAAAACCGGATCAAGCGCGCCGTTATCATGGCGGACGGCAAGCTGGTGATGCGCGAGGACCTCGATATGGCGGGCGGCGGCGAAGAGGGCGAGGAGGCGTGGCTCAACCTGCGCAGCGCGCGCGAGGCCGCCGACCGGCTCGCGATCCGCCGTGCGATGACGCAGAGCGAAGGCAATATCTCCGCCGCCGCGAAGCTGCTCGGGATAAGCCGGCCGACGCTCTACGACCTGCTCAAGCAATATCGGATGCAGGGCTGAATGAGTTTTCGCCGCGTCTGGACCGGCGCGCCATTGGCGGCGGCGCTACTGCTCGCGGCGTGCGGCGGCGGCGGACCGGACACGCCCCGCGCCGCCGATGAGCAGCGCCGGGCGGCGTTGCAGGCGGCGATCGCCGACAATCCGGGCGACATCGCGCGCCGCGTCGCGCTCGCGCGGGTCGCGATCGAACTCGGCGACGGGGTCGGGGCCGAAGCGGCGGTAAAGGGCGCGCTCGGCGCGGGCGCCAACGACGCGGCGCTGCGGCCTTTGCTGGCCCGCGCCTATGCGATGCAGGGCGAGGGGGCGCGTGCGCTGGAAGTGCTGGAGGGCGGTCCGGTCATCCCCGAGATGATGGGCGAGGCGGCGTGGGTGGCGGGCGACGTCCATCTGGCGAACGGCGATCTGGCCGCGGCGCGCGAAGCCTATGACCGGGCGGTGCACGAACTGCCGCGCAGCGCGGCTTTATGGGTCGATGTCGCGCGCTTTCGCGACGCCGGTGCCGACACGCTCGGCGCGCGCGACGCGGTCGATTATGCGATCGAGCTCGACAAGGCGAACAGCGCGGCGCTGGCGTTCAAGGCGAATCTGGTGCGGAGCGAAGAGGGGCTGGAGGCGTCGCTCGGCTGGTATGCCGATGCGCTCGCCGCCGATCCCGACAATGCGGACGCGCTGATCGATCAGGCGGCGACGCTCGGCGACCTCGGCCGCTATCGCGACATGCTGGCGGCGCTGCGCCATGCGGCGACGATCGTGCCGCGCGATCCGCGGCTCTATTATCTGCAAGCCGTGCTCGCGGCGCGCGCGGGGCAATATGCGCTGGCGCGCAGCCTGCTCCAGCGCACGCGCGGCGAACTCGACGCGCAGCCCGCCTTCATGCTGCTGAGCGCGGTGGTCGAACTCGAACTCGGCGGCGAGGCGGTTGCGGCGACGTGGGCGGACCGGTTGCTCGCCGAACAGCCGCATAATTTCACCGCGCGCCGCATCCTCGCCGCCGCCGAATGGGCCGATGGCGATGCGGGCGCCGCGCGCGAGGCGCTGTGGCCGCTCGTCCGCCGCCCCGACGCCGATAGCTGGTCGCTGATCCTCGCGGCGCGCGCGGCGGCAGAGCTGGGGCGGAATATGGAGTCGGCGGATTATCTCGGGCGCGCGGCGGCGCTGAGCCCGGGCGAAGCCGTGCCCTTTGCGGTCGATGACGATTATGGGCTGATCGCGATGGCGGCCGAGGCTGCGCCCCTCGATCCCGCCAAGGTCATCCCGGCGATCGCGGCCGAGCTTGCGAGCGGCAATAGCGCGCGCGCGATCGAACGCGCCGCGCGGCTGCGCGACGCGAACCGCGGCGTCGCCGATGCGCATATCCTGCTCGGCGATGCGGCGCTGGCTGGCGGGCGCTTCGGCCTAGCGGTCGAGGCCTATCGCGCCGCGCGCGCGATCGATGCGGGCGAGCGCACGACGCTGCGCCTCGCCAACGCGCTCTATCGTGCGGGCGACGCCGCCGGGTCGGGCGCCGCGATCCTGGCGCTGCGCGACGGGCAGCCATCGAGCATCGCCGCCGACCGGCTTGCCGGGCACCTTGCGATGGATCTGGAGCATTGGGACCAGGCGATCGGGCATTTCGGGCGCGTGCGGCGGCGGATCGGCGACCGCGACGTGGTGATCCTGCGCGAACTGGCCCGCGCGTGGGCGGCGAAGGGCGACGATGTGCGCGCACTGGTGCTGATCGACCGCGCCTATCGGTTGCAACCGCTCAATGCGGGGATCATGGAATTTTATGCGGGGTTGCTGGACAAGCGTGGGAAAGCGCAGGCAGCGGCGGATTTGCGCGACAAGGCGGCGCAGATCGGGCGGTAGGTGCGGCGATGTCGGCTAACGACCGATAGCCGCGGTTCGGTCCGTAGTCCGCTGTTCAATCCGGACTCCAGATGTCGGACAGACTTTGTTCGGTCGGCTCGTTCCCAATACCGAATCGGGAAGCCCGACGAGCATGGGTCGCCTCCCAAAGGGCCAGCGGTCTTCAGCCGTGTCGCACATTTGATCGATCATTGGCGGGTATCGAAGACCCGCAAGCGAACGCTCCGTTCGCTCTCTTCTTCGGAATTTCCTGCCAAAGCGGGAGCGGCCTGCAACGGAGGCTGCCAGTTAGCGTACGATATCCTGCAGCTTTTTGTGGGACATCATAGTGTCTCAACGCCGCAAAGATTGAGCCTTAGAATGGCGAGATGGACAGCATCTCCTCCGCCATCGAACGGATAACCCCCAATGTCGCCAAGCAGATGCTTGAGCGCGTCTTCAGCAATGCAAAAGTTGATGTTCCATCACGGGAAGCGTTCGGGCGCGATATGGCTGCAGGTGGGTGGGTGTTGAAAGGTTCGCCAATCGTATTTTCTGTCAACGGCGTGCTCCTTGACGGGCGAGCGAGGCTACACGCCTGCATCGACAGCGGAACAGCCTTCGACACACTGGTTATCCGCGGTATCGACAACGGGGCGTTTGAGACGATCGATGCGGTGCGGAAGCGAACTTTGGCGGATATCTTGTCTATTCGTCAGGAACGGCACGGCCGTCCACTGGGCGCTGCGCTTCGTATTTTGTGGTCATATGGATTGGGCGCTACACCAGGAATAGGTAAGACACCAAGCCCCGCCGCTCTGCTCGCATTGTTAGAACGAAAGCCCCAAATCCGAGACAGCATCATGCCCGCGCTGCGGGCAACTCCGTTGCTGCCTCACGGATGCGCCATCGCACTCCATCATCTTGCAAGCGCAATAAATCCAGTCAAAGCCACACATTTCCTGACCCAGTTGCAGGAACCGACCGCTCAAGCCCCGGATCATCCGATCGTTCAACTCCGAAATGTCTTGATGCAAATGCGCAGTCAGGGAGGCAGCCGAAAGCAGACCTACATGCTCGCTGTCGCTATCAAAGCTTGGAACGCGTTCGAAGCCGGCAAGACGATCAAGGCGCTGCGCTACGGTGCCGGTGAAAAATTCCCTCGTATACAGGTAGCCAACGATTGGGGACCGCTCAGCCGTATGGCGCGCGATGCGTCGGATGACGTCGGACGTCCCCCAGACAGTATCAAACTCCAGGTTCGGGCGGTTATGATCACTCCAGAAATGGCTGAGAAGCTGCTCGACGACCGAGCGCCAAACAGGTCAGTTTCATCGGCGGTCCTCAATAAATATGCTCGTGACATGGCGGCGGGCCGTTGGAAGCTCAACGGCCAGACGATTAAAATTAGCCGACAGGGACATTTGATTGATGGCCGGCACCGGCTTGAAGCCGCAAAGAAATCCAAAACATCATTTCCCGCGATAATTGTCGAGGGTTTGGATGAAGAGGTCATTAGCACCCTAGACATCGGGCGACGAAGGGCAATGAGTGATGTCCTGCGCGAGCGCGGCGAAAGCAATACTATCATCTTCGCATCCGCACTGCGTTGACTGTGGATGATCGAGAACAACGTTGTACTTGCTGCAAATTCTTCCCCGTCGAGTGGAGAACTACTTGATCTTTTAGAACGTCGACCAGGTATCAGGACAAGCCTGAAGCAGGTTGCGACCATTCGCGAGATCATGGGAAGCGGCATCGCAGCGGCATCGCAGCGGCATTGCATCGAACCTTTGCGGACAAGGATGACGAGCGTGCAGATATGTTCTTCATGCGCCTCGGGGACGGTGTGGGGCTCGCATCCGACAGTCCGATTCTTCACCTGCGGGAGAGATTGCTTCGCACCCGGTCATCCCATCGCGCTCGAATGGCAGAAGCAGAACGCGTCGCGCTCTGTATCAAAGCGTGGAACGCGTATCGCGCCGATCGCCCAATGCACCTGCTGGTTTGGCGCAATCGCGGTGCTGCCCGCGAACCGCTTCCAACCGCTGCCTAGGATGATGCATGCAAAAAAAAATTCAAAAGAAGCTGGCTCGGCTCGGCGCGCGCGTGCCCGATAACTTGAAAGAGCGGGTAGCGGCAACTGCCGCACGCACCCAATGTTAAGAATCTGATGTGATCCGCGCACATATTGAAGCTGCGTACGTTCACGGAGATGATGTTGCGGACGGTATCGTGCGCAGTCGCTACGCACTTCGCCGTACCAGTCAATTCTGAAGTACGGGTGGCATCCACTAGCGGCCGCTTTCTCTCACGAAGCCCCCTGCTATTATTCCTCCACTCGGTTCCCCGTCGAAATCGAAAACATGGCGGCCTGGCTCGGGTTGCCCTGCACTGAAACAGGCCCGCCCGTCGATGGATGACTGCACCGGCTTGGAGCAGGCATTCCACCGACTACGCCGGTTCTCATATGGCGTCAGCCACAAGTCTCGGGCTTCGCTCCCTCCGATCAGCCATCGTCAGCAGTCGAGCTGCGACCGGTCAAAAGCCGACGTTTAAGGTCGGTAAGCGTTTCTCTCGGGTCGGGACGTTTTCCCGAGTTAAGAGAGGAGGACGAGCCATGCCCGTCGGAAACGTAACAACTATCGAAGTCGATCATCTCGCCCCGCAGCGCGGTAACACTTCCCTTTGGGATAAGGTGCTTCCTGGATTTGGCGTCCGCGTGACGCAAGGCGGCACAAAGTCCTACATCTATCAATATCGGTTGGGAGGTAGGGGCTCGATCTCGCGGCGCTTTACTATTGGCCGCCACCGCGCGCCGTGGACAGCTCTAAGCGCGCGAAACAAGGCGCTTGATCTCGCGAAGCAGGTCGCAAAGGGTAAAGATCCGCTAGAAAGGCGTCGCGAACGCCGTCGGAAGCAGGTTGAGCTTCGATTTGATCGGTACGTCGAGCATTTCACCGAAGAGTATCTCAAGCGGCGTTGGAAGGACTGGTCGCGCATCCGCTCGATGCTGGTTCATTATGCGGTACCGACGATCGGAACCAAACGGATTTCAGACGTCCGGCGGTCAGACCTTACCGCAATCTATCGACGCCTGGAAAACTGACCGTCTGTTGCGCGGGCGATGCACGCGACGCTACGTAAAATGTTCAAATGGGCGATGAGCCCGGACGATCTCCAGCATTCGCCGAAGGAGTGGATGCCCCTCCGCCGCCAAAACCCCGGAATCGCTATCTCTCAACCGAAGAACTGCGTTGCGCATGGAAAACAAGTTTCCAGCTTGCGGGGCAATATGGTCCGGCATTTCGGCTGATGATTTTGACCGGACAGCGGCGCGGCGAAGTGATCGGGTTGGACTGGTCGGAATTGCGACGTGAAGGCGGCCGACGGGACTTGCCAGCCGAGAGATCAAAGAATGGCCGTCCGCATCTTATCCCGCTGAGCAAGCAGGTAATCGCAATCGCAGGTGGGAAAGATTGGCCGTCACATGCTTGGTGTTCCAGTCGAGCTCCGGGACGCGCCTGAGTGCATTCTCGAAAGCTAAAGAGAAATGGGATGCCATGACCGTTAGAAAAATGAGGTTAGCGGGGGAGGAGGGCGCCATTTTGGCGCCTTGGCGGATTCACGATATTCGCCGGACAGTGGCGACAGGCATGCAAGCCTTGCAGATCAGGACGGAAATCATCGAGTCCGTTCTCAATCATCTCTGCGGGACGAAGAGCGGCATCGTTGGTGTGTACCAATGCTACCCGTATCAGGAGGAGAAGCGCCAAGCGATGAAGCGATGGGGAAGGCACATCAAAAAGCTGACCGCGTCGTGACATTTCAGCCCGCAAGTTGGCGGCGAGAATTGGCGTAAGCTACCGATAATGTTTGATAAGATTTGACGGGCGCCGCCCATTGCGTGCTTACCCGGTGCTTACACGGCATCTGGAGCGTTTGATGCAATTGCTCAAGACTGGCCGCTAAGTCTTTGAAAGAAATGGTGGACGCACTAGGGCTCGAACCTAGGACCCGCTGATTAAGAGTCAGCTG